>NZ_OZ388079.1:2727904-3409881 GCF_977993705.1 Pacificispira sp. HM-600
ACGCTCCTACTTCGCCGATGTCTTCGCGCGCTACGGCGACAAGATCGCGGCGGCCGGCCTCGACCCGAACAACGGGCTCGGCGCGATCCTCGCGGGGCTTGCCAGTGTGGACGGGGGCGACGAGATCATCGCCGCGTTCCACGAGGCCCTCGCGGCCGGGGCACGCGTGTCGTACGTCAACTCCGACAAGGGCATCACGAACCTGCACGTCCCGTCGGACGTCATCGTGGATGCATCCATGCCTGCGCTCGTCCGCAACGGCGGCAAGCTGTGGGGCGCGGATGGTGGCGAAGACGACACGATCGCCGTGATCCCCGACTCGTCCTACGCGGGCGTCTATCAGACCGTCATCGACGATGTGATCGCGAACGGACCGCTCGATCCGGCCAAGATCGGCACCGTTCCGAACGTCGGCCTCATGGCTCAGGCCGCTGAAGAGTACGGCAGCCACGACAAGACGTTCGAGATCGCCGCTGACGGCATCGTCCAGGTCCTCGACAGCTCCGGTGAGGTGCTCATCGAGCACGCCGTCGAAGCCGGCGACATCTGGCGCGCCACGCAGACCAAGCACATCGCCGTCATCGACTGGGTGCGTCTCGCCGTTTCGCGAGCGCGCGCCACGGGTTCGCCCGCCGTGTTCTGGCTCGACGTCAACCGCTCGCACGACGCGCAGCTGATCGCCAAGGTGCACCAGGCTCTCGCGACCCTCGACGTGCACGGTCTGCAGCTGTCGATCCTGTCGCCCGAAGAGGCGACGCGGTACACGCTCTCGCGCATGCGTCACGGACTCGACACCATCTCGGTGACGGGCAACGTGCTGCGCGACTACCTGACCGACCTGTTCCCGATCCTCGAGGTCGGCACGAGCGCCAAGATGCTCTCGATCGTTCCGTTGCTCGCGGGTGGCGGGCTATTCGAGACCGGTGCCGGCGGCTCCGCACCCAAACACGTGCAGCAGCTCGTGGGTGATAACTTCCTGCGTTGGGACTCGCTGGGTGAATTCTTCGCCCTGGCAGCCTCGTTCGAGCACCTCGCCGACCGCACGGGCAACGCCAGCGCCAAAGTCCTCGCCGACACACTGGATGCGGCAACCGGAACGTTCCTCGAGAACGACCGCTCGCCGGGTCGTGCCGTCGGCATGATCGACAACCGCGGCAGCCACTTCTACCTCGCGCTGTACTGGGCGCAGGAGCTGGCGAAGCAAACCAGCGACCCCGAGCTCGCCGCTCGGTTCGCGCCGATCGCCGCCGAGCTGGCCGCGAACGAGCAGGCGATCGTGGCCGAGCTCGCCGCGGCCCAGGGCACGGCCGTCGACATCGGCGGCTACTACCACCCCGACGCGCAGCGGGTCGACGACATCATGCGTCCGTCCTCGACGCTGAACGGCATCATCGACGCCATGTAGGGGTGTGGAACAGAAGAAGAGCGGATGCCTCCGGCATCCGCTCTTCTTTCGTTGCGTTTCGTCTCGCTGCGCTCGCTGAACGACCGGGCACGGCCTCGGTCGTTGAGTGAGGCCCGGAGGGCCGAGTCGAAACGCGGTGTGCTTACGCGTGCACCCAGACGTCGGTTCCGACGTCGGCCCACTGATAGATCTGCTTGGCCAGCGACGTCGGCATACCGACGCAGCCGTGGCTCAGCGGAGTGCCCCAGATGTTGCGCCAGTACACGGCGTGGAACGCCTGGTCGCCGCTGAAGTACATGACCCACTCGACGTCGGGCTGAAGGTAGCCGACCTCGCTGTTACCCATGTCCTGCATCCGCACCTTGGCGTTGACGGTGAAGTTGCCCTGGCGGGTGGCCCAGCCGGGTCCTCCGCTGGAGATCAGCCACGAGTCGACCACGACGTCGTTTTCTTTGACATATAGCCGCTGCTCGGAGAGGTCGACCTCGAGCAGACGAACCACGGACGTGGTCTGCGCGGTGGTCACCTCGACATCGAGCGCGTACGCGGCATCACCGGCGGCGAGCTGCGATGCGAAGCCCGCGGCGATTCCGGTCGTCGCGCCGAGAGCGCGTCCGCCGGCGCCGGCCTGTTCGGTGCGCAGCACCGTGCCGGCCTTGTTGACGACCTGGACGCCGTTGACGGGCGCGCGATCCACGGCGGCGGGCAGCGTGTCCACCATGGTCTGGATCGCCGCGCGGTCGGCCGAGATGCTGATCGTGCCCTGTTCGGGATTCGGCGACAGCGTCAGCCACGAAGCGAGTTCATCAGCGGCGATCGGAACGGTGCGCTCCTCGCCGACGTAGAAGCCCGCCGACGCGACCATGGCGTTCAGCTGCTCCACGCGGGCTGTCGCGGCATCCGTCGTGATGTCTGCCTCGAGCGCGACGAGCTGGCCGTCGAAGGCCGGGGGGAGTGAGGAGTCGAGCCGCCGAGCTTCGTAGGCCTGCTCGATCGCGGCGTGGTCGAGGCCGCGACCCGGCACCGCGGGTGTGACGACATAGGAGCCGGTGGCGGGGTCGAAAGCGACGACCGCGTCTACGGGGTCCACCCAGTCGGCGGCGAACGCGTTGGCGAGGGCGGCCTCGGATTCAGCGGCGTCCACGTCGGGTGCGACCCGTTCGGGGCTCGGGAACCACCCGCCCACCTGCCACATCGGGTGCGTTTCGAGGGCGGCCTGCGCGAGCGCATCCGCATCGATCGACGCGCCCAGATCGGCGCCGCTGATGGTCGCGGTGGTGCCGGCCACGGACACCTCGACTGCCGTGTCCGAGACGGTCTGCGAGACCTTTTCCGTGGCGGCGCCCACCGTGAGGCCGCCCACGGGAACTCCCGCGATGGTCACGCCCGGTGCGATCAGGATGGTGCCGAAGAAGACGCCGATGCCCGCAAGAGCGAGCACGGGGATCCCGATCCACAGCGCGAGCGGCCAGCGACGACGCTTGCGCGGAGGAGCCGGAGTCCACTCCACGCGCGGCGCAGGAGTCAGCGGCGCATCGTCGACAGCGGACGATGGCGTCGAAATGAGGTCAGTCACGGGCCCCCTCACCCGCGGAGGGGTGTGCCTCGATTGTAGGCGAGGCTTGAGAACGAAGGCGCAACGACTCTTTATCGTGCCGGGGACGGGAGTGCAACTTCGCCGCATCCGCGCCGCCAATCGATGTGGCGGATGTCGGAAAGTGGCGCCGACGCGGGGGAGGAGCGGTCTGATCTACTCGAGGCAGAGTTCCTGGAACGCGGTGAAGCTCTCCTGCAGATCGGTGCCGAGGTTCTGCAGCTCGGTGACCTTCGTGGCATCCCCCTCGGAGAGAGCAGTCATCGCTTCTCCGGCAGCCTCGAAGACGGCCTGGATGTCGGGCAGCAGCGCGGCGACCTCGGCATTTCCGATTTCCGAGGTCGCGTCGCCCAGGGCATCCGCGGCGGCCTGGAACGCGGCAGCCGCGTCTTCGGGGTTTTCGGCGGTGACGCCCTCGAAGTCGGCCGAGACGCTTTGGATGGTGCCGTTGATCGAGGCGCATGCCTCTTCCACCGTCTGCGATTCGGGTGCGCCCCCGCTGTTCGAGGACTCAGTGCCCCGGGAGGATCCAGTGCTCTCGGGGGACTCGGACCCACCTCCGGTGCACGCGGTCAGTCCGAACGTTACTGTCGCGGCCAGCGCGAGCGCGATCAGTCGTCGATTCATGACGGTTCCCCCTTGGTGAAGCTCCCAGCCTATGTGCGCTCTCCGGGCAGCGCCGCGAGCGCGTCTCATTACGGTTTTGTAAATGATCCGAACGAACTGTGGACAAACCCTTGCCAAGCGGAGTGTTAGTAAGGTCTACTAACAAATATGTCGACCCCCGAGCAGCCCTCCGGCGCGGTGTCCGAGCCCGCATCCGGACCCGCGCTGCCGATCACCATGCCCCCGGCTACGACGTCCCCTCGAGCCTTCGGTGCGGGTCGCGCCCTGCGGCCCGGCAAGAAGGTTCTCCCGGAGCACGGACGAGGACACAACCGCTCGCTCGTCTTGCAGACGCTCTTCCACCGCGGCCCCCTGAGTCGCGCGGACCTGTCGCGCGAAACCGGGCTCACTCGCGTCACGATCAGTGACCTCGTCGCCGAGCTGATCGCCGATGGTTTTGTGATCGAACAGGGACTGCGCGAGGGCTCGCGACCCGGCAAGCCCGCGATCCTGCTCGATAT
Source organism: Pacificispira sp. HM-600 (assembly GCF_977993705.1). The sequence goes on from NZ_OZ388079.1 coordinate 2,732,031, forward strand.
CGACCGCGCCGCGCACCGGATCGTCGGCATCGACCTCTCGGGGCCAACGGCATTTCTCGGCGCCGTACTCACCCTCGACGGCGAGATCGTCGCCCGCCACGAAGTGCCGCGGCCCGGCGGGGGAGAGGCCGCCGCAACGGCCGTCATCGAACTCGCCCGACACCTGATCGCCGACTCCTTCGCGCCCGTGCTGGGCGTCGGCGTCGGCACGCCCGGCATCGTCGACGACCGCGGCGTCGTCTTGAGCGCGCCGAACCTCGGATGGACGGCCTTCGACCTCGAGACTCGCCTCCGTTCGGCGCTCGAGCTGCCCGTCCTCGTCGCCAACGACGCCAACGCGGCAGCGCTCGCCGAGTACACGTTCGGCGGCGCGGAAGACGACATGATGCTCATCAAGGTGGGCGCGGGTGTCGGCTCGGGTCTGCTCACCGGCGGTCAGCCGACCCGTGGCAGCCGTTTCGCCGCGGGCGAGATCGGACACGTGACGATCGGCACGGACGGCGGTCCGCGCTGTGCCTGCGGCAAAGTCGGGTGCCTCGAGGCCTGGCTGTCGGTGCCGGCCCTGGAAGCCCGCCTGGCCGAGGCATCCGCGGAGACCGACCGGGACGGCATCCTGCGAGACGCGGGCGAGCGACTCGGCATCGCGGTCGCGCCCATCGTCGGCGCACTCGATCTGTCCGAGATCGTTCTCTCGGGTCCGCCCGAACTGCTCGACGGCCCCCTGCTCCAGCAGACCGCCGACACCCTGCGCGCCCGCACGCTCGCCGAGTTCCACGACGGCGTGCGCGTCCGCATGACCCAGCACGGCCAAGACATCGTCCTGCGCGGGGCCGCCGTCATGGTGCTCTCCGGACAGCTCGGTGTCTCGTGATCCGCCCCACCCGATCGATACAGGCCCCACTCCGATCAATACAGGCACGACCCATTCACACACCACTCAACACACGCGAAGGAACACCATGAAGAAGACGCTCGGGGCGATTGCCCTGCTCGGGGCATCCGCCCTCGTCCTCGCCGGCTGCACCGCCGGATCGTCGGAATCAGCCGAGATCCGCGTCTGGCTCGTCGGCACGGACACCCCGCAAGAGGCTCGGGACTACCTCGTCGAGACCTTCGAGGCCGACAACCCCGGCTCGACCCTGGTGATCGAGGAGCAGTCGTGGGACGGGCTCGTCGACAAGCTGACGACGAGTCTGTCGAGCTCCGACAGCCCCGACATCGTCGAGTTCGGCAACACGCAGGCGCCCGCCTTCACATCCGTCGGTGCCCTGCTCGACCTCACGGACGAGTACGAGGCGCTCGGCGGCGACGACCTGCTGCCCGGGTTCGTCGAGGCCGGGTCCTACGACGGCAAGTTCTTCGCACCGCCCCTGTACTCGGGCGCTCGCGTGGTCTTCGCCGACCCCGCCCTCGTGAGCGCCGCCCCCGCGACGCTCGACGAATACGTCACGAGCGCCAAAGCGCTCGCCGCGGCCAACCCGGGGAAGTCGGGTATCTACTTCGCCGGCCAGGACTGGTACAACGCGCTGCCCTTCATCTGGGAGAACGGCGGCGAGATCGCCGTCGCGGATGGCGACAGCTGGGATGCGCAACTGTCATCGGATGCCTCGGTCGCGGGCCTGCTGCAGGTGCAGGACCTCATGATGAACGCCTCCCTCGCACCGAAGGATGGCGACAACGCCGAACCGTGGACCCCGTACTGCGAGAACCAGGCCGTGCAGTTCTCGGCCCCGAACTGGGCGCTGGGTCTGGCGAGCGCTTGCGAGACCGAGGCGCCCCCCGCCGCACCGTTCGTCTACGCCCTGCCCGGCATGGAAGGCGGAGCCGCCCAAGTTTTCGCGGGCGGATCGAACATCGCAATCTCGGCCAAGTCGGCCAACCCCGACTTGGCGAAGAGCGCGCTGGGGATCATCCTGAGCGATGAGTTCCAGACGATCTACGGCGAGAACGGCCTGATTCCGGCAAAGAAGTCGCTCGCCTCGACGCTCGGCGACACCCCCGAGGCGATGGCCTTCACCGCGGCTGCCGGCAACGCCAAGCTCACTCCGGCATCGCCGAACTGGGCCGAGGTCGAGGCATCCCGCGTGCTCGAGGACTTCTTCGTGCAGATCGCGCTCGGCGGTGACGTCGCGGCGCTCGCGACCGAGGTCGACACGCAGATCGAGTCGGTCCTCAACGGCTGATCGGGCGGGCCGGGGGAGCCGCGCGCTCCTCCGGCCCCGCCCATCGGGCCTCGCCCATCCGGCCCACCATCTGGCCCCAGACCATTCGCCTCCCGATCAGGAGATCCCATGTCGAGCGTCCCCCGCGGACTCGCCCCGGCCGTGAGCGCGGTCGAGGGGGAGCGGCTCGTCGCCCCCGAACCGCAGCCCGGAGGACGCCGCCGGCCGCGTCGGCCCGGAGGCTTCACGCCCTACGCGCTCCTGGTGCCCGGATTGCTTGTGCTGGCGGTCATCACCGGCTGGCCTCTCGTGCAGCTGTTCGTGATGTCGTTCCAGGAATTCGGTCGGGCTCAGGTCTTCGGAGCGCCGCCCGAATTCGTCGGGCTGGCGAACTACCTGGCCGTGCTCACCGACGCCGAGTTCTGGCAGGTGCTCGGGCGTTCGGTGTTGTTCGCGGCCGTGTGCGTCGTGCTGACGATGCTGCTCGGCATCCTGGTCGCGCTGCTCATGCGGCGGCTCGGCACGGGCCTGCGCACGCTCGTCTCGGTCGGGCTGCTGCTGGCGTGGGCTATGCCGCCGTTGTCGGCGACGATCGTGTGGGGCTGGATCTTCGACACGCAGTATGGGGTGCTGAACGCGTTCCTCAGTGCCCTCGGTCTGCCGTTCGAGGGCCACTCGTGGCTGATCGATCCGCTCAGCTTCTTCTTCGTCGCGACGATCATCATCGTCTGGGGTGCCGTGCCGTTCGTCGCTTTCACGGTCTATGCCGGGCTCACGCAGGTGCCCGACGAGGTGCTCGAGGCAGCGCAGCTCGACGGGGCGGGAGCGGTCAAGCGCTTCCGGCTCGTGGTCGTGCCCTACATCCGATCGATCCTCATCATCGTGACGATCCTGCAGGTCATCTGGGACCTGCGGGTCTTCACCCAGATCTACGCGCTGCAGTCCATCGGGGGCCTCGCGTCCCAGACCAACACGCTCGGCGTGTACATCTACCGCGTCTCGCTCGGCTCGGGCGACTTCGGCGCGGGCGGCGCGATCTCGGTCATCGTCGTGCTGATGCTCGTCGGGGTCTCGTTGTTCTATGTGCGCCGGAGCCTGCGGGAGGAGAGCGCATGAGCGCCGTGTCGACGCCGCGCAACATTCGGGGGACGGATGCCGAGGCATCCGATCGTCCGCAACGCCCGCCGCGCCCGCCGCGCGCACCGCGCCGCAAGATGTCCGCGCGCCGACGTGTGGGGTCGCTGCTCGCGGGTGCGGCGGCGCTCGTGGTGTTCTTCTTCTCGGTCTTCCCCGTGTACTGGATGGTCAACACGTCGTTCCAGCCGAACGGGCAGGTACGGGGGAGCGAACTGCACCTGTGGCCCGACAACGGCACGCTGGAGAACTACGCGAGCATCATCCTCGGCCAGAGCCGCGCGCCGTTCGTGCCCGCCCTGCTCAATTCGCTGCAGATCGCGCTCATCACCGTGATCGTCGCGCTCGTCTTCGCGTTCCTTGCGGCGCTCGCCGTGACGCGCTTCCGTTTCCGGGCCCGCGGCTCCTTCATCGCGACGATCCTGATCGTGCAGATGATTCCCGCCGAGGCGATGATCATCTCGACCTTCCGGTTGATCGACGGATGGCAGCTGCTCAACACGATCATCGGGCTCTCGGCGGTCTACATCGCGACGGTGCTGCCCTTCACGATCTGGACGCTGCGGGGCTTCGTCAACGGCGTGCCGGTCGAGCTGGAAGAGGCCGCGATGATCGACGGGCTGAGTCGCTCCCAGGCGTTCTGGCGCATCACGTTCCCGCTGCTCGCGCCCGGGTTGGTCGCGACCGGCGTGTTCGGCTTCATCCAGGCGTGGAACGAGTTCGTCTTCGCGCTCGTGCTCAACCCGCGGCCCGAGGCGATGACGCTGCCGGTGTGGCTGCGGACGTTCCTCGACCCGAACGGCGGCACGAACTGGGCCGAGTTGATGGCCGGGTCAACGCTCGTCGCCGTTCCGGTCGTGATCTTCTTCCTGATCGTGCAGGGACGGATGACGAGCGGCCTCGTGTCGGGGGCGGTCAAGGGCTGATGCGTCACAGGCTGAACACCGGCGCCCCCTCGGGAGTCGGGCGATGAGGGTCGGGCTGGACGTCGGCGGCTCGAAGACCGAGGGGGTCGCCGTCGCGCCGGACGGCACGATCGTCGCGCGGGTGCGCCGCGTCACGGGGTGGGGTCCGGATGCCGTGGTCGAGACGATCCTGGGAGCAGTCACCGACCTCGGGGCTCAGCTGGGCGCGGCTCCATCGGGTGCCGCGTCGCGCATCTCGTCTGTCGGCATCGGCATTCCGGGCCAGATCGCGCCCGGAACGCTGCGGGTCGAGCACGCCGTCAACCTGGGCATCGAGGCGCTCGATCTCGGCGATACCGTCGCGTCGGTGCTGGGGGTGGAGGTGCGTGTCGACAACGACGTGCGGGCCGCGGCCCTGGGCGCCGCCGTGCTGCGCGCTGGCTCGGGATCGATCGCCTACCTGAACCTCGGGACGGGCATCGCGGCGGGGATCGTGACGGGGTCAGTGACGGGGCCCGTGACGGGGCCCGGCGCCGGGCGCCAGACGGTGCCGGGCACGGTCTGGCGTGGCGCGCGCGGGGCGGCCGGCGAGGTCGGTCACATCAGCGTGGATCCCGCGGGACCGCTCTGCCGGTGCGGACAGCGCGGGTGCATCGAGGCCCTCGCCGGGGGCGCCGCGCTCGCCGAACGATGGGGGCGACCGGGCGCGCACCCGGTGGGGGATATCTTCGACGCGGCCGCGTCGGGCGATCCGTTCGCGTTGACGCTCCGCGGCCAACTCGCGCGCGGTGTTGCAGCGGCGGTGCGAATACTGGTCCTCACGACGGACGTCGAGACGGTCATTCTCGGTGGCGGACTGACCGCTCTCGGTGCCAGATTGCACGACGACGTGCGGCGCGAACTCGAAGCGGTGGCCGAGGCATCCGTCTTTCTGCGTTCACTCGCGCTCGCCGACCGTGTCGAGCTGCTCCCGCCGGGTTGGCCGGCGGCCGCTCTTGGCGCAGCGCTGGCCGGAGCGCCGGAGGAAGGGGTTCTGATTCATGGCTGAGGTGGTCATCGTTCCGGATGCTTCGACCGGGGGCACGCTCGTCGCCGACGAGATCGTGCGACTCATCGACAGGCGACCCGACGCGGTGCTGGGGCTTGCGACCGGGTCGAGCCCGCTTCCGGTCTACCGTGCGCTGGTGAGCCGGATGCCGAGCGTTGACGTGTCCCGCGTGCGCGCGTTCGCCCTCGACGAATACGTCGGCCTCGACCCCGACGATCCACAGAGCTACCGCAGTGTGATCCGACGCGAGGTCGTCGAACCGCTCGGGCTCGACGCGGAGCGGGTGCGCGTGCCGAACGGGTCGCTCGCGGGCATCGAACACGCGGGCGAGGCGTACGAGGCCGAGCTCGAGGCATCCGGGGGTGTGGATCTGCAGCTGCTCGGGATCGGCACCGACGGGCACATCGGGTTCAACGAGCCCGGGTCGTCGTTTGCCTCCCGCACCCGTGTGAAGACCCTGACGCGGCGTACTCGCGACGACAACGCGCGCTTCTTCGCCTCGGTCGATGACGTTCCGGTGCACTGCATCACGCAGGGCCTGGGCACGATCCTGCGCGCACGGCACCTGGTGCTGCTCGCATTCGGGGCGGGCAAGGCTGCGGCGGTCGCGGGTGCGGTCGAGGGGCCTCTCACCGCGTCGCTGCCCGGCTCGGCGATTCAGCTCCACCCGCACGCGACAGTCGTGGTCGATGAGGCTGCGGCATCCGCCCTGCGCTTCGCGGACTACTACCGCGAGACGTGGGCGCACAAGCCGGCCTGGCAGGGGCTGTAGCCGGGACCCGGCGCTCAGGGCGCGAAGACCTTACCCGGGTTGAGGATGCCGAGCGGATCGAATACCCGCGCGATGTCGCGCTGCAGGGCCCACTGGTCGTCGCCGAGCTCGTCTGCCAGCCACCGCCGCTTGAGCGTGCCGATGCCGTGCTCGCCCGTCAGGGTGCCCCCGAGCGCGAGCGCCGCGCGGAACAGCGCATCCGCCGCCGCCCAGACGTGGTCGGGCACCTCTTCGCCGTCGAACGCGAAGTTCGGGTGGAGGTTGCCGTCGCCCGCGTGGGCGATCGTCGGGATCGTCACGTCGTACTCGCGCTCGATGCGCGCGATCTCGTCGAACATCGTCGCGAGGGCGCTGCGCGGGACGGAGACATCCTCGATCAACGTCGTCTTGCCGAGCGCCTCCATAGCCGGATGCATCGAGCGCCGGATCGTGAGCAGCCGTTCGCCCTCGTCCCGATCACGCGTGACCGTGACGTTGCCGCCGTTCGCCGACAATGTTGCGCCGATCGCGTTCGCCTCGGCCGTCGCTGCCGGGCCGTCGGTCTGCACGATCAGCTGCGCGGCGCCGGGCGTTGGCGGCTGTATGCCGAGATAGGAATGTGCGGATGCGAGGCTCGTCGCATCCATCAGCTCCATGATCGCGGGCTGCACGCCCGAGGCGGTCACGGCGGCCGACGCCCGCGCCGCCGACTGGACGTCGAGGAACGTCGCGGCGATCGTGCACACGTCGCCGGGCACGAGGCGGCGCAGCTTGAGGGTCGCGCCCACGACGACGCCGAGGGTGCCCTCGGATCCGATCATGAGCGACGTGAGGTCCAAGCCCGTCACGCCCTTGACGGTGCGGTGCCCGAGCCGCAGCAGGCGCCCGTCGGCCAGCACCACGTCGAGACCCAGCACCGCGTCGCGGACGACGCCGTACTTGGCGCAGAGGAGCCCTCCGGCGCCCGTCGCGATGTTGCCGCCGACGGTCGAGATCGCGCGGCTCGCGGGGTCGGGGGCCCACCATAGGTCGTGCGCCGCAAGCGCTGCGTTCAGGTCGGCATTGATGATGCCGGGCTCGACCACCGCGAGCAGATCGTCGGGCCGCACCTCCAGGATTCTGTCCATCGATCGCATCGAGAGCACGATCTCGCCCGGTCCGCCCATCGCGGCCCCCGCGAGACCCGTGCCGGCGCCGCGCGTGACGACCGGGGTCCGCGTCGCGGTCGCGATGCGCATCGTGCGTTGCACATCGTCGACCGACGCCGCATGGACGACGGCGAGCGGCCGGCCCGATGAGCGATGACCGGATTTGTCGGCGCGGGCGGCCTCGAGCGAGGCATCCGTCGTGTCGACGACCGTGTCGACGACCGTGTCGACGCGGTGCGAGAGCTCGGCGCGCAGAAGCGCGACGACCTCGTTCTCGGGTGCGGCGTCGGGATGCACGGCGACGTCGAGATCGGATGTCACGCGAATCGCCGTCTGCCGACCACGAGTCCCGTGGCGACCGCCACGACGCCGAACGCCAATCCGATCCACGGTTGGCCGATGCTCCACCACGCGAGCGTCGCACTGACGAAGATCAACAGCTCGATGATGGCGGCGACGAACGGATGCACGGCGATGACTGCCCGAGGCGACAGGAAGAGCGCCCACAGCAGAATCGCGAAGACGGGGGCGCCGATGCCGAAGACGAGATTCCACGGGAAGGCGAACGCGAGGAAGCCCCACAGCGCGAGGGTTCCGAACGCGACGAGTTCGGTCAGGAGCCGCACGACATCGATCACTCCAGGCCGTTCGACCGTGCCGGGCGCTCGTCCCGTACCACCCGCGGGGGTCGCTGCGGTCTGGGGTGCGCCGTCGAGCGCGGACGAATCGGTCATCGTTCCAGTCTACGAGCGGGGGTCAGTTCGTCAGATCCCAGACCAGCGCGGACGAACCCTCGACTTCGATCGGTGATCCGCTCGTCGGGACGTAGCGGACGGTGACCGGCGCGAGCGTGTATTCGAGGAGGGAGAACGGCACGGACAACTCGCCGACGCCGCCCGGGCCGAGCATGACGGTGGAGCGCATGGTCCCGTCGACGTCCACGGAGAGGGTGGCGCCCTCTTCTCCGACGACGGAGATGTTCAGGGTGGCTCCGGCGAGGGTGAACGTGCTCGTGACGGAGAACTCGGTGGGCCCGCCCGGGGGAATTGCGGGCTGGTTGGGGTCGACGGGATCGACGGGGTCAACCGGGTCAACCGGGTCGACGGGATCGACCGGGTCGACGGGATCGACGGGATCGACGGGATCGACCGGGTCGACGGGGTCAACCGGATCGACCGGGTCGACGGGGTCGACCGGGTCGACGGGATCGACGGGATCGACCGGGTCTACCGGATCGAAGGACGTCGGCGGGGGAGCCGGGTCGGTGCTCGGTGCTGGGTTCGATGACGGCGGGCGGGCCTGACGGCTGGGGGGTGAGACCGGGGCCACCGGTTCTACGGCGGGACCGGGCGAACTGTCAACCGGAACCTCCCTGGCCTCCGTGGACGGCAGAGCCGATGGTGAGGGCGCGGACGACGGTGAGGGAGACGCCACGGCCGCGACCGAACCCGGCTCGGCTGTCGTGGGTGCGAAGAAGGACGGCCCCAGCGTGACCCCGAGGACGGATCCGGTAACGACCACGGCGCCCACCGCGATTGCGACCGCGACCCCCGCGGCCGAGAAGATCCCTGCCGCGCCGGCCGTCGCCGTGCCCGCGGCAACGGCTCCTGCCGCCGCACCGGCGCTCGAAGCCGCAGCGCCGCTCGAGGCCGCAGCGCCACCCGAAGCCGCGCCGCCCGCCGTCCCGACAGAGCCGCCGGCAAAGGAGCCCGCGAAAGAGCCCGCACCGCTCGTCGTCACGCCGCTTCCGCCCGCGACGGTGACCGCACCGGGCGTCAGTGTCGACGGCATGGCCGCGAGGGCGACGATCGGGGCGCCTCCGCCCTGCAACGCCGCGAGGTAGCTCGATGCGCCCGCGATGCCGATCGTGAGGGGGAGCAACACGAGGGCGAGGCGGGACGAGACATCCTTCGCCTCCGCAGCGACGATCGCGCACCGTGCGCACTCGTGCAGGTGCTCATCGACGCGACGCGTATCGCGCGGTCCCAGGTTGCCGCGCGCGTAGGAGCCCAATCGTTCGATGGTCCACTGACAGTCCGAGCCGTCGACGACGCTTTGCAGATGCGCTTGCACCCATGCCTCGCGGAGGCCTTCGCGGGCGCGGAACGCCAGCTGTGCCACGGCCGTCGGTTTCAGGCCCAGCAGGGGTGCGATCTCGGCGGGCTTCATGCCCTCGATCTCGGAGTACCAGAGCACCTCCTGCCACCGTGTGGGCAGGCTGCGGAACGCGCGATGCGTCAGTCCGTGATCGAGTGCGTCCGCCGCCGCCTCGGGCGTCGAGGCGGGGTCTGCGACGGCATCGAGCTCGTCGATCGTGGTCTCTTGGCGGGCACGACCCCATCCCGCCGCCGTGTTGCGGATGCTCGTGAAGAGGTAGGCGCGGAACGACCCCGTGGGCCCGCCGCCCTTGCGGATGGACTGGTAAATCCGCGCATAGGCCTCTTGCACCAGGTCGTCGGCGTCGAGAGAACTCGTGATCGATCGTGCGACGGTGATGCCGGACCGGAAGTGACGTCGCCAGAGTTCGGCATAGGCCTCGCCATCGCCCGAGCGCGCACGCAGAACGAGGTCGGCGTCGCCGTCGCCTGTCGGCGTCGTGTCGCCCTCGTCGTTCTCCATGCAGAATCCCCGTAGGTGTCGTGTCGCCCGTTTCCCGCGGCCCGTTTCGCGCGGCCCGCTCCCGGGTGGGCTGAGTTCGCCGAATCGAACAGCCCATCGGATCTGTCGTTCCCGAGAACGTCCCCGCCGCAGAGGACGGGTGCCCGGTATTCGTCTCACTCAGAGAGACGCGATGGCAGCCGTTTTATGACGCAGTTCTCCCCATTGTCCACGTACGGGGACCCGAGCGGGAGGGGCGCCTTCGCGGGTGACTCGAAAAAGATTCCACAACTCGCGTAATGAACTCCCTCGTCAGGCATCTCTTGGGTGAGAGACGCGCTTCGCTCCTTCCGGGGGGATGGTGCGAAGTCGCTGCGGCGCTGGACGTCGCAGCTGCGGGGCGTGGCTTTCGGAAGGTCATCCGGGGGGAGGCCGATCCGGATCCACGCCCCGCCTCATCTCGACGCCGCGGGACTCATGGGGAAGCAGCCGGCGCGAACCCGATCCGAGGCATGGGGATGCTGAAGACGAGGTCAGGACGCGCCGGCCCGCGGCACGGGTTCGCCCGCCCGCCACACGGCGCGGACGGCGAAGTCCCGATCCCACAGGACGAGATCCGCCGGGGCCCCGCCATCCAATGTCCCGAGTTCGGGGTGTCCGACGGCGCGCGCGGGCGTTGCCGTCAGTCCACGTACCGCGTCCGTCAGGGGCACGCCGGATCGGATGGCGACCCGCAACGCGCGATCCGATGTCAGGGTCGATCCGGCGATGGTGTCGCTGCCGCGGAGTCGTGCGATGCCATCCCGTACCTCGACGGCGCGCGACCCGAGAAGCCAGTTCGCGTCGCGGTCGTCGGCGCCCGCCGCGGCCATTGCGTCGGTGATGAGCGCGATGCGTCCGGGCGCCATGCGGAACAGCAGGCGCACGACGGCGGGGTCGAGGTGCACACCGTCGGCGATGACCTCGAGGGTGACCCGTTCGTCGATCGCGGCGGCGGCGACGGGCCCCGGTTCGCGATGGTGCAGGCCCGGCATGGCGTTGAAAGCGTGGGTCACGATCGTGGCTCCCGCGTCGAACGCGGCACGGGCCGTCGCCGCATCCGCGCCCGTGTGCCCGATTGCGGCTGCCGCGCCGGTCGCGACGATCTGGCGAATCGCCTCGATCGCGCCCGGATTCTCCGGCGCGAGCGTCACCTGGCGCACCGTCCCCGCACCCGCGCCGAGCAGCCGCTCGACGTCGGTGGCGTTCGGCGCCCTCAGATCCGCGGGGTCGTGCGCGCCGCGGCGGTCGTGGTCGAGAAAGGGCCCCTCGAGGTGCGAACCGAGTATGCCCGGCTGAGTCTCGCTGAGTCGCGCGATGCGGCGGACGCGCCGCTCGAGGTCGGCCACGGGTGCGGTGACGAGCGAGAGCACCGCGCGCGTTGTGCCGTGCGCGGCGTGCGTCGCGAGGGCGTGGACGATCGCGGCATCCGGGTCGTCCTCGGCCGCACCGCTGGTCGCCTCCCCGCCGTCAGAGGCCCCACGAGCGCTGGCGCGAATGCCGTCGTACGACGCGCCCCCGCCACCGTGAACGTGGATGTCGATGAGGCCCGGTGTGAGCACCGCGCCCGGGCCTGCCGTGGCGGCGGCATCCACGATCCGGTCGTGGTCGTGCGCTGCGGCACGCCAGGCGTGGCCCGTTCCCTGTGCGGTGATGATCCCGCCGTCGACGCGCAGCCAGGCATCCGATTCGTCCCGCACGATGTCGGACGATGCGCCGCCGGCGCGTGTGTTGCCCGCCGCCGTGGCCCCGGTGGGCGCCACCAGCCGGGCCGAGTGCACGATGAAGCTCATTGCGCCCCACCGATTCCCGCGGCCCGCCAGGCGGGGGTGAGGGCATCGACCCGCTCGCGGAAGGACGCCCACGTGCGCGCCGACGACATCGCGGGCGGGGTGGACCACGCGATCTCCGCGGCGGCCGCGATCCGCGGAAAGACGAGGGCGTCTATGTCGGCGAGAGTCTCGACGGTCTCGGTCCAGAGAGCCGCCTCGACCCCCAGGATGTCGTGTTCGGTGAGCCCCTCGACTACCGCGAGCGGCTCCCAGTCGTAGGCGCGGCGGAGGCTCGTGTGCCCGTTCGCCCAGATGAGCCCCAGCGTGCTCTCGGCATCGGGTTTCATGTCGAGGTACACCGCGTCCGCGGGGGACAGGATGACTCCGCCACCGTTTCGTACGAAGGCGCGCGCGAGGTCGTCGTGGCCATCTTGCGGGGCGACGAAGCCCCAGTACTGCCCGATCGTGCCCGCCGGCAGCTCCGGGGCGGCCCCGGCTTCCTGCCAGGTGATCGGGACCTTGCCGACCTCGCGGACGACCTGGGCGGTGCGGCGCACGAACGCGGCGAAGTCGGCGGGCGCGGTGCCGAGGGCCTCATCGCCCCCGATGTGGAGGTATGGCCCGGGCGTCAGCTCGGCGAGTTCGCGGAGCACGTCGTGCACGAACCGATCGACCGTCTCATCGCCGATCCGCAGGGACGAGAACCCCACCGCCCACCCCGTGAACGGCACACCCGTCTCGGGCACGGCCTGACCGAGTTCGGCGACCTGCGCGCGCAACATTTCGGTGATCACCGGGGCTTCGACCAGCTCGGGGTACGCGATGCCGACCGCGTGGGTGTGTCCGGGCATGTCGATCTCGGGCACGACGGTCATGTGCCGGGCGGCGGCGTGCTCGACGATGCGCCGGTAGTCGTCCTTGCTGTAGAAGCCCCCGGACGCGTCGGTCCCGGGCCCGGTCAGCCGGGGCCAGGCGTCGATCTGCAGGCGCCATCCCTGGTCGTCGCTGAGGTGCAGGTGCAGGTGGTTGAGTCTGAGGCTCGCGGCCCGGTCGATGACGGCGCACACGTCCTCGACGGAGAAGAACTGCCGCGCGACATCGAGCATCATGCCGCGATAGGCGAAGCGCGGGGCATCCTCGACCGTCAGGTGGGGGAGGTGCCAGCTCGTGTCGTGGGTGGGGGTCGCGTCATGGGTGGGGGTCGCGTCGTCGGTGGGGGTCGCGTCATGGGTGGGGGTCGCGATCGTCTGGACGAGCGTCTGGGCTCCGTATTGGAGGCCCGCGGTCGTGGCGGCGACGATCTCGGCACCCGAGGCATCCGTCCGCAGCGTGTACGCCTCCGCACCGAGCCCGGTGTCCGGGTCGAGGCGGAGCCGGATCGTCGATGGGCCGGGAGATGTGTCGGCGGCTTCGGACGTCCGTACCGTCGGCGTCAGCCCGGTTCGTACCGTGATGGCCCGCGCCAACTCCTGTGCCTCGTGCGATGCCCTTGCCCCCGCGTGAATCACGAGTGCCGCGTCGAGAAGCAGCGCCCCGTCACCGGGCTCGACATGCGCCGGATAGGGGATCATGTAAGGAAACCTAACAAACCCCGAGCCCGGCCGCTACGCCGCGGTTCTCGCGGCCGTCATCGGGGGACATCGGGAGAGAACGGATGTCGGCGCATCCGCTAGACTCGCGGTGTCGCGACTGGCGTTCGGGTGGGTGACCACCGGGGAGCGACTGACTACGGTATTCGGCCGTTCGCCTGGGCCGATGCGGAATTTCTGCCGATGCCGTCGTTCTGGAGGTTGCAATGACCGATCCGCTCTTCAACGCCCCGCTCTCCGAAGTCGATCCCGAGATCGCACAGGTTCTGCAGCGCGAGCTCGACCGCCAGCGCGGATACCTCGAGATGATCGCATCCGAGAACTTCGTGCCCGTTTCGGTGCTCGAGTCGCAGGGCTCGGTGCTGACGAACAAGTACGCCGAGGGCTACCCCGGACGCCGCTACTACGGCGGATGCGAAGAGGTCGACGTCGCCGAAGAGCTCGCGATCGAGCGGGCCAAGAGCCTGTTCGGTGCGGCTTTCGCCAACGTCCAGCCACACTCGGGCGCAACCGCGAACGCCGCCGTGCTGCACGCGATCGCCCGCCCGGGCGACACGCTGCTCGGCCTCTCGCTCGACCACGGTGGGCACCTCACCCACGGCATGAAGATCAACTTCTCGGGCCGCCTGTTCAACATCGTCGCGTACGGCGTCGACCCCGAGACATCCCTCATCGACATGGACGAGGTGCGCGCGCTCGCCGTCGAACACAAGCCGAAGGTCATCATCGCCGGGTGGTCGGCGTACCCGCGTCAGCTCGACTTCGCCCGCTTCCGCGAGATCGCCGACGAGGTCGGCGCGTACCTGTGGGTCGACATGGCGCACTTCGCGGGGCTCGTCGCCGCGGGGCTGCATCCCTCACCGTTCCCGCACGCGCACGTTGTCTCGTCGACCGTCCACAAGACGATCGGCGGCCCGCGGTCCGGATTCATCCTGACCAACGACGCGGATCTGGCGAAGAAGATCAACACCGCGGTGTTCCCGGGCCAGCAGGGCGGGCCGCTCATGCACGTGATCGCCGCGAAGGCGACCGCGTTCAAGCTCGCGGCGACCCCCGCGTTCCGTGACCGCCAGGAGCGGACGCTCCGCGGCGCGCACATCCTCGCCGAGCGCCTGACGCAGCCGGATGTCTCGGCCGCGGGCATCGGCGTCCGCTCGGGCGGAACCGACGTGCACCTCGTGCTCGTTGACCTTCGCGATGCCCAGATCGATGGGCAACAGGCCGAGGATCTTCTCCACGACATCCACATCACCGTCAACCGCAACTCGGTGCCGAATGACCCGCGTCCGCCGATGGTGACGTCGGGTCTGCGTATCGGCACACCCGCCCTCGCGACACGTGGCTTCGGCGACGCGGAGTTCACCGAGGTCGCCGACATCATCGCGCTCGCGCTGCTGCCGGACTCCGAGGTCGAGGCGCTGCGGGCGCGTGTCGCCGCGCTGACGGCCGCGTTCCCGCTGTACCCCGGGCTCGAGCAGTAGCGCCGGTCGGCTGGCGCCGCGGGGATGGCCTGACCGGGCCATCCGTCGTGGCATCTGTCCGCCGCATCCGTCGTCCGGCGCGCTCACAATTCAGTCTGCTCGTAGGCGCTCCCAGCCGCACCTCGCGTGATTCCGCGAGTCGAGGTGGGACTGCCCCGCCGATGGACTGAATTGTGAACCTATCGGCGGTTGGCCGGCGCCGGTAGAGTAACTATCGACATAGGTATTTGGCCGACCCGTGAGGTGCTCGGTCCGACACAGCGCAGTCCCGCAGCGAAGAGGCGCGGACGACCGACGATGGGAGACACGATGACGGCGAAGAAGCTTGACGGTAAGGCAACGGCTGAGGCGATCAAGGGCGAGCTGACTGAACGCGTGGCAGCGCTGAAGGCCCGCGGCGTCACGCCCGGGATCGCGACCGTGCTGGTGGGCGCCGACCCCGGATCGCAGCTCTACGTGGGCATGAAGCACCGCCAGTCCGAGGCGATCGGGATGAACTCGATCCAGATCGAACTGCCCGCCGACGCGACGCAGCAGGACGTCGAGAAGGTCATCGACGATCTCAACGCCGACCCCGCGTGCCACGGCTACATCGTGCAGCTGCCGCTGCCGAAGCACCTCGACACCGACGCGATCCTCGAGCGGATCGATCCGGACAAGGATGCCGATGGCCTGCACCCGACGAACCTCGGGCGTCTCGTGCTGAACGTCAACAGCGAGATCACGTCGCCCCTCCCATGCACTCCGCGTGCGGTCATCGAGCTGCTGCGCCGCAGCGGTTACGACCTCGCGGGCAAGCACGTCGTCGTCGTCGGCCGCGGTGTCACGATCGGGCGTTCGATCGGCCTGTTGCTGACGCGCCGCGAGGTCAACGCGACCGTGACGCTCACCCACACCGGAACCCCCGACATCCCGTCGTACATCCGTCAGGCGGATGTCGTGGTCGCGGCCGCGGGGGTCAAGCACCTCGTGCGCGCCGAAGATGTCAAGCCGGGTGCCGCGGTGCTCGATGTCGGCGTGACGCGCGGCGAGCCCGACCCCGAGACGGGCAAGTCGGCCGTCTACGGCGACGTGGACCCCGCCGTCGCTGAGGTCGCCGGATGGCTCTCGCCCAACCCCGGCGGCGTCGGACCCATGACCGTCGCCCTGCTCATGACGAACGTCGTCGAGGCCGCCGAGCGCTCCGTCGCCTGACCGAGCGCTCCGTCGCCTGACGCGCCGCGGCCGGCCCCGGGCAGCTGCGGGCGCTGCATCCGCTCTCGGTACCCGCGGGCCGGTCACTGAGCTGGTCGAAGTGACCTGTTGCGGTGCGCGCGCGGCGGGTGGACGTGCGGCTGCGCGAGCCGCCTCAGCCGAGCTCGTCGAGCATGCGGCGCTGCTCGTCGGTGAGGCCGTCCTTCAGCCCGTGGCGATCGGATGCGCCGGCGCCCGGTGTCCCGGAGATCTGTTCCTTGGAAGTCGGCGTCGCCGAGGCATCCGTCGTCCCTTTGACCTTCGTGTGCCGACCCAGCTTTGCGGCCGCCGAGTCGTAGACGAGCCCGGCGCGCGCCTCGACACGGTCATCGATCGCGTCGTAGATCGCCCAGGCGATCAGCAGTGCGACCGGCGGCAGACCCCAGCCCCAGAACCAGCCCTCCACCCGGACCGACGTCAGCAGAACGACGAGAACCCACACGACCACGGCCACGATCAGCACGAGGACGTACTGCGTCAGCTTTTCGCCGATCTTGGTGCGTTGATTCGCCGAGCGTGCGGCCATGCCCCGGAACCACCGGGTGATGAGCGGTTTGATCCACAGTGTCGCGACAGTCAGCACGATCGCAGCCCAGAATGCAGCCCAGCCGACCGACACCGACGCGAGCAGCAGCCCGATCAGCCACAGCACGACGAGGTTGAAGAGGTACAGCGAGACGAACCGCACGATCCATTTGCGCATGGCTCCAGCGTGCCACGCGCCCGCCGGCGGATGCGACCTCGTGCTCAGCCCAGGCGCACCAGCGCTGTGACGTCGTCGTTCGGCAGTTCGTCGACGACCGCGGTGACCTCGAGCGAGTGGAAGTCGACGCCCCCGCGCTGCGTGGTCAAGAACGCGGTGTCGGATGCGTCGCGCCCGGTCGCGATCCGCACCATGGTGCTGCGGGGCGCGAGGGTTGTGGCATCGACGACGTGCCAGGCTCCGTCGACGTAGGCCTCGGCGACGGCGTGGAAGTCCATGGGCGACAGGCCCGGCGCGTATACCGAGACGAGCCGCGCGGGCACATTGCGAGCCCGCAGCAGCGCGACGCAGAGGTGCGCGTAATCGCGGCAGACTCCCTGGCGGGCGAGCAGCGTGCGCACGGCGCCGTCTGTCGGCAGGCTCGAGCCGCTGACGTACCAGAGGCGTGTGCCCACCCACGAGCTGACCGCGTCGAGCAGATCGATGCCCTCGAGGCCCTGGAACTCCGCGGCCGCGGTCGGCGCGAGGGTGTCGGACTCGCAGTAGCGGCTCGGCCGAAGGTAGCGGATCAGGTCGGTCGGGACCAGCTCTTCTTCGGGCATCTGCCCCAGGATGGTCGCGGTGTAGCTCGCCTCGAGTTCGCCCGTGCCGACCTCGACCCGGTGCAGGCGCGTGCCGTGCGAATCGACGAATTCTTCGGCCTCGACGGCCGCGCCGTCCAGGCTCACGAGCAGTCGTTCGGATGCGAAATCCGCACCCGCTGCGACAGCCATCGAGAAGATCAACTCGGCCGGTTGGGTGACCGTGAGTGTCATGCGTGCGCCGACGTCTCGCTTCATCTGTCGATCATGACAGCGCGGTGTGTCATTCGTATGAACGGATGCGGGGGGTTGACGGCCTTTCGAGGGCGCGGTAACGCGGCGGCGCATGCCAGGATGCGTGGAGACATCCGCGCCCGAAAGGACACCCCATGGCATCCCTCCCTCCGATCTCTGCCCTGCGCCGCGTCGGCGGACTCACGGTCGCCGCGGGCGCGTTTCTTGCCGTCGCGGGCTCGGGGGCCTGGTTCGCCGTGACCACGCAGCTGCGCGCCGAGAAGATCACCGTCCCGGGCAACGCGCCGATTCTTGCGGGCAGGCCCGTGCGGGGCCCGGTCACCGCCTATGTCCAGGCCGTCGTGATTAGAGGCAACGCCGAACGCGGGGCGGGTGGACGCACATTCGCCGACATCAGCGACGCGCTCCGCACCGTCGAGAAGGGCAGTGAGGAGGAGGGCAAGCTGCGCGGTCAGAGCGCCGCACTGGCAACCGCGGCGTCGCTCCGCACCTCACTGATGACCTCTGTGCTCGCGTATGGCGTGAGTGCGCTCGTCGCCGGGCTCGGCGCCTTCTTCGTGGTCGTGGGATCGCAGCTGCGCCGCGCGAGCGAGAACTAGGCGACGTCGGCTGCGCTGGCTCCACCTGCGCCGAGGCGGAGTGTCAGCGCGCCCGCACGCTCGTCGCGCTCATCACGGCCGGAATCCCCGGGGCAGCCTGCGGCTCAACTTTCTCGTGACGACCTCGCCGATCACGCCGATCACGACGAATACCCCGATGCCCTGCAGCGCACCCCAGGGGAGGAGTTCGACTCCGCGGAAGACCGTGATCCGCAGCACCACGAGTGTGACGATCGAAGCGACCAGGGCGGCCGCATACATGACCTGGGCTGACGTCATATTGCGCGAGCCCGTGTAGTTCTGCGCATACTCCGGGGCGGGTCCGAACTCGGCCTCGGGTGCGGCGCCACTGGCGGTACTTGCTTCTCTGACCGTCAGGAGAACATCGAGAACCTGCGCTTCGGTGTTCTTGCGTGCCCGCAGGGCACCCGCGAGGTCGGCGTAGTAGGTCATTCGGTTTCTCCTTGTGCGGTCGCGCTCAGCGCGGTGTCGATATCGTCTCGAAATCGGATCCAGTCGTCGCGAAGCACGAGCAGTCGATCCCGACCCGATGCCGTGATCGTCATGACCTTGCGGGCTGGCCCGTTGTCGGGGGCATGCCACGCGGACTCGATCAGGCCGTCTTCCTGCAGTCGGTTGAGGTGTGGGTACACCGTGGCCCCCTTCACCTCGAACCCCTGTGCTCTCAGCGACTCCATCAGGCCGTACCCGTGGTTGGGCCCGGTGGACAGGTGAGTGAGAAGGAGTAGGGGGAGCGCTGACCGAAACCAGTCGCCGATCGATCTATCCGAACTCATAACTAGAACGTATCACGTACTAGTTATGAACTGGAATAGTTCCTGAAACCCTTTCGCTCGGGCGTGACGGAGTCAGCGCACCTGCGCGCTGATCACGCTCATCACGGCCGTGTCGGCGAGCGTCGTGGTGTCCCCGACATCCCGGCCCTCGGCGACATCCCGCAGCAGGCGACGCATGATCTTGCCGGAACGTGTCTTCGGGAGTTCGGCGACGATGTAGACGTCCCGCGGACGCGCGATCGGGCCGATCTGTTCGCCGACCCAGGCGCGCAGGCCCTGCGCGAGGCCGTCGGGGGAGTGCTTGTCGAGGTAGCTCTGTTTGATGATCACGAACGCCACGACCGCCTGGCCGGTGGAACTCGAAAGTGACGAACGAAGCAGCGGCGTCAAGGGTCGTTGCCTATGTGAGTCGACGGGCTGTCGGCGCTGGTCGCTACTCTCAGGGCAATACCAAACCAGGAGGAAGCAAATGGGACTCAGCGCATCTCAGCAAGTCATCGAGGTTCGATTGGACAACGATCTAGCGGGGTCGCTCAAGGACCGTATCGACGCCGCGCTTGCCGAGCAACCGGATCATCGTATTGTGGCGCTGTCCACTGTCGCGAGCGGTGAGTTCCCGATGTATGTGCGCGCCATCATCGTGATCGAGTATGTGTAGCGCACCTACACCACGGCGAGGTTGGCTAGCCTGACGCATTCTGCTCGCAGCTCCTTCAATTGGGGAAGCGCGGCAGGGTTGCCCTGCAGATTGAGCAGCGGCAAGTGCTTCCTGATGAGTTTCAACTCTTCGACCGCGTGAGCTCCGGAGAACTCGACCCAGTTGACGAGGAGGTTCGCATTGATCCAGTCGACGATCGCTTGGTTGTCTGCCGGCGCGAACCTATAGTTCCTCGTGTTGCCCTTCCCGATCAGGCTCCCCGTCGGAGGTCGGTAGCCGAGGAGTGCTCCGATGCTTCGAAAGAAAGTGCCATGCCCTCGTCCTCGAAGCTCCTGGCCAACGAAGCGGCGGCTCAGACTCTGGCTGGCGATACCGATGTAGATCAAATCGTGATCACGACTCTCGCTGAGGATCTTGAACAGCTCAGGCAAGGCGCTCTTGTCGCCCACTCGGATCGCATAGAAGCCAGGACGATCCGGAACCTCAAGGTCGATGTTTCCGGCGGCCTGGAATGAAGTCGGATCGAGAAGAGCTGCGTCAAGTTTCGAGGGGTCGGCGCGCGGTAATGTCCGCACGACGGTGGCACGTGACGCCGCGACTTTGTTGCTCGGCTTCGGCAGGGTCAACTGTGCCAGCGGTGACCCGCCCCATTGGGTTAGGCCGATCGTCCCAGTCGCCTGGGCGAACAGGTGCGAACACTTCCGAGCCCGTGCGCGAACTTGGTCCGGCTGGACAGGCGAACCGTCCCGTTTGTCGTAAAGACCGCGGGTGTTGATATGCTCGGCAATTTCATTGCTCTTCAGCGGTCGCCCCGCTTCGAGCAGGACTTTCTCCATCGCATCATGAAGCATGATGACTCACCCCTTCGGCTGGCCTCAGCGTATCCACCAGCTCCGACATGACGGCGCGTAGGCGACGCGGCGGGCGGCAAATTCGGGGCGCGCTCGATCAGCGCACCTGCGCGCTGATCACGCTCATCACGGCCGTGTCGGCGAGCGTCGTGGTGTCTCCGACATCCCGGCCCTCGGCGACATCCCGCAGCAGGCGACGCATGATCTTGCCGGAACGCGTCTTCGGGAGTTCGGCGACGATGTAGACGTCCCGCGGACGCGCGATCGGGCCGATCTGCTCGCCGACCCACGCCCGCAAGCCCTGCGCGAGGCCGTCGGGGGAGTGCTTGTCGAGGTAGCTCTGCTTGATGATCACGAACGCCACGACGGCCTGACCGGTGGTCTCATCGGATGCCCCGACCACGGCCGCCTCAGCGGTTGCCTCGTGCGCGACCAGCGCCGATTCGATCTCGGCCGTCGAGAGACGGTGCCCCGAGACGTTCATGACGTCGTCGACCCGGCCGAGCAGCCAGATGTCGCCGTCGTCGTCGAGTCGCGCGCCGTCGCCGGCGAAGTAGAAGCCCTTGTCGGCGAACTTCTCCCAGTAGGTCTCGACGTAGCGGTCCGGGTCGCCCCAGATGCCGCGCAGCATGCTCGGCCAGGGCTCGGTCGCGACGAGCAGACCGCCGTTGCCGGTGCCGACGTGCTCGCCCGCGTCGTCGACCACGTCGATCGAGATGCCCGGAATCGGCACCTGAGCGCTGCCGGGCTTCGTTGTCGTGACGGCGGGCAGGGCCGAGATCATGATGGCGCCCGTCTCGGTCTGCCACCAGGTGTCGACGATCGGCGTCTTGTTCGCGCCGATCACTTCGCGGTACCACATCCACGCCTCGGGGTTGATGGGTTCACCGACCGAGCCGAGCACGCGCAGGCTCGACAGGTCGAATTTCTGCGGGATCGCGCGCCCGAGCTTCATGAACGAGCGGATGGCGGTGGGCGCCGTGTAGAAGATGCTCACGCCGTACTTTTCGATGATTTCCCACCATCGACCCGGATGCGGCGTGTCGGGCGTTCCCTCATAAATGACCTGTGTCGCGCCGTTGGCGAGGGGCCCGTACGCGACGTACGAGTGGCCGGTGATCCATCCGACATCCGCCGTGCACCAGTAGACATCCGTCTCGGGGCGCAGGTCGAAGACGTTGCGGTGCGTGAAGGCGGCCTGGGTGAGGTATCCGCCCGACGTGTGCAGAATGCCCTTCGGCTTACCCGTCGTGCCGGAGGTGTAGAGGATGAAGAGCGGGTTCTCGGCGGGGAAGGGCTGCGCCACGTGGTCGACGGATGCCTGGGGCACCGCATCGTGCCACCACACGTCGCGTCCCTCAGTCCAGTCGACGTCGTTCTTGCCGCGCTTGACGACGAGCACATGCTCGACGCTCGCCTGGGGGCCAAGTCCGTTGCGGGCGGCGAGGGCCATGTCGACGGCGGGCTTGAGGGGCGAGACCTTGCCCTTGCGGTAGCCGCCATCCGCCGTGATGACGACCTTCGCGCCCGCGTCGTCGATGCGCGAACGCAGGCTGTCGGCGGAGAACCCGCCGAAGATGACGGAGTGGATGGCGCCCAGGCGCGCGACCGCGAGCATGGATGCGACGGCCTCGGGAATCATCGGCAGATAGATCGCGACGCGGTCGCCCGCCTCGACGCCGAGACCCTCGAGCACGTTGGCGACGCGCTTGACCTCGTCGGTCAGCTCGGCGTACGTGATGCGACGGTCGTCGCCGAGCTCGCCCTCCCAGTACAGCGCGACCCGGTCACCGTTGCCGGCCTCGACGTGGCGGTCGAGGCAGTTGTAGGCGACGTTCAGCTCACCGTCGTCGAACCACTTCGCGAAAGGCGGGTTGGTCCAGTCCAACGTGCGCGTGAACGGCTTGGACCAGTGCAGCAGATCGCGGGCCTGATCGGCCCAGAAGCTTTCGCGGTCTTCGGCCGCGGCTGGGTAGAGCGCCGCGGCGGCCGTTGTATCGGCGAAGCCCTCGGGTGGGGCGAAGTGCCGGGTCTCGTTGTAGAGGTGGTCGATCTGGCTGGACATGGATGCGCGCTCCTTTGCGTGTCACCTCGGCGCTCGGGGACGCCGGGGATCGTCTCTGCGAATGTACCGGCGCTTTCGGACGAGGGACTACCGCCGAAAGTGGGTGTTGCGGGTGCTGTCGGTCATGCTCGGCGGGTCCGATCGCAGGGCCCCTGACATCCTCGCACTGATATACCGCATCATCTGCCCGAATTGGCGGGATGCGTTCGGATTTCATGCGTATGCTCTTTGCGGCCGAACATTCGATTCTGGCATTGCGACGTCCCCTCGTGCGGACGTTGCTGGGCGGCATCCCGTTCCCCCCACGGGATGCCGCCTTCTCTTTTCTGCCGTCCGGCGCGGTCAACGCGGCTCGTGCTCGTCCTCCCCAGCGTGCGAATCAGGGGGCAGGTCCACCAAACGGGGGTGGGCGCGGGGTAGGGGGCGCGCGCTTTCCTAACCTCGCTGCATGCCCCCACCCTTCGTGCCCGCGCCGCCGCCTGACGTCGTCGTGCGTGCGGCGGGGCACGAACGGGTCTCCGTCGATCTCCGACGACATGATTTCGCGCAACATGACGTGGATCGGCGGACCGGTGGATTCGTACCCGCCTTCGAGCACGTCAGCAGATCCACCGGGATGGATTTCGTGCACGATGCGGATACGGAGCGGACGTTCGCGGCTGCGGCGCCCGCGACGGCCGGACCATCCGAGCATCCGTCCCAACTTGCGCCGCTGGTCGCCTACCTGGACGATCCGGATGTGACGGATGTCTTCGTCAACGGTTCGCGCGGGCTCTGGGTCGACCGGGGCGTCGGCGCGATCCGCGACCCGCTGTGGCGTGCCGACGAAGATGCGGTGCGTGAGCTCGCGCTCGGGCTGATCGGGCTCGGCGGACGTCACGTCGATGAGGCCAGTCCGTGTGTGGACGTGCGGTTGGCGTCCGGGATGCGCATTCACGCCGTGCTGCCGCCGATCTCGACGGCGGGCACGACCCTCTCGATCCGCATTCCGCGGGTGGTGCGGCCGACGCTCGACGATCTCGACGTGCGGGGTATGTTTCGCGCTCAGCCGGGTTCTGCCGCCTGGCTTCGCTCGCTCGTCGCCGACCGTGTGAACGTGCTCGTGACCGGCGCCGCGGGCAGCGGGAAGACGACCCTCCTGGCCGCGCTGCTCGCTGCCGCGCCCGCCTCTGAGCGCATCGTGACGATCGAGGACGTCGCCGAACTCACGATCGCTCACCCGCACCACGTTGCATTGGAAGCACGGCAACCGAACCTCGAGGGTGCGGGTGGGATCGGGCTCGCCCGCCTCGTTCGCGAAGCACTGCGGATGCGTCCGGATCGGCTCGTGCTGGGGGAGTGCCGGGGCGATGAGGTACGCGAGCTACTCGCCGCGCTGAACACCGGTCACGACGGGGGTGCGGGAACCGTACACGCGAGCGGATTGCGCGAAGTGCCCGCTCGGCTCGAGGCGCTCGGAGCGCTCGCGGGGCTCGACGATGGCGCCCTGGCCCGGCAGGCCGTGAGCGCGATCGGAGCGGTCGTGCACGTCGGTCGCGCCGCCGACGGCACCCGCACGCTGATGGGCGCGGGGCGCCTCAGCGTGGAGAACGGGCGGCTCGCGATCGTGGAGCAGGCGCCGTGGCTTTCGTGAGGCGGCGCACCCGGGCCGTTCGCGACGCGGGCCCCGCCGAGGTCGCCGAGGTCGCGCGCCGTGCGGCCGTCCTGCTGCAGGCGGGCGTCGCGCCGCACGCCGTCTGGCGGTACCTGGCGGACAGGGATGCTTCGGCCGCTGCCGTGCTCGCCGACCTCGACCGGGGCGTGTCCGTGGCCGCCGCGATCGCGGTTCGGGGTGAGTCGTGGCGCGAACTGGCGGTCGCGTGGGCGGTGGCGTCCGCGGTCGGTGCGGCGCTCGCCGAGGCGTTGCGCTCCTTCGCCCTCGGGTTGCGGGACGCCGCCGAAGCACGCGACGACGTTACTGTCGCCCTCGCCGAGCCGGCTGCGACGGCGCGCCTGATGCTGTGGCTGCCGGGGGTCGGTCTGCTGATGGGTGCGGCTCTCGGGTTCGACACTGTCAGCATCCTGTTCACCGATCCGCGGGGGATCGCGTGCCTCGTAGCGGGACTGACGCTCGTCGTCGGTGCGCGAGTGTGGACCGCACAGCTCATTCGACGCGCACGGCCCGAGCCGGGACTCCCGGGTCTCGACGCCGAGCTGTTCGCGATCGCTCTGAGTGGTGGGGCATCGATCGACGCCGCTGCGGTGCACATCGGCCGTGCGCGTGCGGCCGTGGACCCCGGCCGTGGCGACACGCAGACGGTCATCCCTCCGGCCGTGCAAGAGGTTCTTGACCTCTCGCGCGCGGCGGGTGTCCCGGCGGTCGAGCTGCTCCGCGCCGAATCCGCGAGTGCCCGTCACCGCGCCCGAGTGGATGGCCGACTGAGTGCCTCGAAACTCGGGACCCGCTTGTTGTTGCCCCTCGGGGTCTGCACGCTGCCGTCCTTCCTTCTCCTTGCCGTGGCGCCGCTCGTGCTCTCGATTCTCGGCACCACCGACCTCCCCGCCCTCTGAAGAAAGGACCCACCGCACTGCTCGCCTGGCACTCGTTGTCGCTCGCGGCCACAGGTCGTCGCAACAAGTGCCAGGGGAACCCATCCAGCGTCCCGGACGACGGGGCCATTGTTCGAACTGACCACATATAGAGAGGTACACCATGAAAGATCCCTTCAGCCCTCGCGCCGTTCGAGCCGCCCGGCGCCGCCTCCTCGAGGACGACGCCGGAGCCGCGACCGCCGAATACGCGATCGCCACGATGGCGGCGGTCGCCTTCGCCGGGCTGCTCGTCGTGATCATGCGTAGCGACGAGGTGCGCGGCATCCTGACCGATCTCGTCCGGCGTGCCCTGACGGTGGCCTGACCGTGCGTCGCGGGTCGGGTCACCGGGCCAGTCGCCGCGGGGATCGACGCCACTGGCGGGATGTCCGAGGCCGGGCTCCGCTCGATGACCGCGGCTCCGTCGCGGCCGAGTTCGCCGTGACCCTTCCCGCCGCTCTGCTCGTGATCGTGGTGGGCGTCGGCGCGCTGGCGGCGGGGTCGCAGACGGTGCGCCTGCAGGGAGCAGCGGCGGATGCTGCCCGCCTGATCGCACGCGGAGAGCCACAGCCCGCGGAGGCCCTGGTCGGGCGCCTGGCGGGCGGCGCCGACCTGCGGGTTGACGAGAGCGGTCGACTCCTATGCGTCACGCTGACATCACCGGTCGCGGTGCCCGGCCTCGCCGCGACGGGACTGGATGTCTCGGCTCGGGCCTGCGCCGCGGCGGGCGGCCGCTGATGCCCGGAACACGGCGGGAGGGCTGATGGCCCGAAACGCGGCGGGCGGCCGCTTGATGCTCCGCCAGATGCTCCGCCAGATGCCGGGGCGCTGCTGATGGCGGGCGCAATGCTCGTCGTCGGGTCCATGCTCGTCAGCGCGACCCTCGCAGTCGGGCTCGCGGCGACGGGTGGTGCGGCCGTGGCCGCTCGCCGTGCTGCCGGGGCTGCCGACAACGCCGCGATCGCCGCGGCCGACACCGTGTCGGGAGCGCTGCCGGGTGAGCCGTGCGAACGCGCGGCGGAGGTAGCCGAGGCATCCGGTGCGCGCTTGCTCTCGTGCGGCACCGAGGACCTCGACGCGATCGTGAGCGTCGAGGTGTTGTTCGCGGGTATGGCGGCGGTGGCGCGCGCCCGGGCGGGACCGCCCCGCGACTCCGTCGATTCGGGCTGCCTGTGTAGATCTCCTCAGTCGCGTCGGCCCGAATCCACCGTGTCGCCGAGGCGTCGCCGACTCGCCCCGGACGAGGCGCCGCGCCGCCCCAACCCGGCTCACAGTCTCTGGTGTGTATGGTGTGCATCGGAGAAAGGACCCCCGTGGCCACCAGCAAGAAGCTCGTCATCGTCGAGTCTCCGACGAAGATGAAGTCGATCCAGTCGTACCTCGGAGACGACTACGAAGTGTTGTCGTCTGTCGGACACATCCGTGATCTCGCCGACAAGAAGGACATCCCCGCCGACCTGAAGAAGACCTCGGTCGGCAAGTACTCGATCGACATCGAGAACGACTTCGCCCCCTTCTACGTCGAGAGCGACCGCGGCAAGAAGACCGTCGCCGAGCTCAAGCGCGCCCTCAAGGGCGCCGACGAACTCCTGCTCGCCACAGATGAGGACCGCGAGGGCGAAGCCATCGCGTGGCATCTGCTTGAGGCACTCAAGCCCAAGGTTCCCGTCAAGCGCATGGTTTTCCACGAGATCACCAAGGACGCCATCCAGGCCGCCGTCGAGAAGACGCGCGAGCTCGATCACGACCTCGTGGACGCTCAAGAAACTCGCCGCATCCTCGACCGCCTGTACGGCTGGGATGTCTCGCCCGTGCTCTGGCGCAAGATCGGCTCGGGCAGCAACGGTGCCGCCCTCTCGGCCGGCCGCGTCCAGTCCGCCGCGACGCGTCTCGTCGTCGACCGCGAGCGCGAGCGCATCGCGTTCGTCGGCGCCAACTACTGGGACATCGAGGCGCAGGTCGAGAAGGATGCGTCCGCCTTCGGCGTCAAGCTCGTCCGTATCGACGGCGCCGCCATCGCCCGCGGAACCGACTTCGACGACAAGGGTCAGCTGAAGAAGGCCGTCGTCGTGCTCGACGAGGCCGCGGCCCGCGAACTGGCAACCGACGTGCAGACGGCGGGTGAGGCATCCGTCAGCAAGGTCGAAGCCAAGCCGGGCACGCGCAGCCCGTACGCGCCCTTCACGACCTCGACGATGCAGCAGGAGGCCGGCCGCAAGCTCTCGATGAGCGCCAAGCACGCCATGAGCGTCGCCCAGCGGCTCTACGAAAAGGGTTACATCACCTATATGCGTACCGACTCGGTGTCGCTGGGTACGCAGGCGATCCAGGCGGCGCGCGAGCAGGCCGTGCAGCTGTATGGCGACAAGGCCGTGCCGCTCAACCCCCGCGTCTACAAGAGCAAGAGCAAGAATGCGCAGGAGGCGCACGAGGCGATCCGTCCCTCGGGTGAGCACTTCCGCACGCCGTCTTCGCTGACCGGATCGCTCGATCGCGACGAACAGCGCCTGTACGACCTGATCTGGAAGCGCACCGTCGCGAGCCAGATGGCCGACGCCAAGTACGAGACCACCACTGTGACCCTCGAGGTCGCGGCGGGCGCTCGCCGCGTCGAGTTCACCGCATCCGGCACCGTTTACACCTTCAAGGGCTTCCTCGAGGCCTACGAACAGGGACGCGACGAGAAGCGCGGCGACGCCGACAAGGCCGACGACCAGTCGCTGCCGCAGGTCGCCGTGGGCGACGCACTGACGGTCACCGAGGTCGAGCCCAAGGGCCACGCCACGACCCCGAAGCCGCGTTACACCGAGGCATCCCTCGTCAAGGCGTTGGAAGAGAAGGGCATCGGCCGCCCGTCGACCTTCGCGAGCATCATCGACACGATCCTCGACCGCGGGTACGTGACCAAGCGCGGGCAGGCTCTCGTGCCGAGTTGGATCGCGTTCAGCGTCGTGCGGCTGCTCGAAGAGAACTTCCCCGACCTGATCGACTACGACTTCACGGCCGCCCTCGAGGATGACCTCGATGCGATCGCGCGCGGCGAGCAGGGTCGCGTGTCGTGGCTGCGCGATTTCTACTTCGGCTCTGAGGGCCACGCGGGCCTGCGCAACATCGTGGATAACCTCGGCGAGATCGACGCGCGTGAGCTCAACTCGCGCCCGGTTTCGGATGGTGTGACGCTCCGCATCGGCAAGTACGGCCCGTATCTTGAGGTCGTCGACGCCGAGAACCCGGATGCCGACCCGCGCCGCGTGAACGTGCCCGAAGACCTCGCGCCCGACGAGCTGACGCCCGCGAAGGCGCAGGAGCTCATCGAGGCGCCCGTCGCCGGCGACCGTGTGCTGGGCGAGCACCCCGAGACGCACAAGCTCGTCGTCGTCAAGGACGGCCGCTACGGCCCGTACGTACAAGAGCTCGAGCCCGAAGAGCCCGCGGGCGTGGACGAGTCGACCGGCGAGGTCGTCGACGCACCGGCCCCGAAGAAGCGCGGTGCGAAGAAGGAAGTCGCGCCCAAGCCCCGTACGGCGTCGCTGTTCAAGAGCATGTCGGTCGACACGATCGACCTCGACACGGCCCTCCGCCTGCTCGAGCTGCCCCGCACGGTCGGCACCGATCCCGAGTCGGGCGAGGTCATCACAGCGCAGAACGGCCGCTACGGTCCGTACTTGAAGAAGGGGACGGACTCGCGTTCGCTCGAGAACGAGCAGCGGATCTTCGACATCGACCTGCCCGGCGCGCTCGCCGTGTACGCGCTGCCGAAGTACGGTGCGCGTCGCCCCTCCAGCGCCCTCAAGGAGTTCGAAGCGGACCCGGTCAGCGGCAAGCCGATCCGCATCCGCGACGGACGCTTCGGCGCCTACGTCACGGACGGCGAGACCAACGCGACGATCCCGCGCGGCGAGTCGGTCGACGACATCGACTTCGAGCGCGCCGTGCAGATCCTCGCCGACAAGCGTGCCAAGGGCCCCGCGCCCAAGCGCACCGCGCGCAAGCCGGCGGCTCGCAAGGCGCCCGCGAAGAAGAAGTGATGACGGATGCCGGGGGTGCGGCGGAAACGTCGCGCCCGGCTTCGCGCCCGGGCCTGTGGGTCACGCTCGAGGGCGGCGACGGCGCCGGGAAGACCACCCAGGCGGCTCTGCTGCAGGAATGGCTCGAGGCATCCGGTCGCACCGTCGTCCGTACGCGCGAGCCGGGCGGCACCGAAGTCGGTGTGCTGATCCGTGACATCGTGCTGCATCACCGGGGCGAGGTCGCGCCGCGCGCCGAGGCACTGTTGTACGCGGCCGACCGGGCGCAGCACGTCGAGACGCTGGTGCTTCCCGCGCTCGAGCGGGGTGACGTGGTCGTGCAGGATCGCTACCTCGATTCATCCGTCGCCTATCAGGGGGCCGGGCGTGTGCTCGATGCAACCGAGGTGCGCGACCTGTCGCTCTGGGCGACGGGCGGGGAACTGCCCGATGTGACGATCCTGCTCGACCTGGACCCCGCGGCAGCCCGCGCGCGGCTCGACGCCGACGACAAGCCGTTCGACCGGCTCGAGGCCGAGCGCGAAGACTTCCACACGCGGGTGCGCGCGGCCTTCCTCGACCTCGCGTCGGCTGAGCCCGAGCGTTTTCTCGTGCTGGACGCGACGCTGCCGGCGGCCGAGCTCGCCGATCGGATGCGCGCGCGCATCGAACCCCTGTTGTAGGGCACCAACCCCGTAGATGGAGTCGGTCCCCTCCCGCCGACCGTGTCCCAGTTTCGCTCGGTATGGACCGCGCTGTGCGGGGGAAAGTGGGACACGCCCGTCCGGCTTGTCCCACTTTCCCCCGGAATAGCCGCCGTTTAGCGCAACAAAGCGGGACACGCAGCCGGGGAAGTGGGACATGGTTGCGAGCCCGCCCGCGTCCGGAGCCGCGGCTAGTCTGGAGGAGTGCCCAGCCCCGTTCCCGCAGCCCTTCCCTGGGGCGCCGTCTGGGGTCAGGACGCCGCCGTCGCGTCGCTCTCCGCGGCCGCGCGCGGCGACTCCGAGGGGATGACGCACGCCTGGCTTCTCACGGGCCCGCCAGGATCGGGGCGCTCGACGCTTGCTTACGCCTTTGCCGCCGCGCTCATCGCGAACGACGAACACGACGAGGGCGCGATGCGTCAGGTGTTGGCCGGCACGCATCCCGACCTCACGGCGCTCCGCACCGAACGCGTCATCATCACGATCGACGAGGCACGAAAGCTCGTCGAGCGTGCCGCCTATTCGCCCTCTCTCGGCCGCTACCGCGTGATCGTCGTGGAAGACGCGGACCGAATGACCGAACGCACCTCCAACGTCCTGCTCAAGTCCCTCGAAGAGCCTCCCGAGCGCACCGTGTGGGTCTTGTGCGCGCCGAGCGAGGCCGACCTGCTGCCGACGATCCGCTCGCGCGTCCGTTCGGTTCGCTTGCGTGAGCCCGAGGTCGCGGACGTCGCGCGGCTCGTCGCCGAGCGGACGGGCGCATCGCCCGAGATCGCCGAGCAGGCCGCACGCCACGCGCAACGGCACATCGGCATGGCCCAGCGTCTCGCGTCCGACGAGTCCGCCCGTGCACGTCGAGACGAAACGCTCCGCGCGGTTCTGGCCGTTCGTAACGTCGGTGATGTCGTGGCGGTCGCCGCCCGCATCGTCGAGGTCGCGACCGACGATGCGAAGGCCCTCACTGCCGAGCGCGACGCGACCGAGCGCGCCGAGTTCCTCCGCACGATCGGCGTGACCGAGGGCCAGGCTGTGCCGCCGTCTGTGCGCTCGCAGCTCCACGCGCTCGACGACGACCAGAAGCGCCGGGCTACCCGGAGCCTGCGAGACGGAATCGACCGGGTGCTCACCGACCTGCAGTCGGTGTTCCGCGACATCGTGATGCTGCAGTATGGCCGCGACACCGACCTCGTGAACATCGAACTCGAGCCCGAACTGCGAGCCGCAGCATCCGCGTGGACTCCCCAACGGACGCTCGACGTGCTCGATCAGCTGCAGATGACTCGTCGTAACCTTGAACAGAATGCCGCACCGGCTCTCGCTCTGGAGAGCATGCTCGTGACCGCGGCGACCGGAAGGATCTCGTGACCCGCACCGAACACCTGGGCTTGATGCGTACCGCTGGCCCCGCACGTCACGCTCGCCGCATCATCCGTGCCTCGATTGCTCTCGTGGCCGCGTCCGTGATGTTGAGCGGATGCCTCTACGCGGCTATCCCCGAAGAGCCGACCTCGTCCGCCCCGGCGATCGAGGACCCGAGCGATCTCGACGCGTTCTACGCGCAGCAGCTCTCCTGGACGGATTGCGGCGGCTACGAGTGCACCACCGTGACGGCGCCCCTCGATTGGGAGGATCCGGTGGCGGGAACGATCGGGCTATCCGTCATCCGGTCGACTGCGACGGGGACCGAGCGGATCGGGTCGCTCTTGACCAACCCCGGCGGTCCGGGCGCGAGTGGTGTTGCCCTCGTGCGTGACTCTCTCGATTTCGCGGTCGGCTCGGCATTGCAGGAGTCGTACGACATCATCGGGTTCGACCCGCGCGGGGTGGGGGAGTCCACGGCGGTGGCGTGTTTCGACGCGGCAGACATGGACGCCTACCTGTACGACATCCCCGCCAACCCCCGTGGGTCGGCCGAGTGGGAGGCCGAGCTCACCGACCGCAACACCGCGTTCTCCGAGGCGTGCGAGGCGAACAGTCAGGGCATCCTGCCGTTCATCACGACCACGAACGCCGCGCGCGACATGGACCTGCTCCGGGGTGTGCTGGGCGATGACCAGCTGCACTACCTCGGCTATTCGTACGGCACGTTCCTCGGCGCTACATACGCCGAGCTCTACCCCGAGAACGTGGGACGGATGGTGCTGGATGGCGCGATCGATCCGTCCATCTCGGGTCTCGAGGTCGGCACCGAGCAGGCCGTCGGGTTCGAGAAAGCCCTGCGCGCGTACATGGCCGACTGTCTGACGACCCAGGAATGCCCATTCCGCGGCTCGGTCGATCAGGCCATGGCCGATCTCGGCGCGTTGCTCGCGAGCGTCGACCGCACGCCGCTGCCGGCGAGTGACGGGCGCGAGCTCGGTGCAGACAGCCTGGTCACGGCGATCATCGCCGCCCTATATTCGCAGGCGAACTGGTCGTTTCTGACCCAGGCGCTCAGCGAGACGCTGCAGGGCGACCCCGAGACGGCGTTCTATCTCGCGGACTTCTACAACGGTCGCGAGGGCGGCGCGTACATCGACAACTCGGCCGAGGCATTCCGTGCGTATAACTGCATGGACTACCCGGTAGACGGTTCGCAGGCGGATCAGGATGCATCCGATGCCCGGATCGCCGCCGAAGCCCCGACGATCGCGCCGTACTGGGCGGGCCCGGATCCGTGCGAGGTCTGGCCGTACGAGCCGACCGGAACGCGTGGCCCGATCGCGGCCGCCGGTGCGGCACCGATCCTCGTGGTCGGCACGACCGGTGATCCCGCTACCCCGTACGCCTGGTCGGTCGCGCTGGCCGAGCAGCTCGAGTCCGGAACCCTCGTGACGAACGTGGGCGAGGGGCACACGGGCTACAACAAGGGCAACGCGTGCGTGGATGATGCAGTCGAGGCGTATCTGATCGACGGCATCGTGCCGCCGGACGACCTCTGCGGCTGACGGGGCGTGCCCCGCTGCGGTTCGCGCCGCGCCGCGCCATCCTGTCGCCGAGTGCACCCCTTGTTGTCGCCGAGTGGCCCCCTTGTCGCCGAGTGCACCCCTTGTTTGCTGCGACTACGGGGTGCACTCGGCACCAACCCGCGCACTCGGCGTGTACCAAACCACACGGCCCGGCAGATCGGCAAGGGGTGTCGCGGGCATCGCGGGGGTCGAGCGCCGCGGCCAGTTCACGGGTGGACTCGGCAGCCTGTAAGATCGTTGATTGTGCATCGCGCAAGCGGCGCGCGCCACCTTAGCTCAGACGGCAGAGCGATTCACTCGTAATGAATAGGTCAAGGGTTCGATTCCCTTAGGTGGCTCCACAGAACGAGCTGGCCACACGCAGTTTTGAGCGAAGTTGTTGCCGCCTTGCCGACACGTGAGCGGCCTGTTTCGGCTGTTCCGGTACGTTCGCATGGCTTCCCGAGGTCGGCGGCATCTATACCGGATCGGCCGGGGGCTCTGTCTGGGCGGACCCACCACCGTGGTGAGTCCGCCCGTCCTCAGTGTGCGGTCAGCCGCCCGCGACGTTCGCGCGCGCCTGCTGGGCCTGGTCCTGCACGTCACCGGCCGCGGTGTGGGCCTCATCCTTGACCGCGGCAACAGAGTCTTCTGCGGACTCCTTCACGGATGCAGTCGCGGCCTGCGCCGGCTCTTTCAGATGATCTCGGACGTCCTTGGCCGCGCCGGTGACCTGGTCAACCAGGGGCTGCGCCTGCTCTTCAACAGTCGCTGCCAACTCCTTCTCCTTCGATGAAGCGGGGATCAGCGATGCGAAAAGCAGCCCCGCGCCGAAGGCGATCAGTCCGACGGCGAGCGGATTCCCTTCTGCTTTGGCGACGGCGCGGTCTTTGGCGTCGCCCATGTGGGAGCCCACGTCTGACAGGGACGATCCTGCATCCTCGGCGCTGCCCATCACGCGCTCCCGGATGGAACCGAACGCGCCGCGGACTCTGTCCACCTGCCGGTCAACGATCTTCGAGGGGGACACCTTGTCGGCTAGTGCGTCCACATCACCGCCCAGCTCTAAGCGGGTCCGCTCGATGTTGGCGCGGATCTCATCGGATGAATCGCTCATCGGTTCTCCTCATTTCTCTTCAGTGTTTCCGGTATTTCTTTCAGCGTTTCCATGGTCTGCGGGGCGCCCTGAACGGTCTTGAATTGGCTCCGGCCGACCAGAAACAGGATCAGCGCGATGACCGCCCAGATCACGGCGACCACCACTGCTGACCAACCGCCGCCGATGAGCGTTCCGAGTGCCCACCACAACGCGAGGGACAGGAAAAACACCCCCATCAGTGCGGCATAACCCCCACCTCCGACCAGCCCCGCACCTTTGGCGGATCTGGCGGCGGACTCTGTGAGTTCCGCTTTGGCGAGGGCCACCTCCTGCCGAATGAGTGTCGACATATCCCGCGATACCTCGCCGAAAAGATCCCCGAGCGACGTAGACGCCGCCTTCGCCTCCGAGGGTGTGGGATCGGTCATCACGAATCTCCCGGGACGGACGACTGCGCGGGTGCCGTTTGCGAGTAGATCGGGGTGTCGGAGACCGCTGGCGGTGTCGCCTCGGCCTCCGTTGGCGGTGCCGTGTCAGACGTCGTCAGCGCTGCCGTTGGTGTCGCAGATGCGTCTTTGTCGTCGGACGCACTCGCGGCCAGTGCCCGCGTGAGTCGACCTGCAACTGCTCCAGCGACTACCGCGATCAGGATGAACGTCCCGGGCTTGCGTCGTGCGAAACGCTTGACCTCGGTGAGGACCGCGCCCGGGTCGCGGTCACCCAGCCAGCTTGCGGCAGTAGACAGGCGAGTCGAGACCTGCTGGACGATGTCTCCGGCTAGGCCGTTACCGTCAGAACTCGAAGCCATCGAACCGAGCTCTTCGCTGACGGACCGGAGGCCCTCCGCAACTCGCTGCTGTTGGGTAGCGGCCTGGTCCGACAGCTCGCGCTGGGTCTGTGCGAACAGGTCCTTCGACTGGTACTTCGCCTCTCCGAGGACCGAGGATGCCTCCTCTTTCGCTGATCCAAGGACGTCTTTCGCTTCAGCGGAAGCGGTGTCTTTCAGATGCGCCGCTTCTCGCTTGGCCGCATCCACCTTTCCTGAGGTGTCTGCGGCTTGACCGCCCGAGCCAGCCTCGCTGGCGGTGTCATAACTTTCCGACATGAGTGCTCCTTCTCTCAGTCCGATCGTTCAGATCGGTGGAGCTTGTCTAATATCCTCACGCCACCGGGCCATGGGCCTTGCGCAGGATTCGCGGACCGTGTACATGATTCGCCCGATCGTTCGGGCGTCGCAGCAGAGCATCCCAGGCGGTTTGGGAGGGATGACTCGATGTGAGATCCGATGGAAACTGCTTGCCGAGGTGGCAGTGCGGCGGGGCGACCGTCCGGCGTCGTGTGGCGACTCTCAGAACCCGACAAGATCTCTCCCCATAGTCCGTTTGATCTGAGACGCGGCCGCCCCGCACAACCCCTCGGAGACTCGAGGGTTTCTGCAACGGACGGTATGCGGAGGCGATTCGAACAGAAGAGGGTCTTGACAATGCCGCGCACATCGGGGTTCCCCCCGAGGTGAGAAGTCAGCGGTACCGCCACCGAGGAACCACAAGTCGGGCGCAGGATACGCGCGCCAATCGC
The DNA here is from genome assembly GCF_977993705.1 of Pacificispira sp. HM-600. The sequence goes on from NZ_OZ388079.1 coordinate 2,767,286, forward strand.
AATCGGGTAGCCCCGAGGGAAAAGCAGGGGCCCGGATCTACCGTTCCCGATATGCCGACCAGACGGCGGTGCGACGAAAGAGGGGCCTGACGGTGTTCTTTCACAAGCAGGAGATGCAATTCACGGCCAGTCCTAGCAAGCCTGACGCCATCCTCGCCCGCAGGATGCAGGAGGTGCTGGGAGGCCAGTACGGGGAAATCACGATCGCGACGCAATACGGGTTCCAGGCGTGGAACTCGCACCTTCCGGGTAAATACCGAGACCTGCTCTACGGGATCGGCTCGGAAGAATTCGGTCACGTCGAAATGCTGGCGATCATGATCGCCCAGCTCTTGGAGAAGGCACCGGTCGAGCAAAGCGAGGCAGCCGCCGCAGCGGACCCGGTGCTCGGTGCGGTCATCGGCGGGATGGACGTTCAGTCGGCAATCGTCGCCGGCGCGGGCGCCCGACCCGTCGACAGCAACGGAAACCCCTGGCAGGGCTCTTACATCACGGCGAGTGGGAACCTTCTCGCCGACTTCACCGCGAACGCGAACGGGGAGATGCAGGGCCGTCTGCAAGCCGCGCGCATCTATAACATGACGGACGACCACGGCGTGCGAGACCTCCTATCGTTTCTCATCGCGCGCGACACCATGCACCAGAACCAGTGGATCGCGGCCGCGCAGGAGCTGCGGGATGAAGGTATCGAGGACCTCCCGGTGCCCGTCAACTTCCCGCTTTCACAGGAGCAGCACGACGTCAGCTACCAGTACATCAATTTCTCGGACGGCGAAGCAGCGGCCACCGGGTCGTGGGCGGCAGGCCCCACGCCCGACGGAAAGGGCGAATTCACGTACCTCTCGGAGCCGCAGTCCAGCGTCCCGATGCCGCCTCCCACGCAACCGGACCCCCGGTTCTTCGGGACGGACACGAAGCCGAATCTGATCGACAAGGCGACCGGCGTGATCAAAGACAAGCTCAGCGAGAAGTAGGGCCACCGTCACGCGAAGAGCCGAATGACCGACGCGGGTGCGGATAGGTTTCGATTCGCGCCAGACGCTCGCCGCCGACCTCACGAGTCACGCCGGTTCGTTCGTCAGCTTCAGGTTCAGTGCATCCGCGAGCGTCTGAGCGCCCTCGGGCGGCTCCGGCACGGCGTAGAGCCCGGTCGGCGCGTTCGCCGTGTACGTCAGCGCTTCGACCCACGCCCGGTTTATCTGGGGCTGTCGGCTCCCATAAAACCTGTAAACGAGCGAAACTCCCGGGTGCACCCACACCACGGTGCGTCCGGTGCCGATGCTGGAATCGTCTTTCCACGTGAAGTGGAAAGATTCGCCTCGGCGTAGCTTGGCGCCGATGACCAGCTGAAGATGCGCAAGCAGACGATCTTCGAAATCTACCTTGATCATCGAGTCATAGATGAACTTACCCATGGGGTCCTCTCGGTGCTCGATCAGCGGGCTCCGAGGTCTGGGGGGCTACGACCCGTTCGGGTCGTTTGCCTGGTGGATTCGCTGAATGACGACCCCACCAGGCAACTGATACTCCACTGTCCCACACCCCCACGACGAATATTGGGGGTTGACAGACCATCTCCCTGGATTTGGCACCGTCGGACCTGGCGCGCGACGCTCGTGTTGCCGGAGAATATTGCGCAGGACAGCCCCGGATCGTGCCCTGCTCACCCCGGAACGCTCGGGACGCTTCGGCTCTCTGTCGACGAAGTGAATCCATGACGATCTCAGGAGTCGGAGATGGTTGAACTAACGCGGGACGCGCGCCTGAGTGCCGCCTTCGTGAAGATGGCAGACACGTTGGTGGACGAGTTCGACATCGTCGACCTTCTCGACTCCCTGGTGCATGAGTGCACGCAGCTGGTGGCTGCCGACGCAGGAGGGCTGCTGATCGCCGATAGTCACGGCGTCCTGAAGCTGATCGCTTCGACGAGCGAGGACGCGGAGTTCATGGAGATCAATCAGCTCAACGCGGGCGAAGGTCCGTCCGTGGAATCGTTCCGGACCGGACGCAGCGTGACGCTCGGCGATATCGGCGCGGGGACAGGCCGATGGTCGTCGTTCCGCGCGGCCGCCGCCGCTCTGGGTTTCCGCTCGATGCATGCCATCCCGATGCGGTTGCGCGGTCAGACCATCGGTGCGATGGGCCTGTTCCGCGTGCAAAAGGGCGAGTTGAGCGACGGAGACGCAGCGGTGGCGCGTGCTCTCGCTGATGTGGCCACGATCGGCATCCTTCAGGAGCGCTCTCTGCGAGACAGTGCTCTCCTCGCCGCCCAGTTGCAGCACGCCCTCGACAGCAGGGTAATCATCGAACAGGCAAAGGGAATCATTGCGGCACAGACAGGTCTGGGCATGCACGCAGCGTTTGACCTTCTGCGCACCTACGCGCGTACGCGTCACCTGATGTTGAGTGCTGTCGCGCAGAACGTCGCGGATCGCTCTCTGGTGCTCGAACGCTGAAGCGGACCCCACCTGCACCGAGCTGGCTCGAATCGACGGAGCATGCGACCGACGGCTTCGCAATGGCCGACGGTCAGGCGAATCTGACCCAGTTCGCGCCGCGCCCGGTCTCTGCCTGCTGGAGCAATTCGAGCGCGTCGCCCTCCACCGCGTACAGCGAGATGGTCGTCGAGCGTTCCCCGGCCGCGACGAGCAGCGACCCGTCTGGACTGATCGCGAAACCGCGGGGCTGCGGCTCGGTCTCGTGGAAGATCGTCGGCGAAGAAACGGTGCCGTCCGTGCCCACGGAAGCAGCCGCCAGCGTGCTCTCGGTGCGCTCGGATGTCCAGAGCATCGACTCAGCCCGGCCCCAGTGCAGGTCGGCGCCCCAGATGAAGTGGTTCTCGCGAGGGTCGGCGCCGAACACACTGTGTCCGAGTCCTCGTGCCGGGTCGACCACGGACGTCGCACGGCGGAACGTGAGCGCGCCGGACCCGATGTCGCGGGCGAAGTGCAGCACCTCGCCCGAGAACTCGGTGATGACGTGCACGGCGTCCCCGGCCTCATTCAGCACGAGGTGGCGCGGGCCGCTTCCCTCGGGTGCAGCGACCGTCTCGGGGTCGAGCGGCTCCAGGCCCAGTTCGTCGTCGATGGCGTACTGCGCGACGAGGTCCGCGCCGAGCGAGACGAAATAGGCGAATCGACCGTCTGTGCTGGGGAGCACCGAGTGCAGGTTGGGGAACTCGATCGTGCCGACCGGCTCACCGACCACCCCGTCATCGATGGGGCAACTGATGCCGTAGCCGCCGCTGTAGGACGCACCGAGTAGGAGGGCTCCGTCGCGGCCGAGCGCGAGGTAGTTCATCCCACCGTCGGGCAGGTCGAGCCGGCTCCGCGGGCTGAGGCGCCCGGTGCTGCGGTCGAGTTCGAGGGTCAGGATGCCGGAGGGTTCACCCGGTTTGCTGCCCTTGACCCCGGCGTACACGAGCCCGCGGGCCGAGTCGACGGCGAACGTCGAGCATCCGGTGAGTCCGTCCGTGACGGCGAGGCGTTCGAGCATGGTCCCCGCGAGGCGGAAGACGCTGATCGATCCGTCGCCCGCATTGGCTACCAGGACGAGGGGTGTGTCGGTCATTCTTCGATCGTACGCGCGGGCCCCGGACCACGCCCGCTCGAGCGGTATCGCGCCGCGGCCTAGCGGTTGCGCGCCGCGGCTTTCCGCTGCTGACGCTCGGCCTCGGCCACGGCTGCCTCTTCGGGCGTCGGAGCACTGCCGCCCAGGTGCTTCGGCTGCCACCACTGACCCGAACCCGAGAGGGGATAGGACGCCTGCGCTTCATCGAGCAGTGCCTGCATCCGTCCGCGCAGTTCTTCCGTCGCGCGCACCGGGTCATCGCTTGTCGTCACCGCGAGCGGTTCGCCGACCGCGATGCGGAGGGGCGCCTTGAACGCCTCGCGCAGGCGCGGGCGGTGGTTCTTGGTGCGTAGGAGTTGCCCGCCCCACACGACGACGGGGATGATCGGCGCGCCCGCCTCAGCGGCCATGCGCGCCGACCCCGTCTTGAGTTCTCGCACAGTGAAGGATGTGAATTTGGTCGATCCGTGTCGGCAGTTTGCGTGGGCAACGTGTCGCTCCCGGGCCGGTGGGCTGTTCGGAATCAGCACTGAGGCTCTGCCGACTTCGTATGGCAATGCTGGGTCCTACGCGTGACGATCGGGCTGGCTTGCTTCGGGTTGTACGGTCCAGCTCGGCGCGTGGTCAGTACCGATGGACTCATCGTTTTCCGCGTCGGTGCTCGTTACCTGGACGGTTCCGGCGGCGTGGTGCACCGGTGCGTATACGGTGTACAGGCGTAGCGGTTGATTGCCCGTATTGCGGACGTCGTGCCACGTTCCGGCAGGTACTTGAATTGCCCACCCATCTGAGACGGCCTGTTCGAAGTCGAGTTGGTCCTTGGCGCTGCCCATGACGGCTTGGCCTTGACCGGCGTCCACGCGCAGGAACTGGTCCGTATCCGGGTGGCATTCCAGGCCGACGGACTCGCCAACCGGGATGGTCATCAGCGTGACTTGCAGATATTTCCCGGTCCAGGCGACAGTGCGGTAGTTCTCGTTCGCTTGGGTCGCCGCCTCGATGTCGAAGGCGTGCGGGCGCGGGCCGATGTCTGTTGTATCCATGGTTGTTCTTCCTTTGTCGAGTGCCGAGGTGGAGCGATGGTGACTGATTGAAGGCAGTACATCCCGGTGGTGGCGATATGTGGGGCTTCCGCGATGCGGCTTAGATGAGGCCGGTTGTGCCGAGGAGGGTGCCGACGGCGAAGGTGGCGATCAGGGCCAAGGCCCCGCCGGCGACGACCCTGAGGGTTGCCGTCAGTGGGCGGCTGCCGCCGAGGAGGGCACCGATCGCACCGGTCCCGGCGAGGGCGATGAGTACGACGACGAAGGTCACCGGCACGCGGATGGTGTCGGGGGTCAGCAGGATGGCGAGTAGAGGAAGTATTCCTCCGATGAGGAAGGCTAGGGCCGAAGCGCCCGCTGCGTGCCAGGGGCTGACGACGTCAGCCTCATCGATGTTGAGTTCCATCGACAGGTGCGCTTTGAGGGCGTCCTTGGCCGTGAGCTCGAGGGCGACTTGCTGCGCGGTGTGTGGCGACAGCCCTCGGGCCTCGTAGAGCGCAGAGAGTTCGGCGAGTTCGCCTTCGGGATCGTCCCGCAGTTCGGTCCTTTCCTTCTCGATCAGGGCACGTTGGCTGTCGCTTTGGCTACTCACGGAGACGTACTCGCCTAGCGCCATCGAGATCGCACCGCCGACGAGAGCGGCAGACCCGGCGGCGACTATCGCGGCGGTGGAGGAACCTGCGCCGGCAACACCGACCACGATGGCGGCAACGGAAACGATTCCGTCGTTCGCGCCGAGCACCCCGGCGCGCAGCCAGTTCAGCCGGCCGGCCAGGCTTCCCGAGTGCGGCTCATCGCGCGGGACTGCGGACTCTGTCGGTGCGTGTGTCATCAGTTTTCCATGTCCCCTGACCACACGGCTGTCGCGCCGCTGTGGCCGATCAGGATGGCTTGCACTGTCGTGCCGCCGGATACCACAAGGGCGAGCACCAGGAGGGTCGCGGGGATCCATCGCATTCTTCCCTTCACCTCCGGTCGCGGCGCGACTGCGGAATCTGGCGCACGAACCGCGGCGGCCTGGGCACGCTTTTCACGGATGTTCCACCAGAGGAGTGCCGCGGCGATGAGCACGAGACCACCGACCCAGGGCAAGAGACCGTCGGCCAGTTCGGCGTGAGTTTCGATCAGCGCGTTCTCCCCGACGCGCGCTTCCAACTTTTCACCGGATTGGGTGGATAGCGGCACGAGGGCAAGTGCGAGGAGGCAGATACCCAGCGTGAGATAGCCGGCCCATCGGCGAAAACGCGGCCACGCAGCGGTGAGAATGACGAGCACGGCTGCCAGCGGGACGATGACTTCCGTGGCGTGTACGACGAGGGGATGCAGCGGGAGGCCGAAGAACGTGTCAAACATTTTGCTCCTAGGGAGGGTGGGCGACGGTTCGCTGTCCTCGCGGGTAACGCTAACCCGCGAACCCTCGAGCCACCACGGAGGGTAGCCTGCGCTTTGGTGGGAATGGCGGCCGGATCTACCAACGTCCGGAGACCTCCTTTCCCCGCAGATGGCCAAGACTTTCGGTTTGGGTAGTTGAGGTTTCCCCGAACGGTGGTTGCCGGCGATGGCGCTTGTTCGCCGCACGAACGACGGGTCTTGCGTGTTAGGTCACGGCTGACAGAATCGCCGCAGACGCTGTTGACCTCAGTTCACCCTGCGGATGTGGCCGCCGCTAGGGGCGAAGGTCCCGCGCGAACCAGGCGCACAGTCATGGCGATCGTTGTCGCACCGCTTTCTGGTGCAGCACCGGTCATGCACGGGTGGGCTGGGCCCGCTCGAGGCACTGGCGCTTCCTCGGAAATCAAAGGCGAGTCCTATGAAGTTGCTGTGGGCGGACCATTCTTAGAGCTGTCTCAGCGGCCGGGTCGGACGATTCAGATATGACCAGCCTTGCCACTAGACCCACCCGCTCGACGCCTCGCGTCGCGTCGCACGCAACACGGCCCGTGCTGTGGCGGATGGGCGCGACCACTGTCATCTGGTTGACGAGTCTGTTCGTCGTGGCGTTGTGGGTCGCGGGCGGTGGTGTAACGAGTGTCTTCGCCGTTAGCGGAGAGACATTGACGACGCTGGGCCGGCTGGCCGGCCTGGTTTCTGCAAACCTGCTGCTGTACCAGGTGCTACTGATGGCGCGGGTCCCCATTTTTGAGCGCGGTTTCGGACGTGAGGCGATCACGCGGATGCACCGGTTCGTCGGCTTTTGGTCGTTCTGGCTCCTCGCCGCACACATCGTGCTGCTTGTGGCCGGGTACTCGGTTGCCGCGAATGTGAATCCCCTCGCCCAGTTGTGGGACTTCGTGTGGAACTACCCGGGGATGTTGCTGGCAACGGCAGGCACGCTGGCGATCCTCATGGTGGTGGTGACCTCGATTCGACGCGCCCGCCGCCGCCTCCGCTACGAGTCCTGGCACCTGCTCCACCTGTACGCGTACCTCGGTGTCGGCCTGGCACTTCCGCACCAGCTGTGGACGGGGGCAGACTTTCTCTCCACGCCGGTGGCGACCGCGTACTGGTGGGCGCTGTGGGCGGCAGCTGCAGCATCTGTCCTGGTGTATCGGGTCGGCGTACCGCTGTTTCGATCGTGGCGGCACGGGATCCGTGTCAGCGGTGTCGACCTTGACGGTGCACGCGGAGTGACCGTACGCATGTCCGGCCGGGCGATGAACCGGCTGGGTGCGCGTGCCGGGCAGTTCTTCATCTGGCGCTTCCTCGACGGCCCCGGGTGGACACGCGGTCACCCGTTCTCACTCTCCAGCGCGCCGACCGGGGACCGGCTGTCGATTTCGGCGCGGTTCGCGGGGGATGGCACCCACCGACTGGCCACACTGCACCCCGGAACGCGTGTCCTCATCGAAGGACCCTACGGTCATATGACCGGTGCGTTGCGGACCGGATCGAAGCTGCTGTTGTTCGGTGCGGGAGCCGGTGTCGCCCCACTCGTCTCTCTCCTGGAGGCGGAAACGTTCCAGCCCGGCGACGCGACTCTCATCACTCGGGACTCGGATCCGGCCGACGGTCTCCGGCAGTCCGTTATCAGAGACCTGGTCGCTCACCGCGGGCTTCGACACGTCCCGTTGCCCGGGCCGCGCTCCACAGGCAGCTCACCCTGGATGCCCGCAACCCACTCTGCATGGCAGGGACCGGACCTCATCCGGCACCTGGCCCCCGACATCACGTCGTACGACGCGTACCTCTGCGGGCCCATTCCCTGGATGGCCGACCTTGAACGCGACCTCCGGCACGCCGGGCTCGCGCCCGAACGCATCCACTCCGAAGCGTTCACGATCTGACACGGAGGACCCCATGAAGAAGATCATCTACGCGCTCCTCACCACGCTCACCGGGCTGGTGCTGCTCTTCAGCTACCGGACATCTCTGGACGCCATCCCACCGACCGCGACTGAACCCGCCGTCAGCGGATCCACGACTACCGGGACCACCGCCAGCGGTGGAACTACCGGGGGCGATGCCAATCTCAACGGCAGTGCTTCCTCACCCCCGAGCCCGTCTCCGACGGCCGCGTCGTCGCTCGCTGATGGCACGTACACGGGCGATTCAACGGGCACGCGATACGGGCCCGTGCAGGTGCAGGTCACCGTCGCGGGGGGTCAGATTAGTGATGTGCAGGTGGTGGACTACCCGGACGGCAACGGTCGTGACCGTCAGATAAATCAGAACGCGATCCCGCAGCTTGTCAGCGAAACGGTGCGAGCGCAGAGCGCGCAGATCGACATGGTGTCAGGTGCGACGTACACCAGTCGCGGCTACGTGACCTCTCTGCAAAGCGCGCTCGACCAGGCGCAGAGCTGATGCGCGCCATCATCCCTCCCCGCCACGTGTGGGTCGAAGAGATCATGGGGATACCGATCAGCGTCCACGTCCGCTCCCGCGGCCCGCAACCGGCCACCGGCACCCGGCGTGCCGTGGACGCGTGCTTCAGCGAGCTCCGCGACATCGACCGTGTCTTCTCCACCTATCGGGACGACTCCGATATCAATCGGATCCGCAGGGGCGAGCTGACCATCAAGGACGCGGACCCCAGGGTTTCGCGAGTCGCCGAGCTGTGCTGTGAGGCCGAGCGCGAGACGAATGGGTTGTTCTCGGCCGACTGGCAGGGCTGGTTCGACCCGACCGGCCTAGTCAAAGGGTGGGCGGTGGAAATAGTTGCGCGCACACATCTCGCGTCGTTGGTCCCGCAGGACATCGCTGTTGGCATCAACGCGGGCGGCGACATGCAATTGTTCACCGCCCCCGACACCGACTGGCGCTGGAATGTCGCGATCGCGGACCCGTGCCACCCGGGTGAGGTAGCGGCGACCATCACTATTGAGAACGGGGCTGTCGCCACCTCAGGAGTCGCGGAACGCGGTCGGCACATCGTCGACCCGCGAACAGGCAATCCCGCAGTCACGGTAGCAAGCGCAACCGTTGTAGCCGATGGTCTCGCCCAGGCGGATCTCTGGGCGACGGCGGCGGTGGTCGCCGGCTACGCGGACCGGTCGTGGATTTCCCGCGCAGAGACTCGCACAGGCCTCATCATCGCGGCGGACGGGCGAACCTCACGTTGGCTCGGGAGAACGTGCGTTGACACGGTTGCCGTGTGATCAGGCCGCAGGCAATCGCACCAAGAAGGTCGTCCCTCTATCGGAAGTTGCTTCCACCTCGATGGACCCGCCCGCCCTGACGGCGATGTCGCGCACGAGGGAAAGGCCGAGCCCGAACCCACGCCTGCGGCCGCTGTCCGCCGAGCGGGCGAAACGGTCGAACACCCGGTCGACTGCGATCCCGGAAATGCCGCCACCTTCGTCGGCGACCCGGATGAGCGCGAACGACTCCGCGCTTCTGACGGTGATGCGAACGATTCCATCCTCGGGGGAGTGTTGGACGGCGTTGTCGACGAGAGCGACTATCGCCCTCATCAGCGTGACCGGCGGCACCCGCACCGCCACATCCTGGTCGGCATCGACGATCAGGGTCACGGATGCCTGATCGGCAAGCGCCTGCAGGGATGCGGCGGCAGCCTCCGCGGCGACAGACACGAGCGCCGGACCTGCTGCGGCGGGTGTGTTCTGCTCTGCCGATATCAAGAGGTCGTTGAGCACGTCGTTCATCATGGTCGCATCCCGACGCAAAGCCGCGAGGTTGTCCTCGATCGGCTCACCTCGCGCATGTCGACGCTGCAGGACCTGTATTCGGCTGGTCAGGGTGGTGAGTGGGGTGCGCAGCTCATGGCTGGCGTCTGCAACGAAATCTTGCTGAAGGCGGAGGGCATCACTGAGAGGTTGCACAGATCGCCGCGCTGCGAGCCACGCGACGACCGCTAAGAGCAGCACACCGACGACCCCGAGGAGGATCACAGCCGGCAATACCTTATCGATGTCGACGACGAAGTCGTCGCCAGAATGATCACCGCCTACCCCCGGGCCGTGTTCTGCCCCCTCCCGGCGAGAGGTGAGCAGGATCACCAGAACGAGGAGGCCCACACCTGCGGCGATGATGAGTGCCGACGCGACTCCTACGTACAGGCCCACGGCGCGGGACGCGCGGCGAACATAGAGGAAGTCGTTGCTCATGACGGACTCCCGGCCCGGTATCCGCGGGAACGAACGGTCTCGATCATGTCGGGAGTGGACTTACGCCGCACGTAGTGCACGTAGGTGTCGACTGAGCTCGTTGTCTCGCCATCAGGAAAGACCGCGCGGACGATCTCTTCACGACTGAACACGTGGTCGGGACTGCTGGTGAGGAGTGCGAGCAGAGCAGATTCAGTCGCCGTGAGCGAGATCCGGAAGCCGGACGGGTCGTAGAGCGCCTGCGACTCCGGGGTGAAAACCCAGTCCCCGATGCCACGCCGTTCGCCGTCTGCGCGGAATGCGCGGCGCAGGGCACGTAGCCGCGCGAGCAACTCGCCATAGTCGAACGGCTTCACCAAGTAGTCATTGGCGCCGCCATCCAACCCGGATACTCGATCGTCGATTGTTCCGAGCGCGGTCAGCATGAGAATCGGAGTTGTGATCCGGGCAGCACGGACTGACCGGATGAATTCCACGCCGTCCATCCCCGGCAGTCGACGATCCACCACCATCACGTCGTATGGACGGCCGAGCGCCTTTCGAACACCCGACTCCCCGTCCGTCGCGAGATCGACGGTATACGCGTCGGACAGCATCTCCACGGTAAGAGCGGCGATCTCTGCGTCGTCCTCGACGTAGAGAAGTGAACCCCTCTCGGTGCCCGGAGTGCGGTCCATGCGCCCCCTCCCCGAAGTGATTCTCCAGCTTAGGCGCCAGGGCATGTATCGCGACTTGTGCGGCGGCCGAAGGCTCCCACCCGCGTACCCGCATCACGCACGAGGGTCTCAGTTAAGTACAGCTTTTCAAGACATCGGCCCCCACCTTTCGCCCCGGTCGGCGTCAGCGTGATTCCGCGGCGCGAGTCGTCTCGGAAAGTTGTCTTGCCGTGATCTGTCTTACCCCGCTGCGTTGCTGGGTTTATTGAGGCACACTGGCGGTATGAGGCGTTTGGGATACACGCGAGTGAGCACGTCCAGTCAGGATGCGCAGCTGCAGCTCGACGCGCTCGTCTTAGCCGGCGTGCAAAAGCGCGACGTGTTCGCGGACGTCACGTCGGGAAGTCGGGCGGCGATCGAACGCCCCGGGATGAAGAAGCTTCTCGAGCATGCTGCCGAGGGCGACACGGTGGTCGTCTGGCGGGTTGACCGTCTCGGCCGTTCTCTGATCGACGTGCTGAACACGGTGAACCTGTTGCGCGGGCGGGGCGTGCACGTCCGATCCATCTCGGACGGGATCGACCCTGCGACATCGACCGGGCGGTTGATGTTGAACATGCTGGCCACCCTCGCGGAGTACGAGCGCGAACTGATCGTCGAGCGAGTCACCGCCGGGATAGCGGCCGCCCGACAAAACGGGACACGGTTCGGCCGCCCCGTGTCCGACCCCGCGGTGATTGCGGACAAACTTCAGCTGGCAAGGGAGGCGCGGGCGAAGGGACGCACCGCTGAGGACGCTGCCCGCCTGGTCGGGTGGAGCCGCGCCACTCTCTACCGTCACCAGCAAGCGGACGCTGCGCGCGGAAGCGCCGCGATGTAGGTGAGGCGTGGACGCCGAGGAGCGGTGGCGGGTGCTTCGACTTCATGTCGAAGACCAGGTTCCACTCGCGGCCCTCGCCCGCGACACCGGAATCAGCGCCCGCACACTGCAACGCTGGCACCGCCGCTACCTGGACGGCGGGATCTCCGGACTGGACCTGCAGCCCCGCATCGACGCAGGAACCCGGCGCACAGCTCCCGAGACCGTCGCGTTCATCGAACGGCTCGCGCTGACCAGACCACGGCCGAGCCTCGCGACGCTTCATCGGCTGACCGTTGCGGAAGCGACCCGGGAAGGTAGGCCGGTCCCCAGTTACGCGACGGTGCGAGAAGTCGTGCGCGGGCTTGATCCTGCGCTTGTGACGCTGGCGCTGGAGGGGCCGGCGTCGTACCGCGACCGGCACGAACTTGTCCTTCGCCGTCGTGCTGACCGGCCGAACCAAACCTGGCAGTCCGATCACACCGAGCTAGACATCCTCATCGTCGGCTCCGACGGGAAGCCGGATCGACCATGGCTGACGACGGTAATGGACGACTACTCTCGTGCGATCTGCGGATACACCGTCTTCACCGGGGCACCCTCGGCGCTGAACACGGCACTCGCGCTCCGTCAAGCGATCTGGCGAAAGACCGACCCGGCATGGGCCATGTGCGGTCTCCCCGACATCCTGCACGTCGACCACGGCTCTGACTTCACCAGCCACCATCTTGAGCGCACCGCGATCGCGTTGCACATCCGCATCATTCACTCGATCGTTGGCCGCCCTCAGGGTCGAGGCAAGATCGAACGATTCTTCGGCACGATCAACACCGAACTCCTCGCCACACTCCCCGGCCACCTCGGACCAGGCAGCCGCACCCCTACACCGTCGATGGATCTACCCGCGTTGGATCAAGCGATTGGGGCGTTCATCACCGTCTACAACGACCGACCGCACTCCGAGCTTGGAGTTTCGCCGAGGGACGCATGGGTCGCCGACGGCTGGCTTCCGCGGATGCCCGACAGTCTCGAGTACCTCGACACACTCCTCCTTACTGTGCCGAAGAACCGGATCGTGCAAAGAGACGGGATCCACTTCCAAGGCCAGCGCTACCTCGCTCCCACCCTCGCCCCGTTCGTGGGACACCCGATCACGATCCGGTACGACCCGCGCGACATCTCCGAGATCCGCGTCTACGACCACGACACCTTCATCTGCGTCGCCATCGACGAAGCCCACCCGAACCTCAGACTGAGTCTCCGCGACGTCGAAACCGCCCGACGAGCACGCCGACGCGAACTGCGCAAGATCATCAACGAGCGCATCCCGACTACCGCCGCCCGACCTGAACTCCGCCGCGCACCTCAGCCGGCGCGGCGGAACAGGCTGCGCACCTATGAAGAGGACGAGTGATGGGCCAGGCATTCATCGTGACCAAGGAGCACCGACGCTTCATCGAGTTCGCGAATGCCGTCCGGAAAGAGCGAACCATCGGCATCTGCCACGGCGACGCTGGCGTGGGAAAGACCCAATCCGCCCGTAGATACGCCAACTGGGACACTCTCGAGCCGTACATCGATGAGTGGGGACCGCGCAGCGATGCGGACGATGCGTTTTACGCTCTGGCCAACCGGTCCCGCACTGTCTTCTACACGCCAGAAGTTCTGCCTCGACCAAAGGAACTCGTCCGCGAGATCGGTCATTGGCAGATCAAGGTGGACATCTGCGTGGAGGAACACCAACGCACGATCGGTAACGTCACCGGCCAGCGCTCACACAAGAATTCCTTCGTCGAGCTGCTCATCATCGACGAAGCCGAACGGCTCACCCCGATGGCCCTTGAACTGCTCCGGGACCAGCACGACCGCACCCACCTCGCCATCATCCTGGTCGGCATGCCCGGCATCGACCAACGCTTCAGGCACTACCCGCAGCTGTACAGCCGGCTCGGGTTCTCCCACCACTATCGAGCGCTGGGACGCGACGAACTGCTCTTCGTCCTCGACAGACACTGGAAACGAATCGGACGCACCCTCGACCCTGAAGACTTCACCGACGCCCAGGCCATCGCCGCCATCGAACGAATCACGCGTGGCAACTTCCGGCTTCTCGAGCGCCTCTTCCCCCAGATCGCCCGGATACTCAAGATCAATCAACTCGAAGCCATCACCGACGACGTCGTCGAAGCCGCCGCAAGCATCCTCGTCATCGGCGACTAGACGACACCGAGCAATCAAAATCCGCCGCCACCAAGACCTGAACTCCACAGTGAAGGACGCACTGACCCCGGCCTCGGGAAAGACCCCCAGCAACTCGCCCCGGCGCAGGGCATCCACGGCGAGTTCGTACGCGGCGCTCCCCGCGGCCTTGTCGACCGAGATGTGGCGCATCGCTCGCAGCAGCCAGCCGACCACGGGTTTGTCGAAAGCGCCCTTCATCGCGAGAAAGCGCACGTGCCGCCGATTGTGCAGCCACGTGACCCACTCGACGAGCGCGAAATCGGCGTATCCGAAGTGCGTGATCGCGAGAACACCGGATCCGGATGCCGGGATCCGGTCGATTCCGCTGACCACCGGTTTGAGTCGCAGGATGCCGCCGAAGAGCACGCGTCCCAACCCGACAGCGAGGGAGTACACGGGTTCGCGGCCCGCTCGGCCGCTCTGCTGCGTCGTCATGGATCAACCCTGCCACCGGTTTCTGTCTGAAGCGGTGGTTGCCGCGGGATATATCGGTCACATGGTCGATGCCGTTTGTGCGTTCAGGCGTGCCCGTTGTTCGGCGATGAGCGTGAGCATCGCCGAGTTGCTCGCCGGGTCGGTGGTGTTCCCGCGAATCTGCGCGTCCAGGGCTTCGAGCTGGGCGACGAGCGCGGCATCGACCTCAGGGCTGGCGCACACGAGCGAAAGCTCGGACACGGCCTGCACGAAGCGCTTCACGACGGCGGGATGCTCGGCACCGTAGTGACGAAGAGGGGTCAGTGAGGCATCCACATCGTCCGCCGGGCGTCGGGGTATCGTGACGAGGCAGAGCTGGCCGTCGGGTCCCGCGAGCCCGGCCGGCAGTCGCGACATGGCGACGAGACGCGCGGTGATCGCGCTGAGGTGACCGATCGCGTGCACCGCGGTGGTCGGATCGTTCACGCCAGGCGATAGCGCGCGGAGGGCGATATCGAGGGTCTGCTGCACACCGAAGTCGACGTCTTGCGCCGAGGTTCGTTCGTATCCGATGGGGAATGCTTTCCGGATGGTCCGCTCGATGTCTTCTCGATCGGGATCTTCTCGACCGCCCTTTTCTCGGTCGCCCTCTTCTCGTTCGGTCCGATCGTCCCTGGACGGCCACCACCGTGCCAGTGGTGTTCCCGTCACGACGTTCTCGCCGACACGGCGGAGCTCCTGGATCACGATTCGGTGCTCGGCGGCGTACCGGACGAGCAGATCGTGGTCGTGACGCGTGATGAATCCGCTCGCATCCGCGACCGCCGTGTCGTGCGCCGGTGGGAGGGCGATCTCGCCGTCGTAGCTCGGGGTCGTGGCGTTGCGCCCATCGATCAGATCGATCGTGGCATCCGTCTCGGCATGAATCTCTTTCAGCATGGTTTCGACCCGCAGTTGCGCCGCGAGATGCGCCAGGAAGAAGACGAGCATGATGACGCTCGCGAGCGTCGATACGAATCCGAGCGTCACGGAAAGGCGTGGTACGAACTCGGCGATGTCGTCGTCTTCCGATCGCACCGTCCTCAAGACCGTGAGGGAGTAGGCGAAGGTTCCGAGGAATGCGGCGAGGGTCCAGTGCACCTGACGATCGCGCGCGAACAGCCGAAGGACGCGCGGCGATGCTTGGCTGCTCGCCAGCTGGAGCGCGACGACCGTGAGCGAGAAGGTGAGCGACGTCGCGGTGATCAGCGAACCGGCGATGGATGACAGCACGGTGCGGGCGGTCTCGGCGCCCCCATTGAACACGACGGAGTCAACCGCGGTCGGCAGTTGCGGGTCGACGATGAGGTCCAAGCGGGGGAGCACGATGCCGACGATCACCGCGGCGACGACCGTCCCGACGGGGACGGGCCAGAGTCGCGAATCGATCGCTTCCGACAGGGTTGCCCACCACCCGCGCCACGCGCTGGGGCCGGTGTCTCTCCGTGGTGCTTGAGGCATCCGCACATCCCATCGGTCGCGTTGTTCGCTGTCGCCCGACGTCGCATCCTCGCAACGACGGTCCTCACAACCTTCGCACGACGACGATCAACTCAGGTGATTCGCCGGAGTGCTTCGGCCACCCAGCGGGCGTAGGACCGCCAGGGGTCCGGGTACGTGAGAGCCGCTGCCGGGGGCGAGTGGAGGTGCCGATCTTGATGCGGTCGGCGTATCGCAGGTAGTAGACGACCTCGACCCGAGGCCGTTCCAGGTCGGAGTCGATGACGTCGCCGACGCGCCAACTGCAGAGCGCACAGCTCAGCCATCCGTCCTGGCGCTCGCCCTCCGCGCCCCCGCAGAGCGCACACGGGTCAGCGAGGGGGACGACGGCTGGCACCCGAGAACGCTACGACGAACCAGGGACACCCCGGCTCGCGCGACGAGGATCGGCAAAAACGACAAGCCGCGGACGAAAAAGCAACCCCCTTTCGCACCGGGCCTTGGTGCTGCATGATCTGAGCTGCTCAATTACTGCTCGAAAGGCAATACACACATGCTCGGACTCATTATCAGCATCATCGTCATCGGACTGATCGCGGGTGCGCTCGCGCGCCTGATCGTGCCCGGCAAGCAGAGCATGGGCATCGGTATGACCATCCTCCTCGGCATCATCGGCTCGTTCGTCGGCGGATTCCTCGGGTTCTTGCTGTTCGGTGCCGACGCCCAGGACGGCTTCTTCCAGCCCGCCGGCATCATCGGTGCGCTCATCGGCTCGATCATCGTTCTGCTGCTGTGGGGCGCCTTCTCCGGTCGTCGGTCGCGCCGCAGCTGAGCGCGCGTATGACGGGGGATATCGCATCCGACCCGGGACTGGCCAGTGATGGCCGTCGCGGTGGGGCGGATGCTCCACGGGCACACGCCGGCCTGCGGGGGAACACCCTGCAGGTCGGTGACGTGCTCGCGGAGAGGTATCGAATCGACGAGTTCGTGGGCGCAGGCGGGATGGCGTCCGTCTTCCGTGCCACCGATCAAGCGCTCGGTCGCACGGTCGCGATCAAGTTGTTCACTCCGGGCACGGCGGGCCGCGGAGACGAGGCGCGGCAGGTATCCGAAACGCGGCTGCTTGCATCGCTGAGCCATCACGCGCTGGTCACCCTCTTCGAGGCGCATCTCCCGGAGCGCGGCGACGCGTTCCTCGTGATGGAGTACATCGATGGAGGAACGCTCGACTCGCGCCTTCTCGGCGGGGCGATCAGCGACGAGGATGCCGCCTCTCTCGCGCGCGAACTGGGTGAGGCTCTGCACGTCGTGCACGGTGCCGGGATCATCCATCGAGACGTCAAACCGTCGAATATTCTGCTGCGCCCGTCGTTGACTCCGAAAAGCACCCTCCGCCCGACCCTCGCCGATTTCGGCATCGCCTACCTCGTCGATACGACCCGCCTCACCGCGCCCGGGACCGCCATCGGCACGGCCGCGTACCTCGCGCCCGAGCAGGTGCGGGGCGCCGCGCCGACGACGGCGTCGGACATCTATTCGCTGGGCCTGGTTCTGATCGAGGCGCTGACCGGCCGCCGCGCGTTCGCGCAGCAGACCCCGGTGGAGGCCATCGCCGCGCGGCTCTCGATGCAGCCCGAGATTCCCGTCTCCCTCGGTCCTGCTTGGTGTGCGTTGCTGACCGGCATGACTGCACGCGACCCCGAACAGCGCCCCACCGCGCTCGAGGTGGCAACGCGGGCGCGCTCGCTCGATACCGCGCCGAGTGATCCGGCCGTGACCGCCCTTGCCGTCGACGAGGGCGGCGGGGGTGACGCGGCCGAGGCATCCGTCGCGCCTGCCTCGTCGATGGGCTTGGTGCCGCCCGCACCGACCGCGATGCTCCCGACCGAAGCGCTGACAGATGTCTCGGCACCACCGCACGAGCCCGCACCCGTCGACACCCGTGGGAACGCGGGACGGAACAGCTCGCCCGCACGTTCGCGCCGTGTGCGTCTGGGGCTGCTCGCGCTCGTGGCGTTGCTGGTTGCGGGCGTGCTCGCCGCCGTGCTCTGGACCGCGAACCTGCCGTCCGAGCCAGCGCAGCCGGATCTGCCGCAGGTGGGCGAGCCCCTCGACACGCATCTGCAGGATCTTCTCGACGGGGTGACACCATGAGGCGCCGGGCGGGATTGCTCGCCCCGGCGCTCGCTTGCATGCTCGTGTTCAGCGGGTGCGCGCAGTCGGACAGCGACCTGACCGCGGAGTCCGCCGCACAGCTCCAGTCGCTCGTGGTATCGGTGGCGGAGACCGCCGCGACGGGCGCCTATGCCGCGGCGACGGCCGAACTCGATGCACTTCAGGCGGCGCTTGACGCCGCGCGGGGCCAGGGTGACGTGACCGACGAGCGGGCCGCGACGATCCAGGCGGCGATCGATGCGGTGCGCGCCGACCTCGTGCAAGCGGCAGAATCTGCAACGCCGAGCGCGCCCGCCGAGGAGCCCGTCGAGGCGCCGGCTCCGGTGGCGCCGGAGGCGCCGGACGTTCCTGATTCGGATGATGGCGACGGTGACGAGGGCAACCGGGGCAATGGGAACGACGGCAACAACGGCAACGGCAGGGACGGCAACGGCACGGACGGGAACAGCGGGAATGGGAACCGAAACGGCGGAGGCCGGGGCAACGGCTAGCTCCCGCGGCGTCACGGCGTGAAGATGGGAGATTTCTCATCTTCGCTGGCCTAATTCCGGCCGTTTTTGGCTGCTTTTCGGGGCGTGGATGTCGGTGGTCATCCGTAGAGTTTCGAACATGCATTCGATGGTTCGTGGGGTTGACGCCAAGGCTCGGGACTTCGCAGACCGGTGCGCTGAGGCGATGCGTGTGGCCGAGCAAGGACAGGCCGCACTGGCCCGCATTTTCGCGGAGGCAGCCGCGGAGGGGATGCACCGGGTCGCGGAACTCGCCTCGCCCTCGTCGCGTGAGGCGGAACTGCCTTTTCGTTCATTGGCGGCGGAACTGGGGGCCGCGACGAACATGTCCGACCGGACGGTGCAACGCCGCATGAACGATGCCGCGGTGCTGGAGGAGTCGTTCCCAGCCACGTTCGACGCGTGGGATGAAGGACGGGTCAGCGGCGGGCATGTCGCGGTGATCATGGAACACGGCCTACCACTCACGGATCCTGACGCGCGGGCCGTGTTCGAACGTGAAGCGCTGGTCCGGGCTGAAGGGACAACGCCGGGACGCCTCGGGGCGTCGCTCGCGCGGCTTGCGGAGTCCCTGCAGCCGCGCCCGCTCGCGGAACGGCACCAAGAGGCGCGCGCGTCGCGAGGTGCGTGTGTTCGGGACATCGGGGATGGGATGGCGGAGTTCAGCACCATCCAACCCGCCGTCCTCGCGCACGCGATGCACGACCGGATCACGCAGCAGGCCCAGGCGATCAAGAACGCCGACCCCACGGATGTGCGGACCCTGGATCAGATCCGCGCCGACCTCGTCGCTGACATGCTCCTCACCACCACACCCGACGCGCAGACCGGTGCGGGAATGTCGGACGGGTTCGGTGGACTCGGGTCGATCCAAGCGATCGTGAACGTCACCATCCCCGCCCTCGCGTTGGCGGGCGTCACGGATGAGCCCGCCGACCTGGTCGGGCGGTGCCCGATCGACCCGGCTACGGCCCGCCAGCTCGCAGGGCACGCGGCCGGGTGGGATCGGGTCCTCGCCGACCCGATCACGGGATGTGTTCTCGCGGTGGACCGATATACCCCGTCGGCGGATATGAAACGGTTCCTGCGGGCGAGGGATCAGCACTGCCGGTTCCCCGGATGCCGACAACCCGCCCACCGGTGCGATCGGGACCACACCCTCGACTACGCCCTCGGTGGAGAAACCGACGTCTGCAACCTCGCCTGTCTCTGCAAACGCCACCACACCCTCAAAGGCGAAACCGCGTGGACCGTCCGACAACTCGGCGGCGGAATCCTGGAATGGACCTCACCCGGTGGCCACGTTTACATCGACAAACCACCGCCCGCGCTGGTCATCTTCACGCCCTCTTCAGACCCACCGCCGTTCTGAGGCACCCCGGTCCCTGAGTCCCCGGCCACTGAGACGCCGGTCACTGAGATCCCGGTCACTGAGATCCCGGTCACTGAGCCTGTCGAAGTGACCCGCTGTGCCTTGCCCTCCCGCCACGGGTCGCTCCTGTGCGCCCTTCGACATGCTCAGGGAGCGCTGCCCCTCCGGTCACTGAGCCTGTCGAAGTGACCCGCTGCGCCCGGCCCTCCCGCCGTGCGCGGTTCCGGCGCTCCCTTCGACGGGCTCAGGGAGCGCGCGACCGTGGACCGCGCCCTACTCGGCCGGGCGCGTCGACTGGCGCAGCACGAGCCGCGTCGGCAGCGGAGTGTCTTCGGTGACGCTCCCGGGTTCCTCAACGGCGATGAGCACCTTCTGCATCATCAGCTCGCCCAGGCTTGCGAAGTCCTGACGCACCGTCGTCAGCGGGGGATACAGGTACCCGGCCTCGGGAACATCGTCGAATCCGATGATGCTCACGTCCTCCGGAATCCGGATGCCCCGCTCGCGCATCGCCGACATCAGGCCGATCGCCATCTGATCGTTGCCCGCGAAGATCGCCGAACCCGGCTCGAGATCGAGGCGCGTTCCAATGTCGTAGCCGCCCGCGGCCGTCCAATCGCCGATCGCATGGTCGATGACCTCGAGTCGCCGAGCACCGAGTTCGTCGCGCCATCCGCGAATCCGCTCCAGGGCATCCGGCGCGCGCAACGGACCCGACACGTGCAAGATCGTGCTGTGGCCCAGCTCTGCCAGGTGCCGCACCGCCGACCGGGCACCGCGGTACTGGTCGATCGACACGATGAGCGGACTGCGCCGAGGGCTCGCCGCCGCCGCCACGATCGGCACGCCCAGCTCGAGCCCGCGCACCATCTCGAGCACTCCGACGTCGACGACGATCAGCACGATCGCATCCACGCGCTGCCGCAACAGCCCTTCGACTGCGGATCGAGCGACGGCGGGGTCCTCTTCGACCGCGCTCACCGTCTCGACGCTGTATCGGGCGTTGCGCGCGGCAAACGTGAAATGCATCGCGATCGAGGCGGGGCCATAGTCGGTGATGCCGGGCGCGACGAGGCCGATGGTCCGGGTGCGCCGCGTCACGAGCGCCCGCGCCGCGGGAGATGGGCTGTATCGCAACTGCGCGATCGCCTGCTGCACCCGCGCGCGGGTGGCGGGCCGGACGTTCGGCAGATCGTTGATGACACGCGACACGGTCTGGTGCGACACCCCCGCGAGACGGGCGACATCGAAGATATTCGCGGTCTTTGCGGCGCCGTTCTCCGGAGCCGTACCATTCTCCGACCCGGTCGGCACGCCCCTCTCAGACATCGTCACCGCCCGGTTGGGCGACGAGAGCGAGCAGCGCATCCATCGTCAGGTTCTCGCCGGGAAGCACATCGACCACAACCCCGTCGCGCAGCACGGCGACACGGTGTGCGACGCGCACGACCTCTTCGAGTTCGGCCGAGATGAACATCACCGACAAGCCGTTCGCGGCCATCTCAACGACGAGGTTCTGGATCTCGACCTTCGCGCCGACGTCGATCCCACGCGTCGGCTCGTCGAGCAGCAACACCTGCGGCGACAGTGCCAGCAGCCGCGCCAGCAGCACTTTCTGTTGGTTGCCGCCCGACAGGGTGCCCGCGGGGCGATCGAGATCGGGCGGACGGATGTCGAGGGCCTCGACCCAACTCGCCGCGAGCTCGCGCCGCCGTGCCGTCGGGATGCGGCGCAGGATGCCTCGATCCGCCTGCAGGGCCAGTGTGATGTTCTCGAGCACGCTGAGATCGCCGATGATTCCTTCCCGACGACGATCCTCCGACGAATAGAAAACCCCGAGCGCCATCGCGGCGCGCGGGCCGCCACCCGAGACATCCTTTCCCGCGATGCGGACGATGCCACCGTCCGGTCGATCGACGCCGCTGATCGCGCGAGCCAGCTCACTCCGCCCCGAGCCGAGCAGCCCCGCGACGCCGAGCACCTCACCCGCAAACAGATCGAGGTCGGCCTCGTGCACGCGTCGACCCACCGACACGCCACGTGCCGACACTGTGGGTTCCGGCTCATCCTCGGGCGAGAGCTCGGGCACGGCCCGGCGCGTCGTGAGGGCCGCGGCGCTGCGTCCGAGCATCGCCTCGACCAGGTCGATCCGCAACAATTCCTCGGTCAGGTACTCGCCGACGAATTTGCCGTCGCGCAGCACGGTCAGCCGGTCGCACAGCTCGTAGACCTGATCGAGGAAGTGCGAGACGAACAGAACGGCCACACCACGCTGGGTCAACTCGCGGATGACACGGAAGAGCTCGGCGACCTCGTCGAGATCCAGGCTCGATGTCGGCTCGTCGAGCACGAGCACCTTCACGTCGGTCGAAATGGCGCGGGCGATCGCGACGAGCTGCTGCACCGCCACGGAGTGGGTGCCGAGGAGAGACGCAGGATCGATGTCGACTCCGAGATCGGAGAGGATGTCGTGGGCTTCGCGCCGCATCGTCTTCCAGTCGATCCCGCCGAGCTTGCGGGGCTCACGCCCGAGCGCGATGTTCTCGGCGACCGAGACATTCGGCAGCAGATCGATCTCTTGATAGACGGTGCTGATGCCCGCGCGCTGCGCATCATGTGGGGACCCGAACTTCACCGGAGCGCCGTCCAGCTCCAGCCGCCCGGCATCGAGTTGGTAGACGCCGGTGATGGCCTTGATGACCGTCGACTTGCCCGCACCGTTCTCGCCCATCAGCGAGTGCACCTCGCCCGGGAAGAGCCGGAGCCCCACGCCGTCGATCACCGCGTCCGCGCCGAACCGGACCGTGGCGCCGGTCAGCTCGAGGATCGGCGTGGCCGGTTGCATCTGGCCATTATCGCGGTCGCGGGAGCGCAGGCCTCCGACCGACATCGGGCGCGCCGCCTACGTTCGCCTCTGTGAGCGCGTGACGATCACCCGTTGCACCACGATGAACACCAAAAGCAGGAACCCGATGATGATCTGCGTCCACGATTGCTCGGCGCCCATGAACGAGATGAGCTTCTTGATCGTGCCGTAGACGAGCACGCCGACGAGTGAACCCAGTACGTAGCCGGTCCCGCCGGCGAGCAGCGTGCCGCCGATGACCACCGCGGCGATCGCGTCCAGCTCGGTTCCGATGCCGTTGCGCGGATACCCGGCGCCCGAGTACGCGGTGAGCAGCAGACCGGCGACGCCGCCGCAGACGCCGCTGATGACGTAGACGAGGATCTTGGTGCGGGCGACCTTCAAACCCATGAGACGCGCGGATTGCTCGCTGCCACCGATCGCATACACGGTGCGGCCGAAACGGGTCCAGTGCAGCACGTAGAACGCGATCCCGACGGTCGCGAGGGCGATCAGCCCGGTTGGGGTGATGTACCACCCGCCGAACGCGAAGCGGGTGCGCTGCAGCCACAGCACCGCCGGGTCTTCGACACGGATCGACGACAGGCTCACGACGAACGCGAGGCCGCGGGCGAGGAAGAGTCCCGCGAGCGACGCGATGAACGGCTGCACGTTGAAGTACTGCACGAGCACGCCGATCATCAGCCCGATCGCGGCGCCGCCGAGCAGCATCACCGGGATCACGATGATGGCGGGCAGTTGCTGCGACAGCAGGCTCGCGCTCAGGATGCCGGTAAAGGCCATGACCGACCCCACCGACAGGTCGATGCCGCCCGTCAGGATGACGAACGTCATGCCGACCGCCAGCACCACGAGATAGGCGTTATCGAGCAGGAGCGCCGACAGGTTGCCCGGCGTCAGGAAACGATCGAATCTGACCTGTGCCGCCACGAGCAGGATGACGAGAATCGCCACCGCGGCGAGGGTCGGCATGAGCGATGACCGCCGGCTCATGAAGGTGTTGTAGCGCGCCACGAAACCCCGATCCGAGCGGGGCGCTTTCGGCCGAGTTTGCAGGTCCGTGGTCATGACGCGACCTCCGCCTTGTTCTGGTTGACGATCGAGGTGCCGGTTGTGGGGGTGCCGGGGGCGGTGGGGCCGCCGGGCGTGGGGGAAGGGCGTTTGCGGGTCAGGTCGCGTATCCACTTGTGCAGCCGTGGGGATTGCAGGATCACGACCACGATCACGACGACCGCGAAGAACACGGGGCTCTGCGCCGGGGGCACGCCGAGGAAGAGGATCGTCTTGTCGAGGGTCTGGATGATCAGCACGCCGACGACCGTGCCCGCGATCGTGAACTTGCCGCCCATCAGCGAGGTGCCGCCGAGCACGACCGCGAGGATCGCGTACAGCTCGATGAACAGCCCCGCGGCGTTTGCGTCCGCGGCGCGGATATTCGCGCTGTAGATGATGCCGGCGATGCCCGCGAGCAGGCCGCTCGCCAGGTATGCACCGAAGACGATGCCGCGCGAGCGGACGCCGGCCAGGCGGCTCGCCTGCGGGTTGATGCCCACGGCCTCGGTCAGCACGCCGAGCGCCGTGCGACGTTCGGCGAGGGCGACCACGATGATCGCGCCGAGAGCGATCAGGAAAGCGACGGGCAGGAACACCAGGTATCCGGTCGCGATGAATGAGTACGGTGCGCTGTTCACGGTGGTGATGAAGCCATCCGTGATGAGCAGTGCGACGCCGCGCCCCGCGAGCATCAGCACCAGGGTCGCGATGATCGGTTGAATGCCGGCAACCGAGACGAGCAGGCCGTTCCACGCGCCGAGGATCAGCGACACGCCGAGCGCGACGACCAGCGCCAACATGACAGTGCCGATGCTGCCCGGATCGCTCGAGGCGTCGATGATCGTCAGCGCCACGGCGCCCGATACAGCCATGATCGCGCCGACCGACAGGTCGATACCGCGTGTTGCGATGACCATCGTCATGCCGAGCGCCACCAACATCAAGGGCGCACTCGTGCGCAGGATGTCGATCAGCACGCCGTACAACTGCCCATCGCGCACGGTCACGACGATGAACTGCGGCCTCACGATCGTGTTGACCAAGATCAGGGTGACGAGCGCCGCGATCGGCCAGAACAGCCTGTGACGAAAGACTTTCTTCATGCTGCGTTCCCTTCGCCGCCGTCGGCGATGTAGTCGATGAGGTCGTCCAGGTCGGTGCGGCTCGAGTCCAGTTCTCCGATGCGGCGACGATCCCGCATCACGACGACGCGCTGGGCAAGGCGCAGGACCTCTTCCAGTTCGGACGAGATGAACACGACCGCGAGGCCCTGGGCGCTGAGCTCGGCGACCTTTCGCTGGATGTCGGCTTTGGCCCCGACATCGATGCCGCGGGTGGGTTCGTCGAGGATGATCAGTTCGGGGGCGGTGGCGAGCCATCGCCCGAGCAGCACCTTCTGCTGGTTGCCGCCGGAGAGGTTGCCGGCGAGCTGGTTCGGGTCCGCGGGCCGAACGCCGAGGGCCGTGATGTACTCGCTCACGATCGCATCCTGCTCCCCACGGGGGATCTTGTGCAGTGCGCCTCGCCGGGCTTGGATGCCGAGGACGATGTTCTCGCCGACGGTCAGGTCGGCGATGATGCCCTCTTCCCGCCGATTCTCGGACGAGAACGCAATGCGGTTCTCGATCGCGTGGCGCGGGTTGGTGACCTTGACCGGGTCGCCTTTGACCTCGATCTGGCCCGTGTCGGCGCGGTCTGCCCCGTACAACAGCCGGACGAGCTCGGTTCGACCCGATCCGAGCAGACCGGCGAGTCCGACGACCTCGCCCGGGTAGACGTCCAGATCCGCGGCTTCGATAACGCCCCGGCGCCCGATGCCGGTCGCTTTCAAGACGGGCGTGCCGCTGCGGTCGATGACACGCTCCGAAACGGTGGCGAGGGCGGCGAGTTCGTTGAGCTCGCGCCCGATCATCTTCGTCACGAGCTGACCGCGCGGAAGGTCGCGCGCCAGGTACTCACCGACCAGGTGGCCGTTGCGCAGCACGGTGATGCGGTCCGAGATCTCGTAGACCTGATCGAGGAAGTGGCTGACGAACAGGATGGCGACGCCGCGGTCGCGAAGCGTGCGGATGACGGCGAAGAGCTGCTCGACCTCGTGGCGGTCCAGACTCGAGGTCGGTTCGTCGAGGATCAGCACTTTCGCGTCGAGCACCATCGCCCGGCTGATGGCGACCAATTGCTGCACCGCGATCGAGTGGCTCGAAAGGATCGATCGGGTGTCGAGGCTCTGTCCGAGGTTGTGGAGTTGCTCGGCGGCCGCGCGATGAACGGCCTTCCAGCCGATCGTGCCGCCACGCCGGATCTCCTGCCCGAGCATGACGTTCTCGCCGACGGACAGGTTGGGGGCCAGGTTCACCTCTTGGTAAACGGTGGAGATGCCGGCGGCCTGAGCATCCGCCGTCGTCTCGAACACCCGCTCGGCTCCCGCGACGCGGATCGTGCCGGCATCGATCGTATAGACGCCGGTGAGCGCCTTGATCAGGGTGGACTTTCCGGCGCCGTTCTCGCCCATGAGCGAGTGCACCTCGCCCGGGCGCAGCGTCAGGGCGACGTCATCGAGGGCGAGGACTCCGGGAAAGCGGATGGTGATGCCGGTCATCTCGATCACCGGGGGGACTTCGGTGTCCGCGGGCATGGCTACTTGGCCTTTCGTTACTTCGGTGACCGAAGCCGCCGGGAACTGAGTCCCCGGCGGCTTCGGATCTGTGGTCCGAGCTGATTATTCGTTCAGAGCGGATCAGTACAGACGGTCGTCGATGACCTTCGCGGCCTCTTCCGGTGTGAAGCTGAGGTCGGTGACGTAGTACTCCTTGTCGACCTCGTTGCCCGCAAGGACGTCCGTCACAATGCCGGCCGCCAGCTCACCCAGCAGCGGGTTGCACTCCACGATGAAGTTGATCTTGCCGTCGATCAGGGCGAGCATGCCATCCTTCACCGCGTCGATCGACACGATCTTGATGTCTTCGCCCGGAACCGCCCCAGCGGCCTCGATCGCCTCGATGGCGCCGAGCGCCATGTCGTCGTTGTGTGCGTACACCAAGTCGATGCCGTCCACGCCGTACTTCTGCAGGAACCCTTCCATGACCTTCTTGCCGCCGTCGCGGGTGAAGTCGCCCGTCTGCGAGTCGATCTTCTCGATCGCGGTGCCCTCGATGGCCTCGTCGAAACCGGCCGCACGTTCGTTGGCGGGCGCCGAACCCGTCGTGCCCTCGAGCACGACCATGTTGGTTGCGGTATCGCCGAACTCTTCGGCGGCCCATTCGCCGGCCATCACGCCCTCCTTGCGGAAGTCGAGACCGACCCAGCTGGCGTACAGGTCGTCGGGGGCCGTCACCGTGCGGTCTTCGAGGACGACGGGGATTCCGGCGTCAGCTGCTTCTTGCAGCACGTCGTCCCAGCCGTCTTCGACGATCGGGGCGATGACGATCGCGTCGACGCCCTGGTTGATGAAGTCGCGCACGGCCGCGATCTGCGCCGCGGGGTCGTTGTCGGCCGCGTTGAAGATCAGGTCGAACCCGTTCTCTTTCGAGAACGCGGTCTTCATCGACTCGGTGTTGGCCGAGCGCCAGCCCGACTCCGAACCTGTCTGCGCGAAGCCGACCGTGACGAGTTCGTCTCCGCCGCCATCACCGCTTCCACCCGCGTCGCTCGAGCTCGAGCATCCCGCTGCCGTGAGAGCGATGGCTCCCGCGAGCGCGAATCCGGCGAAAAGCTTGCCTTTTCTCATCATTCCAAAACCTCCTCGTTCTGGGACCGGCAACTGTGCCGGTGTCGTGGGTTCGCGAACGCTTTCGAGTGCGCGTCGCAGCTGAATGTTAGCCCTAACATTTCCGTTCACAACAGAGCGGACTTGGTAACGATTACGTCACGGAGCCCACATGATCCCGCGATTCCGCGGCACGGGACCGGATTGGCGGCGAAAAGTGAGGCATCACATGTGAGCGCTCGCCGCCATGCCGAGCGTGGGGCGCCGCGCGGGTCGCGCCACCCGCGGGGAGCGCTCCCATGCATCTCGCACATCCCAGACACCCCCGCCGCGGCGAGGCACCCCTCGACGCGGGGTGTCTCGCCGCGCGAGGGGTGGTTCACCGTCGGGTCAGGCGTCGCGGGCGACGAACGAGCGGGCCGGGATGGGGAGGTTCAGCGTGCCGGCGGGATGGGTAACGCGGATGTGGCGCTCCCCGGCCGCCGAACGTACCGGATCCCTCACCGTCGACCTCGTCGGCACGATCGAATGGCTCTGGAAACAGTTCACCGACCGGGTCGCCGAATGAGCAAGGCGAGCTGCCGGTAGCCTGAACGGATGGCTGACGTGGTAGGACTCATCGCTGAGGTCTTCACGTGGATCGGCATGCTCGGGGCGATCGGCCTGGCTTTTCTCGCCCTCGTCGCACGCATCGCGGACGGGAGCTGGGCGCCCACCCGCGCCGTCGTGGAACACACCGACGAGGGTGCGCTCGTGCGGTGGTTCGACGATCAGGGCGTCGTCAACGAGGCCGCGCTGACCGCACACGACCTGGAAAGCATCGGCCAGAGGGACATGGCCGACATCGAGTACCGCGTGGGATGGCACAACCGCATGCGGCTGTCGAAGGGGTCCCCCCTGGTCCGTGCGCTCGTGCGCCTGACGTTGCTGATGGTCGGTGTGGCGGTGCTCGCCTTCGCGGCGGGCTGGATTGCCCTGATCGTCGAGGGATGAGGGGTGGCGCGTGCCAAGCTGGAGGGGTGAAGACCATCCAGTTGCGCACGTACACGATCGTCGACGGGGAGTTCGACGCCTTCCTCGAATGGTGGAAGGAGTGGATGCCGCGGGTGCGGTCGGCCGCAGGGTTCGCGATCGAGTTCGCCTACGCGGTGCGCGAGTCGAACCAGTTCGTGTGGGCCGTCAGCGCAGAGGGCGATGAGGCGGCCTTCCTCGAGCTCGAGAGCACCTACATGGCGTCCGAGGGCCGTGCCGAGGCATTCGCGGGAGTGCCTCAGCGTGTCGCCGTCAGCAAGGTGAGCCTCGTGGAGGCCCTCGCCTGACCCGCACCGGGGGAGGGCGCGGCGCTACGCTCAGGGGATGACCAAGGCGCTGTTCATCGTCGATGTCCAGAACGACTTCACAGAGGGGGGAGCGCTCGCCGTGGACGGGGGCGATGCTGTCGCCGCGAAGATCACGGAGTATCTCGACGAGCATGGCGACGACTACGACGTGATCGTCGCCTCGCGGGACTGGCATGATCCCCGCGGCGACAACGGCGGGCACTTCCACCCCGAACCCGACTACATCGACACCTGGCCGGTCCACTGCGTCTCGGGCACCGAGGGTGCCGAATACGACCCCGAGTTCGACACCGCCCGCGTCACTCATCACGTCAAGAAGGGCCAGGGCATCCCGGCCTATTCGCTCTACGAGGGCACGGCCGACGATGGCGCCCGAGTCGCCGAACTCATCGAATCCCACCGGGTGACCGAGGTGGACGTCGCGGGACTCGCCACCGACTACTGCGTGCGCGCCTCGGCTCTCGACGCGATCGCGCATGGGCGACGCGTCCGGATTCTGACCGACCTGGTCGCCGGCGTCGCCGCAGAAACGAGCGCGGCGGCACTTGCCGAGCTGGAACGCGCCGGAGCCGAGCTGGCGTGAGGCGACTCCGTCAGGGCCCATGGGACACTGTGACCGTGACGGATCAGGGGGCGGGCGCGGGCGACGCATCCGCATCGACATCCGCGCGTCGCCGCCTGCGTGCGATCTGGGTCGTCGCCCTCGTTGCGATGATCGCGCTCGTTTACGGCCTCGTGATCTCCCTGTATGCCAGCAGCGGCACTGTCTCCGACGCCGTAAGCGACGATTTCGACACGGGCGAAGGCGCGTTGTTCAGGATCGAACCTCAGGCGGTGGAGGCGACGGCGGGCCGCATCACGGTCAACCTGGACCTCGAAGAGGCCGCCGGGTTCGCGGCGGAGGATGGCATCAGCGTTGAGCGGACGTTGTACCTCCTCGTCAGCGGGGCCGCCGGTTCGCGCACGATCGAATTCGCCGCGGGGAGCGTGCCGTCGGCCGTGAGCGTGGACCTGATCGCCGACGGTGTAATCGAGCGATGGCCGTTCGACGTGCACACCGCCGAAACCATTTTCCTTGCCTACTACGACGACGAGGGCGAGCGGACACCGCTCGAGACCTACATCGTCGCGACGGGGCGGGTTCCCGGTTGGAACATATCGATCGCAGAGGTCGCCACCGGGGGCGTCGTGGAATTCGACGGGCAGCCCGAGCCGGTGTTCGCCGTCGAGCTCACGGCTACCCGCTCGGGCAGCACGATCGCGTTCGGTGCGGTGCTGCTCGGCCTCATGATCGTCATGCCGGTGCTCGTGCTGAGTGTCGCGATCGCCGTCTATCGCGGGCGACGCCGCGTCGAAGCATCCTTCATGAGCTGGATGGGCGCGATGCTGTTCGCGACCATTCCGCTGCGCACCTTCCTGCCCGGTTCGCCACCGATCGGATCATGGATCGACTTCCTGATCGTGCTCTGGGTGATCGTCGGACTCATCGGAGGGCTCGCGATCTACGTCGCGGCGTGGTTCCGTTGGTCGCCGCGCCAGGACAACCCCGCAGCAGCGTCAGTCGGCGTGACGCTCGAGGAACGAGTAGACCTCGGAGTCGTCCACGCCGGGGAAGGCGCCGCGGGGGAGCGGTGAGAACATCTGCATGTGCACGCGCGCCGAGGGCCATGACTTGCCCTCCCAGCGGCTCGCGGTCTCGGGAGCGGGGCGTCGGCAGCACGCCTCGTCGGGGCACGTCGAGACGGCGCGGCTCGCCGTTTCGCGGCCGCGGAACCAACGCGCGTCGTCGAAGGGCACCCCGACCGTGATCGAGAACTCACCGTCGGTCGTGTTGCCCGTCTGCGTCGAACACCAGAATGTGCCAGCTGGTGTGTCCGTGTACTGGTAGTGCTCGGTTGCGCGGTTCTGCTGGTCGAACGCACCGCGCGCCGAGAACTTGCGGCACACGATCTGGCCTTCGACAGAGCCCGTCACGTCCATCGGCAGGGGAAGACCGTCGTTCTCGTACACACGCTGCAGCGAACCGGTGTGACCGACCCGCAAGAAGTGGAGCGAAATGCCGAGGTGCTTGGTGACGAGGTTCGTCAGGCGCATCCCGGCGGCCTCGTGCGTCACGCCGAACGCGTCACGGAAGTCCTCGACGGCCAGGTTCCGGTCTTTCTTCGCCTGCTGCAGGAAGGCGACCGCGGCCGTTTCCGGCATGAGGCAGCATGCCGCGAAGTAGTTGATCTCGAGGCGTTGCTGCAGGAAGTCCGCGTAGTCGGTCGGGCGGGTGTGACCCAGCAGGCGGTGGGCCATGGCCTGCAGTGCCATCGAGCGCAGGCCGTGGCCGCCGGGAATCGACGCGGGAGGAAGGTAGATCCGGCCGTGCTCGAGATCGGTGATCGATCGGGTCGAGCTGGGTAGGTCGTTGACGTAGATCAGCTCGAAGCCGAGCCGCTCGGCCATGATGCTGACCGTCCGGTGCGTGAGGGCGCCCGAGACATGCCCCGCCGCCTTGAGCTGTTTCTCGGCGAGGCGTTCGATGTCGGGCAGGTAGTTGTCCAGCTCCCGCAGCCGCAGGCGCAGCTCGGTGTTGGCCCGGCGCGCCTCTTCGGGCGTTGCGATGGCCTCGCGCTCGCGCCGCTGCAGTTCGCGATGAAGACCCAACAGCGACTCGATCGTCTCATCCGACATCGTCTTCGTGACGCGCACCGGAGCAACCCCGAGACGACGGAACGCCGGGCTCGCCTGCGCGCGTTCGAGTTCGATCTCGAGAGCCGCCCGTCGGTTGGGGGGCTCGCCCGAGATCAGGTCGGACACTTCCGTGTCGGTCGCCGCGGCGACTGCCTGCAGAAGCGAGAGCTTTGGTTCGCGCTTGCCGTTCTCCACGAGGCTCAGCTGGCTGCCGGCGACCCCCACGAGGGCGCCGAGTTCGTCGAGTGTCAGTCCTTTTTGCAGCCGGTGATGCCGGATGCGGTGACCGAGGGTGGTGAGTTCGAGAGCGGAGCCGACCATTCCTTGAGTATAGGGAAAGAATCGCGTTTCTTTCCGATGCAAACTTCGGCAAATCACCGAGGGATCGCGGTGAAATGGAGAAGAGCCGAGAAAGTAGGAGCGCATCGTGGCACTTGCCGAATCCCTGAGCACCCGTATCGCCGTCCCCCGTCGCGTCACCGACTTCGGACAACGCCCCGCCGACGAGGCCGGCCTCACCGAGCTGCTCGCCTGGGTCGATGAGGTCGCGGCGCTCACGCAACCGGCTCGCGTGCACTGGGTCGATGGATCGCGTGCCGAGAACGAGGCGCTGCTGCGGCAGATGGTCGACGACGGCACGCTCATCCGGCTCAACCCCGAGTGGCGTCCGGGCTCGTACCTGGCCCGCTCGCACCCGAAGGATGTCGCGCGCACCGAGGGTCGCACATTCATCGCATCCGAGCGCGAAGAAGACGCCGGCCCCACCAACAACTGGGCTGACCCGACCGGGATGCGCGGCACGATGTCGCAGATCTTCGCCGGCAGCATGCGCGGTCGCACGATGTACGTCGTCCCGTTCTCGATGGGCGCCGTCGGCGGGCCGCTCTCGCATATCGGTGTGCAGCTCACCGACAGCCCGTACGCCGTCACGAGCATCGGCCTGATGACCCGCGTCGGTGCCGATGTCACCGATCAGATCGCGCAGGGCGCCTCGTGGGTGCGCACCGTCCACTCGGTCGGTGCGCCGCTCGCGCCGGGCGAGAAGGATGTCGCGTGGCCCTGCAACGACGACAAGTACATCGTGCACTTTCCCGACACGCTCGAGGTCTGGTCGTACGGTTCCGGCTACGGCGGTAACGCGATCCTCGCCAAGAAGTGCTTCGCGCTGCGCATCGCGTCGGTCATCGGACGCGATGAGGGATGGCTCGCCGAGCACATGTTGCTGATCCGGGTGATCAGCCCGGAGGGTCGTAAGTACCACATCGCCGCCGCGTTCCCTTCGGCTTGTGGCAAGACGAACCTCGCGATGCTGCGTCCCACGATCCCCGGCTGGCGCGTCGAGACCCTCGGCGATGACATCGCCTGGATCCGACCGGGCGAGGATGGTCGCCTGTGGGCGATCAATCCCGAGGCCGGCTTCTTCGGCGTGGCGCCGGGCACGGGCGAGTCGACCAACGTCACGGCCGTCGAGACGCTCTGGGGCAACACGATCTTCACGAACGTCGCGCTCCGCCCCGACGGTGATGTCTGGTGGGAGGGCCTGACCGATGAGGCGCCGCCCCACCTGACCGACTGGGAGGGAAACCCCTGGACCCCGACATCCGGTCGTCCCGCCGCGCACCCGAACTCGCGCTTCACCGTGAGCGCGGGGCAGTGCCCGCAGATCGCGCCGGATTGGGATGCTGCGGAGGGCGTGCCGCTCGACGCGATCCTGTTCGGCGGACGCCGTGCCACGAACGTCCCCCTCGTCCTCGAAGCGACCGACTGGACGCACGGCGTCTTCATCGGCTCGAACATGTCCTCCGAGCGCACCGCCGCCGCGGAGGGCACGCTCGGTGAGCTCCGCCGGGACCCGTTCGCCATGTTGCCGTTCTGCGGTTACAACATGGCGGACTACTTCGGCCACTGGCTGAAGGTCGGCCAGAAGCTGCGGTTCGACCGCGCCCCGCGCATCTTCCAGGTCAACTGGTTCCGCCGCGGCGCGGACGGACGGTTCCTGTGGCCCGGCTTCGGCGACAACTCGCGCGTCATCGAGTGGATCGTTCGCCGCATCGAGGGCGAGGTCGGCGCCGTCGACAGCCCGATCGGCCGCCTGCCGCGCACGGAGGACCTCAACCTCGACGGCATCGACGTGCCCGAGGCCGATCTCGAAGAATTGTTCGCAGTGGATCCCTTGACGTGGCAGGCCGAGGCCGACCTGACCGAGGAGTTCTACGCGACGTTCGACGGCCGCGTGCCGGCCGCGCTCAAATCCGAGCTGTCCGCTCTGCGCTACCGCCTGCGCACGTAGCTCATCCTCCTCCCGCCCACCGGCTAGCCCTAGTCCGCCTCCCGCCCGCTGACTTGGGGCGCGGAGATCACGTTGGGGCGCGGAGTGCCGCGCCCCAACGTTCGTCCGACGCCCCAAGTCGTTGGCCCGACGCCCCAAGTCCGGGCGGCGAGCTGCAGCAAGAGCGGGGCCGGGGGACTACACCAGCAGCTGGTGCTTTGCGAGGTCGCGATACAGCGGGGTCGACACCACGAGCTCGGAGTGGGTGCCTTGACCGACGACGCGACCCTTGTCGAGCACGACGATCAGGTCGCTGTCGACGACGGTCGAGAGGCGGTGCGCGATCACGAGCAGGGTTCGGCCCGTCGCGACCGCGTCGATCGCATCGCGCATGCGCTGTTCGTTGACGCCGTCGAGGGATGACGTCGACTCGTCGAGCAGCAGGATCGGGGGAGCGGACAGCAGGGCTCGCGCGATCGCCAGCCGTTGACGCTCACCGCCCGAGAGCATGACGCCGTCCTCGCCCACGGGGGCCTGAAGTCCGAGCGGGCTGCGCTCGAGCACATCGCCGAGGTTCACGGCACGCAACACCGCCTCGCACTCGGCGTCGCTCGCCTCGGGCGAAGCGAGCCGCAGGTTGTCGGCGATCGTGCCGGCGAGGGTCGGGGCATCCTGTTCGACGTATCCGAACCGAGCGCGCAGCTCGTCACGTGGAAGGGTGCGGATGTCTGCGCCGTCGAGCTCGATCGCCCCAGCAGTGGGGTCGTAGAACCGCTCGAGCAGAGAAAGGACGGTGCTCTTTCCGGCGCCACTCGGCCCGACGAGGGCGACGCGGGCGCCATGAGGCACGTCGAAGGAGACGCCTCGGAGCACCTCGCGCGCGGCCTCCTGCTCTGCCTCGTGCTCGGCCGCGCTCCCGAACGCGGCGCTCTCCTGTGCGGGCTTTTCGAGGTGGACCTCTTCGAGCAGGCTCCGCGCTGCCGCTGCGGCGGCGGCACGGGCCGCGACCACGTCGTCGGGGTAGCGGAAGTGCACGTCGCGGAATGCCAGTGCGGGGGCTGTAGCCGAGCGGGGGGACGCGGAGGACGCGGATGCCGAGACATCCGCAGACCGCACGCGCGCGGCGACCGCGCCAGCGAGAGCGGCGTCTTCCTGGTCCTCCGTCGGCAGGTCGAGCACCTCCTGGATGCGGCCGAGTGCCCCGAGCGCCTGGTTGACGCTCGTGATGGCGCCGAACGTCGACCCCAGGGGGCCGATCAGCATGAAGAGGAAGATGATGAACGTCACGAGGCTGGCGATGC
Organism: Pacificispira sp. HM-600; assembly: GCF_977993705.1. The sequence continues at coordinate 2,802,382 of NZ_OZ388079.1, forward strand.
CGATCGCCCCGGATGCGACGCGGAAGCCGCCGACGCCGAGCACGACGAGCAGCGAAACCTGCAGCGCGATGCCGGCGATCGGAACGACGAGGGCCGAGACCTTGGCGATCCGCACCCCCACGCCGTAGGCCTCGGTGGCGAGCGACGATACCTGCACGACCTCGCGCTCGGTCGCGCCCGAGGCGCGCACGGTACGGATGGAGCCGACGGCGCGCTCGACACCCGATGCGAGTTCGCCCACCTTCACTTGCTGCTCGGTGGAGGCGGTGCGGATGCGTCCGCTCAGCAACACCACGACGGTGACGGACACGCCGATCACGACGACGATCAGTGCGAGCAGAAGCGGATCGATGATCGCCATCGCGATCAGGGCCCCCACGAAGATCAGCGCGCTACCGATCGCATCCGCGAGGCCCTGTGTCAGGACGGCGTAGAGCAGGGTCGTATCGGTGCCCACGCGCGAGACCAGGTCACCGGTGCGGCGGGCGTCGAACTCGCTGATCGGCAGGTGCAGGATGCGTGAGATGAGTTTGCGGCGGCTCGAGTAGACCACGGCCGTTCCTGTGCGTTGCAGCAAGTAGTGCTGGTAGCCCGAGATGATCGACGAGACGATGACGAATCCGACCAGCAGCCAGACGAGCGCGCCGAGCGACACGTCGGTCTGCACCCGCTCGATGATCTGGCCCACGAGGAGCGGCTGGACCAGGGTCGCGCCCGCGCCGAGCACGCTCAGGATCGCGACGACGATCAATACCTTCTTGTGCTCGAACAGGAAGGGGAGCAGCTGGCGCATCGTCGCGCGCGGGCCTTCGGGCTCGGAGCGGCGTCCGCGGCCACGGCCACGGGTGCGGGTGGTGTCGGCCATGATCTACCTCGGGGTGGGACGGATGCGCAATCGCGCTACCTTCGACCGTACTTCGTACTCAGCCCCCACCGCCCAGCAGCGCGAGACTTCGCGTGTGTCACGTTCTTGCGCCTGTTCGAGGACACAAGCGAAGTCTCGCGCAGACGGAAGGGAGGATTGGCGCGAATGTCGGCGCCAATATCGGTCGTACGATACTCTCGAGGCAGCATGGCGACAGGGTCGTCGCCTACGACGGACAGGAGGGGTCGTGGTTTCTGTTGCACCCGCGGTCGAGCCCGAGCCGGGTGGTCGCCCCGATCTCACTCAGCAGATCCGCGAGGCCATTCTGGGCGGTGAGTTCGCCCCCCATCAGCGTCTGATCGAGGCCGATATCAGCGAGCGATTCGTGGCAACGCGCGCGGCCGTTCGCACCGCCCTGCTCAACCTCACGGGTGAGGGGCTCGTCGAGCGTCTCCCGAACCGCGGGGCACGCGTCCGCGCCATCAGCGTCGACGAGGCCGTCGAGATCGTCGAGGTTCGGATGGGCCTCGAGGCGCTGTGCGCGCGAAAAGCAGCGGAGCGGCTGACGGACGAAGACGCCGTGCAGCTCACAGCTCTTCGCGAGCGCATCCGCGCCGCTGTGGCCGGCGGAGATCTCGTCGAGTACGCACGCCTGAATCAGGAGATGGATCGGCGCATCCGGGACATCAGCGGACACGACACCGCCCGCCAACTGTTGGAGCGCCTGCGCGCGCAGTCGGCGCGGCACCAGTTCCGGCTGGCGTTCCACCCCGGCAGGGCGGCCGAGTCCGCACCCGAGCACGTTGCAATCATCGACGCGGTACTCGCGCGCGACGCGGATGCCGCCGAGGCCGCCACCAGGGCGCACCTCGAGGGCATCGTGGGCGTGCTGCGCCGCCTCGATTGACAGCAACAGCACGCGAGAACGGCCCGGTCGATTTCCCGACCGGGCCGTTCTGCTTGCCGTAGCGGAGGTGTTATCCGAAGGTCTCGGCCGTCGCGTATCCCGCGCCGTTGTACTTCTGGACCGTCACGCCGGAGATGGCGGGCTGGCCATCCTGCGTCGTGTCGATGGATGCACCCTCGAGCATCAGCGGGGCCGTGAAGTCGCTGATCGTGCGCAGCTGCTCCATGAAGTCGGCCCGCGTCGGCTCGGTCATCTTGGCGAAGACCTGTTCGAGCGTCGCGCCGATCTGGTAGCTCCACACGCAGTGCGGGAACTGCGGGACATCCGGGAAGTCCGCGTACTCGGCGAGGTTCGACAGGAACGCCGCGCCCTCTTCGCTCTCGGCGAAGGTCGGTGCGGACGCCGACTGCGCGAACGCGACGGTATAGACACCGGGGAACGCCACGGCGTTGCCCGGGGTCAGGATGGCGCCGGGGCTCGAGGTATTCGAGGGCAGGAACCAGCTGGGCAGCCAGCCGAGCTCCTGCGACTTGAGCAGCGACGAGATGACGAGCGGTGTGATGGACATCGCGTTGAAGAAGACGTCCGCGTCGGTCGCGGCGAGCTCGGTGAGCTGCGCGTTCACGTCGGTGTCGGTCGCCTCGTAGGTCAGCTCATCGACGATCTCGATGTTGTCGGCGCCCTCGATGGCCTCCTTGAAGCCCTCGACGTACCCCTCGCCGTAGTCGTCGTTCTGAGACAAGATGGCGACCTTGTGGTCTTCGCTGGAGCTCGCGAGCAGCTCGCCGAACGCGGCGCCCTCGTTCTGGTAGATCGGTACGAATCCGAGCTGCCACGGGCTCTCTTCGGTGTTGCTGAAGATCGGGTCACCGGTCTGGATCAGCACCTGGGGAACCTCGTCCGCGATCGCCGCTTCGCGGTACGCACGGTTGGTCGGCGTGCCGAGTCCCGACGTCATCAGGAAGGCACTGCTTTCGAGCTGCTGGAAGTTGGCGAGCGCCTTCTGCGGGTCGTAGGCGTCATCGAGCGCGTCGATCTCGACCGTGCGGGTCTTGCCGTCGCCGAACTCGACGCCGCCCTCGGCGTTCTTCGCGCCGAACCAGGCCGTGATCCCGGCGACCGTGCAGGTACCGGGGCCGGCGGTGGCGCCGCTCAGAGGGGTGGTGATGCCGAGCGTGATGCTGGTGTCGGTGATTCCGGGGCTGGCTTCGGCGGGTCCATCGCTGGATCCGCCGCCGTCGCCTCCGCGGGAACACCCGGCGGCCAGGACGGCGACGATGCCGATTCCTGCCACAACCGTGGTGATCCGCGCCTTTTTACGAAGCGTGCTCATGTCACGTTCCTCTTTTCTTCTGACTGTGATTGTTGCGGTGCGGGGGAGGTGGATTCGGTGCCCTGGGCAGCCGTATCGCCCGGGCGGTTGCCGCCGCGGCGGCGACGCCATAGACGGGGGAGGGACACGAGGCCGCCGGGGAGGATGAAGAGGATCAGCAGCAGGAGGGCGCCCTGGAGGGCGGCGGTCAGGTTCGGATCGATCAGGTTCGTCAGCTGCGGTCCGAGCACGTAGTACGCGCCGCCCAGAATCGACCCGATGATGCTTCCCGCTCCACCGATGACCATCGCGGCCAGCAGTGTGATGGAGTGTCCGAAGCTCATCGTCTCGGGGGACGTGTACTGCACCACGACCATGTAGAGAAAGCCGGCGACTCCGCCGATCAGCGACGCGATCGTGAACGCAAGCACCTTGTACCGGTAGGGCGAGATGCCCATCGACGATGCCACCGCTTCGTTGCTCTTCACGATTCCGAAGGCGCGGCCGAACTTGCCGCGCACAAGGTTGCGGGTCAGCAGGAACGTGGCCACACCGATCACGATGACGATGTAGAGCTGCCACTGGTCATCGAACAGACCGGTCCATTCCGGAGCATCCGAGAATCTCGCCGACGTGCCCTGCGATCCGCCCGTGAATTCCGACAGGCGCTTGGCGAGCGGCACGCCGACGATCGGGAGGGCGATCGTGACCATCGCGATGGCCAGCCCACCGAGCCGCGCCGCCGCGAGGGCGACGAAGAGGCCGAGGATGCCGGGGATGAGGATCGCGAGCACGAAGACCAGGACGATGTTCCAGTCGTTGTTCACGCCGTAGGCCGTGACGTACGCGCCCACGCCGACGAAGAAGATCTGGCCGAGCGACACCTGGCCCGTGTAGCCCATCACGACGTTCAGCCCGAGTACCGCGACCGCAAAGACGCCGATGCGGGCGACCGTTTGGTTGGCGAACTCCGGCAGAATCAGCGGAGCCACCGCGAGGATGACGACGACGAGCAGGATGCCGCCCCACTTCACCCACGTTTTGTTCTTCAGACTTGCTGCCTGCGCCATCACACTCGCACCACGTCTTTCCGTCCGAAGAGGCCCTGGGGGCGGAGGATCAAGACCACGAAGATCAGAATGAACGGCACCGCGATCTTCAGGTCGTATCCGATGATCGGCACGTAGACGGCCGCGAGGTTCTCGAGGATGCCGATCGCCCAGGCGGCGATCACCACACCGATCGGGCTCGACAGACCGCCGAGGATGACGGCCGCGAGCGCGTAGACGAGAGCTGTGTCCATCATGCCGGGGGTGAGGGTCAGCTGCGGTGCGATGAGCGCCCCGGCGACCGCGCCGAGCACGGCCGCGAGACCCCAACCGGTCATCAGGAGGCGACCGACCGGCAGGCCGGAGAACGACGCCGACTGCGGGTTGCTCGCGACGGCGCGCAATGCGAGCCCCAGCTTGGTACGCAGGAACAGCAGCTGCAGCAGGACCATGATGCCGACGATCACGAGCGTCGTCCCGATCGAGCGGACGCTCACGACGGCGCCGAGGATGTTTACGCTGTCGAGCGGGAACAGCGAGGGGAACTGCAGGTTGTTGTAGCTCCAGATCCAGCCGCAGATTCCAGTGATCAGCGTGAGCAGACCGACCGTGACCACGATCGCCGTGTCGGGCTCGCCACCCTCGAAGCGGCGCATGACGAATCGCTCGATGATCGCCCCGAGGACGAACGACAGGATGATCGACGCGATGATCGCGAGGATGAGCGGCAGGCCGATCTGCAGGAACGCGTAGGCGATGTAGGCCGACAGGACGGCCATCCCGCCTTGCGCGAAGTTGATCAGGCCTGTCGCTTGGTTGACCAGGACGATCGCGAGCGCGAGCGCCGCGTAGATCGACCCGGCCGACAGGCCGTCGATGACGAGTTGGACGAAGGTACCCATCCGTCAGCCTCCCAGGTAGGCGCGGCGGATCTCGTCCATGCCCTTGAGCTCGGACGAAGTTCCGGTGATGACGTTTTTGCCGGTCTCCAGCACGGTGGCCGATTCGACAAGACTGAATGCGAGGTTGGCGTTCTGCTCGACTACGAGCATCGCGATGCCGGACTCGCGGCGCAGGCGCCCGATGGCGTCGTAGACGTTTCGCGCCGTGCTCGGGGCGAGACCGAGGGATGCCTCATCGAGCAGCAGCAGGCGGGGGCGGGCCATGAAGGCACGACCGACCGCCAGCATCTGCTGCTCGCCACCCGAGAGAGCCGCTGCGTGCGAGCCGATCCGGTCCTTGAGCTGCGGGAAGAGATCGAGGCAGTAGTCGATGTCTTCTGCGATGCCCTTGCGGTCCTTGCGCAGGTACGACCCGACGCGCAGGTTGTCGCGGACGGACAGCTGGCCGAGCGTGCCACGCCCCTCCGGGACGTGGGCGATGCCGAGGGCCGCGACATTTTCGGGCCGCATGCCGCTGATCTCGCGGCCGTCGAACTTCACGCTGCCGCCCGTGCGGACGACACCGGTGATGGCGCGGAGCGTCGTGGTCTTGCCCGCGCCGTTCGCGCCGAGGATGCCCACCGCGCCGCCCTCGGGTACGCTCAGCGACACTCCCTCAAGCACCTGCACGGAGCCGTAGAAGGCCGTGACGTCGACCAGCTCAAGCAGCGTCATCCGCGGGCTCCTTTCCGATGTAAGCCTCGATCACGCCGGGGTCGGACTGGGCTTCGGCCGCCGTGCCCTCCATGAGCTTTCGACCGTGGTCGAGCACCACGACGCGGTCGGTGAGTGCCGAGATCAGGCCCATGTGGTGTTCGACGATGATGACGGTGATGTCCTCTTCGTCGCGCAAGCGCCGGATCGTGGCGATGAACTGCTCGACCTCGCCGTGCGAGAGGCCGGCGGCCGGCTCGTCGAGCAGAAGCAAGCGGGGCCGGCAGATCAGGGCGCGGCAGAGCTCGACGCCCTTGTGCAGTCCGTGCGACAGCTCGTCGGCGGGAAGGTCTGCCGCCCAGCCGAGTCCGTTCCGCTCGAGCAGCGCCCGCGCCTCGGTGCGGAGGTCCCGCTCGGCGCGGGGAGTGGGGGGAAGGCGCAGAGACCACGAGATGGGCCCGCGGGGGAGGCGGGAGTGCCCACCGAGCAGGACGTTCTCGAGCACGCTCGAGTGCAGTTGGAGCGCGGGGTGCTGAAACGTGCGGGCCAACCCGAGAGAGGCGAGGCTCGACGGACGGGTGCCGAGGATCTCGGTGTCATCGATCTTGATCGAGCCGGACGTCGGCCGGTAGTGCCCGCTGATGCAGTTGAAGAGCGAGGTCTTGCCCGCGCCGTTCGGACCGACGAGACCGAAGATCTGGCCGGGTTCGACGGTGAAGCCGACATCTTCGAGGACGCGGACGCCGCCGAAGCGCAGATTCACCTCGTTCAAGGTCAGCTGAGCCGCCATCGCTACCGTCCTTGTCGTCGCACCATTGCACTCTGCGGGTCGAGCCCCGCCTGAGGGACGTTACGGACCGACACCCGCATTGTCAACGATTTTGGTGTGAGTCTGTGGGGTTGTGTCGAGATTGTGATTCCACCATCGCGATGAAGCTCTTGACAGCCGCGATTCTTTTCAACGGAAATCTCTGACCGATCGTATGTGGCTCCTGCCTACGATGAGGTTCCCTCCACAGGAAGGTCGAAGATGACATCCGAATCCCTCGCCCAGGCGATCACCCGTGTCGGCGGAGCCGTCGAGTTGCTGCGCAACCAGAACTGGCCCGCTTTCACGTTTCCCGTCGCTCCCGAATTCACCAACTGGCGCGATGAGCAGCGTGCGTGGAACACCACGGTTGCGCTCATGGACCAGTCGCACCACATGACGCAGCTCTTCCTGGGCGGCGACGACCTGATCCCGCTGCTCGAGTCGATCTCGCCGAACACGTTCGCGACGTTCCGTCCGGGCATCGCCAAGCAGCTGATCTCGGTGAACCAGGACGGCTACCTGATCGGTGACGGCATCCTGTTCTACAACTCCACCGAACGCGAGGGACTCGTCCTCATCGGTCACCACCTGCTCATCGACTGGGTTCGATTCAACGTGGAGAAAGCCGAAGCAGCGGGCAAGGACGTCCACCACCGTCTCGAGGCCAACTCGCACATGCGCCAGGGCCCGCCGACGTTCTACCGGTACGAGCTGCAGGGTCCCGCGGCCAACGAGGTCATGGAGAAGCTGTTCGGCGGCCCCGTGCCCGAGGTCAAGTTCTTCCACATCGGCGACTTCACAATCGCGGGTCGCGCGGTCAAGGGTCTGCGCCATGGCATGGCCGGCCAGCCGGGGTTCGAATTCTTCGGACCCTGGGAAGACAACCAGGTCGTGCTCGACGCGATCCTCGAGGCGGGCGAGGAATTCGGCATCCGCCGTGTCGGAGCGAAGGCCTACTCGGCGACGCCGCTCGAGGCGGGCTGGGTTCCGACGCCGTTCCCGGCGATCTTCGACGACGACCTCGCCGAGTACCGCGAGTGGCTTCCGGCGAATCGGGCCGGCTCGATCGCGGGATCGCTCCTCTCGGACGACATCCACGACTACTACATGACCCCCTACGACCTCGGGCTGGGTCGGTCGGTGCGATTCGACCACGACTTCCACGGGCGCGAGGCGCTCGAGCGTCACAAAGAGAACCAGAAGCGGCACAAGGTCACGCTGCTCTGGAACGCCGACGACGTGGCGGATGTCGTGAAGTCGCAGGTCGAACCCGGCGTGCCGGCCAAGTTCCTCGACTTCCCGAAGGCGCGCTACGGCTTCTACCAGATGGACGAGGTGCTGCACGACGGCAAGCCGGTCGGCATCTCGACCGACGCCGGCTATGTCGCCTTCGATCAGCTGTACATGTCGCTCGCGACGCTCGACGTCGACATCGCCGACGGGTCGGTCGTCGAGGTGGTGTGGGGCGAGGCCCCGATCTCGCAGAAGCACTCGGTCGACGCCAAGCACCGTCAGGTTCGGATTCGCGCGACCGTGGCTCCGGCTCCCTTCCATGACTGGGCCCGGACGGTCTACCGCGTGAACGACTGACGCTCGAGCTCACGCCGCGCGATCCGTGGGCTAACATGGCGCCCGGCATCCCACGGGATGCGTCGAGGAGGAAGCCATGGCTCGCGGATCCGCGGGGGAGTCGGTGCTGCATAAGCACCTGCGCATCCTGGAGTCGTTTGACGCGTGGCATCCGTTTCTCACACTCACCGAGATCTCGGACGCCACGGGCCTCGCGCCCTCGAGTGTGCACCGGCTCATCGCCGAGCTCGAACGCGAGGGGCTGCTGGAGAGGCAGCCCGATCGCACCTACCGCCTCGGCGTGCGGCTCTGGGAGTTCGCGAGTCGCACGCCGGGCGCGGTCGGCCTGCGTGAAATCGCGCGCCCGTGGCTGGGGGCGGTGCACGAGCGCGTTCGCCAGCACGTTCAGCTCGGTGTGCGCGCCGGTCGCGACGTGCTCTTCATCGAACGGATGTCGGCGCAGGACGCCGTGCTCAACGCGACGCTGATCGGCGGACGCATCCCCCTGTTCGCGTCGTCGAGCGGACTCGTCCTTGCCGCCTACGGTGATCCGTCCATCGTTGAGGACGTCATCGCCGAGGGGCTGCGCGCGTACACGGCTCGGACGATCGTCGATCCGGACGAGCTCCGCCGCGAGGTTCGTCGTGTGCGAGCGGATGGCTACGCGGTCAGCGCGGGGCACATTCACGGAGAGTCGACGGGGATCGCCGTGCCCGTGACGGGTCCGGACGGCTCGGTGTATGCGGCGCTCGGTGTGGTCGTGCCGAACGACGGGGCGTCGCCGCAGCCGCTGATCGACCTGCTGCGCCGCGCCGCGGTCGGCGTCTCGCACGATCTGGCCCGAGCGTACCTGCCGGACGCGGGCGAGGGCTCTCGGAGTATCCGCTCGCTCGTGGGGTCATCGCGGCGCTCGATCGAGTACCTGGAGCGGCTCGCGCACGACCCGCACGATCCGCCCACCCCGCCGCGGGTGTCATGACGCCGCCGGTATCGTGACGAGTGTCATGACGAGAATCGCGATCATCGGCCTGGGCGAAGCGGGCCGCCTCTATGCGGCGGGGCTTGCGGGGGCGCACGCTGAGGTGCGGGGATTCGACCCCTACCAGGACACGCGCACGACGCCCGGCACCGTTGTCGACCAGCGCGACTCTCTGGCCGATGCCATCGACGGCGCGGATGTCGTCCTGAGCCTGGTTGGGGCGTCGGCTGCCATCGAGGTCGCGACCGGGACGATCCCGCTCCTCGGCGCGCAGACGATCTATGCCGACCTCAACACCACCGCACCGGAGGTCAAGCAACAGATCGCGCAGCGGGCGGAGCGCGCCGGGGTGCGGATGGCGGATGTGGCCGTTCTCGCGCCGGTTCCGCGCGACGGCCACCTGACCGACCTTCTCGCGAGCGGCGAGGGCGCCGAAGGATTCGTGGCGCTCATGGCGCCCTTCGGGATGCCGCTCACGGTGGTGCCGGGCGCGGCGGGCGAGGCGGCTCGCATGAAGCTCCTGCGGAGCATCTTCATGAAAGGCCTCGCGGCGCTCGTCATCGAGAGTCTGGGTGCCGCTCGGGTGTCCGGTTCGGAGGGCTGGCTGCGCGACCGCATTGCGCAAGAGCTCGGCGAAGGAGGTGCAGCGCTCGTTGAGCGGCTCATCTCGGGCTCGTACGAGCACGCGCCGCGTCGTGAACAAGAGGTGCGAGCATCACTCGCCGAGCTCGAGGCATCCGGTCAGCCCGCGGATATGACGCGCGCGACTCTCGCCTGGTTCGAGCGGATCCTGGCCGAGCGGGACTGAGCCCGCTCTTCGCCCGCCGGTGAGCTCAGCGGCCACGCTCTCCTTCAGTCGAAGCATGTCGACCTTGCCGTGCGGTGTGCGCTCGAGGCTCTCGCGGACGAACACGTTGCGCGGCTTCTTGTAGCCGGCCAGGCGCGTGCCGACGTGGTCGCGCAGCTGCTCAATGTCGACCGTCGCGCCCGGCGCGGGCACGGCCACGGCGGTCACGACCTCGCCGAATCGGGCATCGGGCATGCCGAAGACCACGGCATCAGCGACGGACGGGTGGGTCAACAGCGCTTCTTCCACCTCGACCGGGTAGACCTTCTCGCCGCCCGTGTTGACGACGGCGCTGCCGCGGCCGAGAAGCTCCACGCCGCCGTCCGGCAGCACCCGGACCCAGTCGCCGGGCACGACGTGCCGGACTCCGCGGAGTTCGGGGAAGGTCGCACGTGTCTTTTCTTCATCGCCCAGATAGCCACGCGGCAGGGTTCCCCGAAACGCGAGGATGCCGCGGGCGCCGACGCTTTGCTGCACCTCTTCCTGCTGCTCGTCCAGCACGACGGCGCCCGGCATGAGCCGAAATATGCCCGGCACATCGTCGACCGACGTCGTGACATTGACGGCGAAGGGGCCGCCCTCGGTCGAGGCCAGCAGGTCGATGATCGACGTGAGCCCGAGATCGTGCAGGCGACGTTTGGCTACGTCTCCGAAGCGCATCCCCGAGCTGATCGCCGACGAGACGCGCCCGAGCCGGGTGATGCCGGCCTGTTCGGCGGCGATGGCGAGGGGGAGAGCGATGGCGTCGCCCGCGACGATCAGCCGCGTCACACCCTCCTCGATGCTCAGGTGCACCGCATCGTCGGCGTCGAGGCGGGGGGAGGAGGTGACGACGACAGTGCCGCCCAGGATCAGGGTGTTGATGGAGGTGAAGAGCGCCGTGCCGTGCATGAACGGGGCGAGTGGCAGGCTGACGACGCGGGGCGTCTCGGGGGCGAGGGCGATGTTGACGGCCCGCGTCATGTCGGTCGGGGGGCGTACGCCGACCGAGTCGTAGATCGAGTACAGCTGGACGTCCAGGATGTCCTCCGCGCCCCAGAGCACGGCCTTCGGGCGGCCCGTGGTGCCGCCCGTATAGAGGCGCAGCTCGCCGCCGGGCGGGGGAGTCTCGGGCAACCACCCGGGGGTCGCGATGACATCGGCGTAGCTGGTTGCCCTGGCGAGCACGGGCCCTGTGCCGCGGCCCACGTCATCGATCTCGATGAGTGCGGGGCGAACGGCGCACAGCAGCACGGCCTCCTCGACGACCTCGGCCAGCGAGGCCGGGTAGAGAAGAGCGCCCGCGCCGCTGTCGTTGAGAAGCGCGGCGACCTCGGCGGGACGGAACCGATAGTTGATGGGCGTCGGAGCGATCCCCGTCGCGAAGCCGGTGTAGAACGCTACGAGATACTCCGGCCGGTTGTACAGCAGAATCCCGAGGCCGTCACCCGGGCCGAGACCCTGCTCGGTCAGATGGTGCGCGAGCGACCCCGCTGCATCCGTGAACCGTCGGTAACTGATGCGCTCGTCGGGGGCGACGATTGCGGTGCGGTCCGGCATGGCGCGTCCGAGCGCCTGCCAGACGTCACTGTAGTACCCCTTCATCGCCATGCCCTTCAAGGGAGATCTGGCGGACCGGATGTCTGGGCCATCGCGGACAGATCGTCTCGCCATGCCTCGTCGATCCCCTCGGCGCTCCAGCCGCCGTCGTGGTCGAGGGTGCGCAGAGCGGCTGAGTGTGAATAGAGGGTCAGCCGGTCGCCGCCGATCCCGATCGCCTGGCCCGTGACGTGTGCCGAGCGCTCGGAGGCGAGCCAGACCAGCAGCGGCGCGACGTCCTCCGGTGTTCCCAGAGCGTGGCCGCTTCGGAATTCGCGCGGTATCTCACCGGTCGCGAGGAAGTCCTCATAGACCTGCGTGTACGCGGGGATCGTTGCCGTCATCGGCGACAGGGCCGTGGGAATCACGGCGTTCGCGGTGATGCCGGCGCGCGCGAGTTCGAGCGACCAGGTGCGTGCCATCGCGACGAGACCCGCTTTCACCGCGGCATAGTTCGTTTGTCCGAAGCTGCCGAACTGGCCCGCAGGTGACCCGATCACGACGATCCGCCCGCCGTCCCCTTGCTCGCGCATGGCGATCGCGGCCGCGCGGCCGCACGTGAAGGTGCCGCGCAGGTGCGTATCGACGACGGCGTCGAAGTCCGCGTCCTCCATCTTCCACAGCACGCGGTCGCGCAGTACCCCGGCGTTGGCGATCAGGACGTCCAGGCGCCCGAATTGCGTGAGCGCCGCATCAACGAGCGCTTCTGCTGTGCTCGTGGGGCCGACGGGCGCGACGACGGCGACCGCTCGCGCGCCTGTGCTGGTGACGGCGGCCACCGTCTCGGCCGCCGTCACGGGGTCCACATCGTTGACGACGACTGCTGCACCCGCGTCTGCGAGCGCGAGGGCATAGGCGCGTCCGAGGCTTCGACCGCTGCCGGTGACGATCGCGACACGTCCATCTAGGCGGACGGTCTCGTTGGTCGGCGTCATGGCTTCTCCTTTGAGCATGAGCATGAGCATGAACCCGCGCGACTTCGCGCCAATTCATATTCAGGATAGCTGAAACTCAAGATCGGGAGGAAGTGACCGAACGCGCTACCCTGAACCGCGGCGAGAGGAGGAGCACGTGGAGAGCAGTCGTGGACTCGTCTACATCATCAAACAGCTCGACCTGGCTCTGCGTCCACGGTTGTTCGAGGCCTGCGCGGCGGCCGGGATGACCGCGGCCCAGTACACGGCGATGACGGTGCTCGCCCGGCGACCCGGCATCACGAGCTCGGAACTCGCGCGGCGCTCGTTCGTTCGCGCGCAGACCATGGCCGCGACGATGGATCCGCTGCTAGAAGCCGGGTTCGTCCGACGCGAAAGCGATCCGCTTCACCGTCGCCGCATCCTGCTCTTCTTGACGGAGAGCGGCGCGGAGGCCGTTGCGGATCTGACACCGCAGGTCGAGGCGCTCGAGGATCTTCTGGTGTCAGATCTATCCGAGAACGAGCGCGAGCAGTTCGGCGACTATCTGCGGCGGGCGCGGAACGCACTCGATCGGGCAGGGCATCGTGTGCCCGTCGCCGAGGCTCTGGAGGAAGAGGCCCCCGCGAGCTGACGGGCGCGCGCACCCGAAGGTCCGCGCGCCCGTCAGCCGACGCTGAGGCTCAGCCCAGTTCGTCGACGATCGTGAAGCCCGCTCCGTTGTATGTCTGGACGACGAGGTTGCTCATCGCCGGTCGGTCATCAGATGTCGTGTCGATGACACCCCCGTCGAGCAGGAACGGTGCCGGGTAGTCGGTGATCGAACGCAGCGCTTCCATGAAGCTGTCGCGCGTCGGCTCCTCCATCTTCATGAACGCTTGCTCGAGGATCGACGCACCGATCCAGCTCCACAGGCACTGCGGAAAGCTCGGGATGCCGCTCTGGGCCGTGTACTCCGCGAGTGCGTCGAGGAAGACCGTGCTCTCGGGGTCCTCCGTGAACAACGGCGAACCTGCGGTCATCGATGACGCGGTCGTGTAGATGCCCGGGAAGGTGTCGGCGACGCCTGACGGAACCAGGAACGCTGCGGGACTTGCCGAGACGGAGGGGAGGAACCAGCTGGGGTGCCAGCCGATCGTGTCGGCCTGCTGCAGTGAACCGATGACGAGAGGCGCGAGCGACGACATGGCGTTGAAGAAGATGTCAGCGTCGGTCGACGCGAGGTCGGTAATCTGCGCGTTCACATCGGTGGAGGTGGCTTCGTAGCCGAGCTCCTTGACGATCTCGACGTTGTCGGCGCCTTCGATGGCGGCCTTGAAGCCTTCGACGTAGCCCTGGCCGAAGTCATCGTTCTGGAACAGAATCGCGACCTTGTGATCTTCGGGAGAGTTCGCGAGCAGTTCGCCGAACGCCTCGCCTTCCTGCTGGTAGACGGGGAGTAATCCCAACTGCCATGGGCTCTCTTCGCGGTTGCTGAAGAGGGGATCGCCCGTCTGCAGCAGAACCTGCGGGAACTCGGCGTCGATCGCGGCCTCGCGCCAGGCGCGATTCGTGGGCGTCCCGAGACTCAGCGCGGCGCCAAAGGCGCCGTCTGCCTGCATCTGCTGGAAGTTTGCGAGGGCACGCTGCGGGTCGTAGCCGTCGTCGTAGGCCTTGAACTCGACGGTGCGCGTCTTGCCGTCGCCGAACTCAATACCACCCTCGGCGTTCTTTGCGCCGAAGTAGGCGACTCCGCCGTCGACCGCGCAGTTTCCGACTCCCGCGGCGTTGCCCGTGAGCGGCGCGGTGGTGCCGATCGTGATGGACGTGTCGGTGATGCCCGGGCTCGCTTCGACCGAGCCCCCGCTCGCGTCGCCCGAACCTCCACCGCCTCTGGCGCATCCGGTCACTGCGAGAGCAATGACTCCGACAGTGGCGAGCGTCGCGTATGCGCGACGCGAGGAACCTGAGATCTTCATCGAGCTGTGCCTCCCGTGGTAGTGACGCGCATCCCGTCGGCGGTCGTCACTGAACGCGGCGGTTGGCGATGGCGTCGCGGCCGCGTCCTCGCGGGGAGCGACCGGGATGTGGATCCGCGTCCATCCTGTTCTTTGAGAGCTTCGCCGGTCAAACAGAACAATACGAGGAAGAAGCACGGTTTTGATGAGCTATAGGGTGGGCGCATGGTCACCGTCGATCCCACCCTCGAGGGTCAGCTCACCCGAGGCGAACTCACGTTTCGTCAGCTCACGCACTTCGTCGCCGCGGCCGACGCCGGCACGATTAGCGGCGCGGCGAAAGCTCTGCGCTTCTCGCCCTCCGCAATTTCGGCCTCCATTACCGAACTGGAACGCGCGCTGGGTGCAGAGCTCTGTGTTCGTCGTCGTGCGCAGGGAGTCACCCTCACTTCGACGGGAATGCTGGTCCGCGACAAGGCCCGCCGGTTGCTCGACGATGTGGCGGAGCTGAACTACGCTGTACAAGGGGGAGGGACGCAACTCGTCGGACCGGTGGTACTCGGATGCTTCGCGACGCTCGCTCCGGCGGTGCTGCCGCGGATACTCGAAGAATACGAGGCGCTGCATCCCCAGGTATCCATCGACTTCGTGGTGGGAGCGCAGGACGAGCTCAGTGCGGCCCTCCGTTCGGGTGCGATCGACGTCGCCATAATGTACGACATGGGCGGGTTCGAGGCCCTCGAGACGTTCGAGCTGTACGTGGCGCGCGGCTACGCCCTGTTCGGGGCGGGCAACCCTCTTGCGAGCAGGAAGGCTGTCACGATGGAGGAGCTCGCTGACCTGCCCTTCGTGCTCTTCGACCAGACCCCCAGCACCCGCTACGCGATGTCGATGTTCGAGGCGCGCGGACTCGTTCCGCGGGTGCGGCACCGCACCCACGCGTTCGAACTCACCCGGTCGATCGTCGCGCGCTCAGACTCGGCCTACGCGGTGCTCGTGCAGCGACCAGCGAACAAGCTCAGCTATGAGGGTCTCCCTCTCATCGAGTGCGAGATCGTCCCGCCGCCCCCGTCGGTGCCGGTCGTGTTCGCCTGGGCGCGTGGGGTGGAGCTTTCGGCCCGTGCGCGGGCACTCGCCGAGCTGGTGCGCCGACAGTATGGCGCGGAGGGTCCGTGAGACTCTTCGGCGAGTTAGAGCCACACTCAGTTGAACGGATTTGCTGAGCTTTATCGTCGAATTGTTCTGTTTGACCGCATAAGCGCGCACTGGTGAGGATGGGGGGACTACTCACCAAACAGCGCGGCACCGACGCCGCGCGAGAGGCGGTTCCCATGTCCTCCACATTCGCACCCACGTCGGCGCGGGTCGCCCCTTCGTCCACTCTGACGGCGGATGATGTCGTCGCCTCGGCGGAGGCTCTGATCCCCGTCCTGCGCGAGCGCGCCGCAGACGTCGACCGAGACCGTCGCGTCCCCGACGACACGTACCGCCGTCTGGGCGACGCGGGTCTGCTGCACGTCCTCAAACCGAAGAAGTACGGCGGACTGGAACTCAGCGAGCACGAGCACGCACGGATCGCGATGAACCTCGCCCGCGGCTGTGCGTCGACCGCATGGGTGTTCTCGATCCTGAGCTCCGACAATATGGCGATCCTGGCGTACCCCGAAGAGGTGCAGGACGAGATCTGGGGCACGGACACCTACGCGACGCTCGCGGGCAACACCAACCTCAACCCGAAGGCCGTCGTGAAGAGGGTCCCGGGCGGCTATCGCCTGACCGGCACGTGGGGTTTCTGCAGTGGCTCCGACTTCTCCGAGTGGCTCATCTTCAACGCGCCCGTCGGCGAGAACGGCGAGGGCCACATGTTCCTCGTGCCGCGCGAGGATGCCGAGACGATCGATGACTGGCATCCGACCGGCATGCGTGGCACGGGCAGCCGCTCACAGTCCGTGACCGACGTTTTCGTGCCGGAGCACCGCGTGCAGCGGACGCAGGACACCGTGCGAAAGCTGAAGGAGCGCCGGTCGATGCATCCCACGTTCGACACGATGTATGCGACCTGGCCCTCGCACGGCCGATTCCCCTTCGCTTCGTGCGCGGTCGGGGCCGCTTGGGGCGCGGCGGAGCACTTCGCCGAGACCGTCGGGTCGTCGACCCGCGTGGCCAACGCGCTGGGGGGTTCCGTCAGCCTCGCCGATCAGGAGTACGTAGCCAGCGAATTCGCACAGGCTCAGGGCGACATCCAAATGGCTCGACTGCTGATCGAGAAGCGCAGTTTCGAGGCGTCCGAGCGGGCACGTCGCCGTGAGGAGTCCAGCGAGGCCGACACCGCACGCGAGGCACGTGACAATGCTCTCGTCACACGCACGGCGCTGCGGTCGGTGCAGCAGATCTTCTCGCTCGTGGGTGCCCGCGCAGGCAACGCCGAGCACCCGATCTCGCGCGCCAAGCGCGACGTCGAGATGATCTCGCACCACGTGACCCTCAACTGGCGGCAGGGAGCCATCCGCTACTTGGCCTCGGTCGCATGATGACCTCGCCGGACGAATTCAAGGCCGCGTTTCGCTCGCATCCCGCGGGTGTGGCACTCATCACCGCCGACGCCTCGGGTGTGCCCATCGCGCTCACGGCATCGTCTGTATCTGCGGTCAGCGCCGACCCGCCGTTGTTGATGTTCTCGGTCTCGGTGCACAGCTCGAGCGCCGTCGTGCTACGCCTGGCAGACACCGTCGTGGTGCACCTGCTGTCGGCCGAGAACCTCGACCTCGCGATCCTCGGCGCGACCAGCGGCATCGATCGGTTCGCCGATGAGACGCGGTGGCGCCGGCTCGAGACGGGGGAGCCGGTCTTCGACGACGCGCACACGTGGCTGCGCGCGCGCATCCTGCACCGGATCGACGCCGGAGGGTCGACGGTCTTCGTCGGCACGGCGATCGAGTCGCGCCTGGCTGACGGCCCGGGGCTGCCGGATGGCCTCGTGTACCAGAACCGCACGTGGCACCGGCTCAATGCCGAATCCGTTGCCGATCCCGCACAGCTCACGGCGTTCGCGCGGCGCTGACGGAGCCGCTCCCCGAACGACGAAGGCCCGCAGCCGCCGAGGGATGCGGGCCTTCATCATTGCGGGATCAGATCAGAGCTGACCGGTCGAGCGCCATCCGCCCTGGTATTCCTGGCGGGCGGTGACCGCGTAGGGAACCGGGCTGACGATCGCGCGTACCTCGATCTGGTCGTGCGGCTGGACCGTGGTCTTGCCGGATCCGCCGTTCGGCTCGCCCCAGACGACCTTCAGCTCGGTACCGATCGGCACGTCGCGGTCGACGGTCGCGAGCGACAGGCCGCGCTTCTCGTTCGCCGTCACGCCCGTGAAGAGCGACAGGCCGACCGTGTTGCCGTCGGCGTCGATCACGGCGTCGTAGTTCGACGAGCCGTAGTTGGCGTTCGGCAGGTCGAAGAACTGGTAGCCGACGCCCTCGCGGTCGATGACGCTCGTGAGGATTTTCTTCAGGTCCTCGTCGTTCCAGGCGAGCGTAACCTTCTTGCGCTGCGTCTCGGGGTCGATCGCTTCGAGGGCGTCGCGGCCGATGAAGTCGTGGTCGAACTTCACGAACGAGCCGTAGCCGAGCTCCCACGGGCTGAGGTAGTAGTCCTCGATGTTGTCGGAGACGAACGAGCCGGCGAGGGCGTTGATCGCCTCGTAGCTGTTCGCGGGCAGCCACTCGCGGTAGCCGCGCTCCGCCTCGCTCGAGTAGATGGCGGGCAGCGGCGAGGGGATCCAGCCCGACTCCAGCGTGTTGGAGGAGTAGGCGCGCGAGCCACAGGGCTCGATGCCGAACTCGGCTCCGGCCTCGAGGATCGCCTGGCGGATCTTGCCGTGCTGCTCGTACGGGCCCCACAGCTCGAGGCCGGGCGCACCGGCCATGCCGTGACGCAGGGTGTGGACCTTCTCGCCCGCGATCGTGAGCTCGCCCATGTGGAAGAACTTGACCTTCTCGAGCTCGCCGCCGTTGAGCTTCTCGATGATCGGCCAGGCGTTCGGGCCCTGGATCTGGAAGCGGTAGTACTTGCGAGACACAGCCTCGCCGTACGGGCGCGAGTTGGAGCGGTCGTCGTAGGTCACGTCGACCTTGTATCCGCCGGTTTCGGCGTGGTACTGCAGCCAGTTGGCGCCCGGCGCCCGGCCGACGTAGACGTAGTCGTTCTCGCCCTCACGGAAGAGGATGCCGTCACCGATCACGCCGCCGTTGGAGGCGGTGGGGACGAACTGCTTGGCGGTGTTGACCGGGAAGTTCGTGAAGCTGTTGATGCCGGTCTCGGCGAGGAGCTTCAGGGCGTCGGGTCCCGAGACGAACAGGTTCACCATGTGGTGGGTCTGATCGAACAGCACGGCCGCATCGCGCCAGGCGATCTGCTCGCGGCGCCAGTTCGAGAACTCGGCCGGAACGACCGGGTAGATGTAGGTGCCGAGCTTCGAGTTGCGCAGCATCTCGACGGTGTTGCCCGCCTCGTCGAGTACCTGCTGCAGATTGCTGGCCATGGTGGTTCCTTTCAACATCTTTGTCGGTAGTCCTGATGGTACGGAGGGCAAATCACTATGTCCAGAGTGATTTGAGCGTCGCCAGAATTGTAACCAAAATCTTGACCATCGCGCTAGGGGTGTGATTCGCTGTCCCTACACGTCAGGAGTTCCCCCATGGCAGAAACCAGTCCTTCGCTTCTCGTCGTCAGCGCTCACGCCGGCGACTTCGTCTGGCGCGCCGGCGGTGCGATCGCCGCCGCGACGATGCGCGGCGAGCGGGCCACCGTCGTGTGCCTCTCTTACGGGGAGCGCGGCGAATCGGCGAGCCAGTGGATCGCGGGCAAACCGCTCGACGAGATCAAGGCGATTCGCCGCGAGGAGGCAACGGCCGCAGCGACGGCGCTGGGCGCCGACATCGAGTTCCTCGACCTCGGCGACTACCCCCTGATCGAGTCTCCCGAGGCGGTGCAAAAACTGGTGGACGTCTTCCGTCGCACGCAGCCGACGGTCGTGCTGACGCATCCGCTTGCCGATCCTTATAACGGTGACCACCCCGCGGCGGCGCGGATGGCGCTGCAAGCGCGCGTGCTCGCTCAGGCGATCGGCGTGGCGAATTCGGATGGCTCCTACCCGGGCACAGACGACATCATCGGCGCGCCGCCCGTGTTCTTCTTCGAGCCGCACCAGCCCGAACAGTCGGACTTCAAGCCGAACGTGCTGCTCGATATCACGGCCGCGTTCCCTCTCAAGCAGAAGGCCATGGAGTGCCTACCCGCGCAGAAGCACATGTGGGAGTACTACACCTCGCTCGCCGTGCGCCGTGGCGTGCAGGTCAAGCGCAACGCCGGCCCCAACCTCGGCCTGCCCGCCGCAACTGACGGGGCCACCACCATGGGTGAGGCCTACATGCGGTACTACCCGCAGGTCACGGACGTGCTGGTATGACGGGCACGCAGCAGACCGGCGTGGTCGTCACGGATGTCGCGCGCGCGGATTCCGCGACGATCGATGCCCTCGGTGTGCACGGCGTGGCGACGGTGCACGAGGCGATGGGGCGGATCGGCCTGGTCGGGGCGGACATCCGTCCGATTCAGGATGGCTCGCGCATCGCCGGTTCCGCGGTGACCGTGCTGTCGTGGCCCGGCGACAACCTGATGATCCACGTCGCGATCGAGCAGTGCCAACCGGGCGACATCCTCGTGGTCTCAACGACCTCGCCCTCCGTCGACGGGGCGTTCGGCGAGCTGTTCGCGACGGCGCTCGCGCAGCGCGGGGTGCGCGGACTCGTCACCACGACGGGTGTTCGCGATGTCGTCGACCTGCGGGAGATGGGCTTTCCGGTCTGGTCGAGCGCGATCAACGCGCAGGGCACGGTCAAGGCCACGGCGGGCTCGGTCAACGTCCCGGTTGTCGTGGGGGGAGTCGTCGTTCGGGCGGGCGACGTGGTGATCGCCGACGACGACGGTGTCATGTGCGTGCCGCGGGCCGACGCCGAGAGCGTGCTCGCCGCATCCGACACCCGCGTCGAAAAAGAGGCGGCCGATCGCGCCGCCTATCAGAGCGGTGACCTCAGCCTCGATCGCAAGGGCCTGCGCGACGTCTTCCGCGACCTCGGTGGTCGTTATATGAGCGAAGCGGAGTTCGAGGCGGAGCATGGCGGGCGCTGACGGAATCCGCTGCATGCTCATGCGGGGCGGCACGTCAAAGGGGGCGTACTTCCTCGCGGAGGACGTGCCCTCCGACCCCGCCGAACGCGACGAGCTCATGCTGCGTGTCATGGGCAGTCCTGATCCGGCGCAGATCGACGGACTCGGGGGAGCGCACCCGCTCACCAGCAAGGTCGCGATCGTCTCGCGGTCGAGCGAACCCGGCATCGACGTCGACTATCTGTTCCTGCAGGTCGTGGTGGACAAGCCCGTCGTCAGTGACGCGCAGACCTGCGGCAACCTGCTGGCGGGCGTCGGCCCGTTCGCGATCGAGCGCGGTCTGATCGATGCGCAGGACGGCGAGACCCCGGTGCGGATCCGCATGCTGAACACGGGGGATGTCGCGAGCACACGCATCCGCACGCCCGGTGGGGTCGTCGCCTACGACGGAGATTTCGCGATCGACGGTGTGCCGGGGATTGCGTGCGCGATCGAGCTCGAGGTCGGGGGAGACTCGCCGCTGCTCCCGACCGGCAACGTCGTCGACGAGATCTATGGACACCGCGTCACGTTGATCGACAACGGAATGCCCGTGGTGCTGCTCCGTGCCGACGAGTTCGGCGTCGATGGGTCGGAGAGCCCCGAAGAGCTCGAGGCGCGGTCCGAGCTGGTCGCCGAGATCGAGAGGATCCGCTTGCAGGCGGGTCCGCTGATGGGATTCGGGGATGTCTCGGCGCAGACGGTGCCGAAGATGTTCCTGCTTTCGCCGCCCCGCGCCGGGGGCGCCATCTCCACGAGGGCATTCATTCCCTCCCGCGTACACACCTCGATCGGTGTACTCATGGCGGCATCGGTTGCCGCGGGCATCCGGATTCCCGGGGCCGTCGGCTCCGACATCGCGGTCGACGCGGCCGCCGATCCCAGCCTGATCGAGCACCCGACCGGCGCGTTCCCCGCGCGGGTCGCGGTCGAGCGCCGCGCGGACGACGCCTGGTACGGCACATCCGTCTCCGAGCGCACCGCGCGCAAGATCTTCGACGGCACGGTTTTTCCGCGTCCGCGACTGTAGTCCCGAGTACCAAACGTCAGAGAGGACACCCCATGGCCCGCACCGAGAACTTCGATATCGCCCATCTGGGCGCCGTCGAGTTGTTCACCCCGAAGTTCGAAGAGAGCCTGCACTTCTTCCGCGACCTGCTCGCGATGCGCGAGGTCGCCCGCATCGGCGACTCGGCATACCTGCGTTGCTGGGACGAGTACCAGCTCTACACGATCAAGCTCACGGCCTCCGATACCAACGGCGTCGGGCGTTCGCTGTACCGCGCGTCGAGCGAAGAGGCACTCGAGCGTCGCGTCGCCGCGATCGAGGCCGCCGGACTCGGGCACGGATGGCGCGAGCCCGAGGTGGGCGTCGGCCGCTCGTACGAGTTCGAAGACCCGGATGGCCACCTCATGGCGATCTACTACGACACCGAGCACTACGTGCCGGACGAGCAGGACACCCCGGCGCTGAAGAACCAGGCATCGGCCTTCCCGGGCCGTGGCGTGAACGTCCGCCGCATGGACCACATCAACTACCTCGCCGCCGATGTCACCAAATCGGGCGAGTTCTGGCGCGACGTGATGGGCGCGCGCGAGTCCGAGCGCGTCGTGAAGGACGAGGGCGGGTACGCCGCGTGGTGGTTCCGCTTCGCGCAGAAGTCGTACGACGTCGTGTACTCGGAGGACTGGACGGGCACGCGCGGACGTTTCCACCACTTCGCGCTCGCACCCGACACCCGCGAAGACATCCTCAAGGCCGCCGACATCTTCCTCGAGAACAAGATCTACATCGAGTACGGCCCCTACAAGCACGCCATCAACCAGACGTTCTTCCTCTACGTGTGGGAGCCCGGCGGCAATCGCATCGAATTCGCCAACGCCGGTGCACGTCTGATCCTCGACCCCGACTGGCCGGTCGTGGAGTGGACCGCGGCCGAACGTGCGAAGGGCCAGGCGTGGGGCATGAAGACCGTCGCGACCTTCCACACACACGGCACCCCGTACGTCGAGAATCAGGAAGAGATCGACCGCGCAGCCCTCGAGGGCCGCAAGCACTGAGGGGCTGCGGAGAAGCGTTCCGAGGTGGGTTAGATCTACCGATAGTGTCGGAAACGTGCCCCCCCACCGAGGTTTCTCGTCCCCCGTACCGCAACGATCGATCCGGTCACGGATCGCACTGCTTCTGACCAGCATTCTCGCGGCCGCGATCGTGCTGGTGGGAGTCGCTGCGCCTGCAGCAGCGGCCGAGATGCCGACACTCGACGACACGATCCTCCTCAGCCAGTACCCGCGCTCGGTCGTGGCCTCGGCCACGGGTGAAGTCGTCTATGTGTCGGTCGACAACAGCTTTGCCGTCCGGGTCATCGACACGGATACCAACACGGTTGTGCGCAGCATCGACCTCGGCACGATGCGGCCGGGCCTGATGATCGGCTCGCCGGATGGTTCGCAGCTATTCGCCTTCGGGGCGACGACCATGGCGATCATCGACACCTCGACCGAGACGGTTCGCCCTATCACCCTTCCCGGATCAGTTCAGTCGGCAAAGCTCTCGCCCGACGGCGCGCGCCTGTACGTGACGACCACGAACGCCGCTCTGGCCATAGTGGTGATCGACACGGCGACGGCGACCATCGACGAGACCGTCACGGTGCCGAGCACCGCAACCGCACTAGCCGTCTCGCCGGGCGGCGACTATCTGTACTATAGCCAGAGCAACGGCCTCTTCGTGATGAACACCTCGCCGACGCAACGCACCTCGCTGGCGTCGATCTCGAATGTGACGAAGGCGTCGTTGTCTGCGGATGGCACCAAGCTCTACGTCGTTGACGGCAGCAGCACGATCTCTGTCGTCGACACGGGGACGGGAACGGTGCTCGACACCGTCTCATCTTCGACGCAGGTCGTTTCCATCACGCTCTCGACGGATGGCACGGAGCTCTACAGCGTCAACACGGCGTACTCGATGGATCCGATGACCTTCATGCAGATTCAGACGTCGACCCTGAGGATCATCGACACGAGCACGGGCGATGTCTCGTCTACCGCGCCACTGCCCTGGTCGTCGTACCAGCCGATCGTCGACCCCGACGATGGGTTGGTCTGGGTGACGGGATCGAAAGGCGTCGCGGTGGTCGACCCCGCCACGGCGACGACACAATCGATCGACCTCGTGTTCGCAATCGTCAGCGTCGCATTCCTGCCGAACACCGACCGTGCCTACGCGGTTTCTGACGGGGGCGGGCGTGCCTTCGCGCTGTCGCTCGCGCCCGTACCTGCCGCGCTGTCGCCCATATCCCGCACGATCTCGGCGACGTTCAATGAGCCGATCGTGCCGACGGGTGCTTGGTCTGGAACCGGCTTCGTGGGTGCTGTCACGTACACGGTTTCGCCCGCACTGCCCGCGGGACTCGTGCTCGACCCGGCCTCGGGGTCGGTCAGCGGCACGCCGACCGGACCGGTTCAGGGTGCGACGGATTACACGGTGACGGGGACGGGCGCGACCTCTGGGGTCGCAACCGCGACCGTGACGATCGGGGTCGCCGCGACCGCACCCTCCGCGCCAGGCGCGGCGTCGGCCAGCGCGGGCGCGGGGCAGGCTTTCGTCACGTGGTCCGCGCCGTCATCGAACGGCGGTGCTGCGGTGTCTTCGTACACGGTGACCGCGTCACCAGGCGGTGCAACATGCACGACGACGGCGTTGTGGTGCGTTGTGCCAGGTCTGACCGCGGGCACGAGCTACACGTTCGCAGTAACGGCGACGAACAGCACGGGGACGTCGTTGGCATCGACGCCGTCGAGCCCCGTGTCTGTTGTCGTATCCGTTGCTCCGTCGACCCCGCCGACGTCCACCCCGGGCACGACGGTGCGGCTGCTGGCCGCCGATGGCAGCGTCGTGACAAACATCGTCGCCGGCCAGCAGTTCTTCGTCGAGGTGACGGGTTTTGCTCCCACGTCTTCGGTCGAGGCGACGTTGTATTCGACGCCGGTTCGGGTCGGAATCGGCACGACGGATGGCGCGGGCGCTGCGCGGTTCAGCGTCACCATCCCGTCGACCCTCGCTCCGGGCTCGCACACGCTCGTTGTGTCGGGGTTCGGGACGTCGGGTCAGACGGCGTTCGCCGCCGTCGGCGTCACGACGCCCGCGGCAGCAGTCCCCGCGAGAGCGAGGCTTGCGAACTCCGGCGGACAGTCGGACGGATCCCTGTCGAACGTCGCGCTCGCCCTCCTGTCCCTCGGCGGAGCGATGGTGATCGTCGCGCGCCGCGCCCGGGTGCCCGCGCGGTAACGCCGCTTTTCGGCGGCTGAGCCGGCGGCTGAGCCGGCGGCTGAGTGGGTGCGGTCGGCGATGTCAGCGCCCGCGGTTAGGGTAGTCCGGTGCCAGAAGCCGTCATCTCCGCCGAGTCCCTCGTCAAGACGTATCGCGTCAAGGGCAAGCCCGATTTCGTCGCCGTCGATGGTCTGAGTTTCGAGGTCGCGCCGGGGGAGTCCTTCGGGCTGCTCGGCCCGAACGGGGCTGGCAAGTCCACGACGATGAAGATGATCGGCGCGGTTTCGACGCGCACGAGCGGCGACCTCTCGATCCTCGGTCTCGACCCGGACCGGCACGGTCCCGACATTCGTTCGCGCCTGGGCGTGGTGCCGCAGCAAGACAACCTCGATGGCGAGCTCAACGCGCGCGAGAACCTGTTCATCTACGGTCGGTATTTCGGTCTGCCCGCGAGCGTCTGCCGCCAGAAGGCGGACGAACTGCTCGCCTTCGCCCAGCTCGAAGACAAGGCGACCAGCAAGGTCGACCAGCTCTCCGGCGGTATGAAGCGCCGGCTCACGATCGCTCGCGGGCTCGTCAACGACCCCCGCATCCTGCTGCTCGACGAACCGACTACGGGCCTTGACCCGCAAGCCCGGCACGTCCTCTGGGACCGGCTGTTCCGGCTCAAAGAGACCGGCACGACGCTCGTTCTGACGACCCACTACATGGACGAGGCCGAGCAGCTCTGCGACCGCCTGATCGTGGTCGATAAGGGCCGCATCATGGCCGAGGGCACCCCCGCATCCCTCATCCGCGCCCACTCGACGCGCGAAGTGCTCGAAGTGCGCTTCGGCTCAGACCGCAACGCCGAGGTCGCGCCGCAACTCGAGGGAATCGGCGAGCGGGTCGAAGTGCTGCCCGACCGCGTGCTGATCTACACCGACAACGGAGAGCATGCGCTCGAGCGCATCACCCAGCTCGGGCTCGAGCCGATCACCTCGCTCGTGCGGCGATCGAGCCTCGAGGATGTCTTCCTGCGCCTCACCGGACGGTCGCTGATCGAATGAGCGGCCAGATCACCGCGCCCACGCCGTCGCCCACCCCGACCCTCGACGAACTGCGGCAAGAGGCGCTCGCCTGGGGTAAGCGTCCGCGCACCCGGGGCGCCTGGTACGTCACCGAGCACATGGTGCGCACGATGCGTGCGTACGGCTGGACGATCGTCGTCGGTGCGCTCGGGCAGCCCATCCTGTATCTGTTGGGGTTGGCCGTCGGCCTGGCTGCCCTGATCGAGGTCCCGATCGTGGACGGCGGGCAGCAGGTTTCGTACCTCGTCTTTGTCGCACCCGCTCTGCTCATGACCGCCACGATCTCGGTGGCGAGCGAAGAGTTCACCTATCCGGTTCTGGGCGGGTTCAAGTGGCGCCGCTACTTCTATGGATTCAATGCCTCGCCGTTGTCGAGCTCGCAGATCGCGACCGGCGTCGTGTTCGGGGCAACGGCACGGATGGTGGTCGTCGCGGTCGCCTATTTCGCGTTCCTCTGCCTGTTCGGGGCGGTACCCAACCTGGCGGCCGGCTCGTTCGCGGTGCTGGTAGCACTGGTCGGGGGACTCGCGTTCGGCGCACCGCTGCTGGCCTACGCGGCGTCGATCCAGGATGACCGGGGTCAGTTCGCCCTCGTGCAGCGCTTCGTCTTCATGCCCATGTTCCTGTTCTCGGGGACTTTCTATCCGCTTGCCACGCTCCCCGTGTGGTTGCAGTGGATCGGGTGGGTCTCGCCGCTCTGGCACGCCACCGAACTCGGACGCGCGCTCACCTACGGTCGCGACGAGTCCGTCCTGATGGTCGCCGTGCACATCGCCTATCTGACGGTGCTGGCGGTCGGCGGGTACCTGCTGTCTCGCCGGATCTTCACCAGGAGGCTGGCGCGATGACGGCGCAGACGATGACGACGGCCCCGTCCCGTGGCGGGGGAGTGCGGGCGCTCTGGGCGGGCAACCCCGGCGCCGTCGTGCAGCGCGGACTCCTCGCGGCTCGCTCGTCGAACTGGCTGGTCGTGCTCTCAGGATTCTTCGAGCCCGTGTTCTATCTCGCCTCGATGGGCATAGGTCTCGGCGCGCTGATCGGAACCGTCGAGACATCCGCCGGCCTCGTCGTCTCGTACGCGGCCTTCATCGCGCCCGCCCTGCTGGCTGTGTCGGCGATGAACGGGGCGATCTACGACTCGACGTGGAACGTCTTCTTCAAGCTCAACTACGGCAAGCTCTACGAGGGCATGCTCGCGACCTCGCTGGGGCCGCTGGATGTCGCGCTCGGTGAGATCCTCTATGCGCTGCTGCGCGGCCTGGTCTACGCATCCGGGTTTCTGATCATCATGCAGTTCGCCGGGCTGAACCTCTCGTGGACGGCGCTCCTGGCCTTGCCCGCCGTGATGCTGATCGCCTTCGGTTTCGCGAGCCTCGGGATGGCGGTGACGAGCTACATGAAGGCATTCCAGCACATGGACTGGATCAACTTCGTGATGCTGCCGATGTTCCTGTTCTCGGCGACCTTCTACCCGATCACCGTCTACCCCGAATGGGTGCAGGCGATCGTGCGAGCGCTGCCGCTCTGGCACGGCGTCGAGCTCGTCCGGGGGCTGACGACGGGTTCGCTACACCCGGGGATGCTGTGGCACGTGCTCTACTACGTGGTGATGATCGCGATCGGACTCGTCTTCACGACCAAGCGCCTGCGGGCACTGTTCTTGGACTGACGGGGTGGGCGTTTCGTCTCGCTGCGCTCGCTCAACGACCGGCGAGATCCTCGGCCGTTGAGTGAGGAGCGCAGCGACGAGTCGAAACGCGTCAGCGCCAGATGACGGCGATACCCGCGTTGAGCAGCGTGAGCGCGCCGATCGACCAGAACAGGGGAGCGGGAACAGCACCGGTTCGACGACCGCGCGCCTGACCGATGCCCATCAGCGCGCCGATGATCAACAGCACGACGAGCTTGACGCCGATCTTGACGTAGTTCAGGTCGTACTCGATGCCCCAGGGCGCGGCGAGGGCGAGGCCCGCGACGGCCGCGATCGCGAGGCCGACGTTCATCAGCCCGGTGATCTGCCGCTTGCCGCCCCACGCCTGCGCGGCCCAGGCGCCAAACAGCACGGCGAAGCCGGTGATGTGCACGAACACGACGATGTGACGCAGGATCTCCATGCTGCTCACAGTAGGGGCACGGC
This sequence comes from Pacificispira sp. HM-600, assembly GCF_977993705.1. Next base: position 2,830,429 of record NZ_OZ388079.1, read on the forward strand.
GGAGAGTAGCGCCAGCAAGGGGGACCTCATCTAGCGCGAGGCGCTTGGCGTCAGCCGCGCAGCGCGCGCAGCACGAGGGCGGTGCGGATGGCGGCATCCGCGGCCTCGTATCCCTTGTCCTCGCGCGAGCCGGGCAGGCCGGCGCGGTCGATGCCCTGCTGCTCGTCGTCGAGGGTGAGTACGCCGAAGCCGACCGGCTTGCCCGTGTCGAGCGCCACACGCGTGAGGCCGTCGGTCGCCGCCGACGAGACGAATTCGAAGTGCGGGGTGCCGCCGCGGATGATGACGCCGAGGGCGACCGCGGCATCGGCTCCGGCCTCGAGGGCCACCTTGCACGCCACGGGCAGCTCGAACGAGCCCGGCACGCGGACGAGCGAGTAGTCCGCGCCGAACTCGTCGAGGGCGCGCGTCGCCCCCGCGATCATGCCGTCGCTGATCTGCTCGTGCCACTCGCCAGCGACGATCACGACGCGCAGGCCCGAGGCGTCCGGCTTGTCTTCTGCCCGCAGGACGGGCGCTCCCTTACCGCTCATACGTCGTTTCCCGTCTTCATATCGGCGAATGCATCGGCGAGTTCCTGCTCGGCGATGAGATGACCCATCCGGTCACGCTTCGTCTCGAGGTACTGGTGATTGTTCGGGCCGACGCCGACCAACAGGGGAACCTGCTCGACGATGTCGAGGCCGAACTCGCGCAGCTGATCGACCTTGTCGGGGTTGTTCGTCATGAGCCGCACGCGCTCGATGCCGAGATCGGCGAGGATACCGGCTGCCGCGGCATAGTCGCGGGCGTCGGCGGGCAGCCCGAGGGCGAGGTTCGCGTCGACCGTGTCGAGGCCCGCCTCTTGCAGGCTGTAGGCACGCAGCTTGTTGATCAGTCCGATGCCGCGGCCCTCGTGGCCGCGCATGTAGACGACGACTCCGCCCTTTTCGGCAATAGTGTCGAGAGCGGCGTCGAGCTGGGGCCCGCATTCGCACTTGAGTGACCCGAATGCCTCGCCGGTCAGACACTCCGAGTGGACGCGCACAAGCGGCGCATCCGGGATCTCGCCCGATATGACGGCGAGGTGGTCGGTGCCCGTGACCCGATCCTTGTAAGCCAGAAAACGGAACGTGCCGTGCGTCGTCGGCACGATCGACTCGGCGCGCAGGCTCACGCGACGGCGGTGAACACCCTGCGGCTCGGCCTCGCGCGGCTCGTGTTCTTCGAGGTACGCGATCAGTTGTTCGATCGTGATCACGGGCACTCCGTCGCGTTCGCCGAGTTCCATGAGCCCGGGGAGGCGCATCATGCTGCCGTCCTCGGCCACGATCTCGGCGATCGCCCCCACCGGTCGCAGGCCCGCGAGGCGCATCAGCTCGACCGCCGCCTCGGTGTGTCCGCTGCGCTCACGCACGCCGCCGTCGACGGCGCGAAGGGGAAGGACGTGCCCGGGTCGGATGACGCTCGCCGCCGTCGACTCAGGGTTCGCCAGAACGTTGAGGGTGTGTGCGCGATCCGCGGCGCTGATGCCCGTCGAGATGCGGTCGGCAGCGTCCACGCTGACCGTGTACGCCGTGCCCCGAGCATCCTCGTTGTGCACCACCATGGGCGGCAGGTCGAGGGTATCCGCGACCTCGGAGGGCATCGGGGCGCAAATGAAGCCCGACGACCAGCGCACCGTCCACGCAACCCATTCGGGCGTCGCGAGTTCGGCTGAAAGCACGACATCGCCCTCGTTCTCGCGGTTCTCGTCGTCGGCGACGATCACGGGCCGCCCGGCGCGAAGCGCGTCCAGGGCGACGGAAATCGGGGAAAGGCTCATCGTGAGCCTCCTTCACTCGAGGGTGTTTGGGTGGGTGTCGCGGTAAATGCGAGCATGCGCTGCACGTGACGGGCAAGGATGTCTGTTTCGAGGTTGACGGGATCGCCCACGACCCGCTCGGCGAGCGTGGTCGCCTCGAGCGTCTCGGGAATGAGGGATACCTCGAGCCACGGTTCTGCCGCGCCCGGGTCGCTCACGGCGCTGATCGTGAGTGAGACGCCGTCGATCGCGATCGACCCCTTGTCGACGACCAGGGGCGCGAGGGACTCGGGAACGCCGACGCGCACGACCCGCCAGCGCTCGCCGGGCCGGACTTCGAGGATCACGCCCGTTCCGTCGACGTGCCCCTGAACGACGTGTCCGCCGAGACGGGTGCCGACGGCCGTCGCACGCTCGATGTTCACGGGGCGCCCGGGGGCGAAGTCCGCGAGCGTCGACATGTCGAGCGTCTGGCGCATCACATCGGCGGTGAACGACGACTCATCGCTGGCGACGACGGTGAGACAGACCCCGTTGACCGAGATCGAATCGCCGTGCGAGGCATCCGATATCGCCAGGGGAGCGCGGACGCTGAGCCGCACCCCATCGCCCGACGGCTCGATCGCCGTGATGGCGCCGATCTCTTCGATGATTCCGGTGAACACGTCAGTCGGTCCTTTCGTCGGCGGAGGTGCGCGCGGGTTCGGCGATGAGCAAGACGTCATCGCCGAGTCGCTCGATGCCGGTGAGGGTCAGGCGGCGGGCCTCCGCCATCGTTGAGACGCCGATGTCGCCGATCGCCGTCTTCTCGCCACCGAGCAGAACCGGGGCGATGTAGGTCAGCACGCGGTCGGCGAGACCCGAGCGCACGAATGCGCTCGCGAGGGTCGGTCCGCCCTCGACAAAGACGCTCTGCACACCGCGTTCGCGCAGGTCATCGAGTACCTGATGCAGGTCCTGCGTCCCGGCCTCGAGCACACCGCGCGGATGCCGCCGCAGCGCCGCATCCGGCGGCACGGCACGGTTGCCGATGACGACGGGCAGGGGCTGCGATTCGGCCAGTCCGCCGTCGGCGAGCCGGGCGGTCAGGGCGGGATCGTCGGCCAGGACCGTTCCCGTCCCGACGACGATCGCATCCGCGGAGGCACGCCGCCGGTGCACGTCGGCCCGCGCGTCCGGCCCGGTGATCCACTTGCTCGTGCCGTCGTCCGCGGCGGCGCGGCCGTCGAGGCTCTGCGCCCACTTCACGGTCACGAAAGGACGGCCGAGACGAACGACGGTCAGCCACGAGTCCAGCATCTCGGTGACCTCGTCGGCGCGCACCCCCGCCTCCACGTCCACACCGTGCGAACGAAGCCGTTCGGCGCCGCCCGACGACGGCTCGGCGGGGTCGGCAACGGCGTACACGACGCGCGAGATGCCCGCGTCGAGCAGCGCCACGGCGCAAGGGCCGGTGCGCCCCGTGTGGTTGCAGGGCTCCAGCGTGACGACAATCGTGGCACCACGGGCATCCTCTGGCGACAGACGCGACAGTGCCTCGATCTCGGCGTGCGGGTTGCCCGCGCCGCGATGCCATCCCTCGGCGAGGCTCTCGCCGGTCGGGCTCAAGACCACGGCACCGACCTGGGGGTTGATGCCCCGCGGACCGAGGAGCGCTAGCTCTGTGGCGCGGCCCATGGCCTGCCACTCGGTGTCGTTGTATGTCATCCCGGATCCTTCGATTCATCCGGGGTGCTCGCAACGAATTGCGCATCGGCAACCGTCATGATGGTCGCCGCGTGCTGCCTCTCATCCGGACTCGCGTGGTTTCCCACGCATCACCGTCGGTTCCGGAATTCCACCGGATCAGCCATGGCGCAAAGCGCCGCAGCTCGCGGACTGTCACCGCCGGTTCGGATTCTCACCGACCCCGGAGCACGTTGTTACTTATCTGATCCTATCCAACGCGGTCATGCGCGATTCATTCCCGCCAGGTGGCACGCGGGCCGTCTTATCGTGCGTTACTTGAGCAGCCGCGAGAGGCGACGGTCGGCGAGCACCTTGCCGCCGGTTTGGCACGTCGCGCAGTACTCGAGCGAGTTGTCGGCGAAGAAGACACTTCGAACGGTGTCGCCGCAGACGGGGCAGGCTTCACCACGTCGACCGTGCACGCGCATACCGCGACGCTTGGCGTCTTTCAGATCGGCGGGTGGTTTGCCGGATGCCGTGGCCACCGCATCCTGAAGCGTTGCGTGCATCGCGTCGTACAGGCCCTGCACGTCCTCGGCTGTCAGTGATGCCGCCAGCGCGTAGGGCGACATCCGTGCGACGTGCAGTACCTCGTCGGAGTAGGCGTTGCCGATGCCCGCGATGATCGACTGATCGCGCAGCACGCCCTTGATCTGCGTCCGTCGGCCCTCCAGGAGTCCCGCGAGAGTTTCGACCGTGAACGCCGGGTCGAGGGGGTCGGGCCCCAGCCGTGCGATGCCCGGCACGTCGGCCGGGTCCCGCACGACATAGACCGCGAGCGACTTCTTCGTGCCCGCTTCCGTCAGGTCGAACCCCGACCCGTCGCTGAGCGAAACGCGGATGGCGATGGGAGAGCGTCCGGGCTTGACGAGGGTTGTCGGCACACTGTCGTACCAGCGGAGCCACCCCGCCTTGGCCAGATGGAACACGAGGTGCAGGGGTTCGTCCGCGGGCCCGCGGCATCCGATGTCCACGAACTTGCCGGCCCGATCGACCGAGACGATGGATGCCTCGTGCAGCGCGGTGATCTGCGGATCGAAGGTCTTCAGTGCGGCGATCTGTGCCACGGAAGCTTTGGCGATCTGCAGGCCGACGATGCGTCCGCGCAGGAACTCGACGAGTCCCTGGACCTCGGGCATCTCCGGCATGGGGCCCATCCTGCCACGGGGAACGGGGGTTGTCGCCGGTCCTGAACTCGTCTCGGTCTCGGTCTCGGTCTCTGTCTCGGTCCCTGAGCCCGCCCCGGTCCCGGTCCTCGACCTCTGAGCCTGTCGGAGCAGACGAACGTCTCAGTCCAGCACGCCGGGCCAGGGCTGCGGCGCGCGGTCGTCGGTCGCGAGCAGCCCGGCCACCCAGCCGTCGTACCGACCCCGCGGATCTGCCAGACCCTGGCGCGTGATGCCCTCGTACCGGAAGCCGAGGGCGCGAGCGGGGCGGGCCGAGCCGATATTGCCCACGATGGCGCGCCACTGGATGCGCGCGAGCGAGAGTGGCTCGGCGAACGCGAAGTCGATCACGCGGGCGGCCGCCTCGGTCAGGTACCCGTTGCCGCGGGCGTCCTTCGCCAGCCAGAACCCGATCTCGGCGTCGCCGCCGGGCCTCGTGGCGTGCAACCCGATCATCCCGATCCAGGACCCGTCGATGCGGATGCCCCAGGTCAACTCGCTCGTCGACTCCCACCAGCTCGCGGCTTTTGCGACGAACTCTTCGGCGTCGGCTCGTGTATACGGCGAGGGCAGCGTCGTCCAGCGCGGCACCTCCGGATCCTGCGCGGCCGCCGTGATCGCGTCCATATCGGCGAGCGTCGGGATGGACAACTCGAGGCGCTCGGTGTGCAGGACGATGGGTTCCACCCCGCGACCCTACCGTTCGCGCCGCCGGCGCTCAGCCGCGGGCCATGCCGTGTCATGACCGTGCCGTGCGGTTCGCTATTCAGTCTCTGCGGACTGGGCCCAGGGCTCTGTCCGCTCCATTCCGCGGCGGTGCGCCTCGGCCAGACCACGCGGGACTGAATTCCGAACCGCGCGCAGCCCCCTCGATCTCTTGGCCCCGTGGAACGTGCGGCCGCTTGCCCGATCCGGCCGCGCTGCCCTTCGCCTCGCTTTGGTGTTCGCAATTCAGTCTCCCCCGGTCAGGCGACCTGGACAGGCCCCACTGTTTCGCGCCAGCCAGGCCGCAGCAGACTGCTCGGGACTGAATTGTGAACCGCACCGACCCCGCACTCGGCGCCGAGGTTCCTTCATCAGGTCCTCCACACCCGTCCCCTCGGGTCACTGTCCACGGTTCGGCCAGAAAAGCGCGGCGTGTCCCCGCTCTGCCAGCAGCCTCGAGAGATGTGGGATGTGTGGAAGCGCGCTGAGTTGCGCACGAACGGAATGACATCGCGAGCGATCACCAGAGCGGTGCGGGCAGGGCGCCTCATCCGGGCGAGACGCGACAGATACCTCTCGTCCGATGCGCCGACGCAACTCGTGCAGGCCGTGCGGGTCGGAGGACGGCTCGGGTGCCTCTCACTGCTGAGCGTGCTTGACGTATTCGTCTTCGATTCTTCAGCGCTCCACGTTCATATGGAGCGCGGCGACAGCCGCATGCGCGCACCGAACGCGCGCGAGCATCCGCTGCCACGCACTCGCGACGGGGTAGTTCTGCATTGGCATCGTTTCGTGGTCGCTCCGATGCGTGGCGCGGTCGACATCGTCGATGCGCTCGTGCACGCCATTCGGTGCCAGCAACCGAAGTACGCGATCGCGACACTCGACAGCGCGCTCCACAAGGGATTGGTCACGCCGGATGATCTGGCCGACGTCTTCGCCGCTTTGCCGAGCCGGTTTGGCGTGTTGCGGCGGTTTCTCGATTCGCGTTCCGAGTCGGGCACCGAGTCGCTGGTGCGTCTGCTTCTGATGCGGCTGGGCTGCGCCGTTGACCTGCAGGTGTCGTTCTCGGGTGTGGGATTCGTCGACTTGGTGGTGGATGGCTGGCTGGTCATCGAATGTGACAGCAAGGCCCACCACGGAAGTTGGGAGCAGCAGCTCAAGGATTATCGTCGCGACCTCAAACTCGCGCAGCAGGGCTATTGCGTGCTGCGGCTCCCTGCCGAAGACATCCTGTACCGAGAAGATGAGGTCTTCGCGGCACTCAAGGGGCTACTTCGTCGGGGCCCGGTACGCTGACCGCGTTCACAACTCAGTCTGCGCGCACACCGTCACCCTCCGGACCAGCGGGATCATGCGGGTCCGGACGAGAGCGCACGCGCACAGACTGAATTGTGAACGGCTCGGGAGGTTTCAGTCGCGCGCCTGGCTGAGGCGCAGGGACGGTGATCAGCGGCGGCGAAGGAGGCCGACGCGCTCGTAGACCGTGTCGAGCGTGGAGCTCGCGACGGTGTCCGCGCGGTCGGCGTTGGCCGCGAGCACACGATCGAGCTCCGCCGGGTCGTCGAGCAGCTCCAGTGCGCGCGCGCGGACGGGCTCGAACTCCGACACCACGACGTCGGCGAGGCCCTTCTTGAAGTCGCCGTAGCCGCGCCCCGCGTACTCGTCCTCGATCGAGGGGATCTGACGACCGGTGAGGGCCGCATAGATCACCAGCAGATTCGAGACGCCCGGCTTGTTCTCGCGGTCGTACCGCACGGTGCCGTCGCTGTCGGTCACGGCACGCATGACCTTCTTCGCGGTGGCGGACGGGTCATCGAGCAGCCAGAGCACACCCGCATCCGACTCCGCCGACTTCGACATCTTGGCGGTCGGGTTCTGCAGGTCGTAGATGCGCGCAGACTCCTGCTGGATCATCGGCATCGGCACCCGGAAAGTCTCGCCGTAGCGAGCGTTGAAGCGCTCCGCCAGGTCGCGCGTCAGCTCGATGTGCTGCTTCTGATCGTCGCCGACAGGCACGACCGCTGTCTGGTAGAGCAGGATGTCGGCCGCCATCAGCACCGGATAGGTGAAGAGACCGACGGATGTTGCATCCTGGCCGTAGCGGCTGGACTTGTCCTTGAACTGGGTCATGCGACCGGCCTCGCCGAAGCCTGTCAGCGTGCCGAGGATCCACGCCAGCTCGGCATGCGCGGGTACGTGCGACTGCACGTACAGCGTCGACTTGGCGGGCTCGATGCCGGCGGCGATGTACTGCGCGGCCGTGCGGCGGGTCTTCTCACGCAGCTCGGCCGGGTCGTTCGGTTGGGTCAGTGCGTGCAGATCGACGACGGAGAAGAACGCGTCGTACGACTCCTGCAGGTCGCGCCACTGCAGCAGCGCACCGATGTAGTTGCCGATCTGGAGGGAATCCGCCGAAGGCTGCATTCCGGAGTACAGGCGCGCTTTGCTCACCGGTCAATCCTAGATCGCGGGACGGGTGCTCCCTTCGACAAGCTCAGGGAGCGGGGCACGGGCGCGGGCTCCGCGAGCGGCGCGGGGCGCGGGCTCAGCGAGCGGGTTGGCCGCCGGTCACTGAGCTTGTCGAAGTGACCCGTCCGGTCAGCCGCCGAGCGAGTAGTCCACAATGACCGGCGCGTGATCGCTCCAGCGCTCGGAATATGCCGCCGCTCGCGCGACCCGGTAGTCGGTGACCCGGTCCGCGAGGGCGGGGGCCGCCAGCTGGTAGTCGATGCGCCAGCCGGTGTCGTTGTCGAAGGCCTGACCACGATTCGACCACCACGTGTACGGGCCGTCCACCTCGCCGTGGAAACGGCGCCCCACGTCGACCCATCCGAGCCCCGTCCCGACCGAACCGTCGACACCCGTCACGGGCTCGCCCGCTTCGCTGAGGAACCGGTCGAAGTACGCCCGCTCGCGCGGGAGGAACCCGGCCTTCTTGACGTTGCCCTTCCAGTTCTTGATGTCGAGCGTGCGGTGCCCGACGTTCAGGTCGCCCATGATCACGGCGAGCGAGCCGTCGGCGGCGAGCTCGGGCATCCGGCGCTCCATCGCGTCGAGAAATCCGTACTTCGCGTCCTGACGCGGGGTGCCGTCCTCGCCCGAGTGGACGTAGGCGCTGACGACGGTCAGAGGCTCTCCGTCGACGTCGAGGTCGGCCTCGATCCACCGGCCGCGCGAGTCGACCGTCTCGTCGCCCAGCTCGATGCGCGAGGCGGCAATGGGCAGTCGGCTGGCCACCGCGACCCCCGACCGGCCCTTGGTGAGCGATTCGTCGTGGACGAGGTTCCACCCGGGCAGAGCACTCTCGACGTGCGAAAGCTCGGCGCGCACCTCTTGTAGCGCGAGGATGTCGACATCGGCCCGGTCGAGCCATCCGGCCATCCCGTTGCGCACCGCCGCCCGGATGCCGTTGACGTTGACAGAGGCGATGCGGATGGGTCGAGGCACGCGTTCTACTGTATCGACGGCCTCCGACATGCTCGGCGCCCCGTAGCTCAGTCGAGCAGAAAGCCGCGCGGTTGCGGCTCCGGCGGGGGAGAGTCTCGGAGGCGTTCGAGCTCATCCTCGGCCAGACGTACGTCGCGGCCCGCGCGCCAGGAGCGATACCAGGGCGCGGTGTCACGAGTGATGCGCGCCTCGCGCAGACGAACATCCGCGGCCACGAGCAACGCCCGGTACTCGTCGCGCCGCGCTTCCTCTTCCGTGCGTTCCGTCAGCGCCAGGTTCCGATCGGCCGCACCGACCGCGATCCACGCCCCCGCGACCAGGATGACGATGCCGTTCAGGCGGAACCACAGGAGAAACCCGATCAGCACCGCGAACGTCGCCAGAAGGGGGTTCGAGGGCGTGTAGATCAGCAGCACACCGGCGCCCACCTGCAGCACGGTGATGGCGGCGCCGCCGAGCAAAGCGCCCGGCCAGATCCGGTGCCAGGCGAGCGCCGCCCCCGTCAGGAACCGGAACAGCGCGGCCAGCGCGGCGCCGTTGATCGCGAACGAGACCAGGAGGGAAACGGCTCGCGCCGTCACGTTCGACAACACGCTCAGGTCGCCGATCCCGAAGACGGTGAACAGCAGTGTCAGGGCCCAGGTGGCGATGCCGCTGATGGCGAAGCCGACGAGCAGCGCGACGGCGAGGATCACCGCGGCGAGCAAGTCGCGGGCCTTCAACAAGAGGTACGAGCGCGTATCGAAGGGTAGGCCGAAGATGTCCCGCACTGCGCGGCGGGCGTAGGTGATGAATCCGATGGCCGTCCACACGACGATGACGAGCGCGACGGCTCCCGTAATGCCGAGGGTCGTCGCCGTGGCGGTGGTGACGGACTCGACCTGCTCGGGGGTGACCAGCCCGTTCTCGCTGATCAGGTTCGGGATGTACTCGTTGATGATGTCGATCATCCGAGCGATCGCCGCGGGACTCGCGCCGATCCACAGGCCGACCACCGCGAACGCCAGGTAGATCACACCGAAGATCGCGAACAGCGACTGGTAGCTCACTCCCGCCGCGAGCAAGAACCCGTTGTGGCGAAGGAAGTGCCGCCACACCCGGACCGGAAACCAGGCCAGTGTGCGTCGCGTCAGTTGCGTCGCCCGTTGCACCGGCTCTTCGAGGTGGCGTCGGAGCGTCTCCTGTGCGGATTCCCACCGCCCGGCGTCGTCGTCGCTGCGACCGGCCGCGCTCTCCTCGTCGGAGCCGTCGGGAGCCACCGCGGGGTCGGACGGTCGGCGGTAGCTCACGCCCCCAGGCTAGCGACTCGGATCGGCACCGTCCGCGAATACGGACGTGCCGACGGATGGCTCGCTTGCCGCAACCGCCCGACCGAAACGCCGGGCGAGGAACAGGATCGACACGAGCAGCAGGGCGGGTAGCAGGAAGGCGATGCCGAGTCCGGGCGCGTCGGCGAGAAGTCCCAGCAGAACCGCCCCGAGGACCGCGCCGGCGTAGTTGAACAGGTTGACGCGGGCGATCACCTCATCGCCGCGGGTCGGCGCCAGCGCTCCCGCGGACGTGAAAGACAGGGGCACGAGCGCCCCGACGGCGACGCCCGCAAGCGCGAAGCCGACGATCGCCGCAATCGTCCAGGGGAGTGCCGCAACGAGCACCAGCCCCACGATCGAGACCGATGTCGCCGTGACGACGACCACGGTGCGCCCCCACCGTCCGGTTGCGCGGTCCGTGGTGAGACGCGTCACCAGGATCGCGACCTGGTAGGCGGCATAACCGAGCGGTGCGATCGCCGCACCGGAGGCAAGGTCGTCGTTGAGATAGATCGTGCTCCAGGTGCTGACACCGGAGTCGAGGGTGAACGCGGCCAGGATGACGAAGCCGAACAGCCAGATTCCGCGGCGGGGGAGCGGGATACGGGGCCGCTCACCAACCGGTGCGGCGGCGCGAGCGCGGTCGAATGCGCGCGTGCCGTTCGCGGCGACCGCGACGGCGACGACAGCCGCGGCACCGAGCGCCAAAGCGGGGCCCATCGCGACGCCACCGCTGAAGACGGCATCGCCCAGAGCGGCCGCCGAGCCGGCCACCAGCAACGCCCCACCGATCGCGGCAGCGGTGTACGCGGCGAAGAAAGCGCCCATGATGTCGCGGCCGTAGCGCCGCTGGACGAGCACACCCTGCATCGCGGCGGACGCATCGACCGCACCGAGACCGAGCCCGTAAACGCCGAATGCCGCGACAAAAATCGGCAACGGCGGGGCGACTGCGATCCCGACGAACGCCGCGGCCTGGACGATCAAGCCCGCGGCGAGGGCCGCCCGACTACCTCGCCAGCGCGCGAGCAGATCGGCCACGACGGAGCCCCCGGCTGCGGTGACACACACCAGCAGCACGATGAGCGATACCGCGACGTCGTCGATGCCGAGACGCCCCGTGAAGGACGGCAGCGACGTGACGACAACGGCATAGCCGAGGCCCTGCGCCGCATACGCGGCTGTCACGGCCACACGTGACCGGCGGATCTCGAGAAGAGGCGCGCCGGTCACGAGGTGGCTACTTGCCGCGGAGGATGGCCTGCTTGACCTCGGCGATCGCCTGGGTCACCTGGATGCCGCGGGGGCACGCATCCGTGCAGTTGAAGGTCGTGCGGCAGCGCCACACGCCCTCTTTGTCGTTCAGGATGTCGAGCCGCACATCGCCCGCGTCGTCGCGCGAGTCGAAGATGAAGCGGTGCGCGTTGACGATCGCGGCCGGACCGAAGTACTGTCCGTCGGTCCAGAAGACCGGGCACGAGGACGTGCACGCGGCGCAGAGAATGCACTTGGTGGTGTCGTCGAAGATCTCGCGGTTGACGATCGACTGAACGCGCTCTTTGCCGGGCTCGGGCGCCGTGTTCGAGATGAGGAACGGCTTGACCTCGCGGAACGAGGCGAAGAACGGCTCCATGTCGACGATCAGGTCCTTCTCGAGCGGCAGTCCCTTGATCGCCTCGACGTAGATCGGCTTCGAGATGTCGAGGTCCTTGATCAGGGTCTTGCACGCGAGCCGGTTGCGTCCGTTGATGCGCATCGCGTCAGAACCGCAGATGCCGTGGGCACACGAGCGGCGGAACGACAGTGATCCGTCGACCTCCCACTTGATCTTGTGCAGGGCGTCGAGCACGCGGTCGGTCGAGTAGAGCTCGACGTCGTAGTCCACCCAGCGGGGTTCGTCGTCCACCTCGGGGTTGAACCGGCGCACGATGAACGTCACCAGGAACGACTGGATGCCCGAGTCAGCTGCGGGGGAGAGGTCTGCGTCCGCCGGAGCATCCGTTGTTTCAACGAGAGTCGACACCATCTCAGTACTTCCTCTCCATCGGCTGGTAGCGCGTGATGACGACGGGTTTCCAATCGAGCGAGATGTGGTCGTCCGCCTTCGAGGAGTGCGGATCACCGGTGAGATAGGCCATCGTGTGCTTCATGTAGACCTCATCGTCACGCTTCGGGAAGTCATCGCGCATGTGCCCGCCGCGGCTTTCCTTGCGGTTGCGGGCCGTGACGACGACGACCTCGGCGATGTCGAGGAGGAAGCCGAGTTCGACGGCCTCGAGCAGGTCGGTGTTGTAGCGCTTGCCCTTGTCGTCGACGTGGATGTTCAAGAAGCGCTCGCGCAGCTCCTCGATGACGCCGAGCACATGGGTGAGGGACTCCTCGGTGCGGAACACCTGGGCGTTCTTGTCCATCTCTTCCTGCAGCGTCTTGCGCAGAACAGAGATGCGCTCGGTGCCCGTTCCGGCGCGCAGACCTTCGATCAGGTCACGAACGGCGCCCGCGGGGTTTTCCGGGAGCGGCACGAAGTCGGCGGTCTTGACGTACTCGACCGCGTTCTTGCCGGCGCGCTTGCCGAAGACGTTGATGTCGAGCAGGGAGTTCGTGCCGAGCCGGTTCGAGCCGTGGACCGAAACGCACGCGCACTCGCCGGCGGCGTAGAGCCCCGGAACGACGGTGTTGTTATCGGCGAGCACTTCGGCTGCGACGTTTGTCGGGATGCCGCCCATCGCGTAGTGCGCGGTCGGCATGACGGGAACCGGCTCGACGACCGGGTCGACGCCGAGGTACGTGCGCGCGAACTCGGTGATGTCGGGGAGTTTCGTCTCGAGAACCTCAGCGCCCAGGTGCGTGCAGTCGAGCAGGACGTAGTCCTTGTGCGGGCCCGCGCCACGACCTTCGGCGACCTCCTGCTGCATACAACGGCTGACGATGTCTCGCGGGGCGAGGTCCTTGATGGTCGGCGCGTAGCGTTCCATGAAGCGCTCGCCGCTCGCATTTCGGAGGATCGCACCCTCGCCTCGAGCGCCCTCCGTCAGAAGGATGCCGAGGCCGGCGAGCCCTGTCGGGTGGAACTGGAAGAACTCCATGTCCTCGAGGGGCAGGCCCTTGCGCCAGACGATCCCGACGCCGTCGCCCGTGAGGGTGTGCGCGTTGGAGGTCGTCTTATAGATCTTGCCGAAGCCGCCGGTCGCGAAGATGACCGCCTTGGCGTGGAAGATGTGCAGGTCGCCGGTGGAGAGCTCGTAAGCGACGACACCGGATGTCTGGGTCTTGCCGTCGGCGTCTTTCGATGTCAGCAGGTCGAGCACGTAGAACTCGTTGAAGAAGTTGATGCCGAGCTTGACGCAGTTCTGGAACAGCGTCTGCAGGATCATGTGGCCCGTGCGGTCGGCGGCATAGCAGGCGCGGCGGACCGGCGTCTTGCCGTGGTCGGCAGTGTGGCCGCCGAAGCGACGCTGGTCGATCTTGCCCTCGGGCGTGCGGTTGAAGGGCAGGCCCATGTTCTCGAGGTCGATGACCGCGTCGATCGCCTCCTTCGCGAGGATCTCGGCCGCGTCCTGGTCGACGAGGTAGTCGCCGCCCTTGACGGTGTCGAAGGTGTGCCACTCCCACGAGTCCTCTTCGACGTTCGCCAGCGCGGCGGCCATTCCGCCCTGCGCGGCGCCCGTGTGGGAGCGCGTGGGGTAGAGCTTCGAGATCACCGCGGTCTTCGCGTGCGGCCCTGCCTCGATCGCCGCGCGCATGCCGGCACCGCCGGCGCCGACGATGACGATGTCGAACTGATGGTGGTGCACGTCGGTCTTGCGGTCGGTGCCGGTCACGGTCGTCGTCACAGGGGGTGCCTTACTGAGAGGGGTCGTTGGAGATCCTGAGAGGGGTCGTTGGGGATCGTGCGTCAGGCCGCGGCCCGGCACGTCTCCCAGAGGGTGCTCGATTCGGTGACCCCGATGCAGGGGTCGAACGTGAAGACAACGAGGGTGCCGAGGATGATGAGGAATCCGGCCGACAGTCCGATCGCCCACACCAGCACGCGGCGTACGGTCCGGTGCGTCACGTAGTCGTTGACGATGGTGCGCATCCCGTTGCCGCCGTGGATCAACGCGAGCCAGAGCATCGCGACGTCCCACCACTGCCACAGCGGGTTTGCGAGCTTGCCCGCAACGAATCCGAAGTCGATCCCGCGGATGCCGTCGCCCACCATCAGATTGGCGAACAGGTGCCCGAAGATCAGGACGACCAGGATCGCGCCGGAGACACGCATGTAGACCCAACCCCACTTCTCGAGGTTGATGCCGCGGCGCTTGGGCCGTGCGTAGGGCGAACGGGGAGCGGCCAGGGTGTCGCTGGACATCACTCACCACCTCCCGCGAAGACGTTGATGAGATGTCGGGGTGCGAAGCCGGCCATCGTGACGACCCAGACCCCGATCACGATCCAGAACATCTGGCGCTGGTACTTCGCGCCCTTCGACCAGAAGTCGATCGCGATGATCCGTAGGCCGTTGAACGCGTGGTATGCGATTGCCGCGACGAGGAAGACTTCGCCGATGCCCATGATCGGGTTCTTGTAGGTACCGATGACCGCGTCGTACGCCTCGGGAGAGACACGGATGAGCGCGGTGTCGAGCACATGCACCAGGAGGAAGAAGAAGATGGCGACGCCGGTGATGCGGTGCAGAACCCAGGACCACATGCCTTCGCGGCCGCGATAGAGCGTGCCGGCGGGGCGCTTGGAGGTGGTCTCTGAGATCGACAGTGCCTGGCGGGTGTCTGCGGACACGGTCGTCCTCCCTGATCGGTGCGAGGTACGGATGCGCCGGGCCGACGCGGCTCGAGCGCTACGAACATCCTATTCCCGCTCCGTGCGGGCGCGGCGATTAGGGCACCCTAACTATCTCGATATCGAGATACTTCGCGCGGGTTCGATGGTGGGAGAGCGCCGCGGCTACCCTGACTGCATGGCACAACCGATAGAAGGCTTCTACGCCGTCATTCCGGCCGGCGGCGTGGGCAGCAGGCTCTGGCCGCTCTCGCGCGCCGACGCCCCGAAATTTTTGCACGACCTGACGGGGTCGGGACAGACGCTTCTGCGTGATACCTGGGATCGGCTCGCTCCGTTGTCGGGCGAGGGGCGCATTGCTGTCGTCACCGGTCGCGCCCACCGTGCGGCCGTCGAGGCCGAGCTCGCCGGCATCTCCGACGCGAACGTCCTGCTCGAATCGGAACCGCGCGACTCGGCGGCCGCGATCGGCCTCGCCGCCGCGGTGCTCTCGCGCCGCGAACCCGACGTGATCATCGGATCGTTCGCGGCCGACCACGTGATCCGCGGCATGCGGACTTTCGAGTTCGCGGTGCAGCAGGCCGTCGCCGTCGCGCGTGACGGTTATATCTGCACGATCGGAATCCAGCCATCCGAGGCATCCGTCGGCTTCGGCTACATCAAGAAGGGCGACGAACTCGTCGTCGAGGGGGCGCCCGAGGCAGCCGCGGTCGAACGCTTCGTCGAGAAGCCGGACCTCGACACCGCCAAGGAGTACTTCGCCGACCGTTCGTACCTCTGGAACGCGGGCATGTTCATTTCGCGTGCCGATGTGTTGCTGGCCGAGCTCGAGCGCAACGAGCCCGAGCTGCACGCGGGGCTCATGGAGCTCGCCGAGGCGTGGGACGACCGTGACCGTCGCGGTCCCGCCGTGGACCGCATCTGGCCCACGCTGAAGAAGATCGCGATCGATTACGCCGTCGCCGAGCCAGCGGCTGAACGTGGCCGGCTGGCCGTCATCCCGGGGCACTTCGACTGGGACGATGTCGGGGATTTCGCGAGCCTCGCCAAACTGAACTCCCGTGGCCGGGGCGAGCTCGCCATCCTCGGCGGAAACGCCCGTGTGCTGGCGGATGCCTCGAGCGGCATCGTCGTCTCGCAGACCAAACGCGTGATCAGCGTCATCGGGGTGCAGGACATCGTCATCGTCGACACGGAAGACGCTCTCCTCGTCACGACCAGTGAGCACGCCCAGCGCGTGAAGGGTGTCGTGGACGCTCTGAAACTCAGCGGACAGGGCGAGGTGCTCTGACCTGGTCACCGGTGCCGGGACTGCGTTCCGCCCTGCGCGGGATCGCGTCTTTATAACCTTTGGGTTTCGCGGCGCCCACACGGTCTAGCGCTTGGGCTCGCAGGAGGTAACGTTTCGTCCGCGGATCCCGGATCGGTCGGGCTCGCGCGAGTCTTTGGAGGACACAGTGAGGATCACTCAGAAGGCCGCTTTCAGCGGCTTGGCCCTGCTTTCGGCGGCCGCCCTGCTCGCGGGCTGCGGCGCGGCGCCGGAAGACACCGATGGTGGCGACGGCGGCGGCGAAGCGCTCGACTACCTGCCCTGCATGGTGTCGGACTTCGGCGGCTTCGACGACAAGTCCTTCAACCAGCTCGGCTTCGAGGGCCTGGTCGCGGCGGCCGACGAGCTCGGTGTGGAGTACACCGAGGTCGAGTCGCAGGCCGAGACCGACTACAACGCCAACCTGCAGAACCTGGTCGACCAGGGCTGCAACACGATCGTCACGGTCGGTTTCGCCCTCGCACCGGCCGCGCTCGAGTCCGCCACCGCCAACCCCGACATCGAGTACGTCTCGATCGACGACACGGTCGACCAGGACTTCGACGGCACGACCGACGCCGAGAACATCAAGCCCCTCATCTTCGACACCGCTCAGGCCGCGTTCCTCGCGGGCTACCTGTCCGCAGGTGTCTCCCAGACGGGTGTCGTCGGCACCTTCGGTGGCCAGAACTTCCCGACCGTCTCGGTCTTCATGGACGGCTTCGCGCAGGGCGTCGAGTACTACAACGAGGAGATGGGCGCGGACGTCCAGGTCATCGGCTGGGACCGCGCCGCGCAGGACGGCTCGTTCACCGGTGGATTCGAGGCCAACGACACCGCGCGTCAGATCGCGCAGGGCCTGATCGACCAGAACGCCGACATCATCCTCCCCGTGGGCGGCCCGATCTACCAGTCGGCCGCTGCCGCCATTCGCGACTCCGGTCGCGAGATCGCCCTCATCGGTGTGGACGCGGACGTGTACGAGACCGACCCCTCGGTGGGTGACCTGCTGCTCACCTCGGTTCTGAAGGGCATCGACGTCGCGGTGAACGAGGCGATCGTCGAGGCCGGCAACGGCGACTTCGACCCGACCCCGTTCATCGGAACGCTCGAGAACGAGGGCGTCGGAATCGCGGCGTTCCACGACTGGGCCGACCGCGTCCCCGCCGAGCTGTCCGCCAAGATCGAGGAACTGCAGGCGGCGATCATCGCCGGTGACATCGCCGTCGAGTCGTACCTGGCCGAGTAAGCACGGCACCTTCGGGGGGAGGTCGGCGCGAGCCGGCCTCCCCTCTTTCTTCGTTCGGATCCCTCGCGGCATCCGACTCACCCCCAACTAGGATCGGGAGCATGAAGCTCGAACTTCGCGGTATCACGAAGACGTTCGGGTCTCTGGTGGCGAACGACCACATCGACCTCATCGTCGAGGCCGGTGAGATCCACTGCCTGCTCGGCGAGAACGGGGCGGGCAAGTCGACCCTGATGAATGTCCTGTACGGGCTTTATCAGGCGGACGCCGGAGAGATCCTCCTCGACGACACGGTGCAGCACTTCGCCGGACCCGGTGACGCCATGCGGGCAGGCATCGGCATGGTGCATCAGCACTTCATGCTGATCCCCGTCTTCACGGTCGCCGAGAACGTCATGCTCGGACACGAAGAGACGCGATTCGGTGGCCGACTCGACCTGCCGGCGGCTCGTGCCCGGGTGCGCGAAATCTCTGACCGTTTCGGGTTCGACGTCGATTCCGACGCGCTCGTGCAAGACCTGCCGGTCGGTGTGCAGCAGCGCGTGGAGATCATCAAGGCGCTGTCGCGCGATGCCAAGGTGCTGGTCTTCGACGAGCCGACCGCCGTGCTGACCCCGCAAGAGACCGACGAACTGATGGCGATCATGCGGCAGCTGCGGGATGCCGGCACGTCGATCGTCTTCATCACCCACAAGCTTCGCGAGGTTCGTGAGGTCGCCGATCGGATCACGGTCATCCGCCTCGGCAGGGTCGTGGGCGAGGCATCGCCGACCGCATCGAACGCCGACCTCGCGTCACTCATGGTCGGGCGCGCGGTCGAACTCACGGTGGAAAAGGCGCCACCGAAGCTCGGGGCATCCGCTCTCGTCGTCGACGACCTCGCGGTCATCGACCCGCGGGGGCAGGTCGTGGTCAATCACGTCAGCTTCGACGTGCGTGCGGGCGAGATCCTCGCGATCGCCGGTGTGCAGGGTAACGGCCAGACCGAGCTGTCCGAGGCGCTGATGGGGTTGCAGCCGCACGTTCGGGGCTCCATCGTGCTCGATGGTCAGGAGCTGCTGGGCCGGTCGGTTCGCGACGTGCTCGACGCCGGCGTCGGATTCGTCCCCGAGGACCGCAAGGAGGACGGCCTGGTGGGTGAGTTCACCATCACCGAGAACCTCATGCTCGATCGGGCCCACGGGGCGCCGTTCGTCCGCGCGGGCAATGTACAACGCGCCCGGCTCGAGGAGTTCGCGACCGAGAAGGTCGCCGAGTTCGATGTGCGCACGCCGTCGATCGAGACGAAGGTTGGGCGCCTGTCGGGCGGCAACCAGCAGAAGGTCGTGCTCGCGCGCGAGCTCAGCCGCGAGTTGCGGCTGCTCGTCGCTGCGCAACCCACCCGCGGCGTCGACGTGGGATCGATCGAGTTCATTCACAAACGCATCGTCGAGACGCGGGATGCCGGTGTGCCCGTCGTCGTCGTCTCGACCGAGCTCGACGAGGTCACCGCGCTCGCGGATCGCATCATGGTGATGTATCGCGGCCGGATCGTCGGCATCGTCCCGGGTGACACCGCGCGCGACGTGCTCGGTCTGATGATGGCCGGTGAGACGCCGGATCTCGAGGGGGCCGCCGCGTGAGCGAGACCATGACCACAACCGCACCCTCGACCTCGACTCCCGAGCCGAGTCGCTGGCAACGGGCCCTGCGCGAGATCGCGACAGGCAACGCCATCATCTCGGTGCTGGCTGTCGTGATGGCCCTTCTCGTCGGCGCGATCATGATCGCGTTCACCGATGAGAACGTGCAGGAATCCGCCGGCTACTTCTTCGCCCGCCCCACCGACCTGCTGGTCGCCATCTGGGAGTCGGTCGCGGGCGCGTACTCCGCGTTCTTCCAGGGCGCCGTCTACAACTTCCGCCGGCCGGACTTCGCCACCGGCATCCGTCCCCTCACAGAGACTCTGACGTTCGCCACGCCGCTGATCGCCGCAGGTCTGGGTGTCGCCCTCGCATTCCGCACGGGCATGTTCAACATCGGTGGTCGCGGGCAGATGCTGATGGCCGCCGCTGCCGCCGGCTACGTCGGCTTCGCGATCGACCTGCCCTTCGGCATCCACATGGTCGTCGCCCTCCTCGCCGGACTCGCGGCGGGCGCCGTATGGGCCGG
Source organism: Pacificispira sp. HM-600 (assembly GCF_977993705.1). Next base: position 2,850,059 of record NZ_OZ388079.1, read on the forward strand.
CATCGCGGGGCTGTTGAAGGCGCGCACGGGGGCGCACGAGGTGATCGTCACGATCATGCTCAACTACGTCGCGCTGTACCTGATCACGTGGATGCTCCGCACTCCCGGCCTGTTGCAGGCACCGGGCACGAACAACCCCACGACCCCGGGGATGCGCGATACCGCGGTCTTCCCCGAACTGCTCGGGCCGCAGTACAACCTGCACTTCGGGTTCGTGCTCTCGATCGCCTCCGTCGTACTGGTCTGGTGGATCCTGAACCGCTCGGCCCTCGGGTTCCAGTTCCGTGCCGTGGGAGAGAACCCGAACGCGGCGAAGGTCGCCGGCATCAACGTCAAGGCGATGTACGTGTACGCGATGCTCATCTCGGGCGCGCTCGTCGGACTCGCGGGGACAAGCCAGGTGCTCGGGACCGTGACCACCGGCTTCTCGAGCGGCATCGACGCGGGCATCGGCTTCGACGCCATTACCGTGGCCCTGCTCGGCCGGTCGACCCCGTGGGGCGTTCTCGCCGCGGGTGTGCTGTTCGGTGCCTTCAAGGCCGGCGGATTCTCGATGCAGGCCGCGGAGGGGGTACCGATCGACATCGTGCTCGTGGTGCAGTCGCTCATCGTGCTCTTCATCGCCGCGCCGCCACTCGTTCGGGCAATCTTCCGGCTCCCCGCCCCCGGAAGCTCGCCGAAGCGCCGTCGCCCGATCGTCAACACGGAGGGACTGGCCAAATGACCACGCTCGCCCCGCGCACCGACGGTGCCGACGCTCCGATCCACCTCGAGCGGACGGTGGTCGTGAGTTGGAAGGCGCCCATCGCGTTCGCATCCGTCACGGTCCTGGCGACGCTGCTGTTCCTCCTCGCCCCGCACGGCGGCGATGCGATCTTCCGCATCTCGGCGGCAGGCGACGCGTTGCAGCTCCCCGAGGTCACGCTGGGGGCTACCCTCACGACGACCGTCTGCCTCATCGTGATGGTGCTCATCACCGGGGCCGCGGGGATATTCGTGCGGCGTCGTCGCCGCGTTCCGCTTGTGTTCTCGATCGTGTTCGCCCTCGTGTTCCTGACCGGGTTCCTCACCTGGGCCGCGGCCGGCGCATCCATTCACGTCATTCCACTCGCGGGACTTTTCGCCGGGGCCCTGAGCCTGTCCGTTCCCTTGATCTTCGGGGCGCTGTGCGGTGTCATCAGCGAACGGGTCGGGGTCGTGAACATCGCGATCGAGGGGCAGCTGCTCGCGGGTGCGTTCACCTCGGCCGTCGTGGCGACCGCGACCGGTCAGCCCCTGCTGGGACTCGCCGCCGCCGCCGTCGCGGGCGTCCTGGTGTCGTTCGTGCTCGCCGCGTTCTCGATCGTGTACTACGTCGACCAGGTCATCGTGGGTGTCGTCCTCAACGTTCTGGTGGTCGGGGTGACCAGCTTCCTCTTCTCGCAGGTGCTCGCGCCCAACGCCGCCCAACTCAATTCGCCGCCCCGGTTCGAGCGCATCGACATCCCGATCCTCGCCGACATCCCGCTGATCGGTCCGACCTTCTTCCGGCAGACGATCATCGTCTACCTGATGTACGTCGCGATCGTCCTCGTGTACATCGGGCTGTTCCACACGCGCTGGGGTCTGCGGTTGCGTTCCGTCGGCGAACACCCGCAGGCAGCCGACACGGTCGGCATCAACGTCGCCCGCACGCGGTTCTGGAATGTCTCGCTCGCCGGCGCCATCGCGGGTGCCGGTGGAGCCTTCTTCACACTCGGCTCGGTCGGAGCCTTCAACAAGGAGATGACGGCGGGTGCGGGCTTCATCGCCCTGGCCGCGGTGATCTTCGGCCAGTGGGATCCGATCAAGGCGACGCTCGCGGCATTGTTGTTCGGCTTCGCCTCGAACCTGCAGAACACCCTCGGTGTCATCGGCTCGCCCGTACCGAGCGAATTCATGCTCATGCTCCCGTATGTCGTCACCATTCTCGCCGTGGCGGGCTTCGCGGGACAGATCCGGGGACCGGCAGCCGCCGGCAAACCATACATAAAGGGGTGACGTGACCGACATCGATTGGGACGAGCTGCGCGCGGTTGCGACCGAGGCCATGCAGCGGGCCTACGCGCCGTACTCGCGCTATCGCGTGGGCGCGGCCGCGCTCGTGAGCGACGGTCGTATCGTGTCGGGCTGCAACGTCGAGAATGCCTCCTACGGGGTCGGCCTCTGCGCGGAGTGCGCGCTGGTCGGCGACCTGCACATGTCGGGCGGCGGACAGCTCGTCGCGTTCGTCTGCGTCAATAACGCGGGCGAGACGATCATGCCGTGCGGGCGCTGCCGGCAACTGTTGAACGAGTTCGCCCTGCCGGGCATGCTGCTCGAAACCGTGTCGGGCATCCGCACGATCGACGAGGTACTGCCGGATGCGTTCGGTCCCCGCGACCTCGAAGAGGCTGCGCGGTGACGGCTGCGAGCAGCGAGGCATCCGGTTCCATCGAGGCCTACGACGCGGTCGACGTCATCCGCGCCAAGCGTGACGGGGGAGCTGTGCCCGAGCCGGCGCTTCGCTGGATGATCGACGCGTACACCCGCGGCTACGTTTCGGCCGCGCAGATGTCGTCCTTCGCGATGGCGGTGCTGCTGAACGGCATGGAGCGCGACGAGATCCGTGTCCTGACCGAGGCGATGATCGCGTCCGGCGAGCGAATGAGCTTCACGGGACTCGGCAAGACGACCGTCGACAAGCACTCCACGGGCGGCGTGGGAGACAAGATCACCCTGCCGTTGGCGCCACTCGTGGCATCCTTCGGCGTCGCCGTCCCGCAGCTGTCGGGGCGGGGCCTCGGGCACACGGGCGGAACCCTCGACAAGCTCGAATCGATTCCCGGATGGCGTGCGGCGCTGTCGAACGACGAGATGTTCGCCCAACTGCGCGACGTCGGCGCGGTGATCTGCGCGGCCGGCTCGGGTCTCGCTCCCGCCGACAAGAAGCTTTACGCCCTGCGCGACGTGACCGGCACCGTCGAGGCGATCCCGCTCATCGCGTCGAGCATCATGTCGAAGAAGATCGCCGAGGGCACCGATGCGCTCGTGCTCGACGTCAAGTTCGGCTCGGGCGCCTTCATGCAGGACATCGACCGTGCACGCGAACTCGCCCGCACCATGGTCGCACTCGGCACCGATTCGGGCGTCGCGACGACCGCACTGTTGACCGACATGAACACCCCGCTCGGCCTCGCAATCGGCAACGCCAACGAGGTGCGCGAGTCGGTCGAGGTGCTCACGGGTGGTGGACCCGCCGATGTCGTCGAGCTGACGGTCGCGCTCGCGCGGGAGATGCTCGCGCTCGCGGGGCAGCCCGACGCCGACGTCGAGGGTGCACTCGCCGATGGACGGGCCATGGATGCGTGGCGCGCGCTCATCCGCGCACAGGACGGCGATCCGGATGCTCCGCTCCCGGCGCCGCGCGAGACCCACACCATCAGGGCCGGGCGTGCGGGCACCGTGTCCCGGATGGAGGCCCTGCCGTTCGGCATCGCCGCGTGGCGGCTGGGCGCCGGACGCGCCCGAGCCGAGGATGCGGTCGTGCACGCCGCGGGGATCGACCTGCATGTGAAGCCCGGTGACACCGTGTCCGAGGGTCAGCCCGTTTTCACTCTGCTCGCGGACGACTCGGCACGCTTCGACCGCGCACTGGCGGCGCTCGATGGCGCGTGGTCAGTCGGTGACCCGACAGAGGCGCCCGAGCGAGCGCCGCTCGTCCGCGAACGCATCACGGCATGACGTACGACCCACTCGAGAGGAAGGCGATCGTATGACGATCGACGCGAACGGCGACTTCAGAGTGCAGGGGGTTTCGGTGCGCTCGCTGCCGAAGGTCAGCCTGCACGATCACCTCGACGGCGCCGTGCGCATCGAGACCGTCGTCGAACTCGCCGAAGCGGCCGGGATCGATCTTCCCGCCGACGGCGTCGCGGGTCTCGGCGACTGGGTCACGGAGCGCACCGACTCGGGTTCGCTCGTCGAATACCTCTCGGCGTTCGGTGTGGTGACGGACGTCATGCAGACACGCGAGGGGCTCACCCGGGTCGCCCGGGAGTTCGTCGAGGATCTCGCCGAGGACGGCGTGATCTACGGGGAGGTGCGTTGGGCGCCGGAGTTGCACGTCGCCGGGGGTCTGAGCCTCGACGAAGCCGTGGAGGCCGTGCAGGCCGGGATCGAAGAGGGCGAGGATGCCGCGGACCGTTCGGGCCGGAGCATCCGCGTCGGCCAGATCCTCAGCGCGATGCGTCAGACGGAGCGCTCTCTCGAGATCGCAGAGCTCGCCGTGCGTCACCGCGAGCGCGGCGCGGTCGGGTTCGATATCGCCGGCCCCGAGGACGGCTTCCCGCCCTCACGCCTGCGCCCGACCTTCGCCTATCTCGCCTCGGAGTTCTTCCCCGTGACGGTGCACGCGGGTGAGGCGGCGGGCATCGACTCGATCCGGTCCGCGCTGATCGATGGTCGGGCGCTCCGCCTCGGTCACGGGGTGCGGCTGGTATCCGATCTGAACGTCGTCTCGCGCGCGGGCGATGAGGTCGTCGTCACATTCGGGCCGGTGGCGCGCTGGGTGCGTGATCGTGAGATTCCGCTGGAGCTCTCGCCGTCGTCGAACCTGCAGACCGGGGCGATCGAGGCGTGGGGCACGGAGCTGGCGGACCACCCGTTCGATCTGCTGTACCAGCTGGGTTTCTCGGTGACGGTGAACGTCGACAACCGCACGATGAGCCGCACGTCACTGACGCGTGAGCTCGCGCTGCTCGCGCGCGCGTTCGACTACGACCTCGATGATCTGCAGGCGTTCCAGTTGAACGCCGCGGCTGCCGCCTTCCTCTCGGTCGAGGAGCGCGAAGAGCTGATCGAGCTGATCGCCGAGGGTTTCGCGGCCTGACCCGCGTTACTTCCCACGCCGAAACACCCCTCCTGCGGCCAGACACCCCTCGTCGTTGGGTGTTTGGTCGCCCGAGGGGTGTCTCGGCGTCGGGGTCGGGGCGGGTCAGCTGTGGTGGCGGCCGCGGGGGAGCACGAGGGGGGCGCCCGAGACCGGGTCCGCGATCACCTGGCAGTCGAGGCCGAACACCTCGCCGACGATCGTGGGGGTGATGACCGCGGCCGGGGCACCCGAGGCATGAATGCGGCCCTCGCACACCGCGACGAGGCGATCGGCGTATCGCGCGGCGAGATTGAGGTCGTGCAGCACCATGACGATGGTTGTGCCGCGCGTGCGGTTGAGGTCGGTGAGCAGGTCGAGCACCTCGATCTGGTGCGTCACGTCGAGGAACGTCGTCGGTTCATCCAGCAACAGGATGTCGGTCTGCTGGGCGAGCGCCATCGCGATCCACACCCGCTGGCGCTGCCCGCCCGACAGCTCATCGACGGCACGTTCGGCGAGGTCGGCGATGCCCGTCGCGTCGAGGGCATCGGCGACGGCCGCGTAGTCCTCCGCGCTCCAGCGCGCAAGAAATCGCTGATGCGGATGCCGACCCCGGCCGATCAGGTCGGCTACCACGATCCCCTCGGGTGCTGTCGGACTCTGGGGCAGGAGCCCCAGGCGTCGGGCGACCTCGCGCGAGGGCAGGTGATGGATCTCTTCGCCGTCGAGCAGCACCGAGCCGCTGCGGGGCTTCAGCAGTCGCGCGAGCGCACGCAAGACGGTCGACTTGCCGCATCCGTTGGCCCCCACGATCGCGGTGATCTGACCCGCGGGGATCGCCAGATCGAGGTCGTGCACGACCTCGCGATCGCCGTACGAGAGAGTGAGATTGTCGGCCACGAGCCGATCGACACCGGTCACAGGGGTCCTCCCGCACGATTGGTCCGGATGAGCAGATAGATCAGGTACGGCGCGCCCAGCACGCCCGTGATGACCCCGACGGGGTAGCGCGTGCCGAAGGCGAACTGGGCGATGAGGTCGGCAACGAGCACGAGCAGAGCACCGACGAGCGCCGAGGGGAACAACAGCGAGCCTCCCGGGCCGACCACGCGCGCGGCGATCGGTCCGGCCATGAACGCCACGAACGCGATGGGTCCGCTCGCCGCGGTAGCAAAGGCCAGCAGGGCGACAGCGGCCAGGATCATGAGCACGCGGGTGCGATTCGTGCGCACGCCGAGTGCGGCAGCGGTGTCGTCGCCGAGGCTCAGCGCCGCGAAGGACCTCGCCGAGCTCATCAGCAGCGGTCCGAAAACGGCCACGACCACCAACAGCGGCAGCACGCGCTCCCACGAGGCCCCGTTGAGGCTTCCGGTCAGCCACTGCATCGCGACCTGCAGGTCCCAGGCCGAGGCCCGCGACAGCAGGTAGGTGATGAGGCTGTCGAGCATCGCGCCGACACCGATACCGATCAGGATGAGTCGGATCCCCGAGAACCCGGCCTTGTACGACAGGAGGTAGATGGCACCGGCCGTCGCGAGTGCCCCGATGAGGGCGAAGGCCGACACCTCGCGGTCGCCGAGTCCGAGAGTCACTCCCGCGAATACGGCGGCCACGCTCGCGCCCGCGCTGATCCCGATGACATCCGGTGAGGCGAGCGGGTTGCGCAGCAGTGTCTGGAAGGTCACCCCCGCGAGCCCGAAGGCGGCGCCCGAGAGCAGGGCGAGGGTCGCCCGCGGCAGGCGCAAAGTGCCGACCGTGAAGGATGCACCGGGTACGTCCTGACCGAGAATGACCCCGATCACTTCGGCCGGCGAGTAGAAAGTCTGACCGATCATGAGAGTCACCGCGTAGGCGACGACGACCAGCGCGAGCAGGATCGAAGTGGTCCGAGCGCGGCGGCGAGTGCGCGCGCGACGGCCAGCGATGACGGCATCCAGCGTCATAGCTCGCGCACCTTCTGTCGGCGAACGATCCAGATGAAGACAGGAGCGCCGATGAATGCCGTCACGATGCCGACATCGATCTCTTCCGGGCGGGTGATGACGCGCCCGACGACATCGGCGAGGGTCAACAGGGCCGCACCGGCAAGCGCCGAGAAGGGCAGCAGCCAGCGGTGGTCGGTGCCGACCAGGAGGCGGCAGAGATGCGGCACGATGAGGCCGACGAAGCCGATCGGCCCGGCGATCGCGGTCGCCGCACCGGCGAGGATGACCGCCCCGGTCGCGCCGAGGAGGCGTGTCCGACCGACGCGCACGCCGAGCCCCGCCGCCATGTCGTCGCCGAGAGCGAGCGAGTTCATGCCGCGCGCGCTGACGAAGCAGATCAGGACGCCGAGGGCCAGGAAGGGCCCGACGACGAGGATGCGGTCCCAGCTGGCGCCGCCCACGCCTCCGATCTGCCAGAACCGGAAGGTCTCGAGGATGTCGACGCGCGGCAGCAGGATCGCGCTCACGAGTGACGAGAATGCTGCCGCCGACGCCGCGCCGGCGAGCGCGAGCTTGAGTGGTGTGGCGCCGCCGCGTCCGATCGAGCCGACGAAGTACACGAAAACGGATGCCGCTGCCGCGCCGAGAGTTGCGACACCGATGTAGGAGTACGGATTGGTGAGCCCGAAGAAGGCGATCCCGACGACAACCGCGAGAGCCGCGCCGCCGCTGATGCCGAGGATGCCCGGGTCGGCGAGCGGATTGCGGGTGATGGCCTGCATGGCACAGCCCGAGAGGGCGAGGGCTGCGCCGACCAGCATGGCGAGCACCGTTCGCGGCATCCGGAGCGTGACCGCCGCCTCGCCGACGCTGCCGGTGTCGCCACCGAGGCCCGCGACGATCTCGGCGAGCGAGACGTCACGCGCGCCGAAGGCGAGGGATGCCGCGGCCAGCGCGACGAGCAGCGCGACGGTGGCGACCAGCCACGCCAGGCGGACGCCGACGGGTCGCCGCAGGGCTGCGGTCGCTGTCGGTCGCCCACCTGGCGTGAGGGTGGTACTCAAGGGTCGTTACTCAGCCGTTCTGAGTGAGCGCTCCGGCCAGCACGCCGAAGTAGTCATCGATGCCCCACCCGATCGACAGCGGCGAGGGGTTCGCCGATGAGGCGAGCGGCGTCGAGTTCTCGAGGACGGCGATCTGGCCGTTGGCAATCGCCGGGATCTGCGACAGTAGCGGGTCGGCCATGATGGCGTCGACGAGGGCGCCCTCGGCGTCGCCGTAGGTCACCCAGATGTCGACGTCCGAGAAGCGGTCGGCCGCTTCCGCGCTGATCTCGACGTAGAACCCATCGGTGCCGGCCGACTCTTCGGCAACGATCTCCGGTGTAGGCAGGCCGAGAGACTCGAGGAATCCGGGACGCGTGTCGTGGCTCGTGTAGAAACCGATCTGGCTCAGGTCGGTCGCGTCGTGGAACGCGAAGATCAGCTTCTTGTCCTCGAGCTCGGGGTACGCGGCGAGCGCGTCGGCGACCTGGCCATCCAGGTCGGCGACCAGTGCTTCGCCCTCTTCGGCGAGGCCGATCGCCTCGGAGTTGATGAGCGTCATGTCCTGCCAGGACGTGCCCCATGCGACCTCGGGGTAGGCGACGACGGGGGCGATCTGCGACAGGGTGTCGTAATCCTCCTGCGTGAGACCCGAGTAGGCCGCGAGGATGATGTCGGGGTCGGTGTCGGCGACGGCTTCGAAGTCGATGCCGTCGGTCTCGTCGAAGAGCACGGGGGTTTCGGCGCCGAGCTTTTCCAGTTGGTCCTCGACCCAGGGCAGTACGCCGTCGCCGTCGTCATCGCCCCACGTTGCCTTGCTCATGCCGACCGGCACGACGCCGAGGGCGAGAGGCACTTCGTGATTGGCCCACGCGACCGTCGCGATGCGCTCGGGCTTCTCGTCGATGACGGTCTCGCCGAAGGCGTGCTCGATCGTGACGGGGAAGCCGTCCGCGGTGGGCTCGGTGGCGGAGCCGCCATCGGCTGCGGGGGAAGCGCATGAGACGAGGGCTGTGGATGTGAGGGCTGCTGCGACGAGCAGACCCATGCTGCGGGGCACTCTCATGGGAGGTCCTTTCGGGAGGATGGCGCGAGGATTCTCGCTAAGGTAAGCCTAGCCTAACGATGCTCAGGCTTCGAATCGGTTTGGTGTCGTTCGCGTCACATCTCGGCGCGACCGCGCCGCCAGTAACCCATGAATGCGACGGCCTTCCGGTCGACGCCGCGCTCCGAGACGAGGTGGCGGCGAAGTTCCTTGATGGGCTGCGCCTCACCGGCGAGCCACGCGTAGAAGGGTGCCTTCGCGAGCAGCGGATCGCCCTGTGCGTTGGTCGGGACCTCCCAGAGGAGCCCCGCATCGATGTCGACGTCTTCGAGGTCGGTGGGGGACAGCGCCGGAGCATCCAGCAGTTCAGCGGCGGCCGCACGCACGGCCGGGATGAGCGCTGTGCCCACGGCTGCATCGCCTCGCACGACGATTCGCAGGTCCACGCCCTGCGGCGGAAGACTGAGCGCCGCTGCGTCTCGGGCTTCGGGTACCTCGACGACGGCGGTACCCCGCGTGCTCGCGGAAAGCCGCTCCAAGATGCCGGAGATCGCGGGCAGAGCGGTCTCGTCGCCCGCGATCAGCACGCGTTCGACCTGGGCGGGCGGACGCCAGTCCACGCCGCCATGTAACCCGCCGGTGTATCCCGTGTGCGGCACGCACACGATGACGCGGTCTCCGACGCTCGCATCGAGGGCCCACGCCGAGGCGGGTCCCAGCCGGCCGTGCAGTGCAATGTCGACGTCGAACTCGGATGCCTCGGGCCGGACCACTCGAACCGTGTAGGTGCGCATGGGCGGGCGGACCGCGTTGTCGAGTTCGCGCCAGGCTCCGTACCAGTCGTCAGTGTTGACCAACTCATCCAGTGCCGCCGCTGCGTTATCTTCCCCGGACGCGGGGAACAGGATCTTGAACCGTTGGTCGAACCGGTTGTCGGCGACCGTGTGCAGTTCGGGGCCGGTGAGGGTGAAGCGACGGAACGTCGGGCTCACGACCTCGATGCGTGCGACCTCGGCCAGCATGGGCACGAAGGCGACGTCGGGGGAGCGCTTCGGCAGTGTTCGCGTCTGAATGTTCACTTAGGTAAGGCTAAGCGAAGGCGCCGAGCCTCGCAAAGCGGCTCGGGGCTCCGCGTGGCGCTCGGTACCTGTCAGGCCAATTCGGCCTGTCGAGCCGCGACGACCGCCTCGACCCGCGCGAAGAGCGGATGCTCCCGGTCCAGGCCAGTGACGGTCGCGGTGAACTCGGCCGCATCCAGCTCCCGCAGCATCCGCTGTACGTCCGCCGACTGCGGGTCTTCCGCATCCTCGAAAGCGAGGGCGGCGCCCATCGCCGCGACGAGAGCCGAGGTCGCCAGCCCGCGCTCCGCCGCTTCCGCGGCCGGGCCGATGAAGCGCTCGTGGCGCGAAAGCTTACGAAGAGGCTGTCGACCCACCCGCCACACCGTGTCGGGCAGCGCGGGATTGCGGAACCGTTCGAGGATCCGCTCGCGGTACTCGGCGAGCCCCCGCGGGTCGAGTTCGTGCTTCGCGACGAGCAGCGCGGATGTCTCTTCCAGCGTCGCGCTCACGCGCTCCGCGATCTCGGGCACGGCGAGGGCGTCCGAAATGCGCTCGACGCCCGTCCGTGCGCCGTAGTAGGCCGTGGTGGCGTGGCCGGTGTTCACGGTGAAGAGCTTCCGCTCGATATACGGGGTGAGATCCTGCACGAAATGTGCGCCGGAGATCCGTGGCGGGTCATCCCCGAACGGCGGACGCTCGACCGCCCACTCGTAGAAGGGCTCGACCGTCACGTCGACACCGGGGTTGTCTTGCGGGGCCGGGACGATGCGGTCGACGGCGGTGTTGGCGAACACCGCGCGACTTGCGACGGCATCCCAGGCTTCGCCGGCCTCATCGCGGATGTGATCCCGGAGCACGTCCGTGGCGTTGATCGCGTTCTCGCACGCCATGATCTGCAACGGGGGAGCGGACGGATCGCGCAGCGCGAGGCCCGCCAGGATGACCGGGGCCAGAAACTTCAGCACCGTTGGCCCGACCGCCGTGGTCACGACGTTCGCCCCGGCGATCTCGTCGATCACCTCTTGCGGGTTTTCGGCGCTGTTGATCGCCCGGAACCCGGTCACGACCTTGTCGACACCGCCGACTCCGACCTCGTGCACCGTGTATGACTTCTCGGCGTTGATCGCGTCGACGAGCGCCGCCGAGACATCCGAGAAAACGAGTTCGTACCCCGCTTCGTGCAGCAGCAGCCCGACGAAGCCGCGCCCGATATTTCCGGCGCCGAAGTGAACGGCCTTCACGACTCGTTCACCGCGCTGAGGACGGCGAACAGCTCTTCGGGGGTGGAGACGTTCTTCAGAACGGCGACCTCGTCTTCGTCGGAGAAGACGAGCGCGATCTGCGACAGGATCTCGAGGTGCTCATCGCCCTTGCCGGCGATGCCGATGACGAACGTGACGGGCTCCCCACCCCAATCCACGCCGCCGTCGTAGCGAACGACCGAGAGTGCGGACCCGAGGATCGCATCCTTCGTCTCATTGGTGCCGTGCGGGATCGCGAGCTCGTTGCCCATGTACGTCGAGACGGTCATCTCGCGCTGCTGCATCGCGTCGAAATACTGGGACGTCACTGCGCCCGCGGCTTCGAGGATGTCGGCGGCTTCTTTCATGGCCTCCTCCCGCGTCGCGGAGCCGGAGTGGATGCGGACCTGCCCGAGGGTGAGGACGTCGCGTGCCATGGTGATGCCTTTCTGTTGACTGCCTCTAGCGTGTCCCACTTTCGCTCGCTCCGGGAGGCCTATAGCGAACGAAAAGGGGACACGGTCGTACAGGGAGAGCGTTGCGGGGTCGGTGGCGCAGCGCCGACCGACCCCGCAACGGATCAGACCCTACGCACCATCCTGGTGCTGGTCGCGCACGAGTTCCACGACCTCGTCGTACTTCGGCGAGTTCATGAAGTTGTCGACCGAGACGTGGATCGCCTCGGGCGTCTTCTGGCGAGCCCGGTCGGTGAGCTGGTTCTGCGTGATGATCAGGTCGGCCGATCCGTCGAGGTTCGCGATCGCCTTGTTGGTGACCGTGACATCGTCGATGCCCGCCTTCTTGATCTTGTTGCGCAGGACGCTCGCGCCCATGGCAGACGAACCCATACCCGCGTCGCACGCGAAGACGATCGTCTTGACCTGCTTCGTGGTAAGCAGCCCGCCGTCGGCGCGGCCGCCGGTTTCGCGCTCCGTCTCGAGCTTGTCGAGCGCTGCATCCGCGTCACGGTCGGCGGCACGGTCCGAACCCGACGAGACGCGAAGTGCGTCCATCGCGGCCGAGGACTTGCCCTTGTTGGCTTCGGTCTGAGCGATCGCGGCGCCGAACGTGTCGGCTTCGGCGAGCAGGTCCCGCTTGCGCGAAGCCCGCAGGATGACCGCGGTGATCAGGAACGTCACCGTCGCGGCGAGAAGCACCGACAAGTACACGACCAGCAGGTTCGTGATTCCACCAGCAGCCGGACTGGAAGCCGCGGCGGTCACCGCGATGATGCTTCCGGGCGCCGCCGGGAAGGCGAGGCCGCCACCGAGGATCATGTTCGTCGTGACACCGGTCGCGCCACCCGCGATGAGGGCGAGGATCGTCATCGGCTTCGACAGTGCGTACGGGAAGTAGATCTCGTGGATACCGCCGAGGAACTGGATGACCGCCGCACCCGGTGCCGAGGCCTTCGCCGCGCCGACACCGAAGAACGAGAACGCCAGCAGCAGGCCGAGGCCCGGGCCGGGGTTGGCCTCGATGAGGAACAGGATCGACTTGCCGGTCTCGGTCGCCTGCTCGATGCCGAGCGGGGTGAAGACACCGTGGTTGATCGCGTTGTTGAGGAACAGCACCTTCGCCGGCTCGACGATGATCGAGACGAAGGGCAGCAAGCTCAGGCTCACGAGCCACGCGACCGCGGCACCCAGGATGTCGCTGAACCACAGGATCGCCGGTCCGAAGATGAAGAAGCCGAGGATCGCCAGCAGCATGCCGAGGATGCCCGCCGAGAAGTTGTTCACGAGCATCTCGAACCCGGGCTTGATCTTGCCGTCCCAGATCTTGTCCATCCACTTGGTGACATAGGCCGCGAACGGTCCCATGATCATCGCGCCGAGGAACATCGGGATGTTCGTGCCCACGATGACACCCATGACGGCGATCGTGGCGACGACGCCACCGCGCTCGCCGTAGACCATGCGGCCCGCGGTGTTGGCGATGAGGAGGGGCAGCAGGTACGTGATCATCGGGCCGACGAGGCCGACGAACTGCGGGAACGTGTTGCCGTCGTCATCGACCGCCAGCGCCGTCATGGCGCCCGGCCAGTTGATCAGGTCCGCGTTGCCGAAGCCGCCGAGGAGCGGTGCGACCGGGGTCCATCCGCCGAGCCAACCCACCGCGATGAAGAGCATCGTGATGAAGCCCCAGGCGATGAACGCCGCGATATTGGGCATGATCATGCCCGAGAGGAACGTGCCGAAGCGTTGGACTCCGACTCGCGCCTTGTTGACCCCGCTCTTCGCAGGGGTTGACGTCGTCGTCATGACTGTGTCTCTTTCTCTCGTGTGTCGGTCGGCGAGGATGCCGGGGTGGATGCGGCTGTGGCTGCTGCCAAGGCCGCGGATCGTGCGGATGCCGCGTCGTTCGCGGCGAGGGCGGCCTCGGCGATGCGGCGTGCATCCCCGAGCGAGTGGTCGAGCAGGATGGCGCGAACATCCGCGATCGCTGTGGGCGCCATCGAGAGGGTCGTGGCGCCGAGACCCACGAGCACCACGGCCAGGAGCGGGTCTGCCGCCGCCTCGCCGCAGATGCCGACAGGCTTGCCCGTTTCGCGGCCGGCGTCGCCGACCTCACGGATCAGCCGGAGTACGGCGGGGTGCCACGGGTCCTGGAACGACGAAACAGAACCGAGCAGACGATCCGCCGCCAGCGTGTACTGCGTCAGATCGTTCGTGCCGATGGATGCAAAGTCGGCGTGCGCGAGAACACGGTCGGCCAGAAGGGCGCTGGAGGGCACCTCGATCATCACGCCGGCTGTCTTGATCCCGTACTCGCGGGCGATCGTGACGAAGTACTCGGTCTCTTCGACGGTCGCGACCATCGGCGCCATGACCCAGAGGTCGGCCGAGGTTCGCGCATCCGCCTCTGCCAACGCGGTCAGCTGCTCGCGCAGGATGTCTTCGCTCGCCCGCAGCGCGCGCAGGCCCCGGAGCCCGAGCGCCGGGTTCTCTTCGTGCGCGTCGTTGAGGAACGGCAGGGGCTTGTCGGCTCCGGCATCCAGCACCCGCACGACGACCTTCTTGCCCGGGAACGCCTCGAGCAGCTGGGTGTACGAGTCCCGCTGCTGGGCGACCGTCGGCGCCTGACTGGCGCTCAGGAACAGGAACTCGGTGCGGAACAGCCCGACGCCCTCGGCGCCGAGTTCGATGGCCTCGGCTGCGCCCTTCGGCGACCCGAGATTCGCGAGCAGCGGCACCGGGGTCGCGTCGGCGAGGGCTCCCGGGGTGATGGGGGCTGACGCCGCGTCACGTCGCGCGTCCGCCCGGTTCTGCGCCCGGGCGAGCTCCTCGGCGGTCGGGTCGGTGACGACGACGTGCGCCGCGGCATCCACGATCACCGCGTCGCCGTCGGCGAGTTCTTTCGCGGCCGCGACGCCGATGACGGCGACGATGGACTTCTCGCGGGCGAGGATCGCCGTGTGGGACGTCGGCCCGCCCTCGGTCGTGACCAGCGCCAGCACCATGTCGAGGTCCAGCAGCGCGGTGTCGGCCGGCGCCAGATCTTTCGCCACGAGGACGAACGGATGCCCGGGGTCGGGCACGCCCGGGGCCGGCACACCGCGTAGGTTCGCGATGACGCGCTGCGCCACGTCGTCGAGATCCGCGGCGCGTTCGCCGAGGTATCCGCCGACCGCCTCGAGCTGCGCGCGGAACGATTGGAAGGCGTCGAAGACCGCGAACTCGGCGGTCCTGCCGGCCTGGATGCGCGTGTCGAGTTCTTCTTCGAGGGTCGGGTCTTCGGCCATCATGGCCTGGGCCTCGAGCACCTCCTGTGCCATGCCGCCCGCCGTGACGGCGCGGGATTCGAGCTCACGCGCAACCTCGGCGACCGCGGCGCGGGCGCGTGAGGTCTCTTCTTCCGGAGTCAGTTCGCTCGCCACGTCGGCGGGCGCCGGAAGCGGTTCGGCCATGCGCGCGACCGGGCCCTGGGCGACACCCAGGCCGATGCCGACGCCCCGCAGCTCTGCCACGCTCACGCCGCGTCGTGGTCGGTGGTGAGCAGTTCGGCGAGCTTGTCGAGTGTCGCCTCGCCCGCGTCCGCGTCATCCGTGTCGACCGCGAGTGTGACGTAGTCGCCGTGCTCGACACCGAGCGAGATGACCCCGAGGATGCTCGCCGCGTTGATCGGCTTGCCCGAGTCCTTCGCGACGGTGACGGGGAACCCAGCCTCCTTCGCTGCCTGCGCGAACATCTTCGCCGGGCGGGCGTGCAGTCCGTGTGAAGATCCGATACGCACGGTGCGAGTGATCTCAGCCATGGGGTGTCCTTTCAATGGGGGAGTCAATGGTCGGTGGGGGTCAGGGGCAAATCGGTGCTGAGTGCCGGCAGAACGGCTCGCAGCGTGCGCGTGCCATCCATGTCGGCGAAGACGTCGTCGGGGAGCAGGATGACTCGAACGCTCCGCTGCGCGGCGAACTGCTCGAGATCGGGCAGTTCGCGGGCGAGGTGCGGCGCGACGAGAAGGATGTCGGTGGAGTCGAGGTCGACCGCGAGCGACTCGACGGTGCCGGCGAGGGCCTGCACGGAGAGACCGGCGCTCTGCGCGGCATGACGCAGTCGCATCGCCACAAAGGTGCTGGACGCACCCGCGCCACAGATCACGAGGATCCTCATCGATCCGTACCTCCTTCTGTTCCATTGTTGTGAGATCGCTGTGAGCCGACAATGCACTCTCCTTTCCGCCCCCGCGGAAACCTCTGCCGGGTTCCCCGCGTCGAATACGAACGACGTGATTGACTGAGCGGGACGCGCGATATCGCCGCGCGTCAGGCAAGGAAGGCGGCAGCGCGTGACGAGGGCGCGACAGGACCGGGTGATCGCGCTGCTGGCGCGCGATGGCGAGTGGGTCACAGCGGCGACGCTCGCGGATGCACTCGGTGTCACCCCGCGAAGCATCCGAAGCTACGTGACGTCGATCAACGCACGTCTCACGGACGCCGACCCGATCGAGTCCGGCCCGTTCGGGTACCGCATCGACCCGGCCACGGTCGCTTCGCTTCGCAACGTCGCTCCCGATGCCTCGACACCGCGCGATCGCCTGCACGCCCTCGTCCGAGCCCTGCTCGATGCCGACGACGGCATAGATGTGTATGCCACGGCGGCGACGCTCTTCGTCAGTGAGGCGACCCTCGAGGGCGACCTGGCTCGAGTGCGCGCGCTCCTCGCGAGCGCCGGGCTGTCGCTCGAACGCGCGGGCAGCATCCTGCGGCTCCGGGGGCCGGAAGAAGCTCAGCGGCGTCTTCTCAGCCGGCTCGTCCACGACGAGATGGATGCCGGGGCCCTCGAAACACCTCTCCTGCGCCGCTCCCTGGCCGCCGAGTATGTCGACCCGGACGCCCTCGCCCGCTTCAAGGACGATCTCGTGGCCGAGCTCGCAGCGCACGGCTTCTACATCAACGAGTACGCGATTACCGACGTGCTGCTCCACGTGGCGATCGCGGTGGACCGCACGCGCCGCCGCCGCGTGATCGCCGACGCTGCCGACTCGAGCGCCGACTCGGGTGTCGCGGCGATCGTCGGGAGGCTCGCGGAGGACCGCTTCGGTGTGGATCTCGGCCTCGCCGATCGTCGGCACCTCGCCACACTGTTGCAGACGCGTGTGGTCGCGCCCGCCGACGAAGGCGGTGACCAGCGCGAGCTCCTCGAACCCGATGTCGAAGAGGCCGTGCGCGATGCCGTCGGTCGCGCCGTCGATGAATTCGGCGTCGACCTCGGGCACGAGGACTTCGTGCTGCGCCTGGCGCTGCATGTGCAGAACCTGCGGCACCGCTCCCGCGTGGGCGCGTGGTCGCGCAACCCGCTGACGCGGTCGATCAAGTCGAGCTATCCGATGATCTTCGAGGTCGCCGTGTTCCTCGCACTGCAGCTGCAGGAGCGCCTCGGGCTCGAACTTCACGACGACGAACTCGCCTACATCGCGATGCACGTCGGGGGCCGGCTCGAGCGCAGCAGGCGCGCGGATGCGATTGTCACGGCCACGATCGTCTGCCCCGGCTACTACGAGCTGCACGAGCTGTTGCGATCGAGTGTCGATCGGTCGCTCGGCCGCTCGATCGAGGTCGTGACCGTTGAGACACGTGCCGACCCGGATTGGGCAGCGATCTCGACCGACCTGGTGTTGACGACGATCGCGCCGCCCGAGGCATCCGATCGCATCGTCCGCGTACAACCGTTCTTGACCGAGGGGGATGTCGAGCGGGTCGGCGCGGCCGCGGCGCGCGTGCGGCGTGGACGGCGCCTGGCCCGTTTGCGAGGCGAGCTCGAGCAATACTTCGATGCCGCCGCCTTCGTCCGGGGCCTCGATCCTGCGGATTCGGATGAGGCGATCATCCGGCGCCTCGGTGCGCCGCTGATAGCCGCGGGCGTGATCGACGACGACTACATCGAGCGCACGATCGAGCGCGAACGCCTGTCATCCACCGCGTTCACGGACGCGCTCGCCGTGCCGCACGCGCTCACGATGACGGCGACGCGCACGGCGATCTCGATCGCGGTGTCGGAGCAGTCCGTTCCCTGGGGCGACTCACGGGTGCAGGTCGTGGCGCTCGTCGCGTTCAGTGAAGGCGATCGCGCCGCGTTCCAGACGGTGTTCGAGCAACTCGTCGAAGTTTTCTCGGAGCGCGAGAGCGTGCAGAGGATCCTCCGCCGTGGCACCGATTTTCCGGCTTTCCTGGACGAACTCGTGGCGGTCATCGACGGCTGAGCGACCCCTCCCGTACAGTGGGGCGCACGTGCCCAACGGGGCTCATCGATGGCGAAGGCGCGGGGGTGTCATGGTCGAACGCGTCATAACAGTGACGGCCGCGGCGGGTCTGCACGCCCGTCCCGCTGCCGAGTTCGTGCGCCTCGCAAGCGCTTACCCGGGCGCCGTCGAGGTGCGCGCCGAGGGCCGCGCGCCGATCGACGGCGCGAGCATTTTGGGCATCATGACGCTCGGGGTCGACCGGGGTGAGTCGATCGTCGTGACGGTCGAGGGGCACGACGCGGAGGCACTGCTCGATCGCCTCGAGGCCATCCTCGACCCGGCGCGCTGAGCCCCGGGTCGTTGAGCGAGCGCTGTCCCCGCCAGTCGCCGCCTCCGCCTCCGCTGCCATGTCGCTTGGGGCGCTGAATTCCCGTTGGGGCGTCGGAGCTCGCGCCCCAACGCGAATACGACGCCCCGGGTCGGGTGCACGGCATGCTCGCGCTGCCCATGCGGATGCTTGGGGCGTTGAGCTCCCGTTGGGGTGTGGGGGCGCGCGCCCCAACGGGATTCTGTCGCCCCGGGTCGGATGTCGGGCACGCTGTGCGTCGCCCAGCGGGATGTGTGGGGCTTTGGATTTTTCTCTGGCGCTGGAGTTCCCGCTGGGCGTGGGAGCGCGCGCCCCAACGGGGGCTTCAACGCCCCGGGTGGGTGGAGTGCATTGCCCGTGCGATCACGCTGATGTTCGGCCGAAAGGCGGTCGAACATTGAATGCGCTCAGGTGACGCAGAAACACTCTGGCCGACGCCAGATTTCGCATCGTCCATCGGACCATAGCCCACCCGGTGGTGCCACGGATCCAGTCCTCGCGGGCCTTCTCGTCCCGCAGTGCTTCCTCTGGCGTGCGCCCCGCGAGAAACACCGGGTCGTGGTACTTCGAATCCCCGTCGAACTCGCCGAAGGTGCGCAGCTCGTCGAAGCCGAAGTCCACGAAGTATCGCGAGCCGTTCGGTCCCGGGACCTCGATCTGGAGCCGTGGGACGGGGAACCCGAGGTAGTGCAGGTAGAGCCGGCTGATGCTCTCGCCCGGTCTGTCCGCACGTGGATCTGCGAAGCGAATGGTGCGGGATGAAGCTGCAGAACCGGGCGCGCGTCGTGGCAGGAAGTCGAGCGCGAGTTCGCGGAAGTCGGCGATGGACGCGGCGTCGTGGTGCTTTGAGATAGTTCGCAACGCGGCGTCCGCAGCCGTGATGGATGCCTCGGCGGTGTCGAATCGGCCGAGGTCGGCGATCGTTCGGGGGAGTGTGGTCACTCGCAGCCCACCGATCTCGGTCACACCCGAGTCGACGGTGCCGCGGTGGCGACTGATGTCCTCGGCGAGATGATTTCGCGGCAGCGGCACCACCACGTGGGTCCGCTCGTCCCGTGCTCGAAAGACCGGCAAACCGTGGATCGCGGCAGCCGTCGCGTGAGAAAAGACCGGAGTGGACTCGGATGCTTCGGCCCAGCCCCGCGCCCTGACGACCCTCTTCCCTTCCGGGCGCAGCTGCGACCACTCGGAACCCTCGACATACACGCCGCGTCTCAGCCGGACGAGGTCGCCCGAGTCGAGATGGCGCTCTTTCTGTCGTGACGTCATCCCCTCGCGGGTCAGGCTGCGTGAGGTGAGAAGCGGGAGCGTAAACGGATCGGTCATGCGCTGAGCTTGGCCGCACGGCGCCAGGGGCCCGACGGATCCCCGGGGCATCCGTGGATGAACTGCACCCCCGGTGGCTGTGGAGGGATGAATGGCGGCCGCGATCCCGTCCGGGGCGCTGCAACCGCGTTGGGGCGTGGCCTCCCACGCCCCAACGCGACGAGCACGCCCCAACTTCTCAGCGACGATCCGCCGCGGGCGAAGCACGCCGACCCGCGGCGGGCGGGCTTCTGCCTGCTAGGCGAGTGAGGGTCTCAGCCGCCCTGCAGCACCGCGATGAGCGCCCGCGACGCATCCTCCAACACGGCCGTGCGAGCCCCGGCATCCTCTGCCGAATCGCCGCGCACGTCGATGTACACCTTCAGCTTCGGCTCGGTGCCGCTCGGGCGCACGATCAGCCGTGACCCGTCGTCGAGCCACAGGCGCACCACGTCGCCGGGAGGCAGCGCCCCCGAACCCTCGAGCAGGTCGTCAACACGTGAGACATGGATGCCCCCGATGTCGGTCGGATGGTCTGCCCGCAGCCGCGCCATGATCTGCCCGATCACGGTGAGATCGTCCACCCGCATCGACACCTGCGCGCTGGCGAAATGCCCGAACTGCGTCGCCATGTCCGCGAGCATGCCGCCCAGCGTCGAGCCGGACGCCCGCGCCTGGGCTGCCAGCTCGAGCAGTGCGACCGCGGCGGAGAGCCCATCCTTGTCGCGAACGACGTGCGGGTCGACGAGGTATCCGAGCGCCTCTTCGAACCCGAACACCATTCCGGGCGTGCGCGAAATCCATTTGAATCCCGTCAGCGTCTCGTGAAAGTCGAGGCCGTAGTGCCCCGCGATTGCCGCGAGCCCGGGCGACGACACGAGGGAGCACGCCAGGGACGAACCCTCGGGCGCCCCCGCGGCGCGAGCCTGCCGGGCTGCCCGCCAACCGAGCAGCAGCCCCACCTCGTTGCCGCTGAGGCGCCGCCATCCGCCCGCGCCGTCCGGGATCGCGACGGCGAGCCGGTCAGCATCGGGATCGTTCGCCAGAATCAGCTCGGCATCCGCCGCGACGGCCGCCTCGATCGCGAGGTCCATGGCGCCCGGCTCTTCCGGGTTCGGGAATGCGACGGTCGGAAAGTCCGGATCGGGCTCGATCTGCGCGTCGACCGTGATGGGCGCGGGATATCCGGCGGCGGACAGTAGACGGTCGAGCGTCTCGTGCCCGACACCGTGCATCGCGGTATACACCCAGCGCACGTCTCGGGCGCCTTCGGGAGCGGGCGCGGTGGCCGCGGTCTGGGCGACGTACGCGTCGAGGATGTCCTCACCTGCGATCTCGAACCCGAGCGATCGCGGGATGCGCGACACCGGGATGCCCGCGGCGACCTCGTCGATCCGCGCCGCGATCTCGCCATCCGCGGGGGAGACGATCTGCGCCCCGTCGTCTTCGCCGCCGAGATAGACCTTGTACCCGTTGTCGCGCGGCGGATTGTGGCTGGCGGTGACCATCACGCCGGCGTCTGCCCCGAGGTGCCGCACCGCGAACGCCAGCACCGGTGTGGGCAGCATGCGGGGGAGCAGGATGGCGCGCAGCCCAGCACCCGCGAAGATCTCGGCCGAGTCGCGCGCGAACACCGCGGAGTTCTTGCGTCCGTCGTACCCGATCACGATCGAGGCGCGCGTCTCCGGGGCGGAGTCCGGCACCCGGCCGCGCACGAAGGCCGCGAGTCCGGCCGCGCTCTGGGTGACCAGCACACGATTCATCCGGTTGCTGCCCGCTCCGAGCTCGCCGCGTAGACCCGCCGTCCCGAACGCCAGGCGGGTGTCGAAGCGGTCGTGCAGAGAAGCGGATGCCTCGGCATCTCCGCCCTCGGCGCGTTCGATGAGCCCGGCCAGCTCGTCCCGGGTCTCGGGGTCAGGGTCTTCGGCGAGCCAGGCGCGCGCGGCCTCGAGTGCGGAATCGTCGGATGGCGCAGCATCCGGTCCTCGCGAGATCGTCTCGGTCATAGCTGGCCGATGACGCGGGCGAGCAGCGATGAGATCACCGGCTCGGCCTCGCGACCGGCCTCGATGACCTCTTCGTGGCTGAGCGGGGTCTTCTGAATGCCGGCAGCCAGGTTGGTGATGAGTGAAAAGCCGAGCACCTCCATCCCGGCCTGTCGCGCGGCGATCGCTTCGAGCGCCGTCGACATGCCGACGATGTGCCCGCCGATGGCCTTCGCCATCTGCACCTCGGCGGGGGTCTCGTAGTGAGGGCCGCGGAACTGGCAGTACACGCCCTCATCGAGACTCGGGTCGACGGTTCGTGCGATGTCGCGCAGGCGCGATGAATACAGGTCCGTCAGGTCGATGAACGTCGCACCCTCGAGAGGGGAGTCCGCGGTGAGGTTGATGTGGTCGCTGATCAGCACCGGCCGGCCGGGTGCCCACGTCTCGCGGATGCCTCCCGCACCGTTGGTGAGCACCATGATCTGCGCCCCCGCCGCCGCGGCGGTGCGCACGCTGTGGACGACACGTCGTACCCCGTGGCCCTCGTAGTAGTGGGTGCGCGCGCCGATCACCAGAACGTGCTTGCCGCCGGGCGTGCGAACGCTCCGGAGCGTTCCGACGTGCCCCTCGAGGGCCGGCTTACTGAAGCCCGTGACCTCTGTTGCGGGGATGGTTGCGACGGTGTCTCCGATGAGCTCCGCAGCGCGACCCCAGCCCGATCCGAGCGTCAGGGCCATGTCGTGTTTCTCGACGCCGGTCAGCCGCGCGATGTCGGCCGCCGCCTCGGCTGCGATCGCGAACGGGTCCGCAGCGGGGTCGTCGAGGGGGTGGGGGGTATGCGTTGACATCCCCCCACTCTAGGAAGCGCGGACCGTGTCGGCCACACGCGACGCGGTGGATGCGAGCGGAACGAGCGAAGAGCGCACCGACAGGGAGGACCGCGTCGTCAGGCCGCGTCGCCGCGGATGACACAATGGGGATCATGTCGGGTGAGTTCGAACGCACACAGAGAATCGCAATCATCGGTGGCGGGCCCGGTGGCTACGAGGCGGCGCTGTCCGGCGTCCAACTCGGCGCCGAGGTCACTCTCGTCGAACGAGCGGGTGTCGGTGGGTCCGCGGTCATCACGGATGTCGTGCCGTCGAAGACCCTGATCGCCACAGCGGACGCGGCAAAGGCGATCTCCGAGGCATCCGACCTCGGGGTCCAGTTCTTTGCACGCAACTCGGACGGCAAGCCCAGTCGACCGGAGGTGGCGATCAACCTCGCCGCCGTCAACAAGCGTCTGCTCTCGCTCGCTCGCCAGCAGTCCGAGGACATGCGTCAGACGCTCCTCGATGCGGGCGTCCGCATCATTTCGGGCCATGGTCGTCTCGAGGGCCCGGGTGCGGTGGTCGTCTCGACCGGACCCGGCGGCACGGACTTCGACCGTGTCGAAGCGGACACCCTCGTCATCTCGGTGGGCGCGTCGCCGCGCGAGCTGCCGACCGCCCAGCCCGACGGTGAACGCATCCTGACCTGGACCCAGCTCTACGACATGCCGACGCTCCCCGAGCACCTGATCGTCGTCGGTTCCGGTGTCACGGGGGCCGAGTTTGCCTCCGCTTACATGAACCTCGGCGCGCGCGTCACGCTCGTCTCCAGCCGCGACCAGGTTCTGCCGGGTGAAGACGCGGATGCCGCGGCCGTGCTCGAGAAGGTCTTCCGCCGTGGCGGCATGACCCTCCTCTCGAAGGCCCGCGCCGACTCGGTCGTCCGCGAGGGCGACGGCGTCGTCGTGACGCTCTCGGATGGGCGTCGCATCGAGGGCAGCCACTGCCTGATGGCGGTCGGCTCGATCCCGAACACCGCGGGGCTCGGTCTCGAAGAGGCCGGCGTGCAGATGACCTCGTCCGGCAACATCCGCGTGAATCGCGTCTCGCGCACCTCCGTCCCGAACATCTACGCGGCCGGCGACTGCACGACCTTCGTGCCGCTCGCGTCGGTCGCCTCCATGCAGGGCCGCACGGCCGTCTTCCATGCGCTCGGCGACATCGTGATCCCGATCGAGCGCCGCCGGATCGCCGCGAACATCTTCACCGCGCCCGAGATCGCGACTGTCGGATGGTCGGAGCAGGACATCGTCGACGGCAAGATCGAAGGCGTCGTGCACAAGCTGCCGCTCGCGGCCAACCCCCGGGCGAAGATGATGGGCATCACGGACGGTTTCGTGAAGCTCATGGCCCGACGCGGATCGGGCACGGTCCTCGGCGGCGTGATCGTCGGGCCCAAGGCATCCGAACTCATCTACCCGATCGCGGTGGCGGTGGATCGTCGGCTCAGTGTCGACCAGCTCTCGCGCGCGTTTGCGGTCTACCCTTCGCTCGCGAGCAGCATCACCGATCTAGCGCGTTCGATGCACGTCGTCGACCGCGGACCGGATCTCGACGAGGGCTGAGCCCCGCCGCTCAGCTGATCGTCAGCAGCTGGTGGCCGGCCGAGACGGTGGTTCCGAGGTTCGCATCGATCCCGCCGACCACGCCGTCCTTGTGCGCCTGAATGGGCTGCTCCATCTTCATCGCCTCGAGCACAACGACGAGGTCCCCCTTGACGACCTGCTGGCCGTCCTCGACGGCGAGCTTCACGATCGTCGCCTGCATCGGCGCCTTGACGGCGTCACCGGATGCTCCGGACAGCACGGTCTTCGCGTGATCGCGGCGTGACGGCGGCACGACGGCGGGACGACCGACCGCGGTGGCGGATGACACGATCCGGTCGGGCAGGCTGACCTCGAGTCGCTTGCCCGCGACCTCGACGACGACCGTGTGTCGCGCCTCGGCGGGAGTGGGGTCGCTGAGTTCGCCATCCCACGGCGGGATGTCGTTCGTGAACTCGGTCTCGATCCAGCGTGTGAAGACGCCGAACACGCCGTCATCGGCGGTGAAGGCGGGGTCGCGTACGACCTTCCGGTGGAAGGGCAGCACGGTCGGCAGGCCCGCGACCTCGAACTCGTCGAGCGCACGCCGGGCGCGGCTGAGCGCCTCGGCCCGGTCACGGCCGGTGACGATGATCTTCGCCAGCAGCGAGTCGAACGCGCCGCTCACGGTGTCGCCCGCGGTGACTCCGGAGTCGAGACGGATGCCGGGGCCGCCGAACGTCTTGAACACATGGATCGGGCCCGGCTGCGGGAGGAAGCCGCGACCCGGGTCCTCGCCGTTGATGCGGAATTCGATCGAGTGGCCGGTGACCTCGGGGTCGCCGTAGTCCAGGAGTCCACCCGCGGCGATGCGGAACTGCTCGCGAACGAGGTCGATGCCCGTCACTTCTTCCGAGACCGTGTGCTCGACCTGCAGGCGCGTGTTGACCTCGAGGAACGAGATCGTGCCGTCCGCGCCGATCAAGAACTCGCAGGTTCCCGCGCCGACGTAGCCGACTTCGCGCAGGATCGCCTTGGACGATTCGTAGAGGATGCGGGTCTGCTCTGGCGTGAGGAAGGGGGCGGGTGCCTCTTCGACGAGTTTCTGGTGGCGCCGCTGAAGCGAGCAGTCGCGCGTCGAGACGACGACGACGTTGCCCGCGGCATCCGCGAGGCACTGGGTCTCGACGTGGCGCGGCTTGTCGAGGTACTTCTCGACGAAGCACTCACCGCGCCCGAAGGCCGTGACGGCCTCGCGGGTCGCGGAGTCGAAGAGTTCGGCGATCTCGTCGAATTCGCGCGCGACCTTCAGGCCGCGGCCGCCGCCGCCGTAGGCGGCCTTGATCGCGACGGGGAGGCCCACCTCGCGCGCGAACGCGATGACCTCGTCCGCGTTCGAGACGGGGCCGGGGGTTCCGGGGGCGAGGGGCGCTCCGACCCGCTCCGCGACGTGGCGGGCGGTGACTTTGTCGCCGAGCGCGTCGATCGACTCGGGCGGCGGGCCGATCCAGACCAGGCCAGCGTCGATCACGGCGCGCGCGAAGCCCGCGTTCTCGGCGAGGAAACCGTAGCCCGGATGCACCGCGTCGGCTCCGGAGCGGCGCGCGACCGAGAGGATCTTCTCGATGGAGAGGTAGGTGTCGGCGCTCGTCGAGCCTTCGAGCGCGTACGACTCGTCGGCCAGGCGCGAGTGGAGAGCGTCGCGATCCTGATCGGCGTACACGGCGACGGACCCGAGCCCGCTATCGCGGGTAGCGCGGATGATACGGACAGCGATTTCGCCACGATTGGCGATGAGGACTTTGCCAAATTCGGGCATGGTCGCCAGCCTACCGACGCTCCGGCCCCGTGTTTTGACAGGTCCCGACAAGAAGCCGCGCAGAACGTGGGGGAACGTCTACAACGCCCGCCACAGGCTCGTCCATTCAACGTCCAGCTCGCGGGCCAGACGCCGAAGGGTCGGAAGCGACATCCCGACGACGGTCGACGGGTCTCCCTCGACTCGCACGATGAACGGGGCGCCGAGGCTGTCGATCGTGAAGGCCCCCGCGACGTACAGGGGTTCACCGGTTGCGACGTACGCGGCGATCTCGGCGTCATCGATGTCGTCGGCAAAGGTCACGGAGGCGTGGGCGACCGCCTGCGCCTCGCGCGGCTCGTGCCCGGGACCGACACGGAAGACGCTGTGCCCCGAGTGCAGTACGCCCGTCTTGCCGCGCATGGCGTACCAGCGCGCCGTGGCGTTCGCGGGGGTGTGGGGCTTGCCGAGGATCTCGCCGTCGAGCTCGAACATCGAGTCGCCGCCGATCACGAGCCCGTCGAATGCCGGGTCCTCCGAGACGAGACGCGCCGCGACATCCGCCGCCTTCCGCCGCGCCAAGAGCAGGACGTGCTCGTCGGGGGCAAGGGTGCGGGCCTCTGCTGCCTCGACCGCTCGGATCACCTCGTCCTCGTCGACGTCAGGCGCGAGGGTCAGGGGTTCGATACCGGCGTGGCGCAGCAGCATGAGGCGGGCGGGAGACGTTGAGGCGAGGCAGACGCGCATGCCTCCACGGTAGCGAGCGGGGCCCGCGGGCCTCGAACGGACGCGACACGCCGCGACCTGCGAGTACACGCGGCGTGTCGCGACCGCTCACCGAGGGCAGGCGAGCTGCTACCGGCTCGAGCTGACTGTGAAATGCTCGAGGCGTGGATACCGCCGAAACGATCGAGCTCGAGATCACCGGCGTCGCGCACGGCGGCATCTTCGTGGCCCGTCACGAAGGCCGCGTGATCTTCGTTCCCGACGCGATCCCGGGCGAACGTGTCCGCGCACGGATCACGGATGCCTCGCGCCCCGCGTTCTGGCGTGCCGAGGCCGTCGAGGTGCTCGAGGCATCCGAGAGTCGTCGCCCGCACATCTGGCCCGAGGCGGACATCGCCCGGGCGCCGCACGACCGCGCGGGCGGCGCGGACTTCGGGCACATCCGTCTCGATGCGCAGCGTGAGCTCAAGGCGCGAGTGATCCGCGAGGCGTTCGATCGCTTCGCACACCGCCCTGTCGACGTGGTCGTCGAGCCCGCGGGAACCGACGAGACTCCGGATGGCACGGGATGGCGCACGCGCTTGAGCCTGCACGTCGGACCGGATGGCGCGGTCGGACCCTACGCGGCACGGTCGCACCACATCGTGCCCGTCACATCGCTCCCTCTGGCCGCTCCGGCGCTCGCCGAGGCGGCTCTTCAGCTCGGCACGCGCCGGGGCGACCGCGTCGATCTCGTTCTGCCGTCGGACGGGCAGGTCCGCGTCATCGAGCGGACGGATGCTCCGGACCCGCGCCGCGGCTCACGGAGCGGACCGCGGCGCGGCGCCGATAGTGCGGGTCACGAGGTCGTCGTCGAAACGGCGCGCGGCCGACCTTTCCGTGTAGACGCGAGCGGTTTCTGGCAAGTGCACCGCCTCGCAGCCCAGACGCTGGCCGACGCGGTCGCGAAAGCTCTCGCGAGCACGGGTTTCGATCCGGCCGCGCCGAACCTCGACCTCTACGGCGGGGTCGGACTGTTCGCCGCCGTGATGGGTGAGGTCGGAGGTTCCTCGACCCGCGTCGCGACGGTCGAGTCGGCTGCCCGCGCGACCCATCATGCGGCGCGAAACCTGCGCGACTGGGGCAACGCCGAGGCCATCACGGCGCGCGTCGACCGGTTCCTCGCGTCCGAGGTGGCCGAGGTATCCGAAGCGTCCGGATCGTCCGGATCGTCCGCAGACCCGTACCACGAAGCGACCGTCCTCCTCGATCCGCCCCGTGCGGGCGCCGGGGCCGGAGTCGTGCAAGCGATCGCGGCTCTCGCACCCCGCACCGTCATCTATGTCGCCTGT
The DNA here is from genome assembly GCF_977993705.1 of Pacificispira sp. HM-600. Next base: position 2,877,838 of record NZ_OZ388079.1, read on the forward strand.
GATCCGGTGGCGCTCGCGCGAGACACCGCGACGTTCGAGGCCGAGGGGTATGAGCTGCGGGACCTCCGCGCGCTGGATCTGTTCCCCAACTCGCACCATGTCGAGGCCATCGCCGTCTTCGACAGAGCCGCAGCACGCGCCGCCACAGGTTCCGTCGCCTCCCCCCGCTAGGCTGTCCCCATGACGCGGGTTGCCCTGATCGACGATCACGAATCCGTACGCCTCGGCCTCGAAGCAGCGCTCGCCCGATCGGGCAAGGATCTGGTCTTCTCGGGCGCCACCGTCGCCCAATACCTGGGGTGGCGCACCGGCTCGCGTTCCGCCCCCGCCGATGTCGTCGTCTTGGATCTGACGCTCGGAGACGGCACCACGGCGACCGGCAACGTGAGCCGCCTCGTTTCCGACGGATCGAGCGTGATCATCCACTCCGTCGCCGATCGTCCGGCTGCCGTTCGCGAGGCGCTCATGGCGGGTGCGGCCGGCGTCGTCAGCAAGAGTTCCCCGATCGGTGATGTGATGGCGGCGATTCACACCGTCGCGGCGGGGGAGCATCTCGACAATGTCGAGTGGGCGAGTGCCGTCGACGGTGACCGCGCCTTCGCCGACGCCCAACTCTCGGCCCGCGAGCGCGAGGTTCTGCGGCTCTACGCCGCGGGGTTGCCGCTCAAGGTCGTCGCCGATCGGCTGGGTGTCGCGTACTCCACCGCGAAAGAGAACATCACCCGGGTGCGCGTCAAGTACGTCGAAGTGGGCCGGCCCGCGCCGACGAAGGTGGACCTGCTGCGCCGCGCGATGGAGGACGGGATCGTCGAGCAGCCGTCGGAGGATCCATCCGGTGGCGCCTGACATCGATGCCGCGCATGCCGCGACAGAGACGACGCTCGCGTGGGATCGCGCGTGGGGGCAAATCCCCCAGGGAAAGCTGGCGTCCGCCTGGCAGGGCACGTTCACGCGTCGTCGCATCGAGCGGATCGCGGCGATCGCTGCGGCAGTCGGATGCTTCGTCCTTGGCCTCCAGGCGTTCTTCATCGCTCTCGGCAATAATGCGGGGCTGCGTCCCGGCTGGACCATTCCGCTTCTGACGATCGTCTTCGGATCGCTCATCATCATGTGCGGCGCGTGTTTCTTCCGCGCAACCGCTCGTGTGGCAACCGGTGCGTTCGCCGTCATCTACATCGTCATGCTGGCGATCTGGCCGCTCGCCACGGCGGGATCCGTACCCGCGGTAACGCCCGAGCCCTGGTCGTGGTACCTGATCAATGTCGCGACGATCGCCGCGGTCATCGCTTTCCGCTTTCCCCTCCAACTCGCGTGGACCATCGCCACGCCGCTGCTCTACGGTGTCGTGCGGATCTGGCAGGGGGGCTTTGATACCGATTTCCTGCTGGCGGCCGTCTTCGAGGTGCCGTACTCGCTCATCCTCGGCGGCCTGCTGATGACGCTCGTGACGATCTTCCGTCGGATGGCCTCGGGCGTCGACCGCGAACGCGCGCAGACGGTCGCCGCCTACGCCCAGGCCGCAGAGGCGCAGGCCGCGCAAGAGGAGCGGGTCGCCGTCTCGGCACTCATGCACGACAGCGTGCTTGCGGCCCTGATCGCCGCCGAGCGCGCGGATGGCCCCCGAGCTCGATCGCTTGCGATGTCGATGGCGCGCGAAGCGCTGGAGGGTCTCGCGGACACGGGCACTCCGAGCGGGGGGATCGATCCCCAGCCGGCAACGATGAAGGCTCTCGCTCGCGGCATCCAGGCGTCCCTCGCAGACCTGGGGCTGCGGCTGCAGGTGCGTGTCGAGGCAGCGGAAGACGAGCCCCAGGTGCCGCCGGCCGTCGCTGCCGCGATGATCAGGGCTGCCACGCAGGCGGCGGCCAACGCGATCCAGCACGCCGACGGTGTCGGGCTCGAAGCGATCGTCCGTCGTCCCGCTGATCCTGAGGTCAATTCGGTCGCGACTCGTGTCGGTTCGGTCGGGACTGCTGTCGATGCGGATCATGTCGAGGGTGCGGTGCGCAGTGTTCCCGAGAGCGACGAGCGACTGGCCGCCGTCGAAGTCGTCGTCTCGGACAAGGGTCCCGGTTTCGACGTCGATGCGGTGCCCGACGATCGTCTCGGAATCAGTGCCTCGATCCTCGCGCGCATCGCTGCTATCGACGGTGAGGCCGTGATCGATTCCGGCCCTCACGGCACGGTCGTGACCCTGCGCTGGCGAGAGGTGCGACGATGAACGTCCGTACCGTGCTCGCCGCGCTCGCACTGGCCTTTGCGGTGTATCAGGCCGCGCGAGGAGTGCTCTGGACGACTGGTCAGCCTGAGCGTCCGGGATTCCTGTTTGTCGGCCTCATCCTCTACCTCGCGGCGACGGTCGTGACGATCTTCGCCGTCCCACGTCCCGTGGCCGGGGCAGATTCGCCCCGAGAGCCGATGCCGCTCTGGGCGGCTGTCGTCGCGCTCATCACGGTCGCGGTCGTTCCCTCGATGACAGGTTTTGCGGTTGCCGACTCCGAGGGCGTTGCGCGGACCGCCACCTACGGCACCTGGTACGTCGGGGGCGGCGGCGCCCTGATGGTCGTGCTGATGGTGCGACGCAGAACCTGGATCGCGTGGGCCGGCACCGTCGTGCTCTCGATCGGCTCGATGATCTGGATGGGGCCGATCCAGGCGCTCAGCCAGGGGCTCGTCGGCTCGATCGTCTGGGTCGGCGTGGCGCACCTCCTGGTCTTCCTGATCGATCGCGCCGAGCGTGACGCCGAGCAGCTCGCCGAGCTGCAGACCGTCACCTCCGCGTGGGAAGCCGCGCAGGAGGGACGCGAGCGCGAACGCCGGGTGCAACTCCAGCGTGCCCTCGCGGTCGGCGGCCCAGTCCTCGCACGTGTCATCGCCATGCACGGGCTGCTGAGCGAGTCGGAGCGCCGTGAAGCGGGGATGGCCGAGGCGCGGCTCCGCGACGAATTACGTGGACCGCGCCTGCTCGATGACGGTGTGCGTGCCGAGATCGACGCCGCGCGACGCCGGGGCGCGCAGGTGAGTGTCTTCGACGAGGGTGGACTCGAGGGTGTGCTCGACGAAGATCTGAGTCAGATTCGCGCGGAACTCGCCGAGGCGCTGCGCGATTCGCAATCGAACAGGATCATCATCCGCACGTCCCCCGACGATGATGTCGCGGTGACGGTCGTGGGACGCCTCGTGGTGGAGCAGACCGACGAGGATTCGGTAGACCTCTGGCGTGAGATCCGGCACCCGGGACGCTGACGTCTCAGACTCGTGCACCCCGCAGCTGACCTCGACGCGAGCGGAGAGGGGCGGCGAAGTCGCCGGCCCCTCTCCGTTGCGGAACGATTACCCGAAAATCGTCCGCGGGAGCCGCTGTCCCGAGAATCGGGGGTCACGGCCATACGCATGAGCGTGTCACGCCCAACCAGTATGCGGCGGCGCGGAAATCAGTGTCTGTAGGTACTTTGGGGGACATTTTTCCCGGTTTTCCAGGGTTTTCGATGAGCCGGGCGCGAGCGGCACGGTCAGCTCGATCGTCCCCAGGGCAGTCCGCGCTCGAGGGGACGACGGAGTCCCCTCGCGCTCCGGGCCCAGGCCGACGATCCGGTGTCGTCCTCCGCGACGACCGCGTCCGCTTCGCGGGTGTACGCCTCGGTCACGACGGCAAGGAGAGCTGCGAGTTCTTGTTCGTCGGGCGAGCCGCGGAGGACTTCGACCGACACGTCTTCCGGCAAGCTCACAGCGGGATGTTCCCGTGCTTCTTGGGCGGCAGCGTGGCGCGCTTCGTGCGCAGGGACCGCAGCGCCTTGGCGACCATCACGCGGGTCGAGGCCGGCTCGATGATGCTGTCGAGTTCGCCGCGTTCGGCCGCCAGGAACGGTGAAGCCACGTTGTACGTGTACTCGTTGGCGAGGCGCGTGCGGACGGCCGCGACATCCTCGCCCGCCTCTTCGGCGCGCTTGATCTCGCCGCGATACAGGATGTTGACCGCGCCCTGGCCGCCCATGACGGCGATCTCGGCGCTCGGCCACGCGAAGTTCATGTCGGCACCGAGCTGCTTCGAACCCATCACGATGTACGCGCCGCCGTAGGCCTTTCGGAGGATCACGGTGACGAGCGGAACGGTGGCCTCGGCGTAGGCGTAGAGCAGCTTCGCGCCGCGACGGATGACTCCGGTCCACTCCTGGTCGGTGCCGGGCAGGTATCCGGGCACGTCCACCAGGGTCAGGATCGGGATCGAGAACGCATCGCAGAAGCGGACGAATCGGCTGGCCTTCTCACCCGCGTCGATGTTGAGCGTGCCCGCCATCTGCGACGGCTGGTTCGCGATGATGCCCACGGAGCGACCCTCGACCCGCCCGAACCCGATGACGATGTTCGGAGCGAATAGGGGCTGTACCTCGAGGAAATCACCGGCGCCCGACCCTGAGGGCGCGTCCACGAGCTTCGAGATCACCTGGTGGATGTCGTACGGCTGGTTCGGGGAGTCCGGGATGACCGTGTTCAGCGTGCGATCGGCATCCGTCGTCTCCCACTCGAAGCCGGACTCGTAGGTCGGGACGTCCGTCATGTTGTTGTCCGGTAGGAACCCGAGGAGGGTGCGCGCGTAGTCGATCGCGTCGTCCTCGTCCTCGGCGAGATAGTGGGCGACGCCGCTTCGGGTGTTGTGCGTGTACGCGCCACCCAATTCGTCCATGCCCACGTCTTCGCCCGTGACGGTCTTGATCACATCGGGACCGGTCACGAACATCTGGCTGGTCTTGTCGACCATGATGACGAAGTCCGTGAGGGCGGGGGAGTAGACGGCCCCACCGGCCGCCGGACCCATGATGAGCGAGATCTGCGGGATGACGCCCGAGGCCGCCGTGTTGAGGCGGAAGATCTCGCCGTACTTTCCGAGGGCGACGACGCCTTCCTGGATGCGAGCGCCACCGGAGTCGAGGATGCCGATGATCGGCATCCCGCCGCGCAGGGCGAGCTGCATCACCTTGATGATCTTGTCACCGGCGACCTCGCCGAGCGATCCGCCGAATGTGGAGAAATCCTGGGCGTACACGGCAACGGTGCGACCGTGGATCGTGCCCGTGCCGGTCACGACCGAGTCGCCGAAGGGGCGGGACCGGTCCATCCCGAAGGCGGTCGTGCGGTGTCGCACGTACTCGTCGATCTCGACGAAGCTGCCCTTGTCGACGAGCAGCTCGATGCGCTCGCGGGCGGTCAGCTTGCCCTTCGCGTGCTGCTTCTCGCGCGCAACGAGCTCAGCGGAAACGACCGCTTCGTCGTAGCGGGCGCGCAGATCAGCGATCTTTCCGGCGGTGGACAGGTCGGGCTCATGACTCACGCGATTCACTCTATCCGGGCCCCCCACGCTCGAACGGTTGACGTCCCCGCACAACGACCTGTGTCATCCGTTGTGCAATCCCTCCGCCCTCCTCTCTTGCCCGCCTCTCGGAAACCTCGTTCGCGGCCCCGCGCTGCGCCGCGGGAGGACTTCGGCCCGACACGAGGAGAGTCGGACCCGAAACCTCCTTTCCTCGCGCCGAAGTCCTCAAGCGAGGTGCAAGTTCTGCGCGACCGCCGAGAGGATCTGACGCTCAACCAGAGGCCAGCGCTCCATGACCTCGACGTAGTCGAAGCGCAGCACGGTGTACCCCGCGAGGCGCAGACGCCGGTCGTGCGCGATGTCGGCGCGGCGCTGCGCCGCCTGGTGGTACGCGAATCCGTCCAGCTGAATGACCAGTCGCCGCCCGACGAGGAGGTCGACGTCGTGACCCAGCAGTGGGACCTGTTGCAGCGCCGGGATGCCGAGCCTCGCGAGCCGCTGAACGACCAGTGTCTCGAGCCCCGAGTCGGAGTCGCCGCCGGCTTCGAATGCGAGTGTTCGCGCGGCGTGAGTCGTCCATCCGACCGCCTGCAGGTGCGCGGAGGTCGCGAGGCCCTTATTGATCGCAGACTCCCAGATTGCCAGCGCCTCGAGGTGTGGCTGGCAGGTCGCCACGCGGGCGAGGACGTTCTCGATGGCGTCCAGCGGCGACCGTGGGAGAGGCCGGACGGGCCCGAGATTGCGGTGGGCCACGAAGCGGGACAGATCCCGCCCGGCGTGGGGATGGACGGCGAGGTGCAGACGGTCGGGCAGACGAGGAACCCAGAGTCCCAGCATCCGTGCCGCGGACACGCATGTCACTCGCGCGCTCGCGCTCATCGCCGCCCGCAGATCGTCGTCGATGTCCGGAAGATGCAGCCACTGTCTCGCCGTCACCAGGATGAGCGCCGAGCGAAGCGCCTGCTCGAGGCGGTAACGCGTCCACCCCGCCTCGATCGCATCCGAGCGGTGTGCCCATCCTCCGCGCGCCCTGAGCCATGACTGAAGTTCCATGCCCCACATCGTTGTGTCCGCCCTGGGCTGTGAACGTTCGTCGGGTGCAAACGGGGGATGGTGCGCGTCCCGTGGCACGGGGGAGGGAGCGTGGGGAACAGCTCGCGGCAGCGTGGGAGGAGGATTTCGGAGTGTGGGGAGGACTTTCGCGTCAGGATGCTCCTCTTGCCGCGCCGATGTCCTCGCGCCGTGCTGTGCTGTGCGGTGCCGTGCTGTGCTGTGCTGTGCTGTGCTGTGCGGTGCTGCGCCTAGCCTGGGGCTATGACTCTGCATGTCACGGACTTCCCCTCCGCCTCGACCGTCGCGACGCGGGTCGAGGTCGTCGAGAGAACGGGATCGACGAATGCCGACCTGGTCAGGTCGCGCACGCTCGATCCCGGCGCATGGCCGAACCTGTCGGTGCTGGTCACCGACGACCAGACGGATGGCCGGGGTCGACGCGGGCGGACCTGGCAAGCGCCCGCGGGCAGCGCACTGGCGATCTCGGTCGTTCTCGATGTTTCGGGCCTCCAGTCGGTGGAGCGCGGCTGGATACCCCTTCTCGCGGGGGCTGCCCTCACGCGCGCCATCGCGGCGCACCTCTCCGCGCAGGTCGGTGACACCCATACCGTCCGGATGAAATGGCCGAACGATGTATTGGTCGATGGTCGTAAGGTCAGCGGCATCCTCGCCGAGGTCGTGCCGGGTGCGCAGGACTCGATCGTGGTGGGCGCGGGCGTCAACACGGCGATGACCGCAGAACAGTTGCCGGTTCCCACCGCGACATCACTCGCGGTGCTCGGTACGGACGTCACCCCGCCGCTGCTCGACACGCTGCTCGCCGACTACCTCGCCGCACTGGGCGAGCTCGTCGGGGCTCTCCTCCTGGAAGATGGCGACGCGTCGCGCTCGGGAGTGCATGACGAGGTCGAGGCGCTCTGCGGGACGATCGGCAACACGGTGCGCGTCCACTTGCCGGACGAGAGCGAACTCGTCGGCGAGGCGGTACGGATCGGGCCGCACGGCGAACTGGTCATCCGCAGCGGGGTCGACGAGACATCCGTCGTCGCCGGCGACGTCGTGCACGTTCGCTGACGAACCGCGACGTCGTGCACGTTCGCTGACGAACCAGCCGCGTGGGATGCGTCATCCCGCGCCGACGACCGGCAGAATGAGCGCATGACCCAGCCGACGACGTACGGCAATCGCCTGCCGGCGCCGCCGCCCGGTTCGGCCACGCCCGAGCGGCTGGTCGCGCGGACGCGGGGGAGTGCTCGCCGCTTGGGCTGGTCGGCGCTGGTCGTCGTGGCTGTTGCCGGCGCTTCGGGGTGGTTCTACGACAACCTTCCTGCGCCTTTTGAGAATTGGATGCTGCTCGCCGCCGCGGGTGCGGTCGTGCTGCTCCTCGTCGTGCTGCCGTGGATCATCTGGGTCAGTCGCACGTACACGATCACGACCCGCCGCGTCATCGCTCGTCGTGGTGTGCTGTCCCGTCGTGCACAGGAGCTGACGCACGCGCGGGGGTACACGATCAGCCTGCGTCGCGGTCCGATCCAGCGGATGTGGCGGGCCGGAACGATCATCTTGAGCAACGGGGTCGACGAGCCGCTGCGCCTGGTCAACGTTCCCGACGTCGTCCTCCTCCAAGAGGTGCTCGCCGATCAGATCGAAGTCGGTCAGATCCTGGCGCACCGCAACGCACAGGGAATGGCGAGCGACGAATCCGTGGCCGCCCCGCCGCGTCCCCCGCTCCCCGCCTGAGCCGACAGCGCCGATCGCCCCCCGAAACAGGAGGCCGACGATCCATGCGCTCCGGTGAAAGGATGGAGGCGCACGTCCAATCACCTGCGAGGGGAAGACCATGACATACCGCGTCGGAGTCGTCGGCGGCGGCCAGCTGGCCCGCATGATGATCGCCCCGGCCGTCGAGCTGGGCATCGAGATCCGGGTGCTGGCTGAGGCGGAGGGGATGTCGGCGGCCCTCGCCGCGAGCCAGGTGGGCGACTACCGCGACGCCGACACGGTTCTCGCGTTCGCCCGCGACGTCGATGTCATCACCTTCGACCACGAGCACGTTCCGCAGCCCGTGCTGCACGCGTTGCTCGAGGCGGGTGTCGCGGTGCATCCCGGACCCGCGGCCTTGGAATTCGCCCAGGACAAGATCCGGATGCGTACGCGTCTCGCCGAGCTCGGGGTGCCGCAGCCCGACTGGGCCGCAGTTTCGGACGCGGATAGCCTGCAGCGATTCATCGACGAGCACGGCGGCCGTGCTGTCGTGAAGACCCCCCGCGGCGGCTACGACGGGAAGGGGGTTCGCGTTATCGAACATGGCACGGAGGCCGCGGATTGGTTCGCGGCGCTCGCCGAGGACGCGCGGGGCGGCGAGCTGCTGGTGGAAGAACTGGTGGACTTCCGGCGCGAACTCGCGCAGCAGATCGCTCGGAGCCCCGCCGGCGAGACTGCGACGTATCCCGTCGTCGAAACGGTCCAGCGCGATGGCGTCTGTGCCGAGGTCGTTGCACCCGCTCCGGGAGCCGGTGCGCGCCTCGTGGACGTCGCGGCCGCGATGGCGGGTGACATCGCGAATGGGCTCGGCGTGACGGGCATGCTCGCGGTGGAACTCTTCGAGACGACCGACGATCGCCTGCTCGTGAACGAACTCGCCATGCGCCCCCACAACAGCGGCCACTGGACTCAGGATGGCGCGCTCACGAGCCAGTTCGAACAGCACCTGCGTGCGGTCCTCGATCTGCCGCTGGGCTTGACGTTCCCGCACGCTCCCTGGACGGTCATGGTGAACGTCCTCGGCGGACCCGCTGAGGGCGGACTCGCGGAACGCGTGCCCGCGGCGATGTCGGCGCATCCGGGCGCGAAGATCCACCTGTACGGCAAAGACCCTCGGCCGGGGCGGAAGGTCGGACACGTCAACGCCGCAGGTGATGAATTGGATGAGGTCGCCTACGAAGCACGCGCCGCTGCGGCCCACTTCGACTGAGTGCGCGGCGCAGTTGGGCTGAGTGTGTGGCGCACTTCACGTGAGTGCGCGGCGGAACGGCATTCTTGCAGGAGGGGGGCCTAGCCTGATCGGGTGACCCGGCCGCTGCATTCCTCCGACGCGCCCATCGTCGGCGTCGTCATGGGCTCCGACTCCGACTGGCGCGTCATGAGTGACGCATCCCAGATCCTGACGGACCTGCTCGTTCCGCACGAGGTCGAGGTCGTTTCCGCCCACCGCACGCCCGACAAGCTGATGTCCTACGGCCGCGAAGCGCGGGCCCGAGGCATCCGTGTCATCATCGCGGGCGCCGGCGGCGCCGCTCATCTGCCCGGCATGCTCGCGTCTGTCACCTCGCTTCCGGTCATCGGCGTGCCCGTGCCGCTCGCGACGCTCGATGGGCTCGACTCCCTGCTCAGCATCGTGCAGATGCCCGGCGGGATCCCCGTGGCGACCGTGTCGATCGGGGGCGCGAAGAACGCGGGCCTCCTGGCCGCACGCATTCTGGGCGCATCCGATGCGGCCCTCGCGACTTCGCTCGACGACTATGCCCGCCGGCTCGAGGCCGAGGTCGAGGAGAAGAACCGGCGGCTGAAGGACGCGCTGTGAGCATCGCAGCTCCCACCCGGCTGCCGCGCGTCGCGCCGTCCCTGCCGCCGATCGTCAACCAGCTGCCGCTCCGGTACCCCGACTCGGGGTCGGCCGACTACATGCGTAGGCGCGCGTGGTGGCTCGTGATCTTCAACGTGCTGGTCCCCGGGTCGGCCCAGGTGCTGGCAGGCAGCAAGCGGCTCGGACGATTCGCGCTCGGCGCCACGCTGTTCCTATGGACCGTGCTCATCCTCACCGCCGTGGCTGCCATGCTGTGGCCGTTCTTCGTCTACTGGATCGCCACGAACGGCATCGCGTTGCTGCTGCTCCAGGGGTTGCTCATCGCCTACGGTGCACTCTGGGTCGTGCTGGCGATCGACACGTTCCGCCTGGTGCGGCTGGTCAAGCTCCGTCCCGTGGCACGGGTCGGAGTATCGGCCGTCCTCGCGGGGCTTCTTGTTCTCACGTCCGGCGGGGCGCTGTACGCCGCGGATCTCGTGGGCACGACGCGCGGCACGCTGGGCTCGATCTTCGGCCTCGGCGGGCCGGCCGTGCCGCCCTCGGACGGCTACTACAACATCCTGCTCCTCGGCGCGGACAGCGGCGAAGGGCGCGACTCGATGCGCTACGACAGCATCTCGGTCGTCTCCGTGAACGCCGACACGGGCGCGGCAACCATAACGGGCATTCCGCGCGATATGCCCGGGTTCCCGTTCGCCCCGGGCCCGATGCTGGACCTGTACCCCGACGGGCACACCAATTACGCGAACGCCAACTGCGGCTGGGGACCGGGCATCAACCAGCTGCGCACCGAGGTCGAGGTGTGCCGCGACGGTGACGCCCTGTATCCCGATGCGCGTGCTTCCGGCTCCACCCCCGCGATCGAGGCGACGAAGGATGCCGCGGAAGGCATCCTGGGTATCGAAATCCCGTACTACGTCTTCATCGACATGCACGGCTTCGCGGCGCTCGTGGATGCGCTCGGCGGCGTCGACATCACGGTCGTCGAGCGTCTGCCCAAGGGCGGCGGCCCGGCCTACCCGGGCCAGTCGGCCGAGGACTGGGCGATCGGCTGGATCGAGGCGGGCCCGCAGCGCATGGACGGCGACACGGCCCAGTGGTACGCGCGGTCGCGGTACACGACGAATGATTGGGACCGGATGCGTCGCCAGCGCGAACTGCAGACCGCGATTCTCGCGCAGTTCACGCCCGGCAATGTGCTCACGCGCTTCAAGGATGTGGCGGTAGCGGGTACGGCGCTCGTCGAGACCGACCTGCCGGAATCGATGCTGCCCTACTTCGCAGAGCTCGCCATGAAGACGAAGGAGCTCCCGGTCACGACGATCGAGTTGACGCCCGAGGGCGGCATCGACGCCGAGGAACCGGACTACGCCTACGTGCGCGAGATCGTCCAGGCTGCGCTGCACCCGCCGACCCCGACGCCCACACCGTAGTTCGGCCGGGCTACAGCTCGCCCGGTTGCATCGCCTGCTCGTCGATCTTCTGCGCCAGAACCCGCCTGCGCGAGGGGGCGCCCTCCCGCTGGGGGGCGTAGACGACGAGCGAGTGGAAGGCGAAGCGCGCCACGAAAGCCACGGCGAGCGTGATGGCGGCGGCCAGGACACTGGAGATGTGCCAGGTCTCGACCAGCAGGGCGAGCACGGGGATGCGGATGAGAGCTTCGGCATTGTTGAAGCTGAACGACTTCGCGAAGCGCAGCCAGCGAGCCGAGGCATTCCCGAGCATCTCGCGGAAAACGAACCGTTCCTGCAGCAGGAAGTTGCCGACGATCGTCACCTCGGCCGCGATGATCGCCGCCCAGATGTAGCTCATCCCGAGATGGGTGAGGCCGGCCATGATCCCGATGTTCGCCACCGCGCCGATCGCGCCGATGAGGGCGAACCCCGACATCTTCCCGAACTTCAGCACCGAGAGCTGGGCGAGGAAACGCATCCCCTGGCGCATGGATGCCTTCGACGCGCCGGCCGATCGTTCCGCGAAATCGAAGGGGACTTCTGCGACAGCGATGTCATTCCTCGCCAGAATCTCGAGCAGGATCTTGAAACCTCGTGGGCGGAGCCGGTCGAGGTCGAGCTGCGTCCGGTCGAGGAGGAAGTAGCCGGTCATCGGGTCCGTCGAGTCGCGCAGGCGCAGGGGGAACATGGCCTTGGTCAGGAGCGTCGCGCCGCGGGAAACCGCTGTGCGCACCGCATCCGCCAACCCGGTCGCCGCGCCGTCGCCCGTGTACCGCGACGCCGCGACGATCCCGGCGCCCGTGCGCTGGTGCGCGCGCAGCATCTCGGGGATCACTTCGGGAGGATGCTGAAGGTCGCCGTCCATCACGATGCAGATGTCTGCTTCAGCCAGGCGAATGCCCTGCAGCACGGCCCCGCCGAGTCCGGCAGTCGGGGTGTCTCGGTGGATGAGCCTGACCGACACGGCCGTGCCGGTCGCCACGCGTTCGACCTCGGCGGGGGTGTCGTCTGTGGAGTCGTCGACGAAGAGGATCTCGCGGTCGAGGCCTTCCGTCGCAGCCGTTATCCGCCGCACGAGTTCGGCGACGTTCGGTGCTTCGTTGAAGGTCGGCACGACGATCGAGAGGTCCACGGCGCACCCCTCGTTCATTCAGCGTTCCCCGGACGGGGCCGTCATCGACGACGCCCAGAATATCCCGACATGGGGATACGAAACTGCGTCTCTCCCTAGCGTCTTTTGTCGGAACACATAGCCTTCGGGTCGGCGGGCGAAGCTCAGGTGCGCCGGCGGGCCGCAATCAACAGTGTTGCGGTGACGGTCGTCGCGACGAGGGCGATCGCCGCGAGAAGCGCGATGGTCCAGGGGAGGTAGTCCAGGTCCGGCCATTCCGGCGCGTCCGGACGGGTGCTGGGGATCTGCACTCGTCCCTCGCGATCGGGAGAACCGGTCCACTTGTCAGGCACGCCCGGGGGATCGAGCGTCGTGCCGGTGCCGGTGCCGGTGCCGGTGCCGGTGCCGGGGACTTCCGCGCCCGGCGCTGCTACGCCGAGGTCGGGGCCCGGGGGAGCGAGCGGGCCTGCTTCGTGATGCGTTCCATTCGCACTCGTGACGGTGACGATGGCGACATAGTCGCGAGACGCCGAAAAGGTGATCGCGTATCGCCCGTAACCGTGTTCGGGTGCGTGGAAAACGGCCGTCAGGCCGCCATCGACGCGACTGACGAGGGTCGCCGTACCACCGGCGCCGAGCACGAGGGCTGCCCGCGAACGGGCACCGGAGACATCCGTCGCCACGCGTTCCCCGGTTTCGAAGAACCCCGCGGAGAACTCGATCGTCGACCTGCCGCCGGGCTCGATAACGGCTGGTGTCACGGACACCCCCGCGGGGGCGACGTAGGAGTCGTCGGCGATCGCCGCGGCCGCTGCCGGCCCGGCCCACATCATGGCGATGACGGCCAGGGCGACAGCAACGATGCGCGTGATCATCTTGCTCCCCGGGTGGGTCGACGATGACCGGTTGGTGCGGCTCTCATGGCAGGCGAAGACACGCCTCACGGCGCCGCCGCGGGTTGCGAGCGGCGCCGTGAGGGACGTATCTGCGGGCTTAGGCCTGGCGACGGCGCAGGACAGTGACGGTGATCAGGGCCGAGCCCGCGACCAGCAGTCCGCCACCGATGCCGTAGACCCACGGCGAGGTGCCGCCACCCGTGAGCGCGAGAGCCTGGTCGACCTGCGGGTCGCCCTCGCAGTTCGCGACCGGCGTGACCGTGATCGGGGCCGTGTAGCTCTGCGTCGCGCTCGTGAAGGTGATGTCGTACACGCCCTCGCCGTCGGCCGGGGGCTGGAAGGTCGCCGAAAGGCTTCCGTCCGCGCCCGCGTTGACGCTCGGCGTGAAGCTCGCGCCCGCGACTCGTGCGCCGCTAGCCGAGACGGCGACGTTCTCGCCCGCGATCCAGTAGTTGGCGCCGAACACGATCGTCGACGACTCGCACGGCGTGATGACAGCATCTTCGATCGAGACGGATGCAGGCAGGACGTACGGGTCCTCGACGGCGGATGCCGCCGCGGGCGCGCCGAACGCCACGATTCCGAGTGCGATTCCGAGCACCACGATGTTCTTCTTCAGCATGAGATTTCCCCAGTGTTCACGCGAAGTATGCGTACACCGCTGCTCCCCAGCATTCGATGCACGTATCGCGGACGACCCGAAGGTGTCCTGCGAAGACTTCCCCAATTGATGTCAACTACCCCAGCTGACGTTTCACACCCTACATCAATCGGTGCACTTCGCGTGCGCGATTTCTACCTCGTTCGCATGCACGAGCGGAGTCGATACGACCTTTATCGGGAGGTCTTCGAGAGTCGTGCCCTCGGGCGCGGTGAACTTGACGACGATGCGGTGTGAACCGCCGGGTGTAGTGACGAACTCGTGCTGCAGCACGGTGCGATTGCCGTACTGCGCTGCCTGGACGCCCCCTTGCTCGCCGTCAATCGAATAGTCCGTCGCGAGCCAGTCATCCGGCCCTGCCACCGCTATGCGGGTGAGGGTATCTCCGAACGTCGGAACCATCAGTTCGGGGCCGAGGACGTACTTCGGGAGGGTCGAAGCGGCGTCCGCGGGGATGGTGTTCGTCCAGTCGACCGTGACGGTCACGCGGGGGGCGTCGGTGCATGAGTCCAGTTCGACAAGGGTAGAGGGCGTTGCGTAGTAGTCGAGTTTCGCGCCCGTGACGTCGTTGGCGAAGATTCCGATGCGCGTCGTATCCGAATCCGGCGGAAGCATCGTCGCCAGGGGGGTGCCATCGATGCGAGCCTGTTCCTCGGCATGGGAACTCCAGACGTGCAGACGTTGCTCGTCCATTGACCGTCCGAGAGCTCCCAGCAGGATGCTCGGGTCGGCTTCACCGGCCGCGAGAGCCTCAAAGACCGCCCGTGCAACCAGTGCGAACGCCTCGTCCTGCATGGTCGTGTCGAGAATCTGCGCGTACGCGGTCGACAGCAGGGTATCGACCGCGTTGGCGGCGCTCAGCGAAAACGGTCCCGCCTGCACCGGGCCCGTCGCCTTAAGAAGGTACGAGATGCTGACGGCATCGATCGCTATGACGCCATCGACCCGCTGCCCGCTGGTGTGCTCCCACAGGGCGGCGGCGGCCGACGCGGTCTCGGTGAAGTCGAGCGAGCTCGCGGTGTTCTGGATGAAGCGGCCCGGAAGGTCCTCGAAGAGGGAAATCGTGCCGGGCGACAGATCGATGACGGGCTCTTCGGCGCGTTCGAAATCGCGTGACGAGAACTGCCGCTCGATCGTGATGCGCCCGTCGTCGAACCGCAGGACTGCCCCGGCACCGGCGATCCCGCCGAGGGACCGCGCTTCAGCATTGTTGAGCACGAGCAGCAGGTAGGTGCGCGGACCGTCCGTTCCGATCATCGCCGGGAGTACCGCAGCGGCGCGGTCCAGCCCGTCGATAACCGCTGCCGCCTCGGCCGTGGCATCCTGTAGCCGCTCGAGGGCACCCGCAACGATTGGGAGCGTCGGCTCGGGTAACGCGTTGACGCGCTCCACGGCATGCTGCAGGGCGGTGTTGGCGGCGGCCAGATCCGGCGATGCTCCGGCGAGCGGAGCCACATCGATGCGCCCATCCGCGAAGCCGAGAGATGAGATGTCGATTCTGCCGAGAGTCTCGGCGAGGGGAAGAACAGCGGCGGACGCGAGATCGGCGGCGACTTCGCTCATGCCGCGGACGGCGGTCAGGTCCGATCCGAGCCAGGGCAGCCATTCGGCGACCCGCCACACGGGATCGGATGTCGCGGCCCGGGCGGCGTCGGCATCCGTCTCGAAGTCCCGTGCCGCTGAGACGGCTCCGGCCGCGTCCCCGCTCTGCACCAGATCGGGGATCGTCGAGGCGGTTTCGGCCGCGGACTCGAGGCCGTCGCGGGCGACAAGGACGCGCGTGCCGAGCCAGAGGGCGGCCGCCAGTAGCACGAAAAGCGCGATACCGAGTGAGATCAGCCAGACTCGGCGGCGTCCCTGGCGGTTGTGGTGGTGGGTTTCAGGCACGGGCCTCATTCAAGCATTCCGACGCAGGGAATTTGTTCACGGTTGTATCGGGCTGTGGAGTCGGGCATGCGCGACCGCGCCGGAGGCGAGCAGCGCGAGCGTGTCACAGGTGGACGCCAGGTCACGCGGGTAGGGTCAAAAGAGTGACAGCGAGGCTCCGAGTAGTGCTCGACCAGGCGATCGCGCCGACGTCGAGCGACCTCGGCTCCGCATCCACGAGTCTCTTAGCCGCGCTTACCGAGACCGCGCCTGCCGGGTGCGACGTAGCGGGCATCCTCCCGGCGAACGGCCCCGATCAAGGACAGTACGCAGCGCTGGACGGCCTTGCCGGGGTGTGGAGTGCGACCGTCCGTCGCCGTCAGCTCGCTGCTGCTTGGGCTGCGGGTGTCTCGCTCGGCGCAGCGGGCGGAATGATCCACTCGCCGACGCTAATGGCGCCTCTGGTTCGCCACGATCGTGCCCACGATCACGATCAAACGGTGGTCACTGTGTGGAGCCTCGAGCCGTGGACCGCGCCGGAGCGCCTCGATCGCGGCTCGGTCGCGTGGCACCGAGCGATGCTCCGTCGCGCAGCGAGGTTCGCCGATGCTGTCGTCGTTCCCACGCACGCGATGGCCGCCGAACTCGGGGAGATCGCCTCGCTCCGCGGCCGAGTCCGTGTGATCGCCGGTGCTGCACCCGACGCCTTCGCGACGCCGACGGATGCGCCAGGTCGTGTGCGAACCTTGGGGCTGCCCGACCGGTACGTGGTAGCTCTCGGACGCACGACGGATCCCGCGGGGCTGACGCCCGCTCTGCGCGCTGCCGCGGATCTCGCGCTCGACGTGGTGTTTATCGGCGACGAGCACGACGATGTGACCCGGATCGGAGATCTCGCGCAGGCGAGCGGTATTCCCGAACGGCGAGTTCACGTCCTCAGTAGGGTCGATGCATCCGATCGCGCCGCTGTTTTGTCTGGCGCTCTCGCGGTGGTCTCGGCTTCGACGGCTTTTGTGTTTCCCTGGCGGGTGATCGAGGGACTCGCTGTCGGAGCCCCAATTATTACCGCGAAGACCCCGCAGAACGAGGAGCTGCTGGCCGATGGTGCATACTTCACGGCCATTGACGATGCGGATGGGATCGCCGAGGCTCTGCGGCGCCTGATTGACGATGCCGGCTTTGCGAAACGGCTGCGCGTCCTCTCGGCTGATCGGTCGCGGGCTTTCTCGTGGCGCGATACGGCCGAACGGGTGTGGCAACTCCACGCCGAGTTGTGATCGTGACGCGTTAGGCCCGCATCAGCGCAACAGCTTCCGTGCTCGGCCCATCGAAAGCGACTCCACCATCACGCAGGAGGACGCCCCGCTCACACAGTTTCGACACCATGCCGAGATCGTGACTCACGACGACCAGGGTCTTGCCTTGCGCGTGCAGCTCCCGGATCCGGGCTAGGCACTTCTTCTGGAAGGGCTCATCGCCCACGGAGAGGATTTCGTCGATCAGCAGCACATCTACTTCCGTGTGGATGGCGACAGAAAACGCGAGCCGAAGAAACATCCCGGACGAGTAGTGCTTGACCTCTGTGTCGATGAACTGCTCGATCTCGCTGAAGGCGACGATCTCGTCGTAGCGTCTCTCGATCTCCTTACGCTCCATCCCGAGAATAGCGGCGTTGAGGAAGATGTTTTCTCTGCCGGAGAGGTCGGGATGGAAGCCCGCGCCGACCTCGATGAGTCCTGCCACTCGCCCGCGGGTCAGGACCTTGCCGGAGTCTGGTGTCAGAACTCCCGAGATCAACTTGAGCATGGTGGACTTGCCGGAGCCGTTAAAGCCGAGGAGAGCGACAGCCTCGCCCTCACCGATTGAGAAAGACACTCCGTCAAGGGCGTGGAATTCCGTTGTGATCGGTTTCCGTCTGATCGCCGCGAGGAACGTCTCCTTCATCGAGTGGGTGTGCCGGAGCTTGAAGTCCTTATGTACGTCATCCACCACGATGCGCGGCAGCTTTGAAGGGTCAGAGGTCTTGTGCAAAACGACCCTCCAAGCGACGGAAGACGAGTTGGCCGATCATGATGAGCGCGAGACCAATCAGTAGCGCGGAGCCTGAATAAGTCCACAACCCGGGAAGAAGCGCCGCGTTTCGTGGCTCGAGCGGAAACCAGATCCCGTAGTGCATGAGCTCAACGGCTGGCGTGAGCGGGTTGAGGCGATAGAGGACAAACAACCACTCGGGTACTTTCTCCTGCACCATCTGCCACTGATACATCACCGGCGAGGCCCAGACGGCGAACATGACGATGATGTCGACGAGGGCCTGAGCGTCGCGAAACGAGACGTTCACAGCGCCGAAAAGTAGACCGAGGCCGCTTGCAAGCAGGGCGACAATGACGAGCGCCAGGAGGATCGCGCCGATATGAGCGGCAGATGGTGCCCAGCCAAAGAACAGGGAGATGACGATGACCACCACAATCTGCGGCAACGTATTGACCGCAGCGATCAGCATGCTGGATATCGGAAACATCTCGCGGGGTAGGTAGATCTTTTTGATCAGGGCTGCATTGTCAACCAGCGACCTGGTGCCGTTCGCGAACGCTTCACTAAAGAAGGTGACGATCGTGATTCCAGCCAGTAAGTAGATCGGGAAGAACTCGACGTTGTCGTTCATCCCGAGGAAGACACCGATCGCCACATAGAAGACGACGAACTGGACGAGCGGTTTGACGTAGGACCAGACCCAACCCAAGATCGAGCCGCGGTAGCGGATCTGGACTTCCTTGCTGACGATCAGCGACAACAGGTAGCGGCGGCGAAATACGTCAACCAGACCGAGATTCCGACCAGGTTCCTCGAGGGAGGGCGTCGCGGGCGTCGAAAGGGGCATCGACTTCCTTATTTGCGTGGGAGGGCGCCCGAGGCGCGGGCTGAACCATCCTATCTTTGCCGCGGCTGTGGAGCCGGTGGGCCGACGGTTCAGTCGCTCAAGGTATGCCACAGGGACGCTGATAGACTCCTGGAGCTTCCGCACCGCGTGAACCCACGCCATCTTTTCGAAGGATTCTGCCTCCATCGTGACCCCTGACGTCGTGCTCGGCCAGCCTGCTCTTTTCGAAATAGTTGAAGCCGACGATTCTTTGCGAGGTCTGTCGAGTCGTGAGCGTCGACTGCTGGTTGGTGCACTGAATTTTCACGCGCTGATGGCGCCGGGAGCACGATTTGAGGTGCATTTGTACGATGGCGATCACTCGTCTCTGCCGCGCACAACCGACGACACAACCTTTTCCGGGTACAACCGAGCGTTCCGCTCCCGCATACATTCGTTCGCCGTCCGAAGCCACGTGTCGGCAGAGGAGCGCACCCCGATACAAGCGGAGGCGCGCTCGGGCGTGTTGACCAGCTCTCCGCGTCGGCACCTACGAATCTCGCGCGACGAGGTGCTTTCCTTCGACCCGCCGCGTGGCGTGCCGCGAGACCTTTTGCGTCGGTTCGCCCGCCAGGTTCGAACCCGCGCACCACTCGTCTACGACGAGATCAGAGACCTCGAGCTGCTCCGCCACCGCCGCCCCACAGTTTCGGCTGCTCCCAGACGGGAGTACCAGATCGAGTTCCTTCCGGGAGGCTCCCACTCCGACAGTGAAATCGTGCTCGCCCCGCGGGCGGTTGACGGCGCGCCCAGAGCTGTGCTCTTCGGGCTTCATTGGCTGGAGCTGGGCGGCGCCGAACGTTGGGCCCTCGAGAGTGTTCGTATCGCGCGCGATGCCGGGTTCCTGCCTATCGTTCTCACCAACCGTGACTCGCATCAGGCATGGGCGGCACGGGACGAGTTAGAGGGTTGTCTGCTCATTCCCTTCTCGGAACCCACTGTGACATCGCAGACTCCGGGCGTGGAAGAACTTCTGCGCGCGATATTGCGGTCCTTTGACATACGCGGAGTGGTGGTGCATCACAATCAGTGGCTGTACGACCGTCTGCATTGGATCACGGAATCGCGCCCCGGCATTCCGGTGGTCGATTCCACCCACATCGTCGAGCGCCGTGGTGGTGGCTATCCCGTCAGTAGTGCGCTGGTCGAAACTGCGATTACTACTCATCACGTCATCTCGCCCTCGCTCGAGAAGTGGATGGTCGCGACACAGGGGATTGATGCAAGAAAAGTGGTTATGGCCCCTCTTGCCGGGCTCACCGTAGATCTAGCGGATTCTTCCTTACGCCCGCGGCCAGCGGGTGAACCGCTGACAGTCGCGTTTATCGGCCGTATGACACGACAGAAGGCTCCGGAGGTTTTTGCCGCAATGGCACAGCGGGTCCGGCGTCGCGAGAGCGGAGTGAAGTTCATCATGCACGGCGATGGAGACCTCTCCGGTTGGGTCGATGATCTCATCAAGTCCTACGGGCTGTCCGACGTAGTCGTGCGCCGCGACTCGACGGTACCCGTCGGGCGAACTCTCGACGAGTCCCATTTGCTTGTGGTCACTTCACACAATGAGGGTCTGACTCTGACGACCCTCGAGGCCATCGCACACGGTGTGCCCGTTATCTCGACCGATGTCGGTGCGCAATCGGATCTCCTGCCGCATCACGCTCTCGTTTCGTCCAACGTGCACCGTGCCGTCATCGAGTCGGCCGACAAGGTACTCGAGCTCGCGGAGAACGAAAAGCTGCGAGCGGACCTTTGGCTGGTCGAACGCGCTGCTGAGCGAGAACTGCTGGCACACGAGTCCGCGAGTTCATGGTTTGAACGGGAGGTCAGCTCATGGTGACAGTGGCAGCGGTGGTCGTCACCTTCAATCGACTTGAGAAGTTAAAGAAGGTCGTCGAGTCCATCGAAGCGCAGACTCATGTCGTATCGACTCTCCTTGTGATCGACAATGCTTCGACCGACGGCACAGCGCAGTACCTCGCCGATCTCAACACAGTGGTGCCGCTTGAGATCGTGACGATGTCCGAGAACACGGGTGGTGCGGGCGGCTTCTCCGCGGGGATGTCGCGCGGCTACGCAACCGGCGCCGATTTTGTCTGGATCATGGACGACGACTGCTATCCCCGGGCCGGCGCTTTGGCAGCACTCGTGCGCGGCTTCGGAGAGGCGGTGGACGAGCTAGGTGGGGATGTTCCCTTCGCATGTTCCGTGGTCGAGTTCACGGACGGAGCTATCTGTGAAATGAATAATCCGGTTCCGACCTGGGATTGGGGGCGATTGCTGGTCAAGCAACAGCAAAACGTCATGGTGACCGCCTGCTCATTTGTATCCGTCCTCATTCCTCGATGGGTGTTGGCCGAGTACGGTCTTCCTTACGCGGAGTACTTCATCTGGTTTGATGACCGCGAGTACACCCTTCGATTGACTCAGCGCTGCCCCGGAGTTCAGGTACTCGATAGCGTTGTCGTGCACGATATGGGCGACAACCGCGGTGTCAACTTCGCGATGGTCGACGCCAAGAGCCTGTGGAAATTCAAGTACGGAGTCCGCAACGAGTCCTCGTTCCTGCTCCACCACAAGGGTCTCGTCTACTTCCTCGAGTTTGGTGCGCGTTTGTTCGTCAGTCTGCACCGCGGTCGTGTCCCCTGGCGGCTGCGCCTGTCGCTGATGCGCAAGTGGATGGGTGGCGTGGCTTTCAATCCTCCGCTGAGGTACCCAGAGTCCGCGTCGGCCTGACAGCACCGCGGTAGAGGGGGACGCCGTGCCTGATGAGCCCAATGCCCGCATTCGGCCGGTGATTGAGTCACAATAGGCACATGCGTAACAGGCTCACCTTCATTGACGACCGTTCCCGTTCGCGGGCGTCCAAGGTTTGGGTAGCCGCAATCGTGGCAGCGTTGGTCCTCGTGCCGGGCGTTGCCCAAGCTTCGGAGCAGTCCGGTCGCGCTGTTTCGGAGGATCGGTCTTCGACGATTGTTAACAGCGTCTCGAGCCTGCCCGACAGTCAGGTCCGCACAGCCAACTTGGCGGAGTTTTCCCCATCGGACATCATCAGCGATGCACTTTTTTACGATTCGGCTGCAATGACCACCGCCGAAATCCAAGCATTTCTGGACCGCCTAATCGGCGCGTGTAGTAACGGCAAGTGCTTGAACGTGATTTCGGCAGGGTTCACGTCGCGCGGCGCAGTGGTATCGGCACGCACGGGCAACACCGTGTGTGCGCCGATCACCGGCGGGACGATGCGTGTGGCTGAGGTGATTTACCGAGCCCAGGTAGCGTGTGGGATATCAGCGAAGGTCATCCTCGTCACGCTTCAGAAGGAGCAAGGACTCGTAACGAGCAGAGCACCTTCTGACTGGAACTTGCGGGCAGCGATGGGTGCGTTCTGCCCCGACACGTCGCCCTGCGACCCTGCGTATGCAGGCGTGGGCCCACAGATTATCGCGGGCACGACCCAGCTCAAGACATACAAAGCAGGTGCATTCTCGCGTCAGCCCGGGACGCACTTCATCGGTTATCACCCGAACACTGCGTGTGGCGGGACGAACGTGCTCGTGAGCAACTACGCGACGGCGGCACTCTACAATTACACGCCCTATCAGCCGAACCCCGCGGCGCTTCGCGCCGGCTACGGAACCGGTGACGGATGCTCGTCCTACGGAAACCGCAATTTTTACCAGTACTACGTTGACTGGTTCGGGAATACGCGGCTCAATGTCAGCGGGCGGATCGCTGACATCTGGAATACACAGGGCGGTAGTGCCGGCTGGATGGGCATGCCGACGAGCGACATGGTGTACACCGGAGCCTCGGGCAGCGGCTGGTACCAGCAGTTCCGCAACGGCGTAATCTTCGTTCCGCGAACGGGTGCGTACATCATCTTGAGGTCAGGCAGTCTAATCACGCAGGTCTACCTGTCATCCGGAGGTCCGGCGCACGCTCTCGGCTGGCCGGTCGGGGGAGAAGACTGTGGCGCGTATGGATGCCGTACTGCCTTCCAAGGAGGAAGTATGGCGTGGAGTAACGAGACCGGTAGCGTCTACCCGCTATATGGTGCGATCAACTCGGCTTGGCTTGCGGGCGGCGGTGTCAACAATCCGATCGGTGCCCCGACGACCTCGATGTCCACGGTCAACACCTCAAGCCCTGGGTGGCACCAAACTTTCGTTCGCGCGAAGATATTCGTGAAGAGCGCCGGTCCTACGGTGACACTTCGCGCCAATAGCGGGATCACTCAGCGGTACAACTCGCTCGGCGGTCCTACAAGTGCGCTCGGG
The DNA here is from genome assembly GCF_977993705.1 of Pacificispira sp. HM-600. The sequence goes on from NZ_OZ388079.1 coordinate 2,900,973, forward strand.
TGGCCCGTGGCCAGCGAAGAGTGTACGGCTGACGGGTGCGCCACCACCTTCGACGCTGGAATCTCCGTGTGGGCGTCCAAACTCGGGATCGTGGATCTCACGCAATCGGTGGCGACTGCGTGGACCGCGTCCGGCGGGATGCGCGGGCTCGGTGTCCCCACCGCCTCGCCGGTGCAGACCTCCACTGCGGGGGGAGGAACCGTGCAGTCCTTCAGCGGCGGTTCGATGTACGTGTCGACCGCAGGAAAAGTCGCGGCGCTTCGAACCTCAAGCAGCATCACGCAGCGGTTCATCCAGTCAGGTGGCCTGGCGGGGCCATTCGGATGGCCGGAAAGTACAGAGACGTGTGGTGCAGCCGGCTGCTGGACAGTTTTTGCGGGCGGTGCGATCGCCTGGGAGAAGAGCTCGTCATTGGTTAGAGACGTCAGCGGCGCGATCGCGCAACTGTGGCTCACCGCTGGCGGGGTGAATTCCTGGCATGGCGCGCCCATCGCCGCCATGGTGGCGACCGCCGACAACGGAGGAGGGTGGACCCAGCGTTTCCGTAATGGCCAGGTTTACGTCAAGGCGGGTGGACCTGTCGCTTCCCTTCGTACCAACAGCGGCCTGTGGTCGACCTATGTCGGCATGGGTGGGACAGGTAGCGTTCTCGGGTGGCCGACCGGCGGCGAAGCATGCGTGGTCGGAGGCTGTTCGATCAGCTTCGAGCGCGGCAGCTTGGTCTGGGACCAGCCCACAGGCGCTATTACCCAGCGTTGAAGAGGGCCGCGGTTCGCTCGGGGGCGAATACCCGGAGCGAACCGCGGCGTTCTACTGACCTTTCGAGGCGTAGAACGACTCGACGCCGTCTTTTGTCGCAGCCCACCACGCCTCATTCGCGCGATACCAGTCAATGGTGGCGGCAAGACCTGCCGTGAAGTCGGCAAAACGTGGTGCCCACCCGAGCTCATCGCGCAGTTTCGCAGAGTCGATCGCGTACCGCATGTCGTGACCCGCACGATCCGTCACATGGTCGAACGCGTCTGCTGGCTGGCCCATCATCTCGAGGATCAGTCTCACGACGGATCGATTGTCCATCTCGCCGTCAGCGCCGATGAGGTATGTCTCGCCGATCTCGCCACCATCGAGAATGCGGAGGACGGCTGAGGAATGGTCATCGGCGTGGATCCAGTCACGCACGTTCTCGCCGGCGCCGTAAAGTTTCGGCCTGATTCCGCGAATGACGTTCGTGATCTGACGCGGGATGAACTTTTCCACGTGCTGGTAGGGGCCGTAGTTATTGCTGCAGTTCGAGATAGTCGCTCGCACCCCGAACGAGCGCACCCACGCGCGCACGAGGAGGTCGCTGCCAGCCTTGGTTGAAGAATATGGGCTGGAGGGATTGTAGGGAGTCGCTTCGGTGAAGCGTTGTGGGTCGTCGAGCTCGAGATCGCCATAGACCTCGTCGGTCGAAATATGGTGGAAGCGGCGGTCATGGCGACGTGCCGCCTCGAGGAGCGTGTACGTCCCGACGATGTTCGTGTCGAGAAATGGGCGGGGGTCGTTCAGCGAATTGTCGTTGTGGGATTCGGCCGCGTAATGCACGACCGAGTCGACCTGGGCAAACAGCTTGTCAACGAGAGCCGCGTCTGCGATGTCGCCCTGGACGAAGGTCAGCCGACGCTCCGGTAGCCCGGTGAGCGAGGCGAGGTTTCCTGCATAGGTGAGTTTGTCCAGAACAGTCACGTGGTCATCTGTGTGCTCCATGACATAGTGCACGAAGTTCGAACCGATGAATCCTGCACCACCGGTGACGAGGAGCCGTCGCATATCAGCGTCCCTGCTCGAGAAGAGTTGTGAAGTACTGTCCGTAGCCGGACTTTCGAAGGGTCTCGGCGTGCGAACGCAACTGATCGTCTGTCAGGAAGCCTCGACGCCAGGCGACTTCTTCAGGAGACCCGATCTTCTGCCCTGTGCGCCGCTCCATGGTGCGCACGAATTCCGCGGCGTCTGTCATCGAATCGAAGGTCCCTGTGTCCAGCCAAGCGGTGCCACGCGGGAGCACTTCGACCCGCAGCGAGCCTCGCCGCAGATACTCGAGATTGATGTCCGTAATCTCTAGCTCACCCCGCGGCGAGGGGGCGAGATCCCGCGCGATGCTGATGACCTCGTTGTCGTAGAAGTAGAGGCCGGGCACCGCGTAGTTGCTGCGAGGGACGGCGGGCTTTTCCTCCATCGACACTGCGTTGCCTTCAGAATCGAACTCCACGACCCCATAGGCAGTCGGATCGGCGACCCAGTAGGCGAATATCGCGCCTCCGGTCAGGTCCTTGAATCGCCGCAACTGCTGACCGAGTCCGGGTCCATAAAGGATGTTGTCTCCGAGGGCAAGCGCGACGGTGTCTTGCCCGATAAAGTCTGCGCCCAGGATGAACGCTTGAGCCAAACCGTCTGGGCTCGGCTGAACCGCATAGCTCAAGTTGATGCCGAACTGGGATCCGTCTCCGAGCAGTCGTCGAAATTGGTCGGTGTCCTGAGGAGTCGTGATGATGAGGATGTCCGAGATGCCGGCGTTGATCAACGTTGACAGCGGGTAGTAGATCATCGGCTTGTCGTACACCGGAACGAGTTGTTTAGAAACGCCCAGAGTGATGGGATGCAGTCTCGTGCCGGATCCTCCGGCCAGGATGATGCCCTTCATGGCGCCTTCCTCTCTTGTTGGATCACTACGGAGGGGGGCTTCAACGGAAGTAGCCGCGAGAATCTTCCCAGGTAGGCAACTTTCCAGCGTCCTGAAGCTCTTGGAGCGATGGCGCGATGATGTCCTTGTCGGAGAGTATCGGCTGGCCCAGTTCGCTGGGGAATGTCAGGCCGATCGTCGTGTCCTGAGGTTGGATGGCGCCTTCGGTCGCCGCGTCATACACATTCGAGCAGAGATACGTCACGATCGAGTTCTCCTCGAGCGAGACATAGGCATGACCGAGCCCTTCGGCAATGTAGATTGCTCGCCGATCCTTGTCGTCCAGCAGCACGGTGTCCCATTGCCCGAAGGTCGGAGAGCCGACCCGAATGTCTACGACGAAGTCCAGCACCGCTCCGTACGCGCACGTGACGTACTTGCCCTGTCCGGGGAGGTCAACGTAGTGGATGCCGCGCAGGACGCCCTTGGCTGAACGCGAGATATTGGCTTGCCGGAGATCGAGCTTGTGGCCGACGGCCTCTTCGACAGGCTCGAACCGATACCACTCGGCGAACGAGCCGCGATTGTCATCAAACTGTCGGGGGGTGAACTCGAAGCTGCCGGGGATTGCAAGAGGGCGTACACGCATGGATTCGAGCCTATCAGCGGGTGCGATAGGACGAGAGAACCGCAGTGCGAACGCTCCGCGTCACGCGTTGGGGCGCGACATCGCTTCGCCGAGCGAGCGGAACACGGCGGCGATGCCAGCCGGGAGCGGAGTCTGAACGAGGCCCTGGAGATCTGGCCAGACCTCGCTTCGGACGCGCAGATCCGGCGCCTGACCGACCGCATTACCACCGCCGAAGGCAACGAGTGGGCGGCGCCGGCGGACGCGAGTAATGGTGCCGATGAGATCTCCGATCGACACGGCCTGGCCTGAGCCGATGATCTTTACCGCGCATTCACCCGGCGCCAGAGCCGTCGCCCTGTCCGTTCCCGCAAGCACCACCGCGGCGCAGTCATCTTCGTAGATGTAGTCACGTAGCGTGTCCAGAGACACGTACACGGTCGCAGGCTCGTGGTTGAAGTACGTCTCGCACATCACCGAAATAAGTCCCTGCTTCTTGCCGACCTTCTGGCCGGGCCCGTAGAGGTTCGTGATCCGCCCGATGAACCCGCGCAATCCAAACTGCTCTGCTGCGGCTTTGAGGGATTGCTCCATCGCGAGCTTGGTGTCCCCGTATGGTGAGGCGCTCGCGGTAGGTGACGATTCCGAGTAGGGCGGCAAGCCGACTCCGGCGTACGCGCCACCGACGGAAGAAGCAAGGAAGAAGGTGGTGCGTCGGGCCGCAGATTGCGGGATAGATGCGAACTCCGCTAGGAATTCTGCAAATAGGGCGCTCTCGCGTGCCAGCACCGCTGCAGGGGTGGCGGTCACTCCGCTTCCTGCGCACCAGAAGATGCGGTACTGGTCGGCGTCGACTTCGTAGAGCGAGCGGAGGCCGGATGTCAGATCCTTGAGCGCAGCTTCGTCGTCGTCCCAGCGGACCGAGCGAGAGAGTGGCTCGCTCCGCATCTGTCGCGCGACCGCGCTGCCCAGCAGCCCACGTCCGACGACCCAGTCAGCGATCATCGGTCCGCGGCTGAGTGTTGCTGGGGCGAGCTGCGAGGGGCGACAGCGCCGGGTCCCGCACGATGAGGTACGGCGGCTTACCCATTGCCATGTTCACGGCAACGCCCACATACTCCGCGACGATCCCGAGTGCAACAAGGATCGCTCCCACGCCGAGCGATGTGAGCACCATCTGCGAGGTCCAGCCCTCGGGCACGTTCCCGGATACAAAACGGACAACGATGAGATAGACCGCGAAGAGCACCCCGGCCGCCGCAAACAGCCCTCCCAGAACTGTCACGAGGCGCAAGCCTTTGGTGCCGGTGGACAGAACCATCCGCCAGAAGTGGCCGAGCAGCCGCGCATAGGAATAGCCAGATGGGCGGTCCCCTTCCTCGCGCAGTACCACCGGCGCGGTCACCTGGCGGTTCGCCACCCATGTAAGCGCCACATCTAGGTATACGCCGGTACCGGTGTAGGCCGCCACGCTCCGTCCTACCTCGCCGAGGATCAGCCGGAAGCTGTTGAACTCCGCAGCGTTGCCGCTGCCGAAAACGCTCTGCAAGACCCGTTTCGCCAGTCGGGAAGCGTTGTTTCGCACCGCACCGTGCGGCGGCTTGTTCGTGGGCCTGGCGTAGACGACCTCCGCCTGCTCGGCGATCGCTGTGTCGAGCAGAAGACCGATGAATGCGGGATCCTGCTGCCCGTCCTCGTCCATCGTGAGGATCCAGTCGCCACCGGAGGATGAGATGCCGGCCATGGTCGCTGCATGCTGTCCGAAGTTGCGGCTCAGCCACACCACTTTCACGAAGCTGTGCTCACTCGACAGGTGCCGCATGACCTCGTCTGATCGATCGGGGCCACGGTCGTACGCAAGAATGACTTCTTCGATCCGGGCGCGGTGGCCGGCAGCGGTGTGGAAACCCTGTACGTAGGGGAGAAGCTCATCGATGACGGCCGGTAGCGTTCTTTCCCCTCGGTAAACGGGGATGACGATAGAGATGCGGTGTTCGAAGGCATCCAGCTCGGTCATGACATCCTCCTCTGCAATATCCGGTAAGTGAGCTTTCGCCGCTGTGCCATCAGCCACGCGTTTCGGTTGCCAACCCGCACATCGCTTCGCGTGAGGAGTCCGGGGTTCGCTTCGCTCAGCGCGCGGTGGAACGATGAGACTTGCTCGTACTGGTAGTCGGTGAGCGCGACGCTCCACTGGCCGTTGTTCAGACGGAAAACAGCTCCGGGCTCCTGATCAGGGATGAAGTCTCCTTTCAACAGGAGGTTCACGTAGGTAGCTTGATCGACCAGGAATGGGTGACTGAAGTCCCACAGTCCTGAACTCTCCAGAGCTTCACGTCTCATGAGCACTGCGCCGGGCTCTCCGAAGATGTTGGAACCGGCGCGAACGGTTCGTCGGATCGCGTCGCTTCCGGAGAGACGTCGCTTCACGCCCTTCAGCCCATGGGCGCGGATCACCGTTCCGCCCCGTGCATCGACGATAGTGCGGCGGGATGCCGTCAGTACTGCCGCATCATCTTCGTCCAGCGCTCGGGCCTGTCGTGCGAGTGCCCCCGGCAAGAGGTAGTCGTCCCCGGGAAGAAGCTTGATGTAGTCGCCGCGCGCTTCCGCGGAGACACGGTTGAAGTTGGCTTCGGCGCCGCCGCCCGCAGGCGTCGACAGCAGCCGCACGCGCGGATCCCCGGCGAACTCGCTCATTGCGTCCCAGGTTCCGTCCTGCGAGCTGTGGTCAGCAACGACGAGTTCGAGATCGACCCCGTCCTGGTCAAGGACGGACCGCATCGTCTGTCGGATGAATGATTCGTTGTTGAAGGCGGGAACGACCACCGAAACCTTGGGGACTGTCATGACGCACCGTGCTTCCTGCGAAAAGAAAAGTAGTTGTGTCCCACGTAGCTCACGATCGTCGTCACGAAGACGATAGCCACCTGAGCGACCAAAGGATGAAAGCCCACGATCTCGACCAAGATCGGTAGGGCGACGATATTGATGGCGAACGACACTGCGTAGACCGACGAGAAGGCCATCAGATCGCGCCAGACGTGGCCGCGCACGCGGAAGACGAAGCGCCTGTACAGCACGAAGGCGCACAGGACGCTAGTGATCTGGGCGGCAACGAGAGCAATTATGTAGCCCACTGGCAGAGCTCCGAGCAGCCAGAGGAAGAGGGTGTACCAGAGGAATCCGATGGCGGTGTTGGCGACCCCCACGATGAGGAAAGCGATCCGCTTGTCCTTAATGAGGCGCAAAAGAGGTCCAGGCGGCGCCTGCGGCTCCTCGAACTCACTCATCTGGATGCATCCCGCGCCGAGGCACGAGGCATGACCTCGTTGACGAGAACTCGGCGGCGCTCTCGGGCAGAGACTCTGACAGCTTCCATGACGCGCGCATGACGCTCCCTGGCATCCAGCTCTCGAGCAACGGCCGGCCCGCCCGCGACCGCGAGGTCACGGAAATACTCGACCTGAAGGCGGAACTGGTCTGCCGCCGCCAGCTCTATGTCCTCCCGTACCGTGTTGCGGGTGACCGAGACGGCAGGTGGGCGGTCAGGCGGGATCGAGAAGCATCTGTCAACCTCGAGTTGACCAGAAGCACCCCAGAATCTTGCCTCGTTTCGATAGTCATAGCCGAATCCGAACGACACGGAGACGGTCAGCTCGTCGTCGTACTCGAGGAAAGCGCTACCGACGACATCGACGCCGTGCGGGCCAGCTGCGAGTCGCGCCGTGACAGCTTCCGGAGCCCTGCCGCTGTAGTACGTCGCCATATCGAGGCAGTATGCCCCGGCGTCGTTCAATGCCCCCCCGCCCAGCCGGGCAGAATTGCGAAGGTCATCCGGCGGGAAAGCGGGGAACCCGAAGGACAGCGTCGCGTGATGAAGTTCTCCAATAATCCCCGACGCAAGTCCCTCACGGATGAAGGTGTTCTGCGGGTGGCGTTCGCACATGAAGTTCTCTACGATCACAACACCTGCGGCACGCGCGGCATCGATGACCTCCAGACAGTCGGCGAGGGTGCCGGCAAGAGACTTCTCCACCAGGACATCCTTGCCTGCAGCAATTGCGGCAAGCGCCCACCGGGCGTGCAGCCCCACAGGAAGTGGCACATAGACCGCGTCCACCGCTGGGTCGTCGATGATCTCCTGGTAGCTATCGAAGACCGGGATGTCGTGCTTGGTGGCGAACGCCTGGGCTCGGGCGCTATCCCGAGCAGCCACTCCGGCGACGGACACCCCCTCAGTGGCGAGCATGGCGGGGACCGTGGACTTGTCCGCGATCTTCGCCGCGCCCAGGACACCGACGTTCAGAGGTGGCACAAGATGCCTCTCACATGCGGGTTGATGTAGTTGTCTTCCTGCAGGAGGCGCTTGATCTGGGAGAGGGTGAACCAGCGGTACTCGTCAGGGAAATCCGGAACGTCCTCGGCGGCCACCTCGACCAGCATGTTCAGGTTCGACTTGAGGTAGAACCGTCCACCGTCCTCCGCAAGCCACTGTCGGTACACAACGGTACGTGGAGCGGCACCTTCTTCGAGAAAAAACTCGCTGAAACGGGGAACCCGCCCCCCGTGCGCTGTTTTGAGATTCGAGTAAGTCGCCTGCAGCGTCGGGGAGATCTGGTACAGAAGCGTGTTGCCCGGCTCTGCCTTCGCATGCAGGAGGTAATGCCAGACACCATCGAAGCGAGCACGGAGAATACCGAGTATCCCGGCCTCTTTTTGGAAGATGAACGGCTGGTCCCAGCCGCTCACCTCGCGCGCCGAGTTCGAGATGCCCACACCGATCACTCGGAAAAACTCGCCGGATACGTGTGAGATCTCCCCGGTGTCTGGATCGACGTGCCAATCGCGTAGTTCGGGGATCCGCTTGCGTTCAAGGTGGATCGGCGAGGCCTCGCGGATGGTGTCGATCCATTGGCGTAGCTCATCCAGCGAGTGGAACCGGTTGTCGTCGCCCAGGACAAGGTCGATATATTCGATCAGCTTCTGAGATTCGCCCGGGTCGGGAGTAGAAGCGGCCAAGGCGATCAGGTCATCGCGAAGTGTCATGGACTCTCTCGTATCTGTTGTTGACGCGCCATTATCTCCTCGATCCGAGTCGAGTCGCCCCACAAGCCGGGCGAATCGAAGGGCCGGTCGGGGAACGCCCCGTAGGCAAGACGGATGGGCAATTCTCTTTCACGGATGAAGCCCTCGACCGCGTCGGCGAGTGTCCGCGGACGACCCGTGCTGCACTCGACGACGCCAGTGGTCTCGCTGTCAATCGCCGCCGCGGCGATCTGACGTGCGAGCACGTCGATGTCGATGAAGTCGTAGAGGTTCTTCCCCGATGTGAAGGGAAACTCTCGCTCATTTCTGTCGACGGCATCCAGCATCTTCTTGAAGATGGACTGGCTGCGCGCGTCGTCTCCGATGATGTAGTAGCAGCGCAGCCACGCGAGGGCGGTCGTGTCCGGCAGCGATGCCGTCAATAGTTCCCGCAGGCTGTTCTTGGCTATGCCGTAGGGGGTCGTCGCATTGCTCGGTGTTTCCGCGTCGACAGGCCCTTCCCAGTATCCGATCTCGTGCATCGTCCCGATGGGTGCGATGCGCTTCACGCCCCGGTCGGCGGCATCCATCAGGAAGCTGTAGTGCGAGGACAGGTCCTCGCCATGCGCTCGGGAGCGGAGCACGAAACCGTCACGCCAGGCGAGATGCACCAAAGCGTCGGCATCCGCGAGCACATCCCAGTCCTGGGTCGTGAGGTCGAAGGCTGAGCGGTTGATTACCCGATCTTCGCCGACTCGTTCGACCAACCACGGATCGGCTGAGCGGCTAACCGTGACGACCTCATCACCTCGCGCGAGCAGCGCCTCAACGACATGACGCCCCAGATAGCCGTTCGCTCCCGTGACCACGACGCGTGAACCCATGACACTCCTCCTGGGGCGCCGTTTGCGCCTGCAACAGCCTACTCGGGCGCGGCTGTGGCACCGAGCTGCGACGTCGCCGACGGTACCCTCGAGGTGTGACGACCCCCACTTCAGCGCCACTCGCACCCCCGAATCCTGGCGGCGCGAGACGCAAGATCAAGCCGCGCGTTCCGCTGTCTTCCCGCGCCGAAGTCTGGCTGGCCCTTGCGGTTGCGGCGACCCTGGTGAACGTCGTAGCGAGGGTCATCCGCACCCCTTGGTACTTCTTCTGGGACGACACGCAGCTCGGCGCCTACGGCCAGTGGTACGAGTTAGGGGATCGCCTCCTCTCGGGGTCGTGGACGATCCTCGACCCGGGAGCGTGGCAGGGCGGGAATCTCCTGGCTGAGGGGCAGTGGGGTTTGTGGAGTCCCCTTGCCTGGCTGATTGGTCTCGGCGCGCATGCGGTGCCGAGCGCCGCCGTCTACGCCACCCTGGTCAAGACGCTCCTGCTGGTGCTGCTGTGTGTTGGCGCATTCTTGCTCGCACGCAGTTTCGGAGCGTCTCCGGCTTGGTCAGCTGTCGCGGCGTTCGCGGCGACAGCTGGAGGTCAGACGATGTACCTCGATGCGCCGTCGTGGGTGACGGGATTGCAGAGCGTGGCCCTGTTCGCTTTCGCGTGGTGGGCACTTCGCCGGCATCTCGTCTATGGAAAGGGCCCTGCGGCCTTCTTGGTCTCCGCTTACTTGTTGATCACTGTCGGATACGTCTTCGGCGTCATCGAACTCGTCATCCTGTTTGCCTTCACGCTTGTGGAGGGTGCCCTTCGATCGCCACGACAAGTGGTCCGACCACTCGTGCTGGGGCTGTATGCGGCGCTTCTCACCGTGTTCGTCTATCTCCCAGGCATCCTGACCGCGCCCGTGACTGTCCGCTCTGAGACCGGGATTGCCAATGATCTCTTTCTGAGCATGGACCTCAGCGACCTCGCGACGTCCCCCATCGCGACTGCAGTAACGACGATTCGCGGTTACTGGGGCGACGCGGCGCCCGTCCCGATGCAATACATCACCTGGCTTGTCCCGATCCTCGTTGTCCTCGGAGCGGCAGCGATACGCGCCTGGCGTCCCCTGATAACCGTGTACGGGGTGCTGGGGTGCACGATCGCCCTCGTGATCGGCCCGAGTGTACTCGGGCCGCTACGCTACCCAGCGCGCATGATGCCCTACGCGGTGCTGGCAATCGCCATACTCGTGGCCGTGATTGCGAGCACGGCTTGGCCGAAGATTGCGGCACGGCGGCACCGGGTGGGCATCACCCTCGTGACAGCTGGCGCGGCATGGATGGCGTGGGCCGCGCAACCCGATTCTTGGCTGTGGGTGGCGATCGCGTTCAGTGTCCAGATGGCCGGTTGGATCGCCATCGATTTTTCACTTCGCCGCGGTGCAGATGGCCGCAGAGGGTGGGTAGTGCCTGGCATTGCCCTCATCGCGTCCGTCGTTGTGCTGATGCCTCAGATCGCCAAGTACCCGAACAGTCCGATGGGTAATTTCCAAGTGCCGTCCTCGGTCGAGCAGATGCGCGATGTCGGAGTCGATCTCGAGAACGGCATCATGACTGTCGGCGACGTTTACTCGCTCCAGAACAATCCCGGCGCCTATAGCGAGTCCCTGATCGCGAATCTCTGGTATCTCGCCGACCGCGATGTCGTTGGTGTCTACACGGTGTTGCCGTTCAAGGCGTTTGCAGAGGAGCTGTGCATCGATATCCGTGGGTACACCTGCCCCGAAGCGCTCGCTGCTTTGTTCGACACCACCGCCGAGGAGCCGGTTCCGCTCGCCGACGACATGCGCCTCAATCAGATCATCGTGATCAAGGGGGTCGGGCTCGAGGACGAACCCGTGCCACCACCGGGATGGACACTGCGTGAAAGCGAGTACACCTGGACCCTGGGCCGCGCGGATCCGTTGGATGCAGCGGGTGGCGTCGCTCGCACGTCGCCAGGACTGGATGTCACGATCCTTGAGCAGAGCGACACATCGGTGAGCGTGCGGATCGAAGACGTTACCGAAGACCAAGGCGAGATCGTGTTTAGCCGCCTCGCGTGGCCCGGCTACACGAGCAGCGGCGGGGAACTTCTCGCTCCAGAGCGGGGCTATCTCCTCACGCTGGGAGTCACACCCGCAGATGTGGGCGAGGAGCTGACCATCGTCTTCCGTCCGCCCGGGTGGCACTTGGAGCTGGGGGCGGGGATCGTTGCCGCCGTGCTCGCTGTGCTGCTTATCGCGTTCTCCCGGAGTTCGCGTCGCGGTGACCGCAAGGAGGGAGAACCGACGAAGGGCGCCTAGACTGGACCGTCGCGCCGCTCCGACCGTACGGATCGACGTCACCTCTAGATGAGGCCCGCCCTTCATCCCGATCGTCAGGAATTGCCATGGACCTTCTCATCGTCGGCTCTGGATTCTTCGGCCTTACTGTTGCAGAGCGTGCCGCGGCGGCCGGCCGCAAGGTGACGGTGATCGATCGCCGTCACCATATCGGCGGGAACGCGTACAGCGAAGACGAGCCCACAACCGGCATCGAGGTGCACCGGTACGGTGCGCATCTTTTCCATACCTCCAACCCGACAGTGTGGGAGTACGTCAACCGGTTCACGTCATTCACTAACTACGTTCACCGTGTCCACACCACTCACAACGGCATCGTCTATCCCCTTCCGATAAACCTCGGCACCATCAACCAGTTCTTCCGATCTGCGTACACGCCGGACGAGGCGAGAGCGCTGGTTCAGGAGCTCGCGGGGGAGTTCGATGCGAAGCAAGCACGGAACCTAGAAGAACGCGCCATCGGGTTGATCGGGCGACCTCTATACGAGGCGTTCATCCGCGACTACACCGCGAAGCAATGGCAAACCGATCCCAAGGATCTACCCGCCGAGGTCATCAGTCGGCTCCCCGTCCGCTACAACTACGACAGCCGCTACTTCAACGACACGTGGGAGGGCCTGCCCATTGATGGGTACACCGCCTGGATCGAGCGAATGGCCGATCACCCCAACATCGACGTCCAGCCGTCGACGGATTTCTTCGATGCAGCACAGCCTCTGAACAAGACTGCCACCGTCGGACAGCTTCCGATCGTCTACACAGGGCCTATAGATCGGTACTTCGACTACGCCGAAGGGGAACTGGGCTGGCGGACGCTCGACTTCGAAGAGGAGGTGCTGGAAGTCGGAGACTTCCAAGGCACACCCGTCATGAACTACGCGGACGCCAACATTCCCTATACACGCATCCACGAGTTCAAGCACTTCCACCCGGAGCGCGCAGAGCGTTACCCCCGCAACAAGACCGTGATCATGCGGGAGTTCTCGCGATTCGCCGGTGGCGAGGACGAGCCCTACTACCCGGTCAACACCCCGGATGACCGAGCCCGCCTGCTTGCCTACCGCGATCTTCAGGCGGGTGAGCAGAGCGTGTACTTCGGCGGCCGGCTGGGTACATATCAGTACCTCGACATGCATATGGCCATCGGCTCGGCGTTGTCGATGTGGAACAACAACCTGGCCTGAAGCGAGTCTGTGTAGGTGGACGGGCTCATGCGCCGGGCGATATCCACGGAGACAGGCGTTCGGCGAGGGGTCCTACCAAACTGCGAGCGAACGAGCGCGTCAGGTGGTTGTCGTCTGAGTAGACGACCAGTCCGCCGATCTGGGGAAGGCAGACCTGGTCGGTGCAGAAAAGGTCATCGATGTCGATTAGCCCTGCCCCGGATGCCTTGGCTGCCTCGGACATCGGATCGGGAAATTCAGATTGTGGCCGAGGCAGTCCGCACTCCACCGGGGATGTTGCGCTGGCTAGACAATCAACGGCGCTGCCGCCGTTGCGGGGTGGAACGGCGCTCATCTCTGGGGGATCCGCAATCACCACAACTCGCTTGCCGACGGCAGTGAAATTCTCGATGGTGCGGTTCACCATTGCCGCTGTCAGCGGGCGAAGCGAATCGTCCGGAGATACGTAGAGTCGCGTCCGGTTGTTAAGAATCACAGTGTCGATCGTTGGATCGGCTGCTACCGCTTCGTGGATCCGCTCCGCCACGTTTCTGCATTGTTCCGCGTAAGGCGTCTCGTATCCCCACGCCGAACCCGTCAGCTCGTTTGACATCATGGAGCAACCCGAAACGAGGAATGTGCTGAGCGTTCCGTTCTGCGCGAGGATGGTCTCGCGCAGCGGCTCCACGAGTCGGGTGGCGTGCGAGTCGCCAATAAGGGCGACTCGCGGTCCGGAGGACTGCTCGTCTCCGAAATCGCATCGGACGTAATCTTCGGCGGTTGTCGGGCGCTCGCAGGCGAGGATGTCGTCAGGCGGAAGGTCGACAGAGAATGAGCTCAGTGCGGCGGTGAGCGCGACATCCTGGGCAGGCCCGCAGGTGGTGTCGAGCATGGCCTCTGCGCCGTAACAGTCCGCTTGCTGTCCCACCGCAGGAATCGACGGCGCGGTAATGCGGAAGGTCGCCATCGGAAGCGCTGCGGCCGTCACACCGAGCATCGCGACCAGAGTCACCGCAAAAGTCCAACGTGGTTTGGAGTCCGCGACTATACGACGAGCGCGTATGGGGTCCTCGACAAACTTTTTCGAGGCCCAGCCGAGACCGATCGACGCGAACAGTACGATCACCGAGGCGACGGTGCCCAGAGGCGTGCCCAGAGCGTACGGAAGCAGCACAATCAGCGGCCAGTGCCAAAGGTATGTCCCATACGAAACATCACCGACGAATTGGATGGGACGGAGCGCCATGAGGCGCGCAGGCGAGATGGGCGAGACGGGTGTGCCTGCACCGATCACGAGCAGTGTTCCGATGACCGGCAGTAGTGCCGTGAATGACGGGAATGGTGTCGAGCCCGTAAATACCACCATTGCGGTGACGATCATCACTGCGCCAGCCCAGGATGCCGCTGCCGCTCGGGAGCCGCCCCCGAATGGCACAGGGTGGCGGCGGAGGATGAAGACGAGTAGTGCTCCCGCTCCGAACTCCCACGCTCGCGTGAGAGTTGAGAAGTACGCCACCGAGGGGTCGATCGCGGTTGAAACTGTCGAGTGAACGAGGCTCGCCGCGGATACAACGCCGACTACGAGAGCGAGCGTGACCATCGAACGTCGCCGCAGCACTCGTGCGAGTGCCAGCGAGGCCACCATCAGCAGCGGCCAGAGGAGGTAGAACTGCTCCTCGACTCCCAGCGTCCAGAAGTGCTGCACCGGCGATTTGACGTTGGACAGCGCCATATAGTCCACGGATTGCGCTGCGAGTGCCCAATTCTCGACGTAGAAGGCGCTCGCGATTATTTCTGTCCCAAACTGGCCCCATCGGACGTCGGGAACGAATAGCCGAACCCCCACCACGGTGGCAAGAAGGACGAGGAGCGAAGCCGGGATGAGGCGGCGCGCCCGACGGGCCCAGAACGTCGTGAGTGAGACCCTCCCGCGGGTGAGCCACTCGCGGATGAGATGGTCGGTGATCAGGAAACCCGAGACCACAAAAAAGACATCGACGCCGACGAATCCTCCTGGGAGGCGATTCGGCCAAAGATGGAACAACAGCACACCCAAGACCGCAAGCGCTCGCAACGCCTGGATCTCGGGTCGGACAACGGCAACGTGGGGACGCACTTTGCGCGATGAGGAAACGGTTTGTGTGGATGTCACTTGGGCGGGTCCTGGGTTGAAGGTCGTGACTCAGCGTACCCAGCGATTCCTGCGAGACTGCCTCGGTGCGAGCTCATCCCATGAGAGCGCACACCAGAACGTGGTCGTTCTCGAAGACGGTCGTGCAATAGCTGTTCAGTTCCGCAGACACCTCAGTCGCTCCTAATGTCGCGACGAGGTAGTCGACGCCGAGACTGCGCGCCTCCGCTGTCGAATCGGCGGTCGGACCCGTGAAGAGAGACTGGTTGAACTCCAGCAGGGTGAGGTCAAACGCCGGTCGGATGATGGTGTCGGGCGCGAGGTCTGCCGACTCCGGGATGTACGACCATGATTCCAAGAGCACGCGCCGCCCTGCGAGCCCCGACGCCCAGTAGACCCGTGAATCGCAGACTGGTGCTTCTTCGCCGGCGCAGTGGTCGTTCACCGCCAGTACCGCATCCGCGTCCGTGTTCTCTGCGATCCAGAGAGCGGCCTCACTCTCAGAGAGCTGTCGCGCGTCTTCGGACAGGGGGGCAGAGGGCGGGAGCAGGGCGGCCGCGGGGAGCGAGCCGAGCATTGCGCCCATCAGGCCTGCCAGGACGATGACTGTGCCGGGTCCGCTCATCCTGTGGCCGGTGCGCCTCCAAGCTATGGCGGTAATGCATGCCGCGATGGCCATAGCGAGCCCGATGACCCCGATCCAGGCAAGGATGCGGAGGATCAGTTCGGGCGCCCAATCCGCTGCGTTGCGGGTCGCGAACGCCGCAGCCCAGGCGAGGGACGCCGCGAGGATAGCGGAGACGATAGCGAGCCGAGCCGCCCATACCCGGTCACCGATGGCAGATACGAGCCACCACGCGCCGACGATAGCTCCGACAGGAACGGCGGTGTGCGCGAAATACAGCTGGCTGTAGGTCGGATGGGCCAGAAGGAGGAAACCTGCGGCGCCCGCGCCAGCCATTCCCGCAAGCCACCACGCAGTGGCATTGAGCCTGAGCTCGCGATTGAACAGCGGTGCTGCGCCGAGCAGCGGCCGGACGGCGGAGATCGCCGCCAGGGCTCCCACTGCGAGCCCGCCAGACGGGCGGGTGAACATGCCGGGCAACAGGAAACTCGCACTGGACGAGGCGGATGGTTCCAGAAGCGTTCTTACGAACCCGAAGAGGGTGAGGCCGGAGAAGAGCGTTATCGCCATCCCATCGTTTCCGCCCGAGATCACCGCGGAGGAGACGACCTGCAATGCGCAGGCTACGCCGAGGACCGCAGCGAACGCGCCCCAGCGACCGCGCATGATCGCGGCCGCCGCAGTCCCGACAACGCTCCCCGCGATGACCATGGGGAGCACTGTCGGCTTCGACCCTGCCGCGACACAGAGCGCCGCAATGATGAGAATGAGCGCGCCGACGTGGACACGGCGAGAAGTTGCAAGCGTGATTCCCGCGGAGAGGATGAGGAGGAGAGGTATGAACGCGTAGAGCTGGGACGGCGAGATGGGACGAAAGACATCCTGAACATCGAGAACGGGCCAGAGCGGCACGAGGAAGGTGGTCATCGCAGTCACGAGCGCCGCCACAGCCCCCACCGATGCGCGGCCGCTGATCTGTCGGCCCACGACCGCGACCAGGACGATGATCAGCGGCACAAGGAACGCGGGCCATAGCCGCAGCAGCAGGACCGGCACATCCAGGCCACTGATGAGTGCCGCCAGCGCGATGTCAGCATTCGCGAACCAGTGATACTTGATCGGCGCAGCGAAGAGCGATTGCGGGCTCATCAGCGGAAAGCTGCGCATTGCCTCGTTTGCAAGGCTCATGTGCCAGAGAAGGTCGCTGTAATAGGGGCGCGCGGTGGGGGGAAGATCCCACGCCGTGAAATAGGTGCGCTGTAATTGGAAGAGAGCCGCCAGTGCGGCGACTGCAACTGCTGCGGCCGGTAGCGCGGCGGTGTATTCCGTTGGACGCGTGGCTGCCCTGCGGCGAGCGCGTCGGCTCAGGAGCGGGAGTGCTGCGAGGACTGGCCATGTCCACAGCCAATGTTGAAGCCCCGCTGCGCTGTACATTACCCATGCGATCAAGCCCGCCGCGATCCCCGTCGCCGCACCGAGGCTGATATCCGCGCCCCAGGTCGTCTGAGCACCGCGCAGAGTGCGGTGTAGCACGAGCCCGGGCGCCACCACCCAAAAAACGATGTATGCGACGTACTGCACGAGGGCGTCCAAAGGTAGTCCGGAAGCGAGGAGCATCGCCACGACGGCCAACACAACAGCGATGAAGCAGACAAGCGCGGGCAGGATCGTCGGTGCACGACGCGTAGAGATGAGCGCCGTTCCTGCCCCTGGTTGGGTCATCCCACGTCCTTTCGCCCACGAGATGCTCATCGTACCGACGCGCTGCGGCGCTCCTTCCTTCCGCGGAGTTAGATTGGCCGTCGTCCGATGACGGCTAGCCCCCACCGCGCGTACGGACGGTTCGTGGCAGTAGTAATAGGGTGGGTGGACCATGGGGACTTCGCTGGATTCGATCACTGACACGCGCGCTATGGAGTTGCGTTTCTATGAGAACCTTCGAGATCTCGCGCTGAGCTTCTCTCGCACCGGGCAAGTCACCTCGGTCGCCGTTGTCGGCAACCAACCGCTGGACCCGTCAACCGACCGGGCTGCGATCATCGACGGCGCGGACATCGTGTTCCGAGTAAATGGGTTCGCGCTGGACCCACCCGGCAGCCCCGCGACTGTAGGCACGCGCGCCGATGTCGTCGTATTCAACCGAGGGGTAAGACCCTCTCCCTGGTTCTTCGAGTCTTACGCAGAACGGCTCTATCTGCTTGTCGAGCCAGGGATGCTGCTCGATGAGAACCCGAAGATCCCCGATTTCTGGCCGGAAGACCTCGGGGCGCTGACCGTTCCCAATCGGGAAGTAGTGCTCCCACTGGGGTCTGCCATCGGGATCGATCCTCGCGCGGAGGGGCAGTGGGCTACGACCGGCACGATCATGTTGTGGATCGCCCTCAACCTTTTTCCTGAGCTGCGGATCGATGCGGCCGGGTTCTCTTTCGTGGACGAGCCGTCTCAGAGCGAATGGCGTCACGCATACGGCGACTCATCACCCGTCGGTACGGAGCATCGAATCGCAGCGGAAGCTGCCTTGATCCGTTCCCTGATCGGCTCGGGCCGCGTGGCCCTTCATCGTTAGCAGGAACTCACAAGGGAGTTGAGGAACATGCTCAAGCGGTTTCGCACGAGGTTGGACGCAGCGGTAGCGAGGCGCGTCGACAGGGCGCTGAAGCAGCTCCGCGACGAGATCGACGTCGAGCGGGAGAACCTGCGTGGCGAACGTGAGGAGTATGAAGCGCGGTTGAGGGGAAACCAGGCTGACTTCTCGTTTCTCCGATCCGAGTTCGACCGTCTCGCGCCCCAACTCGCTTCGCTCGAGGTGCGCTTCGAGCGGCTCCGCAACGAACTGGACCTTCCGCCCCTCAACCCAGACACCGAGTTGCAGCGGGCCCGAGCCGAACACGAGCGTGCCCGCCTCCGGCTGCAGGCCGTGTCACGGTTCGAGGAGCGTCTGCGTCGCCTGGAGCACGATCGGGCGGATTGACCCGATCAGATCCGTTTCTGCTCGATGTGGGAGTTGATCGCGGCAAGTTCCGGGTCAGCTATGAGGAGTTCGATAATCTGCTCGGCCGACAGGCTCTCTGCGTGGTGTTCGTCGATCAGGCGCGTCAGGAGTCGCAGGTCGTCCGTCGTGTCAAGTGTGACGCGGAAAGCGGACGCATCGGCGGGGCGTCGGATGGAATGGAGGCTCGAGAGCCCGCTGCCATTCCGGTAGAGATACGGAGTGACGTGCTCGCGATCGGAGAGACTGGTCGCGTGACCATCCGCGTGCAAGAGCGCTGACGCTGAGAACACTTCGAAATCGAAGCCTCGAGGATACGTCCTTTCCAGGACGTTCGAGACGTGCGCGCCGTCGTCGCTGAGATCGACGAAGCGTTCGATTCCGGTGAGAATGACGTCTGCGTCGATGAGCGGGCAGTCCGCGGTCACCCTGACAACGACGTCGAGACGATGCTGTCTGGCCGCTCCGGCAAACCTGCCGAGGACATCTTCTTCGCTTCCGCGGAATACGTGCGCTCCGTATGCGCGCGCCTCGCCGACGACAGCGTCATCGATCTCGTTGACGGATGTCGCGACGATGACTGGCAGGTGGGATGCGTTCAGCCGAGTGATGTGATGGGCCAGCATCGACTCTCCGCCGGCGCGAAGCAGCACTTTTCCCGGCAGCCGACTACTCGACATCCGAGCCTGCGTGACGATGCCGATCCGGGTCAACGGAGAGCCTCGATGAGCGTCTCGGCCACACGATCGACTTCTTCGTCGGTGATGCCGGGGAAGATCGGCAGCGACAGTTCTTCGCGGTAGAACTTCTCCGCGTTAGGACACATTCCTCGTCGGTAGCCGGCCCGAGCGTAAACAGGATGCCAGTACACGGGCATGTAGTTGACCTGCACGCCGATCCCAGCAGCGCGCATCCTGTCGTAGACAACACGGCGACGTCCATCGAGGACCCGCAGCGGATACAGGTGCCAGACGGGATCGACGTCGTTTCGCTGTGCCGGGGTGCGTACCCCGGCCACGTCGTCAAGGGCGGCGTTGTAGCGTGCCGTCACCGCCGCGCGACGTTCTTTGAAGGCATCCAGTCTCCTCATCTGAGCCATCCCCAACGCGCACGCGATATCGGTCAGCCGATAGTTCACCCCGAACTCGTGGACCTCCTGGTGCCAAGAACCTTCTGTGACGATCTCGAACCGATCGGGATCCCGTACCAGCCCGATGAAATGGAACTCGTGAGCCCTCTGGGCGATATCGGGATCCTTTGCGACTACCGCACCGCCCTCTCCGGTCGTCATGTTCTTCGTCGGAAAGAACGAAAAAGTCGTGATGTCCGCGAGGTCACCCACAGGTCTACCTCGATATGTTCCGCCGATCGAGTGGGCTGCGTCGTCGAGCGTGAGCGCACCGACGGCGTCGGCGATCGGCTGGAGTGCGTCGTAGTCTGCGGGATGCCCGGCATAGTCAACTGCCGCGATGACGCGCGTCGCATCCGTGACCAGCGACGCGACAGCGGATGGGTCGATGAGTGCGGTATCTTCTTCGACGTCCGCGAACACGATATGAGCTCCGAGCAGCGAAGCCATCGCAGTCGTGGCCACAAAAGTCATGGGTGTCGAGATCACTTCACTCTGCGGTCCGACACCGGCCGCCGCATATGCCATGTGGAGCGCGGCAGTTCCCGAGGTTGAGGTGACCGCGCGATGACCGCCCGCGAGAGACGAGATCTGCCGCTCGAACTCATCGACAGCGGGGCCGGTCGTCAGCCAATCGCCGCGTAGCACCGCCGTGACCGCCGCAATGTCTTCCTCAGAGATCGACTGACGACCGTAGGGAAGCATCATCGCTACACGCCCGTCTCGATGATGTCGGCGATTTCGCGTTGGCTGTACCACTGTTCGTTGCTGTCTGAGCGATAGGCGAATCCCGGCGGCACCGGTATGGCGCCATCGGGTGCGGTGTACCCCCAGGATGCAAGATCGGGTTGGATCACGAAATATCGACCGTCTCGGATGGAGACCGTCCGGCGACCCTCCTCCGGACTGATCATCTCCTCGTGGAGCTTCTCGCCCGGACGGAGCCCCACATCCACGAGCTCCGCATCAGGAACGATGGCGTGCGCGAGGTCCACCACACGCATCGAGGGGATCCGGGGTACCAGCAGCTCGCCACCTTGCATGAGGTCGAAAGTGTCGACGACCATCTCCACAGCCTGAGGAAGCGTGATGAAGAATCGGGTGCATCGCATATCCGTGATCGGCAGAGGGCTGCCCTCTTCCCCGAGCTTGCGGAAATAGGGGATCACCGACCCGCGGGAACCCATGACGTTGCCGTATCTGACGACTGCGAAACGCGTGACATATGACGCCGCATAGTGGTTGCCGGTGACGAAGAGCTTGTCCGCGGTGAGCTTGGTCGCGCCGTAAAGATTGATGGGGCTGGAGGCTTTATCTGTCGACAACGCGACGACCTTCTTGACGCCCGCGTCGATCGAGGCCTCGATCACGTTCTGGCTTCCGAGAATGTTGGTTTTCACGAACTCGAAGGGGTTGTATTCAGCCGTGTCGACCTGTTTCAGCGCAGCCGCGTGGACAACATAATCGACATCGCGGAGAGCTCGGACAAGACGCCGCTCGTCGCGGATGTCTCCGATGAACCAGCGGAGCCGGGGGTCATCGGAGAATTGTTGACGGACTTCGTACTGCTTCAACTCGTCTCGCGAGTAGATGACGAGCCGTCTGGGGTCGAGGTTGTCCAGCGCATAGCGGATAAACGCTTTGCCGAAGGATCCGGTGCCTCCGGTGATCAGGATGTTCGATCCCGCGAGAATGGACAAAGGAACCCCTTGAATCTGGCCGGCCTGCGTGCGGGGCGGCCCTCCACCAGCAAGAAGAACGATCCCACCAATAGTCTAGGCGGAGGATGCCGTGCACTCTCAGGCGGCGCAACGTGCTCTCTCGAGGGTTTCTGTGGGAGGACTGCAGGTGAATCAGCGACACGTCTTCCTCTACTGCAATGCTGGCGGCGCGTACGGGATGGGTCATCTTCTCCGGTGTATCGCGCTCGCGCAGGAGGCATCGAGTAGGGGATGGCGAGCAGTCATCGGCGGCGAGATCAGCGATGAAGCTGCGGCTCGCGGCCGAGCCATCGACCCCGATATAGACATCGCGACTTTTCCACCGGGGCAGTCGCACGAATGGATAAACCACATTCAACGAGGCGGCTCGCCGGACGTTGTCCACATCGACTCGTACGGGGATGTCCCACAGGCCCTGCTTGGAGCTGATGCAGTCATCAGCAACATGCAGGACGGCCGTTTCGGCATCCGGCGCGCTGATCTAGCCATCGACCCGAATCTCGGGGCAGAAAGGCGGTTCGAGCGACCAGATCTGAGTACCTATCGACTCATCGGCGCGGACGCTGCCGTCGTTCGAGCGCAGGTGCGGGAACATCGCGGAGCAGCCCCGGAGGTTCATGATCGATTCCGTGTGCTCGTTGTGATCGGCGGGACCGATCCGGAGCAACTTACCGGTACCGTGGTGCGCGGCCTGAATGGGATCGAAGAGCCCCTGGACGTAGTCGTCGTCGCGAATGGGCCGCAGAAGGGCGACATCGAGCGATCGGCTCTCGGGAGCCAACACCGGGTGGTCGTCGAGCCGTTCCTGTCCGATCTTCCCGGCGTGGCTGCTGATCAGGATCTTGTGATTAGTGCAGCCGGCACCTCGGTATGGGATTTCGCCTGCATGGGTGTGCCAATGGCCCTCGTGTGCGCCGTGGAGAATCAGCGATCCGGCTATCGCGCAGCCGTTCAATCTCGACTCGCGATCGCCCTCGGTGAGCCCCCGCACGCCGACCTTGTGAAAAATGTTGCAGGTATCAGTCCGGCGGCGCTGAACGCTCAGCGCGAAGCGCAGAGCGTCCACCTTCGTTCCGTGGTTGATGGACTGGGGGCGTGGCGAATCGTGTCCGCGTGGGAACAGATTTCCGCACCGAGCCGGGCTGCGCGGGCGGAGCTGGATGCACAGGCTCGTCGTGCTGGTCCGGGCGACGCGACTGTGCTGTTTGAGTGGCGGAACGATCCCGTCACACGGGCGAGCTCGCGTACGACAGGCGTCCTGAACTGGACAGATCATGTCCTCTGGTTCAGCAATGCGATGGCAGCGGAGGACGTGCAGCTCTACGTCGTCGAGGTCGGTGACGAAAAGATCGGAACGGTCCGGTGGGATCACCGCGGTGGGACCGATTGGGAGATATCCATGACGATCGCACCGGCCGCGCGTGGCAAAGGGTGGGGGCGCGCTGTGCTTGCAGCGGGCGAGAGAGCATTCGCGGCAACGCGCCCCGCGCGACTCACTGCGGCGATCAACGCTTCGAACGTCGCATCCCTGCGACTGTTCAGTAGGGCCGGTTATCTGCCGCTGCTGCCAGCGGGGTCAGACGGGTTCGAAAAACGGGTCAAATGGCTCCTGTAGCGTCATACGTGGTCCCAGGACAACGGAGTCCCGCGCGCTACATCCGTTCGGAAGACCCGACCTGCTACCTGCCCGAACTGCTCCGCATCAAGTCCGCCGGCGGGACGGATGGAACGGACGTTGCTCACACTGACCATGTCGCCCGCCCGCACATCTTGGACAACGAAGAGCGATCGGCGTAGGGCACGTACGGCCCGTTCCTCCTCGGTCGGCCCGAAGGCAGTGCCGCTCAGAACTCCACGACGTGCTTGGTCCGTCGCAGCGACCAAGTCACCGAATTCAGCCGGGGTCAACGAAAAGTCCGCGTCGACCCCGCCCTGAGATCTCGACAACGCAACGTGCTTCTCGATCACGACTGCTCCGAGCGCAGCCGCCGCGACAGCGACGCCTATGCCGAGTGTGTGATCGGAGAGCCCGACGGGTAGATCAAAGGCCTCCCGGAGAACGCCTATGTTCCCGAGGCGCGCTTCCTCGGGGCGAGCCGGGTACGCCGCCGTGCATGCGAGGAGGACGAGGGGAGGGTTTCCGGAGGTTCGGATCGTGTCGACCGCGGCGTCGATCTCGGCGAGTGTCGCCATCCCCGTGGACACGATCATTGGCTTGCCCGTGCGAGCGACCTCGCGGAGGAGTGGCAGATCGACGATCTCCGCCGACGCGGTCTTGTACAGCTCGACTCCGTGCTCCTCGAGAAACTCGACCGCACTGGGATCGAAAGGAGTCGAAAAAGCTATCAAGCCGTGTGAACGCGCCCGCTCGAAGATGGCGGAGTGCCATTCCCAGGGCGTGTGGGCCTCCTGGTACAGCGAGTAAAGAGTCCGGCCGCCCCACAGCCCGTGTTCGCCTGCGACTCGGAACGCCGGCGCATCGGAATCGATCGTGAGGGTGTCCGCGGTGTACGTCTGGATCTTCAGGGCGCTCGCGCCAGACTCCGCGACCGCATCGACGATCGCGAGCGCGCGGTCAAGATCGCCGTTATGGTTTCCGGACATCTCTGCGATGGTGAAGACGGGTGCTGCCGCGCCGATCTCCCGGCTCGAGAGAGAAATAGCATCGGACGCGCTCATCACACGAGCTTATCCGCGGTCCTCGCACCGGCGCCCCGTCGACTTTCGTCGGGCTCATGGTCTTTCGGCCGCGCCTCGTGTGGCTCGCCGCTCATGTCGAAGACCGGAGTTAGGCTCCATGCGTGCCTGCATACCGTTCTTCTTCCGTCGCCGCCGTCCTCGCGATGAGCATCGTGGTCGTGGGCTGCGCGGCGGAGCCGCAGGCAGGCGCGAGCGCGACTGCTCAGCAGACCGTGTCGCCTTCGGCGCAACCCACGGCATCACACGAACCGTACGCCTCGGGCCCCCCCACACCTACCGTCGAGCCCATTCCCTCACCCACCTCGCCCGCGCAGCACGAGTTGGTGAACATCGCGGATCGATTGGGACTCGCCAACTTCACTCTGCGGGGTACCGCGGACTACATCTCGCAATGGGGCGTGGGCACCCTCGACGGCAGTGAGGTCAGAATCTACGAGTTCGCTTCGGAAGACGAATACCTGACATACCTTGATTCCGTTGCGCCCTTCGGCATAACGGCGGATGACTTCGTGAAGCAGGGGCTGTACGCCGTCGCGCCGACCGACCGCGGAAAGCTCGAACAGATACGCGCGGCCTTCTAGACCCAGAAGCCCGTGTGCGCCTGGGCCGCCTCGTCCTCGAGCATGGGCCCCACGACCTGAACGGTGCGCTGACCCCGGGCGAATACCTCGCGGCACGGGAGGTCGAGTGTCGGGTTCTCCTCGTGCGCACCCGTGAGTGAAAGCAGACGCCTCTCAGAGAGCGCATAAACGACGCGGTCGATGCCTGTCCAGTAGGCAGCGCCCGCGCACATCGCGCACGGTTCGGCGCTTGTGAAGAGGGTCGATCCGCGCATCCCGTCCGGGCCGAGAAGTCGCGCGGCAGCGGCGACCGCACGCATCTCTGCGTGCTGCGTGGGGTCTCCGTGGGGCGGCAAAGAGTTGTTGCCGTAGGACGACACGATTCGGCCGCGGACGTCGACGACCAAGGACCCGAACGGATGCGACCCTTCGGCGCGCGACTGCTCGGCGACGCGGATGCTCTCGCGCAAGTGGCCGAGATCCTCATCGCTCAGAGATGCGGGCATGAAACTCCTAGTTGTGAACAAGTGTGACGTTGCGTGTCGGTGTCTGACGCGCAGGTTTTCATCGTATGCCGCGAAAACGCAGAATCGTGACCGCCGGTTACGACGGTGTTACGACCTTCGAACGTCTTTCTCTTAACTTGTGAACAAGCTGTCTCGCCCGGTTACCGTTCTGGGGTGACCCACCCCGCCGCCGCTTCTCATACCCCCCGACCCGAGGAACCGATGTCCACCTCAACGCCCGGATCCGCGTCGACCGCGGTGCGCGCTCGCGTGGACGAAGAGCAGATCCGGTCGCTGCCCAAGGCCGAGGTGCACATCCATCTCGAGGGCACGTTCGCGCTGATCGATCTGCTCACCCTCGCTAAAGAGAACGGCGCCTCGCTGCCCGGGCCCGCCGCGACGCTATTCGATGTCGCAACGCATCATGCGTTCGAAGTCCCCGACGTCACGACCGGGGGAGCCGAAGCCGGAGCCGGCGCGGGTGGTCTGAGCGGATTCCTGCGCTTCCTCGACTGGCAGTGCGGTCTCGTGCAGACGCCCGCGCAGGCCGCGCGGGTGGCCTACGCATTCGCCGCGCGGCAGAGTGCCTCCGGCATCCGATACAGCGACGTGATCGTCAACCCGACCCACTGGAGCACCTGGCGCGGGCGCGAACTCGACCTGCTCGACGCGCTCGGCGCGGGCTTCGACGAGGCCGAGACCGACGGTCTCTGCGAGGTCGGAGTCGCGTACTCGCTCCTGCGCGGTCAGGGTGCCGCCGAGGCCGAGGATCTGGTTCGCGATCTCGTCGCCCGCAGGCCGAAGCGCGTCGTTGCGTTGTCGGTCGACGGTGACGAGAAAGCGTCGGGACGTACGGGCGAGAAGTTCCGAGATGCTTTCGCGCTTGCCGGGTCCGGCGGTCTGCGTCGCACGGTCCACGCGGGGGAGTCCAGCGGTCCCGAGGGCGTCTGGGACGCGCTCGACCTGCTGCACGCGGAACGCATCGATCACGGGGTGCGCTCGATCGAAGACCCGGCGTTGGTCGAGCGACTCGTCGTCGACAGCATCAGCCTTGGGGTGTGCCCCCGCTCCAATGTCGCTCTCGGTATCGCGCCGTCGTGGTCCGAGCATCCGCTTCCTCGACTGCTCGAGGCGGGCGTGCTGGTAACCCTGAACACGGATGACCCGGCACCGCTCGGCACGACGCTCGAGGCCGACTGGGCCGTCGCCGCCGAACAGTTCGGGTTCGACCTGACCGACCTGGCGGGCTTTGCCGGACGCTCGATCAACGCGAGCTTCGCGAACGACGACACGAAGCGGACGCTGCGTGCCGAGCTCGCCCGCGTCGCACCGGAGGCGGTGTACTGATGCGTCGTGCCCGCGCGAGGAAGGCGACGGTGGCGGCAGCCGCCCTCGCCCTCCTCGTCGTGGGCGCGAGTGCAGCGGGCGCTGGCATCGCGAACGCCAGCGGCAACGTCGACGTGGAACCCGTGGGTGCTGCCGTCGCCCGTGAGGTCGGCCTGGCGTCGATCGTCGCCGAATGGCCCGATTCGTACTCGGTCGTGGGCGGCAAGTCCGAACCTCTCTACACCGAGCGCATCACCTTCTCGCGTGACGACGACCTGTTCGCGCTCCGGATCGAGGTCATCGCGCAGGGTGACACGGCGCTCGGAACGCAGCGGGGTGCTGTGCGGGTGGCGGCGGACGGCACGATCACCTGGGTAGCGGGGTGCACGAAGGATGCGGCAGCCTGCGTCGATGATCCTGCGCTCCGCGGCTTCCTGACCACGGCGGCACTGATCGGTCTCGAGCGCACGGGGCGCCTGCCCGAGACAGGCACGGCTCGGGCGTTGCACGGGACCCCGGTGGTGTGCGTGGACGACGACGCCGTGCACCCCGACTCCGCGCCATCGATCGCGGGGCTCGATCCCTGCTTCTCCGTTGCGACCGGAGCGCTGCTCGGTCATTGGTCCGCCGCGAGCGCCGCGTTCGTCGGACCGACCCTGGCCGCGGGTTTCGCCGAGACGGGCGAGCGCGACGACGCGCTCTTCGCCGAGGTGCTCGGCGAGGTGTTCCCGTGACGACCCCGTCCCCGCCTCGGACCCCGACCTCGACCCCGCCTGTTCCGCTCCGCCCGCCCCTCACCCGCAACCCAGCACTCACTCACCCCGAAAGGACCCACCCATGAGCACCAAACGCCGCACCCTGCTCTCGGCCGCCGCCCTGGTCGCCGGATCAGCTCTCCTTCTGGCCGGATGCTCCGGCTCGGCCGAAGAATCCTCCAGCGCCTCCGGTGATGCCGGCTCCGACGTCATCCGCGTCGGTGCGCTCACCCCCGGCAACGCAAACGACGGCGCATTCAACCAGGCCCTCGCGGACGCGCTCGCTCAGTTGGAGGACGAGGGCTTGATCGAATACGAATTGCGCGAGCAGATGGCCGACCCGGCGACGAGCGAGCCCGTGGTGGCCGACTTCGCCAGCCAGGGGTTCGATTTGATCATCGGACACGGCATCGAACTCGGTGACGCGATCTTCTCCGTGGCGGAGGACTTCCCGGACCTGGCATTCACGGCATCCGGCGGCCCCGACATCCTCGAGAAGTACACAGACAACGTCGAAACCTGGACCTACGACACCCCGCAGGTCGGATACCTCTCGGGCTACATCGCCGGCGCGACCGGGGCGACCCCGATCGGCCGTGTGGAGAGCCTCGAGCTCGACTTCGTTGTAGCGACCGACGCGTTCTTCCAGCAGGGCGTCGCGGCCGCGAACCCGGCAGCCGAGCTGCTGCCCGTCGTCTACGCGGGAAGCTTCGATGACGCCGAGGCTGCGGCATCCGCGACCACCGGTCTGATCGGTCAGGGTGCACGACTCGTCTACACGACCGGCGATGGAATCGCCGCGGGAGTGGGAGCTGCAGCGTCCGAGGCCGGCGTGTTGACCGTGGGCGTCTCGTCCGCGGCCGGTGCGGATGCGCTCGCGACCAACGTCTCGACGGTGGACCTCGACATGTATCCGATCGTCAAGGCCTGGGTCGAAGAGGTGGCTGCGGGCGACTTCGGCGGCAAGGGTGTGACATCCACGCTCGAGAACGGTGGCATCGTCTACGATCCCATCAACGATGTGGATGGCGCCGTCCCCGCCGATGTTGCATCGAAGGTCGAGGACGTCATCGCCGGTCTGATCGACGGAAGCATCACCATCTCCTAACCTCGGGCTTTCACGCTTGTGGTCCGGCGACCGTGCGTGTTGGATAGGGAAAGTGCTCCTGACCTGGGAGAATAAGGCTTGTCGAGAGTCGTATTGATCCGCAAGAAGGAGCACCTTCAGGGTGAAGAATACCGGAGCGTATCCCCGCGTGAATGTTGACACCGCGAGGGTGTCCGCGATCGGTCAAGCGGGCGGTGTGCTGCTGACCGAAACCGCACGCGCCACTGGTCTTGACCGGGCGCTGTCCGAGGCTCTCGGGCCGTGGCGGAAGCCGTTTGCGATCCATGATCCCGGGAAAGTTGTCGTGGATCTTGCGATCGCGCTCACGTTGGGTGGTGACGCTCTCGCTGACATCGGGGTGCTCCGCGGCGAGCCAGGGGTGTTCGGGCCGGTCGCATCAGACCCGACGGTGTCCCGCACGATCGCGGCCCTCGCTGCTGACCCGGACCGCGCGATCGCTGCGATCAACACCGCGAGAGCCACTGCTCGGGAGCGGGCGTGGTCGCTGGCCGGTGAGCACGCGCCCGGTCACGCCGCGACGGTGAAGGACCCGCTGATCATCGATCTGGATGCGACGTTGATCACCGCGCACTCCGAGAAAGAACACGCCGCACCGACATACAAGCGCGGCTTCGGCTTTCATCCGTTGTGCGCGTTTCTCGACCACGGGAAACCCGGGGCGGGTGAGGCGCTCGCGATCAAGCTCCGCCCGGGCAACGCCGGCTCGAACACCGCCGCGGACCACATCGACGTCGTGAAACAAGCGCTCGCGCAGTTGCCCGGAGGTTCGGCCCGGCCGGGGAAGAGCGTGCTGATCCGCGCCGACGGTGCCGGTGGAACGCACGAGTTCGTGAAGTGGCTCAGCGGGCGCCGGTTGGCGTATTCGGTGGGGTTCACGCTCCCTCAGTTCACCCCGGAGCTGTATCGGAAGATCCCCGAGAAGGTGTGGGCACCGGCCTACAACGCGGCCGAAGAAGGCCGCCCGGGTGCGGATGTCGCCGAGTTCACCGGGATCCTCGACCTCACGAAATGGCCGCCAGGGATGCGTGTCATCGTGCGCCGCGAACGACCACACCCCGGCGCGCAACTGCGGTTCGATGACGTCGACGGTTACCGCCTGACCGCGTTCGCCACGAACACGGCCCGCGGGCAACTCGCCGCCCTCGAGCTGCGGCACCGTCGGCGGGCGCGCTGCGAGGACCGCATCCGTATCGCGAAAGACACCGGACTGCGCAACCTGCCCCTGAAAGCGTTCGATCAGAACCGCATTTGGTGCCACCTCGTGGCCCTCGCGTCCGAACTGATGGCCTGGATGGGAATGCTCGCGCACCCCACCGATGCCGCCCGCCGGTGGGAACCGAAACGGTTACGGCTGCGGCTGTTCTCCATCCCGGCAGCGATCGCGCGGCACGGCCGGCGCACGACCCTGCACCTCTCCGACCGGGCAACCTGGGTCGCCACGGCCCTCGCGGCGATCACCGGGCTGCGCGCTCACGCGCGGGCGCCCGGCTGACGCCGGCAGCCTTCAGTCCACCCACGACAGCACCGCCCCGGACCGGAACCCCGCCCACGCAGCGACACGCGACTCATTGTCGTACCCAGGCGACAGAATCAGGTTCAAGCGAGCGCACCCACGCTCATTCGACCCCGCTCACAACGACCATGAAAGGTCGAGGCTAATGAGTAATCCCTCCACCGAGTCGGACCGCGTCCACCGGACGCGGTCCGACTCAGCGAGCACCTCGGGCCGCGCCCTCGTGGCGCGGTCCGTCTCGAAGAGCTTCGGCGCCGTGCGGGCGCTCGATGACGCCGCCATCGCGGTGCATCCCGGCCGAGTGCATGCCCTCGTCGGAGAGAACGGCGCGGGCAAGTCGACGCTCGCGAAGATCCTCGCGGGTATCGAGCGTCCTGATGCCGCCGTCATGACGATCGCGGATTCTTCGTACGCGCCGCACGACCGTGCCGACGCCAAGCGGCTCGGCATCGACATGGTGCCGCAGCAGCTCAGCCTCGTCGGCGAGCTCACGCTCGTCGAGAACTTTCTGTTGACGGGTCGCAGCCCGCTCGCCCGGCGTTCGCGTGCACGCGCGGTGCTCGCCGCGACCCTGGAACGCGCGGGTGTTCAGGTGGATCTGGATGTGCCGACCTCCGCTCTCAGCCAGGCCCACCGACAGCTGGGTGAGATCGTCGTCGCGCTGGCCGAGGGGGCGACGACGCTTATTCTCGACGAGCCCACCGCAAGCCTCGGCCCCCTGGAGGTCGGTGGTCTCTTCGACCACCTGCGCGCACTATGCGAACTCGGCACGGCCATCCTGCTGATCACGCACCGCCTCGATGAGGTGCGCCAGGTCGCCGACGAGGTCACGGTGCTCTCACATGGGCGGGTCGTGCATCACGGACCTGCGGCGGGCCTCGAACCCGCGCGCATCGCCGAACTCATGGTCGGGGACCTGCCGCAACCCGCTGCTCGCACCCGACGCGTGCCGGGACCCACGACGCTTTTCGCCCGCGGATTGACAGCTGCCTCGCGCCGCGATGCCTCGCTGGTCAATGTCTCTCTCGATGTCCGCGCCGGTGAGATCGTCGGAGTCGCGGGAGTCGCGGGAAGCGGCCAGAACCTGCTGATGGACGTCCTCGCCGGATTCGAGAGGCCGCAGGCGGGCGAGGTGCGGGTCGCCGACGAGCTGGTCACGGATGCACGGGGGATGCTGCGCGCCGGCGTCGCCTGGATCCCCGAGGAGCGCAACGAGGCCATCGTGCCGACCCTCACGCTCCGCGAGAACCTCGACGTCTACGCCAGCGCGACAGGTCGGCGGACGGGCTCGCGGGCGCGTCGCACGACACACGCCGAGATCCTCCGCTCCTTCGACGTTCGCCCGGCGGAGCCCGCGCTCGCCGCGGGTGGACTCTCGGGCGGCAATCAGCAGAAGCTGCTCGTGGCGCGCGAGCTCGGCACTGTGTGGGGCGAGGGCGAGGCGCCGCGCGTTGTGCTCTCCTACGGCCCGACGCAGGGCCTCGACCTGCGGGCGGCTCAGGCCGTGCGCGAGCGGCTCGTCGCAGCATCCGAGGCAGGGGCCGCCGTGCTGGTTGCCTCGCACGACCTCGATGAGATCCTCGCGCTGGCCGACCGCGTGCTGGTCATGTTCGGCGGACGCATCGTCGCCGACCTGCCGGTGGCGGAGGCCACGACATCGCGCCTGGGCGCGGCGATGGCCGGGCTCACGGAGCCGGGTCCCGCACATTCACAGACGGAGAAGCAATGACCGACAAGAGCGACCTCTATCCCACAGCGGACGAACTCGGCCGCCTTCGCGCCGTGGCGACCGGCCGTGAGTTGGCGGACCTCATCGTCCGCGGGGGGCTCGTGCAGTCACCCGGCACCGAGGAATGGCTCGAGCGCGACGTCGTGATCGCGGGACGCCACATCGCGACTCTGACCCCGTGGGGGCATTTCCGCGACGCCCTCGCCGAAATCGATGCATCCGGAAGTCACGTCGTGCCCGGATTCATCGACGCCCACCTGCACATCGAGTACACCAATCTGACACCGGGCGAGCTCGCCCGTCTGAGCGTGGCGCGTGGCACGACGACCGTGTTGACCGACCCGAACGGTTCCGCGAACGTCTGGGGCACGCGGGGGATGGACTTCGCGCTCACCACCGGCACGCCCCTGCACATCTTTCAGCAGGTTTCGCCGACGACGCCGGCATCCACGACACTCGAGCGGGGCGGCGCAGTCATCGCCGAAGAGGTCGTGCGCGGGCGCCTGCACGGCGACGTCACGGTGACCCTCGGCGAGGGCAACCCGTTCGACTACGGCGACACATCGACCGGCCGTTTTCGCGAGGCGCTGGCTTCCGGCCGCCGCATCACGGGCCACACGGCCGCCCAGACCGAAGAGTCGCTGTGGGGCTATCTCGCCGCGGGTGTCGGTGACGACCACAACTCTGCGACGGTCGACGAGGTGCTGGAGCGCACGCGGCTCGGCGCCATGATCACGATCATGGGCTCGTCGCTCACCGACAACACGGTGCCGATCTTCGCCGATCTGGAGGCTATCGCGCACGCTCTGCGGAGCCTGTGTTTCTGCGCCGACGACAAGCACGTCCTCGACCTCATGACCGAGGGACACATCGACCATCATGTTCGTCAGGCGATCCGCTTCGGCGTTGACCCGCAGCTGGCGTACCGGATGGCGACGACCCATGCTGCGCACTACTACCGGCTCGATCAGGTCCTGGGGGTGCTCGCCCCGTCGCGCCTCGCCGACCTTCAGATCGTGCCCGATCTGGCGGACGTGCGTCCCTCGAGCGTCATCGTCGCGGGTGAGATCGTCGCGGCCGGGGGAGTGGCGCTGTTCGCGAACGAGGACCCGGTGCCCGATTGGGTGCTCGACACGGTACGGCTGCCCGCGACGCTCGACCCCCGCATGTTCGAGCTCGCCGCCCCCGCGGAAGCCGCGACCGTGGGTGTGCGTGCCATGGAGATGTACAAGGGCTATTTCAAGCGTGCCTTCGACGCGAAACTGCCGGTGGTCGGGGGACAGGTCATAGCCGACCCGGCGCAGGACGTGCTGAAGATCGCGATCGTCGACCGGCACCACCGCGACGGCAGCGTCGGGCTCGGATTCGTGCGTGGGTTCGGCCTGCGCCGTGGCGCCATCGCCATCACGATGAACTGCCCCAACATGAACATCGCCGTGGTCGGTGCGGACGACGCATCCATGCTCCAAGCGGTCGAAGAACTGCGCGCCATGCAGGGCGGCTACGTCACTGTCGCCGATGGTGAGGTGCTGGCTCGCGTCGCCCTGCCCGTCGGGGGCATGATGAGCGCCGCGCCGTTCGAAGAGACTGCTGAGGCGCTGCGGGTCGCGCACGCTGCGACGGCGGAACTCGGATGCCCCATCCCGTCCCCCTTCATCATCCTGTCCTTCGTCGGGCTCTACGTGGTGCCCGATCTGGGTGTGACGGAGCGCGGCCTCATCGACGCTTTCACGCAAGAGTTCGTCGACGTCTTGCTGCCCGGGCCCATCGACTCGTGCGGGCACGGCTCAGAGGGTTCGGCCGGGCATGGATCGGAGGGCCCCTCGTGAGGTCGTTCGACACCCGGCAGTGGGTCACCACGGTCGGGGTGCTGGTCGGGGTCGTGCTGATCTCGGCGGCGCTCATCGTGTTCGCGGGCGCGGATCCCCTCGTGGGCCTTCGCGGCCTCGTCGAGGGCGTGTCGAGCTCGCCGTACCGTGTCGGCGAGGTGCTCGTCGGCGCCGTGCCGATCGCGATCATCGCACTGACCCTGATTCCCGCTTTGCGTGCCGGCGTGTTCTCGGTCGGGGCCGAGGGGCAGGTCACAATCGGTGCGATCCTCGCCACGGGCACAATCCTCGCGACGCGTGACGTGCTGGGCGACGGCGCACCCGCACCTGTCTTCTGGCTCGTCGGTGCCGTCGCGGGCGCCCTCGGCGGAGGTCTCTGGGCTCTTCTCCCGGCGCTCCTCGCTGTGCGGTGGCGGGTGAACGAGATCCTCTCGACCCTGCTGCTCAACTACGTCGCAGTCGGGGTGCTCGGACTGACCCTGCGGACCTGGCTGGCCTCGCCCGAAGACACCGCCACCCCGCAGAGTGAGCGACTCCCCGAGGCCGCGGCGCTCCCGACGCTCATCCCGGGCACTCGCGCCCACGCGGGCATCCTGCTGGTGATCGTGGTGGCCGCCGTCTTCATCTGGTGGCGTCGCACGCCCGGCAGCACGCGGCTCGGAGTTTTCGCGTCCCGTCCGAAGCTCGCCCTGCGCCTGGGCGCGACCCGGCGTCGCACGATCTACTCGACCATGGTCTTGTCCGGGATCGGCGCGGGGGTCGTGGGATGGATCCAGGTCGCCGGGGTCAATGAGCGACTTCTCGGCTCCGTCTCGGGGGGCGTCGGCTTCTCGGGTCTCGCGGTCGCACTGCTCGGTGCCCTCGTCCCGACCGGCGTCGTCCTCGCGGCGCTGTTCTTCTCGGCACTGACGGCGGGCGCGGTCGGGATGCAGTCGGCCACGGGCACGATTCCGTCCTCGATCGCCGAGGTCATCAAGGGCGTGCTGCTGCTCGGCGTCGCCTGCATCGCCGCCGTTCAGCGTTCACCGGCGGCCGCGGTTGCGCCGTCGGGCACCCCCGCGGCCGCGGATGACGACGCCGTGCCCGGCCCGGGCACGGGAGCCGCCATCGAGGCGGAGGCCGGCACATCCGCCGAGGCCGAACGATCGGAGGGAATCCGGTGAGCCTCGAACTCTGGGTCTCGATCTTGGCCGGCGCTCTCGCGCTTTCCGCGCCGCTGATCCTCGCGGGCATCGGCGAGGGATTCGTCGAGCGGGCGGGCCGCATCAACCTCGGCATCGAGGGAATGATGATCATGGGTGCGTTCGTCGGCGTATTCGTCGCGAGCATGGCGGGTGCCGTTGCCGGGCTCGCTGCGGGTGCTGCAACAGGCATCCTGCTCGCTCTCCTGATGAACACCGCCGTGTACCGGCTGCACGCCAACGAGATCGTCGTCGGACTCGCGATCACGATGCTGGGCCTCGGCCTCAGCACCTATCTGTTCCAGCTCTGGGTCCCGTCCGGGCAGACGAACGTGAGCGTGACCACGATCCCGAAGCTGCCTCTCGGGCCCCTGGCCGATATTCCCGTTCTCGGTCCCGTGCTGTTCACCCAGAGCCCCGTGGTCTACGCGACCGTTGCTCTGCTTGTCGTGGCCTGGGCCGTGATGCGTTTCACACGCTTCGGGTTGCAGGTGCGGGCAGTGGGGTCCGACACGGCTTCTGCCCAGCTGCGGGGCGTGCGAGCTCAGCGCGTGGGGGCGAATACCCTGCTCATCGGTGGCGCTCTGGCGGGTATCGCCGGCGCGGTGATCACGGTGGGAACGATCGGATCGTTCGCCCCGGGAATCACGGCGGGCCGCGGCTACATCGTGCTCGCGGTCGTGATCATGGGACGGATGTCCCCGGTCGGGATCGCTCTCGGTGCCCTCCTGTTCGCCTTCCTGCAGAGCTTCTCGTTGCTCGCGCAGTCCACCGGGCTGCAGGTGCCGAGCGAGGTGTATCAGACTCTTCCGTATGTCGTCACGCTCATCGTCCTCGTCTTCACCTCGCGTGCGCAGTTGCGTCGCCTGACCCCCCGGATGCGGATCTCATGAGCGATGCTGTTGCCCGCGACGCGACTGCCCGCGATTCGTCGTCCCGGCAGGAGAGCCGCCGCGTGCTCGCTGCTGTCCTCAAGTTCGTCCGCGACGCGGCCGAGGCGGGGTCGAACCTGCCCGGAGAGGTCGAGCTCGCGGAGCGGGTCGGTTGCAGCCGCAAGCAGGTGCGGGACGTGCTGGCGTCGCTTGAACAGCAGGGCATCGTGCTGCGTAGACAGGGAGCGGCGACCGAGGTCGACCCGGTCGCGATGCGCATGAGCGTGCGATTCGAGGACCAGCTCGAGCACGAGGTGCTGTTGCAGCAGTTGGGGTACGAGAGCTCGGTCGAGGTCATCGAGACGAGCGAAATCGTCATGCCGCCCGACGTGGCCGGTCTGCTCATGATCGAGGCAGGTGTCCGCGCTGCGCGTGTCGTCAAACGGTGGCGCGCCGACGGCGCCGTCGCGATGCTCGCCTTCGACCTCGTGCCCCTGCCTCCCGGTGTCGACTCGGCAGAACTGGGTGACTCGATCTATTCGGCCGCGACCCGGCTGTGGGGCGAGGCCGTGGCGTGGGAGGTCGCGACACCGTCGGCCGAGATCCTCGGCGATGAGGATGCGGTGTTGTTCGAAAGGGCGCCTGGCATCCCCGTCCTGACCCTCGACATCGTCGGGATCGGGCTGAGCGGCCGCCGCCTCTTCCACGCGCGTGAGCTGCATGATCCCGCCACCGTTTCGTATTCGATGATGCGGACCGTCCGGCCCCCGCAGGTCTTCAGTACCGCCCGGTACCAGTTCTAATCGCCCGTTCTCACCCGAGGAGTCCCCATGCTCACCCGCCCGTCGCCCGTCGTCGTTCCCGAGTCCGAGCGCGGCTGGATCGATACCGTCATCGGGCTCGCCGATGGTTTCGCGCAGACGGTCGCCGCGGACGACGTGTCGGCACGACTGCCGATCGAACATCTCGAAGCGCTCGCCGCCAGCGGTCTGGACGCCGCTTTCCTGCCCGTCGAGCACGGGGGCTCGGCCCTGTCGTACGCGACGCTCGGGCAGGTCGTCCGGGTCCTGGCGTCGCAGCACCCTGCGGTTGCCGCGGTCTGGCTCATGCACATCGGGGCCGCGCACGCGCTCGTGACGATGTCGGCACCCGACCAGGCGGCGTTCTTCGCCGGTGAGCTGCGGGCGGGTCGTCGATTCGCGAATGCCCTATCGGAGCCGGCGGGTGGCAACTTCTTCCTCGACTCCCAGCAGGACGCGACCCCCGCGGGGGAGGACTGGACTCTCACCGGCCGCAAACTCTTCGTCTCGGGCTCCGAGGCGGCGCAGCACATGTTCCTCAACGCCCGCATCGACGGCGCGCCCGCGTTCTTCGGCGTCAGCGTCGACGACACACTCTCGTTCCCCCCGATCGACGAGACGATGGGCATGCGGGCGACCCGCAGCCGCAGCATCCTGTTCCAGGACACCCCGCTACGGCGTTCGCGACTGTGCGGTCCGCCGCCCGCCGACTACGCCAACCTCATCACCGTCGGTTTCGCGTTCCTCTCCATCGGGATCGCCGAGTCCGCGCTCGATGCGCTGGCGGACTACGCTCGTGGCCGCCGTGCACCGGGTTCTGAGACGACCCTCGCCGAGGCATCCTGGGTGCGATCCGAAACGGCGATGGCGTGGGCCGAGACGCGCGCTGCGCGGCTGATGGCCGAGCAGGTGACGTGGCTCGCGGACGCGCGGTCGCCCGAGGCCATGCCCACCGCGACCGAGACGAAGATGCTCGCCAACGAGGTCGCCAAGCGTGCGGCGGCGCTCGCCGTAAAGGTCGGGGGAGGGAGCGGATACCTGGTGTCATCGCCGATCCAGCGCATCTTCCGCGACGCCCAGGCTGGCGCGATCATGGCTTATTCGGTGCCGTTCAGCGCGGAGGTCGTCGGTGGGTGGGTGCTCGACGCGGGCTGACGCGGACGCGCATAGACTCGCATGCGTGACCACCGCCGCCGTCGGTAGCCCCGGCTCCGCCCGGCGATACCTGCACTCCCTCTGGCTGCTCTCGGCCCGCGACCTGCGCGTTCGCTATGCCACGAGCGCCCTCGGATACCTGTGGTCGATCCTCGATCCGCTCGTGATGAGCGCGATCTATTGGTTCGTCTTCACGCAGATCTTCCAGCGCACGGTCGGACACGAGCCCTACATCGTGTTCCTGATCACGGCGCTGCTGCCGTGGGTGTGGTTCAACTCGGCCGTCTCCGACTTCACACGCGCGTTCAATAAAGACGCACGGCTCGTCCGGTCGACCGCGATTCCCCGATCGATCTGGGTGAACCGCATCGTCCTGAGCAAGGGCGTCGAGTTTCTCTGCTCGCTGCCCGTGCTCGTCGGCTTCGCGATCATCGCCGGCGCTCCGGTCGGGTGGGGTCTGCTCTGGTTCCCGGTGGCGATCATCCTGCAGACGGCTCTGCTCGTCGGCCTCGGTCTGCTCGTGGCCCCCTTGTGTGTTCTCTACACAGACCTCGAGCGCACCACCAAGCTGATCCTGCGCGTGCTGTTCTACGCCTCGCCGATCATCTACAGCGTGGGCGATCTGCCCGGCTTCTTTCCGCAGCTAGCGGCGTTCAACCCGCTGTCCGGCATCTTCACGCTGTATCGCGTCGGGTTCTTCCCCGAGGTCTGGGACACCCTGAGTGTGGTGGTCGGTGCCGTGATGTGCCTCGCATTCCTCGGGCTCGGGATCCTGGTGTTCCGCAAGCTCGAACGACCCGTCCTGAAGGAGCTCTGATGAGCGGCGCAGCCATCGAGGTGCGCGACCTCGGCATCCGGTTCCGGCGCAATCGGCGCGGACGCCGCAGCTTCAAGGACCTGTTCGCCGGGTCATCTCGTCGCGTCCGTCCCAACGAATTCTGGGCGCTGCGAAACGTCTCGTTCGACGTTCAGCCCGGTGAGTCCATCGGGGTCGTCGGCCGCAACGGTCAGGGCAAGTCCACGCTTCTGAAGCTCGTCGCACGGGTGCTGCTCGCCGACGAGGGTACCGTGCAGGTCAACGGGGGCGTCGCTCCGCTGATCGAGATCACCGGAGGGTTCGTCGGCGACCTGACGGTGCGCGAGAACGTCCGCCTGACGGCGGGACTGCACGGGATGTCTCGCGCAGAGGTCGCGCGCAGGTTCGACGGCATCATCGATTTCGCCGAACTGCACGACTCCGTCGACACGCCTTACAAGCACCTGTCGAGCGGCATGAAGGTGCGCCTGGCGTTCGCGGTCGTCTCGCAGCTCGAGGAGCCGATCCTGCTCGTCGACGAGGTGCTCGCCGTGGGCGACAAGGCGTTCAAAGAGAAGTGCTACAAGCGGATCGACGAGCTGCTGGCCGAGGGACGGACGCTCTTCTTCGTCTCGCACAACGAGCGCGACCTGCGCCGGTTCTGCACCCGCGGCCTGTACCTCGACAAGCACCGGCTCGTGCTGGACGGCCCGATCGATGAGGTCCTCGACCGGTACAACGCCGACCACAACAGCCCCCAGGCATAGTCGGTCAGCGCGGCAGAGTCTCCAGCGGCGGCATCGGCTGCCAGGAAGCATCCCGCGCGATCTTGCCGCCGTCGCGGAGTCCGCGCCAGAGGTTACTCGTGCCGCGCACCGTGCGCTCGACGGCGAACAGGCGGATGAGCTCTTTCAAGAACGTCAGCGTGGTACCCACGCCGAAGAGAATGGGTCGATGGACGCCGAGCGCGCGGTAGTAGTTCTTCATGTGTCCGCGATTGCGCATGATGTAGTACCGATATGCGTTGCTCGAGGCATTCATGTGGCGGATGCCCATGTCCCACTGCTTGATCTCGCGGGTGCGTCGCAACACGAACTCGTTCACGATCACGGATGTCGTCTTGCGTGAGGCAAGCCACCCGTACATCTGGTCGTCCCAGTAAATGAAGAAACGGGGGTCGGGTAGCCCGATCTGCTGGACGATGTCGCGGTGGATGAACATGCCCTCGAAGCATCCGGAGTTCATCTGCTTGAAGCCCGATTCGTCGAAGCCCGCCGGAGCGAAGGGGATCGGGATGCCCAGTGGCTCGGCGACTCGGTACTGCCAGTAGAACTCGCTGCCGTCGTAGTCGTAGCGGCGGCCCTGAATGCTCTTGAACCGGGGCGCCCAGTCGCCCATGCGCGCGAGTCCGTCGGGTAGGACCTCTACATCGTCGTCCATCAGCCACATCCATGTCGAGCCCAGCTCGTAGGCGACCCGCATGCCCTCGCTGAACCCGCCCGAGCCGCCCGTGTTCGTCTCGAGGCGGCGATACACGATCTTCGCCGGGATCTGATCCCGGAAGGATTCGACGACCTCGGCGGTGTCATCGACGGACGCGTTGTCGATGATGACCACGTGACCCGGGTGGGGGTCCATCCGCACGATCGAGGCGAGTAGCTTCGACAGCAGCGCCGAACGGTTGTAGGTGACTATCGCGATGGTTGCCGATGCGGGGTCGAACACGGTCTCGGTCGACGAGGCTTCCGTCGCATCTGGGCTCTGTGGCATGGCGATCTCATCCTACCGGCACGGCAGCTTGTGCCCTTTCGATGCCTGCGGACCTGGATCTATCGGTCGCCACTTGCGGGGAGCGGCAGATCCGGCACCGCGGGCACGATGCCCTCCCGCCACGACCTGCTCAGCCCGGCGCGTACGACGCACACCACGAGCAGGAGCCACCCGAATCCACCCAGCGTGAAGCTCTCGAACA
Source organism: Pacificispira sp. HM-600 (assembly GCF_977993705.1). The sequence goes on from NZ_OZ388079.1 coordinate 2,941,116, forward strand.
TCGAATCGACGAGCAGGGTGATCAAGATGAGAGGAGTCCAGGCGTAGAGGACAGAGCGGCGCTTGCTCGCCACGAGCCATGAGCGGACGAGGGCGAGGGCGCACATCCCGACGAACAGCAGGAGCCCGACCCATCCGGTCTGCAAGAGCACGTCGAAGTACGCGTTCAGGGCGGTCGCATGAGTCTCATCCGTGATGATGTTGATCGACGTATAGGGGAACTCGTCCGTCGGCCACCCGCCGACCCATCCCCACCCCTGGATCGGGCGGTATCGCACGTAGATGTTCAGGATTGTGTCCCAGAGCTCGGCTCTGGTGGCGAAGTCGGAGCCCGCGTTCAGGATCGCGATGATCGCGCGACGGAAGAAATACGCGAACACACCGCCCACGACGACGAGCGCCAGCAGTGAGATCTGCAGGCTTCGTCGTTGCTCGGGGGGCGCGTGCCGCACGAGCGCCAGCGCGCCCGTCGCGGTGGCGACCGCGAGCGCGAGGACGAAGACCGTTGGCGATGCGGAAAGCAGTGCGAGCAATCCGCCGAGGACGAGGGAGAAGATCGCGAGACCGCGGGGGATCGACCGGGTACGCCACTCGATGACGAACGTGATGAGCGCGATCACCGCGACGAAGCCGAGCATGTTGCGTGTGCCGAAGATGCCCTGGATCGGACCCCCGAGGACGATGTTCCCCTGGATCCCCAGGAATCTGATCGGCAGGTCGAGGAGGATGCCCGAGAGGATCTCGAGCGCCAGCGAGAGGGCGAGCAGAGCGCGCAGCGTGTCGCCGAGGGCTCGCACCGTCTGCAGGGTGTCGCGGACGTGTCCGATCACGATGGCGAGGAACGCGGGTCCCGCGAGCACGAGCCAGCCGACGAGCGTTCGGGGTGGTTCTGTGCTCCACACGGCGGTCACCAGAAGCCACGCGAGGAACAACACGAGCGTCGTCGGCACGAGGCGCACGAGGGCGAGTTCGTGTCGACGGCGCACCAGCACAGCGATACCCACCCCGCACAGTCCCGCGATGATCGTGGCGTACGTTACGACGCCCGCGGTCCGGTGGATCGCGGACGACAGGGCCACCGTGCCGAAGACGGCGAGTGTGAAGGCCCGTGCGAAGGCCGCGGAATCGAGCGCATCCCAGGTCCAATCGAGCAGCGGATGCCGCGGCATGCGCGCGGGGTTCGTCACCTCATCGTCCGCTCGACCTGCTCGCCGCGCTCCATCGCGAGTCGGCGTTCGGCCGGGCCCTCGCCGACGAGCGGGGACTGCCCGATCTTGTGCGACAGCATGACGACGAACAGCCAGCCCCACTCCGAGAGGGGGCGGGATTCCGCCAGGCCCTGGACTAGCAGGACGGTCATGACGAGCGTCGGCAACAGAGTGAGTGCTTGGTAGGGTCTGTCGGCCGTCAGATCCCAGCGGGGGCGATCGATCGCGAAGAACCAGGCACGCCAGATCAGCGCCACATACGTCAGGATCAGCAGACCGAGACCGATGGCCCCGACCTGGAAGAGGGCGTCGAGCCACATGTTGTGAGCGTGGAACACGGTCAGATCGTTTACCACGATCCATCCGTCGATCTCGGGCACCCAGGGCAGCCACGGGGTGGAGAAGCCCCACCCCAAGACCGGATGCTCGACGACGCGGGCCCACACGGCTTCCCAGATTCCCGTGCGGCCTGTGAGGTCGCCTCCCCGGCCGAGCAGCTCCAGGATCGCATCGCGCCCGAACCAGGCCGCGAGCGCCCCACCCAGCCCGACGGCGGCGTACGCAATGTAGAACTTGGTGCGCTCGCCTGGTCTGCGGGTCGTTCGCATGAGGAGTGCCGTCACGAGAACAACCGCCACCGCGACGACGGCGAGCCAGACACTTGCCGAGCTCGAACGCCAGAGGAGGAACGCCGACAGGGCGATCCATCCATACAACAGGGCTGTGCGTGGCGCGCCCGAGGCGATCCGGATCGCGAAGACGATGATCGCCAGCAGCGCGGCGATCGCGAGCAGGTGTGCGTTGCCGACGATGCCCTGGATGCGGCCGCCATCGAAGAGGTTGTTGCGGGACCAGTCCAGTTCGGTGACGATGTCGCCGCTCCAGAGCAGGAAGTTCGGCAGGATCGGATGCTGCACGATGAGCGAGACCCACAGCTCGAACAGGATCGACAGGGCCATGACCCACTTGAGCGCGGAGGCGATCGCGCGCACGAGTTCGCGCCAGGTCAGCACGCTCGCGATGAAGAGGCCCTGGACGGTGGTCGCGGCCAGCAGCACCCACGTGAGGACGGTCGCGTCGCGCCAGGTCGACCAGATCACGGATGCTGCGGCCCAGGCGACGTAGGCGAGCGGCAGCCATGGCAGCTGACGCCACGCGATCACGGGGCGGAGCACGGCCCACAAGATTGCGCTCACGAGCGTCGTGGCGCAGACGAGAATCACGAGCCCGACGGCGCCGAGCAGGTTGAACCAGAATGTCGTCGCGAGCGCGACGAAGAGGACGAAGATCGTGTAGCCGCGCAACAGCAGGTGCCCCGTGGATTCGCGGATGGGCGCCGCGGGAGGGGCGCCAACGGGGTGTCGCGTGTGGACGGCCATGGTGCAATCAGGTTACCGGCATCGGGTGGCCCTTCCCGGGTGTCGCGAGGTAGGTGCGGGCGGGTCTGCATCGTGCGCGCGGGTTGAGGAGTTCGGCGTGAGGAGAGGACTCCGGGGCTCGGGGCATCCTCTTCTCGCGCTGAAGTCCTCTCGCGGAGCCGAAGCGGCGACGGAGGCACGCGCGATTTAGGCTGTTTCCATGCTCGTGCCCCTCTCAAATGTCCCGCGCAGCTATGACTGGGGCTCTCGCGACGCCATCGCGCGCCTTCAGGGGCGTCCGGCGTCCACGACGCCAGAAGCGGAGGTGTGGTTCGGCGATCACCCGGGCGCTCCCGCGATCGTCGAAGACGGCTCGGGTCGGACCCTCGACGCATGGATCGCGGACGCAGGAAAAGAGCGGGGCATCGCCGGGCCGCTCCCGTTCCTCCTCAAACTGCTGGCCGCGGACGCACCCCTGTCGATTCAGGCGCATCCCACACTCGACCAGGCGCGCGTCGGTTTCGAGAGAGAAGAGGCGTTGTCCGTGCCGCGGGATGCCCCGCACCGCAACTATCGGGACGCCAACCACAAGCCCGAGGTCATCGTCGCCATCGACGGGGACTTCGAAGCGCTCGCCGGGTTCCGGCCCGCGGAAGAACTCGTCGAACTCCTGGATGCCCTGGGCGTCGACGATCCGGATATCGCGCGGTTGCGCGCCGGCCTCCTCGGCGGCGACGCGGGCTCCGCGATCGCGTCGTTCGTCGGCGCGCTATTGGCGGGCGACGTCGGGGGAGCAGCCGCGTTGATCGCGGCGGCGCAGACTCGGGGCGTCCCGCGGTTCGCGGACGATCTCGCCGCGCTGCAACGGATAGAAGGGGCGTATCCGGGGGATCCGGGTGTCGTCGTCGCGCTGCTGATGAACCGCATCGTGCTCGCCGAGGGTGATGCGCTGTTCGTGCCGGCGGGAATGCCGCACGCCTACCTCCGTGGCCTCGGCGTCGAGATCATGGCCGCAAGCGACAACGTGTTGCGCGGCGGGCTGACGCCCAAACATGTCGATGTTCCGGAGCTGCTCCGCGTGCTGGACACGCATCCCGGCCGTGTCGCACTGCTCGCTCCGGAACTGGAGGCGCCCGGTGTCGAGCTCTTCGCGCCGCCCGTGCCGGACTTCTCGCTCGCCCGGGTGGTGCGAGAAGCCGCCACAGAACCGGAAACATCCGTTCAGCTCGTCGGTCCGGCAATCGCCGTCGCAACACGCGGGCGCCCCATGCTGCACGGCGGTGGAGGCTCACTCGTGCTGACGCCGGGCGCCGCCTGCCTCATCACTCCCGACGAAGGTTCGGTCCGCGTGGGAGGGACGGGCGACGTCTTTTTCGCTCAGCCCGGCCGCTGAGCAGTTCTTTGGGACAACCTGAGGAGCATGCGGCGCGTCGTGAAGCTTCATCTCCGGATTGAGGGTTTACGATGCCGCGCTTGACCTGGAGCGAATGACAACGGTGTAATTAGTCCTACGCGATTGCGTGTGTGGGGGGACTAGAGGTGGGAGACGAAATGGCGGGTACGGAATATCGTTCCGGCGTTCCCGACAACTGGTTCGTCGACCCGGTTAATGTGGGGGTTCCGGGAGTTCGACGGCCTGTCGAGGACGAAGATCCCTTGTCGTGGCAGACCGATGCGCTGTGCTCGCAGACGGATCCGGAGGCCTTCTTTCCGGAGAAGGGCGGATCCACGCGGGACGCCAAGCGCGTCTGCACGACATGCGAGGTGCGGGGGCAGTGCCTCGACTACGCACTCGCGAACGACGAGCGCTTCGGCATCTGGGGAGGGCTTTCCGAGCGCGAGCGCCGCAAGCTGAAGCGTCGGGCGGTCTGACGCGCGCGGCGCGTTCACCCGGTGGGTGTGGCAGAGCACGCCTAGGCTGACGTAGTCATGCCAGCCCGTGTTCATGCTCTTCTGGTCGTGCGCGTCGACGGCGCGGACGACCAGGCCCTTCGCCACCTCGAACGGACCCTCGAGGCGTTGCGAGGGGGCTCTCGCCGCCCTGATGCGCTGACGTTGGTCGTTTGCGGTCGTGTACCCCCGCGCCTGACCGAACTTGCGACATCCGCTGGGGCTGAAGCCGTCATCGAGGCCCCTCGCAACACCGGATATGCGGGCGCCGTCCGGATGGCGAGCGTGCGGCTCGGCGATTCTGACGCCGTCTGGCTGCTCGCCCAGGACACGGCCCCCGATTCCGACGCCCTGCGTCTGCTCGCGGGGTCGCTCGAAGTCCAGCCGTCGGTGGCCGCGGCCGCGCCGAAGCTCGTCGCCTGGGACGCCCCGGATGCGATCGTCTCGCTCGGCGTTTCGATGACCCGCTACGGGCGCAGCGTCGGCCTCGTCGACGGGCGACTCGACCAGGGGCAGCACGATGGGGCAGAGGATGCGCTCGGCGCTGACGTGCGCGGTCTGCTCGTGCGCCGCGCGGTCTGGGACTTGCTCGGTGGCATCGACCCCGGCCTAGAAGGGGCCGACGAAGGTCTCGATCTCGGCATCCGGAGTCGCTTCATCGGCGGTCGGATCGCTCTCGTCCCGGCCGCGCGCGTCACCGTCGCGGGTGACGGCGTCGCGGGCTTGCCCACTCCGCGCGATGGCCGGCGCACCCGCCAGAGAGAGTTCATGGCGCGGACGGCCCAGCTGCACCGCCGGCTCGTCTACGCGCTGCCAGGACTCGTGCCGTTGATCTGGCTGAGCATCCTGCCGCTCGCCGCGGCGCGGACGGTTCTGCATCTGATCCGCAAGTCGCCCGGCTCTGTTCTCGGCGAGTGGCGCGCGAGCGCCCTGGCCTGGGCTCGCGTAGGCGCCGTAGCGCGGGCGCGGGGAGGGATTCGAGCTGCGGCACGGGCCACCGGCATCCGCGTGCCCTGGTCGCGACTCGCGCCGCTGCGCGTGACGCGATCAGAACTGGCGCGGCGCTTCGATGATCCGGATGACATGGCCACCGAAGCCGATGTCCGCACCGAACTCCGGTTTTTCACCGGCGGTGGCGCCTGGACGGTGCTGGCGGCCCTCGTGGTCGGTGCGATCGCCTTCTTCCCGCTGCTCGCCTGGACCAGCGTGGAGGGCGGGGGATTGCTTCCCCTCTCGTCGACGCTCCCGGGGCTCTGGAGTGATGCTGCGTACGGTCGCCGTGAGTTGGGCCTCGGCGTCGTCGGACCCGCAGATCCCTTCGCGGCGGTCGTGGCGATTCTGGGCAGCCTCACCCCCTGGAACCCGTCCATGGCCCTCGTCGTGCTCTGGATACTGGCCCTCCCCCTGGCGGCGCTCGGCGGATGGTTCGCCGCGACGCGATTGACCGAGCGTTCGGGGCTCCGCATCGCCGCCGCCACCCTGTGGGCTCTCGCACCGACCTTCCTGACGGCCCTGACGCAGGGGCGTCCCGCCGCCGTGGCGGTCCACCTTCTTCTTCCTTGGCTCTTCTATGCGGGCGCGATGGCCCGTCGCTCGTGGGGCTCGGCGGGCGTCGCCTCATTGCTGCTGGCCGCCGTCGTTGCCTGTGCGCCCTCGCTCGCCCCCGCCCTTGTCGTTCTCTGGCTCGCCGCGCTGGTCACAGCGGGACGGGGCGCGGCACGCGTTGCCTTGTTGCCGATACCGGCGCTTGCGATGTTCGCCCCGCTGATCTGGTTCCGGGGCATCCGCAACGGCGACCTCTGGGGCCTCTTCGCGGACCCGGGGGTGGTGTGGGCAGCGCCTCAGGCTGCGGCGGATGTCGCCGGGCGGGCCTTGCTCGCCAGTGGATTTCCGACACCGGACCTCGCCGGCTGGACGACGTGGTTGACGGGCGCCAGTGCGGGCGATGTTGGTGACGCCTGGTGGCTCGCGCTTCCCCTGGTGCCGCTCGCCGTGCTCGCCCTGCTATCGCTCAGCACTCCGCGCTGGCCCGTCGGGGGAGCCCTGGTGGGTGTCGCGGTGCTGGGACTTGCATCCGCCTTCTTCGCCGCCGGTTTCGTGGTGCAGTTCGCGGTGGGTACGCCCGTGGCGCTCTGGCCGGGAAGCGCCCTGAGCCTGGCCTGGCTTGGCGTCGTGGGGGCGGCGGTCGTCACGGCGGACACCCCGCTCGCGCGTCCCGTCGGGGCCCTTCGACCCTGGGCGGTCGTCGTCGTCGTCGCGGGAGTCGTGGTGCTGTCGCTGCCCGGACTGTCCGCGACGATTCAGGATCGTGCCGCGCTGCAGAACGGTCGCTCGTCCACGCTGCCCGCGTTCGTGGCCGCGGTCGGCCGGGACGACCCCGATCTCGGCACCCTTATCCTTACCCCCCTAGCCGATGGAGCCGTTTCGGCTCGCGTCGTCTGGGGCGCGAGTGAGACCCTCGGCGGTCAGACGACACAGCTGAGCACCGCGACAGAGCCCACGGCGTCGGCGGAAGCCCTCGCCGCGCTGTCTGCCGAGGTGGTGTCACCGAGTGTCGTCGATGTGGCGGGCGATCTCGCCGCCGAGGGCATCGGTTTCGTTCTTCTCGGCGACGGCGCGGGGACCGAGGCATCCGATGCTCTATCGCTTCAGGCGGTCGCTTCCCTGGACTCGCGCGCAGGGCTCGAATCCGTCGGTGACACCGTGCGGGGCAAGCTCTGGCGGGTCACGGATGACATCGACATCGCGCCGCGTGCGCCGCTCAGTCGGGCGGACGTCGCCATCCAGCAAACGATCGCCGGCGGTCAGGCGATCATCGTCCTCATAGCCCTGCTCCTCGCGTTCCCGACCGCCGCGTCGCGCCGGGCCGCCCGGTCTCGTTCGCGCCTGGTGGGAATGTCGGTCGTGCGTCCGGCGCGTCCGCCCCGGACCCGCCCGAAACAGACGCCAGACCCGGTGCGCACGCAGCCCGAGATCGTGCCCGCTGAGACCGAAGAGCTCGAGTCCGAGCCCGAGCATGCCGAGGCCGAGCATGCCGAGGCCGGTCACGCCGAAGCCTCGCAGTACGAGGCCGCGCAGCTCGAGCCGGCGCAGTCCGAGCCGGAGCAGTTTGATCGAGATGCCGGGCGGCAGAACGATCAGCCCGGGCAGGATGAAGCGCCGCACGACGACTCGGCGCGTGCCTCGAACGAGGAGGGCCGAGCATGAGGGCGACGGGATGGCTCAGAGCGTTGACGACGGGAACGCGGGTGCTCGTCGGTGCGTTGCTCGCGGTGCTGGTCGTCGCCCTCGTCATCGCGGCGGTCGGGGCCTCCGTGCCCGGCGTTTCGCGGGAAGCACTTCGTATCGTCGATCGGCCCACGCCGTCGCAGACCGTGGCCGTGTGCCCGGGGCCGCTGCTCGCGTCCGGTCGGACGGTCGGTGCCGCGGGTGATGTCACTATCGCCGGCGGCGCATCCGTCGTGTCCGGCTCGCCGGACGGGACGCCGCGGGAGGACGTGTTGACCGCCCCCGTGGGCGAGGGGCCGCGCGTGTTGCGGCTCGACCCCACCGGCGACATGCCGGCGGCGGTGGCTGCAGCGCAATCCGCGTCCGTCGCGGACGAGGACTTGCTCGGATTCGCCGCCGCCGCGTGCACCGCACCGCAGTTCGATTCGTGGCTCGTCGGCGGCGCGACGAGGACGGGGTCCGCGGACCTCGTCGTCCTGTCGAACCCCGGCGACGTGCCGGCGACCGTGCAGCTCACCGTCTACGCCTCAGGCGGGGCGCTCACCCCTCCGGGTGGGCGAGACATCGTGATCGGGGCCGGCTCGCAAGCCGTGGTGCCCCTTGCGGGCCTGGTTCTCGGAGAGCTCGCGCCGGTTGTCCGGGTGCAGGCGGAGGGAGCTGCCGTCGCCGCAAGCCTTCAGTCGAGTCGGACGCAGACGCTTCAGCCGGTCGGACTGGATGTCACCGGGCCTACCTCCGCGCCCGCCGAACGCCAGGTCATCGTCGGTCTGGTCACGTCGACACCCGGCGAGGGGGCCGCGAGGAACGTCGCGACCGCTTCGGTGCGTGTGCTCGCGCCAACCCAGGACGTCACCGCGACGGTCCGTGTTTACGCCGTGGGCGCGGCGCAGCCCGCCAGCACGCCGGTCGATGTTCCCTTGAGCGCGGGGGTACCGCTCGAGCTCGACCTGCCCGGACTGACGGCCGGCACCTACACGGTCGAGGTCGAAGCTTCAGCTCCCGTCGTCGCGGCGGGCTGGAGCTCGACTGCCGCGGACGGTGTGCGTGACAACGCCTGGATCGCCGCATCTCCGGCACTGGACGAACCCTCTCACGTGGCCGTCGCGCAGGCGCCTGCGGACGCGTCGCCCACGTTCCGCGTTGCGGCCGACGCCGAATCCGTACAGGTCACGCTCACCCCGCTGAGTGGCGGCACGCCGGTCGAGCTGGCACTTCCGGCAGGTGTCTCGCAGACGGTGAACGTCACGGCGGGCGTCTGGCGAATCGAAGCATCCGGAACCGTCTTCGCCTCCGTTGGATATGCAGGTGCGACTGCTTTGGCGGGTTATCCCGTGGCCGCGTCTGCGCAGGCGTCGGCGGCGGTCGTCATCGTTCCCTGAGAGTGAGCGCGCGGCGATGCGGCGCGTACGTCCGGCGCGTCAGAAGTAGCGGAAACGTTCGGGGCCGAGGTCCCACGGATCGCGATCGAGATACTCGGCGGCGGCTCGAAAGACGTTGCCCTCGATCATCATGCGACGGTGGAGCTCATCGTCCCGATGGGTTCGTGCCAGGCGCTCTATGGGAATGCGGAAAAGTATGATCCGCCGCGCTTCGCGATCGATGTGCCAGCGCGGGATACCGTCTTCGTGCGGCTCGGCGGGCATATGACCGATGTGGAATTCGACGTCGCGCAGTTCGGGCCACGCGGAGCGGAGAAAATCGGATGCCGCACCGACCGCGATGTCGAAACGCTCGAATCTGGTGTCGAGCGGTCCGATCGGTGGCCGTACGACGGGGCTCCGGCCCTGCCGGCCGTGCCGCCCGTGGCGATCCGGGCGCGGCCCGGGATCGCCGCCGCGCGCAGACTTTCCTCGCCGAGCGATCATGCCTCGATCTTAGGCCGATGCCCGGGGTGCATCCGCGTCGGCCCGAGACCAGGCATCCGGACCACGCGTCGCGCCGCTCGTCTGCACGGGCTCCGCGCGCCGCGGCCGGGGTGGCCAACCACCCGACTACGCTGACGTCGATGCATGGAAGACTCTGCTCGAAAGTGGGCTGCGCCCGCGAGGCCATCTCGACGCTGACCTACGACTACGGCGACCAGATGGCTGCTCTGGGACCCCTCGGTGCCGCCGATGATCCTCACGCGCATGACCTGTGCGCCATTCACACCGAGCGGATGTCGGTACCCAAGGGCTGGGTCGTCGTGCGTCACGAAACACTCCGCGCCTGAGCGCGGCGGGTATCTTTCGCGCGCTTGCTGTGCCGGCCTGCGCTGCGCGTGGGTTCGGTGCGTCAGCGGCGGGGAAAGCCGGGGGGAACGCGCTCGAGGATGGGCGCGAGCTCAACCCTGCGGTCATCCTGAGCTTTCAGGGCGCGCAGCTCCCGGTTGCGCCGCGCCGCCGCGATTCCGAAGAGGGCCGTGAGGGGGTCGGCGTTCGGCATCGGGTGGACGAAAGCGGAAACCTCATCACGCAGTTCTTCCGCGATACGGTGACGCGCCGCGGGGGCCATTCTGGGTGCCTGCAGCAGAAATTGTGCGAGCCGCCGCGAGAGCCGATCCGGGAGGCGCGCGACGTCCACGACGGATGCCCACTGATCGAGCGTCGGGGGTACCGGCGGAAGCGGGGGCGGCAGGGGAGCCACACGGGTTCTCTGCGAATACGTTCCCGCGAGCAGATCGCCCAGGCGCTGCGATCGCGGAGTGAACGCGCCGGCGAGGACCGCCACGACGCCGAGGGTGAAGTAGATCTCCAGCACGCCGACGAGGGCTCGGATCAGGGCCTGACGGAATCCAGAGGCCCCGCCATCCGATCTCACGATGCGTGTTCCCACAGCCAGGCGCCCGAGGCTCCGTCCGCGCGTCGTTGCCTCGACGGCGGTCGGAAGCACGACGAGCAGGAGAACGAGCGTGACGATCAGCGTCATCTGCTGAGCACCCTCGGGCAGCAACGGCGCGAGCGGGCCCGTGATGATCAGCAGTGCCGCGACCATCAGCACGGTCGCCAAGAGGATGTCGATCACGGCGCCGACCGCCCGAAGCAGTACGCCGGTCGGCTGGACGTCGAGGGCGACGGCCTCACCGGTGAGCACTTCGTCCTCGGCCAGATGGGTGGCCATGTGGATGGCCTCCGGAGAGGGGCGAGGCGTCATGCGGGTAGTTTAGGCGCGTGGACCTCGACGCGTTGGCGGCCGCACGGGCAGCCGAATGGCAACGGCTCGGCGAGCTCTCGGCACGGCGTCGCTTGACCGGCGCGGAAGCCGATGAGCTCGTCGCACGCTACCAATCCGCTTCGGCCGATCTCGCCGAGATCAAATCCACCGCGGGGCGCGCACCCCAGGGTGACGTCGTCTCGACCCTGCTCGCCGCGGCCCGGCTGCGCCTGACGCGGGCGAGCGCGAACCCCTTGCGAGCGCTGCCACGATTCTTCGCCCTTCAGCTACCCGCGGCTCTGTATCGGGTGCGCTGGACGACACTCGTCATCGCCGCCCTCTTCGTCGCGGTGGTGGCGATCGTCGCCGCATGGGTGGCCGGCGATCCCGCCCTTGTCGCGGCTCTCGGTGACCGGGCGGGGCTGCAGTACTACGCGGAAGAAGAGTTCACGAGCTACTACTCCGAGAATCCCGCGGCGGTATTTGCGGGGACGGTCTGGACGAACAACGCGTGGATCGCCGCGCAGAGCGTCCTGTTCGGGGTCACCGGGTTCTGGCCCGTCATGGTGCTGATCCAGAACGCGGTGGGGGTGGGAACGGCCGCCGCCGTGATGTTCGCATTCGAGCGCGGCGATGTGTTCGTGCTGTTCATCCTCCCGCACGGGCTGCTCGAATTGACGTGCATCTTCGTTGCGGGAGCCGCGGGGCTGCACATCTTCTGGGCCTGGATCGCGCCCGGGCCGAGGACGCGCCTCGAGGCGCTCGCGTCCGCCGGCAGATCGTTGGCCACCGTCGCGATCGGGCTGTTGTTGGCCCTACTGGTGTCGGGGATCATCGAGGGCTTCGTCACGGCGCAGCCGTGGCCGTGGGTCGTGAAGATCGGTATCGGGGCCCTGGCGCTGGGTGCGTTCGTCTTCTACATGGTCTTCGTCGGGGGCCGCGCGGCGCGCGCCGGCGAGACCGGCGACCTGTCGGAGTCCGAAGCGGGCGCAACGGTACTCGTGTCGGCGTGAGAGGCATTCGTTCACCTGATCTTCATCGGCCGCTTTTTTGAGCGAATCAAAACTGGACGCTAGACTGGGGGGATGAGTTCAACCGCCCTTCTCCCGAACGGGATGGCAGCTGCAGAGCTCATCCGGCGCGCCGGACTCCGGGTGACGGATCCGCGGAGAGCGGTCGTGGAAGCCCTGCGGGTCAGCCCGCACGCGAGCGCGGACGCCGTCTTCCAGATCGTCACCCTGTCTGTGCCGCAGACGAGCTTGCAGTCGGTCTACAACGCCCTCGGCGACTTCGTGGACGCGGGTCTGGTTCGTCGCATCGAGCCCGCCGGGCGGCCGGGGCTGTTCGAGCTGCGCGTGGATGACAACCATCATCACGTGATCTGCACGGAGTGCGGAGCGGTCGCTGACGTCGACTGTGCCGTCGGTGAAGCTCCCTGCCTCACGCCGTCCGACACCCATGGTTTCGCCGTGCACGCCGCCGAGGTGACGTACTGGGGCGTCTGTCCCGACTGCGCAGCCGGTGCCGGTGGAGTCGCCACGGTGCCCGTCGCATCCGAAAATTCCTGAATCCCGCAGCCCCCTGAATCCCACAAGCTTCGCAAAGCCCGCAACGAATCCCTGAGGAAGGAAAGAACATGAGCGACACCGACGACACCACCACGGGTATCGGAAACGACCCGACCGGCACCGACCAGTCCGTCACCGACATCGACACGCCCGTAGACGAGCGCGAGGATGGCGAGACGCGCCCGAGCCCGAACCCGGACGACGCCAGCTGCCCCGTGATTCACGGAGGGCAGCAGTCGCAGCCTCACCCGACGACGGGGTCTGCCAACCGCGTGTGGTGGCCGAACCAGTTGAACCTCAAGATCCTCGCGAAGCACTCGTCGATGCGCGACCCGCTGGGCGCCGACTTCGACTACCGCACGGCGTTCGCCTCACTCGACCTCGCCGCGGTCAAAGCCGACATCGCCGAGACGCTGACGAACAGCCAGCCGTGGTGGCCCGCCGACTTCGGCAACTACGGACCCCTGATGATCCGCATGGCGTGGCACTCGGCCGGCACGTACCGCGCGACCGACGGTCGCGGCGGCGGCGGCACGGGACAGCAGCGTTTTGCGCCCCTGAACAGCTGGCCCGACAACGTCAGCCTCGACAAGGCTCGGCGCCTGCTGTGGCCCGTGAAGAAGAAGTACGGGCAGAGCCTCTCGTGGGGCGACCTGATGATCCTCGCCGGTAACGTCGCGCTCGAGACCATGGGCTTCGAAACCTTCGGTTTCGGCGGCGGGCGTACCGACGTGTGGGAGCCGGACGACGACGTGTACTGGGGTCCCGAGACCACGTGGCTCGCCGACGAGCGCTACGAGGGTGACCGCGAGCTCGAGAAGCCGCTCGCGGCCGTGCAGATGGGGTTGATCTACGTCAACCCGGAGGGTCCCAACGGCAATCCGGACCCGCTCGCCTCGGCCCGCGACATCCGCGAGACCTTCGGGCGCATGGGAATGAACGACGAAGAGACCGTCGCGCTCATCGCCGGCGGACACACGTTCGGCAAGACGCACGGCGCGGCCCCCGACACGAACGTCGAGGACAACCCCGAGGCCGCGGGCCTCGAGAACCAGGGCCTCGGCTGGAAGAACACCTTCGGCACGGGCAAGGGCGACGACACGATCACGTCGGGCCTCGAGGTGACGTGGACGTACCACCCGACTCGCTGGGACAACGAGTTCTTCCACATCCTGTTCGCGTACGACTGGGAGCTCATGAAGAGCCCCGGTGGCGGACACCAGTGGCGTCCGATCAACGGCGGCGGGGCCGACATGGTTCCCCTCGCCCACGATTCGTCGAAGCGCCGCGAACCGCGCATGCTGACGAGCGACCTCGCCCTGCGGATGGACCCGGAGTACGGACCGATCTCGCGCCGCTTCCTCGAAGACCCGGAGGCCTTCGGCGATGCCTTCGCGCGCGCCTGGTTCAAGCTCACGCACCGCGACATGGGGCCGATCGCCCGCTACCTCGGACCCGAGGTTCCGGCCGAAGAGCTCATCTGGCAGGACCCCGTGCCCGCGGTCGACCACGTGCTGATCGGTGCCGCGGACGCTGCTGCACTCAAGGCACAGATCCTCGAGTCGGGCCTCACGGTTGCAGAACTCGTCGCGACCACCTGGGCCGCGGCATCCACCTTCCGCGGCAGTGACAAGCGCGGCGGCGTCAACGGCGCCCGCGTGCGTCTCGCACCGCAGAAGGACTGGGGCGTCAACAAGCCGGAGCAGCTGGCACGTGTGCTCGGGGTGCTCGAGGGTGTCCAGGCATCCTTCAACGATGGCCGTGCCGACGGCAAGAAGGTTTCGCTCGCGGACCTGATCGTGCTCGCGGGCAACGCGGGTGTTGAGAAGGCGGCGAAGGATGCTGGCGTCGACGCCGAGGTCACGTTCCACCCGGGGCGCACCGACGCGACGCAGGAGCAGACGGATGCCGAATCGTTCGCCTATCTCGAGCCCGCGGCGGACGGATTCCGGAACTATCAGGGACCGCTCGCGCCGATGCCGGCCGAGTACCACCTGATCGACCGCGCCAACCTGCTCACGCTGACGGCTCCCGAGATGACCGTGCTGGTCGGTGGGCTGCGCGTCCTTGGCGCGAACTGGGACGACTCCGCCTACGGTGTCTTTACGGAGCGGCCAGGTGTCCTGACGAACGACTTCTTCGCCAACCTGCTCGACCTCGGCAAGACGTGGAAGCCGCTCGACCCGGGCTCGCACGCGTTCGAGGGGCGCATCGACGGAACGGACGAGGTCTTCGGCCGCGGCACCCGCGTCGACCTGCTGTTCGGATCGAACTCCGAGCTGCGTGCCCTGGCCGAGGTCTATGCCTCGGACGACGCGCACGAGAAGTTCGTCCGCGACTTCGTCGCCGCGTGGGGCAAGGTCACCGAGCTCGACCGGTTCGACCTGGTCTGATCCGTTGGGAACGACTGCGGCCCGCCCCTTTCGGGGCGGGCCGCAGTGCTCGGCGACGGTGTCCGCCGACCGACATCAGACATCCGACATCCTGATGTCCCGATTTTCGGGGGCTGTGTCCCACTTGCTCCCGCAATAGCGTGATCATTCCGAGGCCAAAGTGGGACACGCGTCTGAGGCGTCTCCCACTTTGGCTGCGTTCGAGTCAACGGGTGGGCGATGACGGGCACCCGTTTCGAACTCGGCGCGTACTACCGCGTGCGGGCCTCTGCCTGCGCCGGGAAGGCGGGCTTCGGCTCGAACAGCGCCCGGTGGGCGAACCCGGCGATCAAGCCACCCACGAGCGGGAACACGATGAAGACCCACAGCTGCGCGAGGGCATCGCCGCCCCCGTAGATCGCCGTGGCGATCGAGCGGGCCGGGTTGACCGAGGTGTTGTCGATGGGGATGGATGCGAGGTGGACGAAGGTGAGCGTCAGGCCGATCGAGAGACCAGCCATGGCCGGACCCGTACCGCGCGAGGCGTGCGTGACCCCGAGGATGACCATCACGAAGATCGCCGTGAAGAGAACCTCGGCGATGATTGCCGCGCCGATTCCGAAGCCACCCGGTGAATTCTCGGCGAAGCCGTTGCTGGCGAACCCTCCGTCCTGGGCGCCCTGCAGCCACCCGTCCGGCCCGAACAGTCCGATCAGGACGATCAGCGTCGTGCCGACGGCCCCGCCGACGAGCTGAGCGATGATGTAGCCGGGTGCGTTCTTCCACTCGAATCGACCGGATGCGGCGAGTCCGAGCGTCACGGCCGGGTTGAAATGACCGCCCGAGATCGGGCCCCAGGCATAGATGCCGGCCATGAGGGTCAGGCCGAAGGCGAGCGAGACGCCGATGAAACCGACGCCGAGGGGTGTTCCGTTATCGCTGATTCCGAAGTTGGCGGCGAATAGGGCCGTGCCGATCGATCCGAACACGAGCAGGAACGTTCCGAGCGCTTCTGCGGCGAGTTTTGTCGCGGTGGAGGGGGTGTTTGCGGGTTCCGTCATGGCGGACTCCTCTCTTCTCGTGCCGAGCGTAGCGGCGCGGGTTCGCCCGGCGCGAGAGCCGCGCGCGCAAACGTCGCCGCCCCGAACGGTCGCGACACGCCGCGTCGTGGGGCGAGCGCGCGGCGGGTCCCGTCCGTTCGCGGGGGAGGAACGGATGCCTAGAGTCGGCCGGCCGCCTTGAGTGCGAGGTATCGGTCCGCGATCTGCGGGGGCAGCTCGTCCGGTCCGCGCAGGATCGCCTCTGCTCCCAGCCGCGTCAACGCATCGCTGAGACGGCGTGTCTCGAGCAGAGTGCGTTCGGCCGCCGCGGCGATCCAGAGGTCATCGCTTCGTTCACGTTTCGCCGCGGTCTGTTCGATCATCACGTCCGTCACCGCGCCGACCAGAACGCGGCCCCGCGCCGTCACGGCCGGGAGCCGCGCGAGCAGGGTGCGGCTCGCGCTGGCCGCATCGAGGGCGGTGAGCAGCACGACGAGCGACGCGTGCGACGTCAGTCGCGAGGCCCCGGCAAGAGCCGCATCCCAGTCCGTATCGATCAGCTGCGGTTCGACGCCGGCCATGGCATCCACGAGCGCCGGTAAGAGTCGGGTGCCACGGACGCCGGTCACCCGGGCGCGGACGACCCGGTCGAACATGAGCAGGTGCACGTGGTCGCCCGCCCGGTCGGCGAGGGCGGCCAGCAGCAGGGCCGACTCCATCGCGGCATCCAGCCGCGTGCCATCACCCACGCGGGCGGCGGACGTGCGCCCCGTGTCGATCACGATGACAACGTGCCGGTCGCGTTCGGGTCGCCACGTGCGCAGCATGGTCGTTTTCGCCCGAGCGGTGGCGCGCCAGTCGATGGAGCGGACATCGTCGCCCCAGACGTACTCGCGCAGGGAGTCGAACTCGGTGCCCTGGCCGCGGACCTGAACACTCGTGCTTCCGTCGAGCTCACGCAGGCGCGCGAGCCGAGAGGGCAGGTGCCGGCTCGCGTGGAAAGAGGGCAGGATGCGCAGCGATGCCGGCGCGGGGGTGACGGCCTGCCGGCCCGCGAGGCCGAGAGGACCGAGACTGCGCACCGCGACGAACGCCGTGCGTCGCTCGCCGCGTCGCCTCGGGAGGAACGTCACCGGCAGCGTGCGGCTCTCGCCCGGCGGGATGTCGAGGCGGTGACGCGCGGGTTCAGCGCCCGCCGTCGGCTCCCACCCGTCGCGCAGCAGACCGCGCAGGCGTCGTCGTCCCGTGGCCGCAACGGTGACCGACGCCCGCACCGGGATGCCGAGACGGGCGCGACCCGGCGTATCGCGCTCGACGCGAACGGCACGCGGGTCGGCCGCGGCCGAAGCATCCGCGATCGCCGCGACGACGCACAGCAGGAGCCAGCCGGCGACCGCTGCCCAGGCGACGGCACCCGCATTGCCGGCGTTCGCGGCGAGCGAGAGCAGGATGACGGGCACCACGCCGAGGCCGACGAGAACCGCGAGACGTCCGGTGACGAACACGGCGAACCCTAGAGCGGTACGGGGGTCTGCTGCACGACCTGGCGAAGGATCGCGTCGGCCGTCACCCCCTCGATCTCGGCCTCGGTCCGCAGCCGCACGCGGTGCCGCCACACGGGAACGAGCATCGTCTGCACGTGGTCGGGCGTGATCGCCGGGTAGCCGCCGAGCCACGCCCAAGCCTTCGCCGCCGCGAGCAGAGCCGTGGACGCTCGCGGGCTTGCTCCGAGCTCCACCGACGGGCTCGACCGCGTGGCGCGGGCGAGGTCGACCACGTACGCCAGCATCTCGTCGGTCGCGGCGACGGCGGCCGCGGCCCTCTGAGCGGCGTGCACATCGGCGATCGTCACCGTGGGCTCGACCCCCGCGGCCTCGAGATCACGCGGCGAGAATCCCGCCGCGTGGCGACGGAGGACCGACACCTCGGCATCGCGGTCGGGCGCCTCGATCACGAGCTTCAGCAGGAAGCGGTCGAGCTGTGCCTCGGGGAGTGTGTAGGTGCCGTCGTGCTCGACGGGGTTCTGCGTCGCCGCGACCAGGAACGGGTCGGGCAGGGGGCGCGTGACGCCATCTGCCGACACTTGACGTTCTTCCATCGCCTCGAGAAGAGCCGATTGCGTCTTCGGGGGTGTGCGGTTGATCTCGTCGGCGAGCAGCACATGCGTGAACACCGGGCCCTCACGGAATTCGAACTCACCGGCGCGGGCGTCGTAGACGAGCGACCCCGAGACATCGCCCGGCATCAGGTCGGGCGTGAACTGGATGCGCGTGGTTTCCAGCCCGAGCGCTCGGCTGAACGAGCGCACGAGCAGTGTCTTGGCGACACCGGGAACCCCCTCGAGCAGCACGTGGCCGCGGGCGAGCAGCGCGATGAGCAGGCCGGTGACGGCTCCGTCCTGACCGACGACCGCCTTGCCTACTTCTTCGCGTACGCGGTTCATCGACTCCCGCAGGGCGTCGTCGCTCATCCGTTCTCCCTCATTCATGGTCATTTATTTGTCTGCTCCGGTCGGGTTTCGCCCGCGCCCCGGATTCGGTGGGCGACGGATGCTTCGAGCGCCCGCAAGCCGTCACTCAGCGCGATCAGCTCGCGTTCGCCACGCGGTTCGTCCTCGATCAGCAGGCGTCTGGCGTCCTGGTGGGGGAGAGCGGTGAGGCGGGCGGATGCATCGGCGATATCGGTTGCGCTCGCCGCGGGCGGCAACGCGAGGGCCCGCCGGAGACGCTCCAGCGTGCCGAGTCGCAGAGAGTCCGCGGCGTGCAGGGCGTCCCGGCTCGATTCGTAGAGACGACCGCGACCCTCCATCGTTTCGCTCGCCCGGGCCGTCACGGGTAGGCGTTCGAGGACGAGCGGCCCGAACCGACGGCCGCGCCACAGCGCGGCGGCAAGCACGCTCGCCCCGAGCAGCACGATGGCCGGGGTGACCCATCCGGGGGTCAGCTCGCCGAGGGTGGGCTCGGTAGCGACGTCGCTGTCGGTGAGGGATGGCACGTACCAGACGAGGTTCGGTAACCGCCCCATCAGGTTGAGGGCGAGAGCGGCGTTCCCGTCCGCGGCAAGGTTTTCATTGGTGATCAGGTCGAGACCGTCGAATGCTGCGGCGCGACTTTCCCCGTCCGCGCTCGTGAGAAGGCCGAAACCGTCGCCCGCTGGGTAACACGCGACGGCATCGGATGTCCCCGGCTCGAGCAGCCGCCCGGGCATCACGGAGCCCGCACGGACTGCGGCATCCGTTTGACAATCCGGCTCGACGGTCAGGGCGGGCGCGAAGCCGCTGGCGGTTGCTCCGGGAAAGAGCATCTCTACGCCGCGCGTTCGAGGATCGATCAGGACGACGTCGTTCGCCGCGTCGAAGATCGCCCGCAGCGCGTCGTCGCTGAGGATCGGCGAGTCCGCCATGACCAGGGTGGCAGGCGCCTCATCGAGGGCGCGCATCGTCTCGTCGCGGTCACGCGTGACAGTGACGTCGACGCCCCGCTCCCGCAGGATCTCCACGAGCGCGGCGGTACCGCCGGGGCCGACGCTCTCGGGGTCGAGGCGGTCGCGCTCGGTCCACGTTCCGATTCCCGACAGCAGAGCCGCGGCGATACCCACCAGGATCAGGAACGCGGCAATCACGGCCCAGGCGGGCGCGCGGCGCCGTCTCGCGCCGGGAGGGCCGGACGGCAGCCGCTCTTCTGTCGCGTCCGGTCCCGCCAGAGACGCGGGACCGAAGGTGCGTGTATCTGGCATCATCCGCGCTGTCCCGCCGCAACTGTGAGCTCGTCACGTCGTGGTCGGGCCGCTTCGACCGCGGCAGCGGTCGCCGCGACGCGGTCGTAGTCGTGTGAGGAACCGGGGCGCCGCAGGTAACGCACGTCATCGAAGACGGATGCCGCATCGACCAGCGCGCCGCCGAGCTCCGGGAAGGCGCGGGCCGCGGAGCGGGCGAACGACTGCGCCGTCGCGCCCGGCCGCGCAGGAACGATGCCTCGGTCGATGATCGAGCGGGCCAGGGCACGGAAGAGCAGCACGATGGCCGCATCCCAATCCTCGGCGGCGGCACGCGCGGATGCTTCTCGCCGCAGATCCGCGCTCGAGCGCGCATCGTCCTCGCCGAACAGAGGGGCGGCCGCCGACGTCTGCCGCGAGAGCCGGGGGCGGCCCCAGATCACGAAGGCGACGACGATCAGGGCTATCGCGAGGAGGGCGAGCCCGACGAGCACGGCGGGACCGAGACCCGCCGGCCCCCCCGCGCCGAACAGTGATTCGAGAAACTCGCCGACGGCCTGGGCGAGTCGATCGAGCGGCGTCGGCTCGGCCGCGGCGTAGCGCGGATCGGCGAGTTCACGCTCCGCCCACTCTCGCCCCTCGGCGCCGTCAGGAATGAGAGGGAAATCCAGCGCCCTCACGACGGCGGTCGCGGGTCGGAGTCCCCGTCGCCCGCGATCGGCGGGGCCCAGGTGCGGGCATCTCGAGGCGCGGGCGGCGCGGGCGGGGGCTGCTGTGGTGCGGCGTAGGGAGGCTGAGCCGGATACGGCTGCGGGGGAGCGGACGGCGGGGCGGGGTAGGGCTGCCGCCCACCGTACGGCGGTTGCCCCGGATACGGCGGTTGCCCCGGATACGGAGGCTGGGCGGGATACGGCTGCGGCGCTCCGTACGCAGGCGGGCCCCATGCGGACCCAGCCGGGGGCGCGGAGGGTGGTCCACCCGCGCGCGGACGCCATGGGTCGGGCAGCGAGTCATCGCCGGCATCGCGGCGGTCGACGTAGCGCATGAGCTCGATGTCGAGACCCTCGCGCCGCATCCGACAGTCGATGTAGATCAGCACGCTCGCCGTGGACTGCACCACGAGACCCACGGCCTGGATGGCGAGGGTGATGACGTAGGTCAGCACGACCGTGACGACGATCGCGATGACCGCCCCGGCGTTGGGCTCGCCCGTCGGCGCGAAGATCGTCGTGAGCCCAGAGCTGAGGAACGACAGGGGCAGGCTGACGAACTGCGAGATCGTGCCGAACAGCAAAGAGATGATGACGATCACGCCGAGCGCGGCCCAGAAGCGCCCCCGCACGAGCACCCACGATCGGGCGACGGCCGCCCGGATCGTCATTCGCTCGAGGATCAGGATGCTCGGCACGAGCAGCAGCTTGGTATTCAGCCACAGCGTCAGGGGAATCGCGCCCAGGATCACAAGCACGGTCAGCGCGATCGCGACGGCCGGATGAACGACGACGCCGACGGCGATGATCGCCGCCGTGACAGCCGCCACGAGAACGCCGATCGCGACGAGGAGCAGCGCGGCGTATCCGAGGAGCCGGCCGAGGCTCGGGCGTACGTGACGCCAGAGCGCCCTGAGCCGCAGCTTCTCGGCGACGACGGCGTGCGATACCTCGCCGACGACGACGGCCTGGACGATCACCTGCAGTGCGGTCGCGAGCAGGCCGAGGACGAATGCGGCCAGACCCGTGATCAGGGCCGAACCAGCGAGTACCGCGTCGAACTCCTCCGTGCCTTCACGCAGCGTGTCGAGGCGCGAGAAGGTGAGCCATCCGATACCGCCGACACCGACGAGCAGGATGATGAAGGCGATCGACTGCACACCGAGCGCGAAGCCGAACAATACCGCGGGGTTGTGCCGGAGGGCCGCGAAGGACCGCCCGAGGATCGTGCCGAACCCGAGCGGATGCAGCGGAATGATCCCGGGTCGCGGCGCGGGCGTCCACGCTTGCTGGGCGCTCATCTGAGTCCTCCGTAGGCGCTCGGCGGCGCGGATGTCAGACCCGGCGCCGGTGGTGGCACCATCCATCGTGTCACACGCTCCCGGCGACGTATCGGCGGGCGTGCAGGCGGTGTGCAGTCCACGTCCGGGCACTGTCGACTACTCTGTGGGTACCGGCCGCGCTCGGGCCGCGCACGACACTCCGTCGCAGAAGGACGAAACCCCGTTCCATGAGTTCACGCATCCTGGTCGTCGACGATGACACCGCCCTCGCCGAGATGATCGGGATCGTCCTGCGCACAGAGGGCTTCGACCCCGTGTTCTGCTCCGACGGTTCCGAGGCGCTGGAGGCGTTCCGCACCGAGAATCCCGACCTCGTCCTGCTCGATCTGATGCTGCCCGGGATGGACGGGATCGAGGTGTGCGCGCTCGTTCGTGCCGAATCCGGTGTGCCGATCATCATGCTCACGGCTCGCACCGACACCGCTGACGTCGTGAAGGGTCTCGAATCGGGCGCCGACGACTACATCGTCAAGCCGTTCAACCCCAAAGAACTTGTCGCGCGCATCCGTACGCGTCTGCGCCCGACACCCGAGAACACGGGGGCGCCGCTGCGCATCGGCGATCTGACGATCGATGTCGCCGCCCACGAGGTGCGCCGTGCGGACGAGATCATAGCTCTCACCCCGCTCGAGTTCGAGCTGCTCGTCGCGCTGTCGGCCAAGCCGCATCAGGTCTTCTCGCGCGAGATGCTGCTCGAGCAGGTCTGGGGCTACCACTACAAGGCCGACACCCGTCTGGTGAATGTCCACGTGCAGAGACTGCGTGCCAAGGTCGAGCTCGACGCCGACAACCCCAAGATCGTCACCACGGTGCGCGGCGTGGGCTACCGCGCCGGCGCTGTCGTCTGAGGATCCCGTGACGCCGTCATCGACCGCGTCCAACGCGACCGCAGCGAGGAACGCGGCGGGGACGAACAAGACGGCGACGAACACGGCAGCGACGAACAACTCAGCGACGAACACGGCAGCGACGGGCACCGTGCCGCAGGCCACGCGGACGTTCGTGTCGTTTGCGTGGCGGCATCCGTCGACGTGGGTCGAGGGGACCTCCCGCCTCTGGCGACGCTCGCTCCGCTTTCGCACGGTGCTCATCACGATTGCGCTGACGGCGCTGGCGATCCTCATCGCGTGCGTCTGGATGGCGTTGGCGATTCAGAACGACCTGTTCCAGTCACGACGCAATGAAGTGCTCGACGACTCCCGTCGTGCGACCGTGACCGCTCAGACGACCCTGGACTCGGGCGAGGTCCAGAGTGACCGCGTGCGCCTGCAGAACCTCATGCGCAATGTGGGTGACGACATCGCGCGCCAGTCCTCGAGCGACCGGATCGCGGTCTTCCGAGTCGACTCGGCTCCGTCATCCATCGCGCCGCAGGATTTCACCGCGGGCGGTTTCGACGAAGAGATCGTTTCGGAGGGCCTCCGCGAGCGCGTGCAGGCGCAGCCCACAACGCAGTGGTGGCAGTCGGTATCGCTCGAGGATGCGTCGGGACGGACGGTCCCGGGAATCGTCGTCGGTCAGCAGCTGCTCGTGCCCGAGGTCGGCGCGTACGAGCTGTATCTCGCGTACGACCTCTCGGCAGCTTCTCAGACCCTCGGGTTCGTCCAGAGCACACTGTGGATCGTCGGGATCACGCTGATTCTGCTGATCGGCGGGATCTCGTGGTTCGTGCTGCGCGCGGTCGCCACGCCGATCGCCGAGGCCGCCGAGACGAGTGAGCGACTGGCTGCGGGTGAGCTGCAGGTGCGTCTGCCCGTGCGCGGCGAGGACGAACTGGCAACGCTGGGCCGGTCGTTCAACGCGATGGCCGACAGCATTCAGTCCCAGATCCTCGAGCTCGCGGACCTCTCACTCGTGCAACAGAGGTTCGTCTCGGATGTCTCGCACGAGCTGCGTACGCCGTTGACGACGATCCGACTGGCCGCGGACATCCTCAACGATCGTCGTGAGACCTTCGATCCCGCGGCGTCTCGCGCGGCCGAGTTGCTGCACGCGCAGGTGCAGCGGTTCGAGACGATGCTCGGTGACCTGCTCGAGATCAGCCGATACGACGCGGGATCGGTTCAACTCGAGTGGGAGGCGACGAGCTTGGCTCACCTCGCCGAGGACATCATCGCCGAGATGGCGCAGTTGGCGGAGCAACACGGCTCGGATGTTCGGCTCGTCGCACCCGGGGGATATTCCCCGGTCGACATGGATGCCCGTCGCGTGCGTCGCGTCGTTCGCAATCTGCTCGGCAACGCGATCGAGCACGGCGAGGGGCGGCCGATCGTGGTCACCGTCGACAGCAATTCCACCGCCGTCGCGATCGGCGTTCGCGACTTCGGGATGGGCATGAAGCCGGCGGATGCCGAGCGGGTGTTCGATCGCTTCTGGCGGGCGGATCCGTCGCGCAAGCGCTCGATCGGCGGCACGGGCCTCGGGCTCTCGATCGCCCTCGGGGACGCGCGCCTGCACGGCGGCACGCTCGCGGTCTGGAGCGAGCCCGGTGGTGGCTCGAATTTCGTGCTGACCTTGCCGCGGCAGCCCGGCGGGACGATCGAGGCACCGCCCCTGCGCACCGAGCCCGACGCCGAGACGGATGCGCTCGATGCCCTGGGTCTGACGCAGCCGATCGGAGTGCTCGGTGACGCGGCCGCGTTGTCCGCGGAGATCGCGGCCGACGTATCGGCTGACTCGGCGCGGTCAGGGGGAGCGTCATGAGGACGCGGATCGTCGCCGTATTGGCGGCATTGATGCTGGTTCTGGCGGGGTGCGCGGGTCTGCCGACGGCGGGGTCCGTCAATCCCGGACTCGCGCTCGGCGAAGCTCCGGATGTCCCCGATTTCTCGTTCCTCCCCAACCGACCGCAGCCTGGGGCGACCCCCGAGCAGATCGTCGAAGGCTTTGTGGCGGCGGCGACGAGTCCCGCGGGCAACTGGGAGATCGCGCAACTCTTCCTCGCCCCCGACTTCAGTGCCGAGTGGCGGCCCGAGACGGGTGTCACGATCGACCGCCCCGGTTCCCGCACCATCACGGTGGTCGACGCCGACACGGTGCAGATGACCGTCAGCCAGACGGGTGACGTGGACGAGACCGGGGCGTTCCACGCCTCCGAGGCGGGTACGTCGACCCTCGACTACGAGCTCGAGCAGCAGCAGGACGGTGAGTGGCGCATCAGCGCGGCACCCGACGGGGTCGTCCTCAACGAGCAGGACTTCCGAGTGGTGTTCGACGCGTACGGCGTGATGTTCTTCGATCCCCGGTGGCAGTTCCTGGTGCCGGACATGCGCTGGTTCCCGACGCGGCAGAACGTCGCGACACGCATCACGCAGGCGATCATCGGTGGCACGCCGAGTCCGTGGCTCTCGAGGGCCGTCGTTTCGGCCGTCGTAGAGGGTGTCGATCTGCGCGATTCTGTGCCTATCGTGCAGGGTATCGCCCAGGTCGAGCTGGGGGCCGCGGCGCTCGAAGCAGACCCGGTCACGCTCGGCCGTTTGCTGCGCCAGTTGCAGGCGAGCCTGCAGGGCACCGGGGTGGCGGGTGTCGAACTGCTCGTGGACGGCACCGAGCTCGCGGTCCAGCCGGCGCAGACGCTCAGTACGGCAGTGGACGCGCGTCCGCTCGTCCAGACGGCCGAGGACTTCGGATTCCTCGGCGAGGACGCGCTGACGACCCTGCCCGGTCTGAGCCGGCGTATCTCGGAAATCGACGCCGACTCGATCGCGGTGGGGCGCGGTGGCCGGGTGGCGGCGGTCCTGCTCGCCGCGGGAGGCGTCGTGCGGGTGGAAGCGAACGAGCCCACGATTGCTGATGACCGACGGGGCCTGATCGATCCGGCGATCGATCCGGACGACAGGATCTGGACCGTTCCCGAGTCGCAGCCCGCCGCCCTGACCGTATCGAACGCCGAGAGTGAGCCCGCCCCGATCGCGAACGCGTGGCCGGGCGCGACCGAGATCGCCGCGATGCAGGTTTCGCGCGACGGGACGCGGATCGCCGCCATCGTGACCGAAGGTGGCCGCGACTGGGTGTCAGTGGCGGGCGTCGAGCGGAATGGGGATGGGGTGCCGGTCGCGCTGGGCACGCCCGAACGCCTCCTGCATCCGGACGGGGTCGGAGTCGACATCGCCTGGCTCGACGACCGGACCCTCGGGATCATCTGGGAGGGAACCGACGGCATGATCGTGACAGAGCAGGTGGTCGGTGGGGTGAGCACCTCGGGTGACGGTCCGACGGGTTCGGCCGTGTCGCTCGCGGCAGGCCCGACCGCCTCGTCCGCACGACTACTCACCGCGGAGGGCGCCCTGTACGTGCGTCGTGGCACCACATGGCAGCGCGCGGCGGAAGACGTGCTGGTGCTGGCATCGCAACTCGGCGCGAACTGATCCTCCCCAGCTTCTCTGCGATCCAGCTTCTGCGTGGATCCCGCCGTCCCGCCGTGGGTCCACCGCTGCCGCACCGAGGCTGGACCAATGGGGTCAACCGTTGCGGAGGCGTGGCGGCTGGCCCGGCGCGCGACCGCCGACGCCGCAGCGATCGTGCTTCCGGAACTCTGCGCCGGATGCCTCGAGCCGGGCGCTCTCCTCTGCGCCGCGTGCCTGCGGGCGTTGGCACCGAACCCTGTGCGCATTGCGATTCCCGGTGACGCTCTCGAGGTCTGGGCAGGCCTGCCGTTCGCGGGCCCGGCAGCATCCGTCCTGCGGGCGGTGAAACGCGATGCCCGACCGCGTCTCGCGCGGCACCTCGCACCTGCGCTGGCGTCGGCGCTGCGGGAACTTGCACGCTCGACGGGTGCGGCGCCCGCCTCGCTCGTCGCGGTGCCGATCCCGTCCAGCGCGAAGAGTCTGCGCGCCCGCGGATTCCGTGTCGTCGATCTTGTGACTCGTCGCGCCGGAGTCAGACCGCATCGGCTGCTCAGCCTGCAGCGTACGGCGGCTGACCAGCGCGGGCTCGGCCGGATCGAGCGTCTCGAGAACCTGCGCGGAGGGATGTACGCACACGGTACCGGCGGATTACAAGCGGACGGGCTCGGCGTCGTGATCGTCGATGACGTCGTGACGACGGGCGCGACCCTCATCGAGGCGTCCCGGGCCCTCCGCGCAGCGGGCGCCGTCGTCGTGGGCGCCGCCACGATCGCGGCGACGCCGCTCCGAGGACAAGGCCTCCGCGAGACAGGGTTGATGCATCCGAAACTCGCAGGTGACACCCCCGGCTCACAGGGCTAGCGTGGGAGGGACCAAGGCGAGCGCACGATCCGCTCTTGTACGGGCGGATCGTCCCGAGCAAGGAGGTCAGAGATGGAAACAGGCATCGTCGGCGTGGGAGTCAGCGTCACGGATCGCTTCCGATCAGTGGTCGAGGAGAAAGCGACCCGCATCGAACACCTCGTCCCTCGAGCGCAGCGGCTCGAGGTGAAGGTCACGCACCGCTCCTACAAGAGTGGACGCATGGAAGACGACACGGTCGAGCTGACCCTGATCGGCAAGGGGCCGATTGTCCGTGCCGAGGCCACGGATGCGGACAAGTTCGCCGCCCTCGACCTCGCGGTCGACAAGATGTGCGAGCAGCTGCGTCGAGCGAAGGGCAAGCGCGTCGACGCGCGGAAGCACCCGCACGGTGCGCACTTCGAGAAGGGCAGCGGTGAGATCACCGGTATCGATGTGCAGCCGGCGTCCGCCGACATGATCCACGCCGTCGCGACCGGCGAGATCCCGCTCATCACGGGAAACGAGGATGAGCCCGACTACACACCCGTCGTCATTCGTGTGAAGAGCTTCGACGCCGAATGGATGGCGGTGGAAGAGGCCGTCGATCGCATGGAGCTCGTCGGGCACGACTTCTTCCTGTTCATCGATGCCCGCACCGACAAGCCGAGCGTCGTCTATCGCCGCAAGGGCTGGGATTACGGCGTGATCTCGCTCGGCACGCAGTCGGCGCCGCCGGCGGAGGCGCTCGCCTCGTAGCATCCGGGCCCGCGTCACTCATCGAACGGACGCGACACGCTGTCATCCTTCGGGGCACGTGGCGTGTCGCGTCCGTTCGTTGGCGACAGCGAGGTGCCCCGCGAGGCGAGGCGTCTGGGTCCTGGGGCCGGCCTCAGTCGAACATACCGCCGAGCAGGCTGCCGATGACGAGGCCGCCGAGCATGCCGCCCATGCCGCTGTCGCCACCGCCCCGATGCCCGCCGCCGCCCCAGCCGCCGTCCTGCGGGGGGCGCGACGAGTCGATGTCGCGCTGGGCGAGCTGGAGGGCCTCGCTCGCGAGCTGGGCCGCGCGCCGCGCGAGCTGGAAGGCTTCCTCGAGCGAGTCGTCGTCGCCGGGAAGCGCGGCCATGTCGGCCCGTGAGCGCTCGGCTTCGGCCAGCCGGGTCCGCGCATCGGCGCCGATCCATCCGCGGTGTCCGGCGATCACGTTGCGCGCGACGGCGATCTGACGGTCGGCGTCATCCGTGGCATGCCGGATCTGCGCCGGGGTCGGCAGGGGTTTCGCCGCGCGCTCGCGTGCCTTGTCAACCGCGACATCCAGCGCCGTGTTCGCCTCGCGCAGGTGCGAGAGCTGCGTAAACGGATCGGCTTTCTCGCTGGCCGCGGGAAGCGCCGAGAGGGCGGACTGCAGGGCGGTGAGTGCCGCTGTCACCTGGGGTGTCGCGGGAGCATCGCGCGCCGCGATCACATCACCTCGCGAATCGGCGATGACGTCAGCGAGTGTCGATTCGGCGCGCAGCGCCTCGATCTCGAAGTCGTCGATGCCGTCGAGGAGCGTGCCGGCGCGACGGACGGCCTCGGTCGCCGTCTCGAGCGCGAGCATGGACTCCTCGCGGCGGGATGCTTCGCGCCGTCGCTCCGAGATGTCCGCGCTGTGCAGAGCGAACGAGAGTAGCTGCTCGGCTTCGTCGGGAGCGCGGTCGATCTGCTGAAGTGCGGAGGGCGCGTACCGGTCCGCGAGTCGCGCGACCGTCGTCCGCGCTTGGGGTAGTCGCTCGCGCAGGCGCTCCGCGTCGGAGCGGACTTGAGCGAGGATCTGCGGCGCTCGGCGAACTTTGGCGATTTTCTCTGCCAGCGTCTGCGTCTTCTCGTCGAGCAGATTTTCCGCCCACTCGCACAGCTGGGCGATGCGGGCGTTTCGCTCGCGGAGTTCCTGCGGGGTGTCCGGGATCTCGTCGTGGTTCAGCTGGTTGAGGTGAAACGCCTCCGCAAGGTGCGTGCGCACGGCTTCGAGCGCGGCGCGCAGGTCTTTCGTCGAGCCTTCGCCGAGTTCGGCGCTGGCGAAGTCCAGCTCATCTGCCGTGACCCGGATGCGCTCATCGGCCTCGACGAGTGCGCGCCCGGCGCGACGTGCCAGCTCGGCATCCTGCGCATCGATCGCGGACTGCTCTTCACGCTTGCGCTTGCCCCAGAATCCGGCCATGTTTCGATCCTAGGCCGGGTTCGGTGTGCGTCTTCCGTGGTTCAGGCGATCGGAGTGCGCCGTGCGAGAACAGGGGCGCGCCGCGACGTCGCACCGTTGACCAGCGCCACGATCAGGGGGAGACCGAGTGCAATCCCGGCGATCGGCCACCAGGGGATGTCCTCGGGGCGTAGCGAATAGAGGGCCGAGCCCGACAGCGCCGTGATTGCTCCGGCGGGAAGCAGCCCGGCGAGTGTTCCGCTCGCTGCCCCCACTCCCGCGATGACGAGACCTTGCCAGAACGATATTCGTCGCCTCAGGCCACGCGGTGCACCCACAGCGGCGAGTGTCGCGTCATCGGCGCGCCCGTCGATGCGTGCAAGTCCGAGGGCCACAGCACTCGCGCCGAGCATCAGCACGCCCGTCGCGGCGAGGATCAACCAGATCGCGAGCCACGGTGACGCGGGACCGTTAACCGGGCTGGCCGAAAAGCCTGTGTTGTCGAGTCCGATCGCACGCGCGTTGATGGCCTCCGCTTCCGCGACACTCGCCGCAGAGTCGTAGTTGGCGACGAGCATCGACAGTCGTTCGGTCATGCGAAGTTCCGCGGCTGTCTCATGAGACACGAGAACCGGGTATAGGTACCGCTGTGTGGTCTCCTGGACAACAGCGTGGACGCTCGTGACGGCACCGGCCGTGAGCTTGTCGCCTTCCAGGAACGGAGGATTCTTGCCGTCGGACAGTTCCTGCGCGGTCCACGTGCCGATCCGCACCTCGCCTCCGTGGTCGTAGGCGCT
Organism: Pacificispira sp. HM-600; assembly: GCF_977993705.1. Next base: position 2,970,843 of record NZ_OZ388079.1, read on the forward strand.
GTCTGTCACGATCGCGCCGCCCGACGCGAATACCTTGAGCGCGCTGGCTGACGGTGTGAAGCCGAGCAGCGCCGGCAGGTCTTCCACATCGGTGGCGAACAGTGTGAGCGAAGGGTTTCCGTTTGCGGGACTGCAACTTACCGAGTCGACGACGATGCGATCCGGAGAATCTGCGTCGAAGGGACACAACTCCGAGGTGCGGCGAACAGCGACGGGGACGGTGGAGTCCCCGCGCCCTGACTCGGCCAGTGTCCAGTATTCGGAGCTCGCCCACACGGTGCCCGTGGCCGTCGGATCGGTCGCGCCGACAGCATCATTCACGCTCCGCTCGACGGTTCTGGTCGCCTCATCCGTGTCTTCTCCGAAGACCTGGACGGCGAGGCTTCCTTCCGGCGCCAAGTAGACGTACTGGCGTGCCTGTGCGCCGACGTTGGTGCCGACCATGGCAACGGCGAAAACGGCCAGCAACACTGCCGCGGCAATGGACGCCAACGCGGGCACCGACCGTGAGGCGTTTGCCGCCGCGTCGCGAGATGCGATTCGCGCGGCGAGTCCGAGCTTCGACAACGGCCGTGAGAGCCACGCGAGGATCCAATGACCCGCCGTGATGATGCCGATCTGGGCGAAGACAGGTCCGACGACGAGCCCGATCTGCGGTAGCCAGCGCAACGCGCTGTCGTACGGCAGGGTGGGTGTCGCCTGGACGGCGAGGATCGCCGGTACACACGCGACGGTGATGCCGATTCCCGCCAGCAGCAGAATGCTTCCCCAGATCGGACGGGATGCGCGGGGCACCTGCGGGCGCCGCGCCCCGCGCAGAGCCCGCAACACGTCGGTCTTGCCGGCGGCGCGCGCGGGCAAGAGGGCCGACCCGATGCCCATGACGATCGCGAACACGACGATCGCCGCGGTGATCCACGGGTTGACGACGAACGACCAGAAGGTCGTCCGATTACCATCGTCGAGCACACGTAGCGTGATCGCTGCTCCCGCGATCCCCAGTCCCCTTCCCACCAGGGCACCGATGGTTCCGAGTACGAGTCCCTGCAGCACGACGATCCGCCGCAGGTCGCGCGGGGTCGCTCCGACGCTCGCGATGGTCGCGAGCGCGCGCTGCTGTCTGCGCGCCCCGACCGCGAATGCGGCGCCCGCGAGCAGGACGACTTGGTACCCCAGGAACGCGGCTGCGATGCCGCCGATGATGAGCATCGCGCCGAGCGTGCTCCAGATGTTCACGAGGGGTTGGTCGAGGTTAGTGCCGGTGATGGGTGGGTCGAGCGCGACCGTTCGAGACAGCGCGACGATCCCCTCGGGGTTCAGCCGCTGGATCTGCGGCCATGTCAGGGCGAGATCGGGCAGATACCAGGCTGTGGTGCCCTGCATCTCGTCGGGTTCGACCGCCTCGGCGGGGAGTGCGAGGGTCGTGACGCGGTCGGCTTGGTCGACGACGTCGAGCAAGCCCGTGACGCGTAGCGTCCGGGTGGGCTCGACGAGGTGAAGCTCATCGCCGAGTTCGATCCCGAGTCGGTCGAGCGCGCCTGCGGTCGCCATCGCTTCGGTCGGGCCCGTTGCGGCGCGGCCGGCGACGACGTCATAGCGTCCGGCAAAGGCGGCATCGCCGACCGGTCCGACGATCGCAGATATGGGCGCGACACCGGCGGACGTCCGCGCGGCGACGGTTGCTTGGTCGATGCGTATCACGGTCGTTCCGGAGGGAAGGAAGGATGCCGGGTCGGTGATCGGATCCTTGGCGGGATATGTTGGTTCCCCGCCCATCTCGTCCTGGTCTATCTCCCACCAATCCGGCTGGGTCGGCGATTGGCGGAGGGAAGGATCGGGCCCGTACGCGATCGTGAGCCGTGCCTCGTTCTGCCCCAAGCGAGAATCCAGGAGCTGCTCACCTGTCGGAATGGTGCTCGTGAACACCGCCGCGGCGCCGACGAGTCCCGCGACCGGGAGCGCGATGAGGGACGCGATCAGGATGCTCGAGCCCAACGATCGTCGTGTCTGACGGCGTGCCAGCCGGGCCCCGACTCGCCACCGTGCTCGCGCCGCTCGCAGCGTCATGGGCGCGCCCCGAACAGCAGGTCTTCGGGACGCGCGCGCGCGGCCTCATCGACCACGCGGCCGTCGCGCAGGAACACGATGCGGTCGGCCCACGACGCGTGGCGCGGCTCGTGGGTCACGAGAATCGCCGCGGCCCCGGCATCCACGCGCTCTCGGATGACCCGCATCACCATCTCGCCCGTCTCGGAGTCGAGCGCGCCCGTCGGTTCGTCGGCGAGGATCAGGCGGCGGGCCCCCACGATCGCGCGGGCGATCGCCACACGCTGCTGTTGGCCACCCGAGAGATCGTCGGGGTACGCGCCGATGCGATCGCCCAGCCCGACGCTTTCGAGCGCGGTGTGCCCGGCGCGGTGTGCGGGGCGGCGAGGGATGCCGTCGAGTTCCAGAGGCAGGATGACGTTCTCCAGCGCCGTCAACGTCGGCACCAGATTGAAGTCCTGGAAGACGAAGCCCAACGCGCGTCGCCGGAGCGCCGCGATGCCCTTCTCGCCGAGCGTGGACAGGTAGGTACCCTCGATCACGACCTCGCCGGAGGTGGGGGTCGCAAGTCCGCCGGCGATGGTCAGCAGGGTGGATTTACCGGATCCGGAGGGTCCCATCACGGCGACGAGTTCGCCGGAGCGCACGGTCAAGTCGATGCCCGAGAGAGCGCTTACCGCGGCTTCGCCGTGGCCGTAGTGCTGAGAGATGCCGACCAGTCGCACGACGTCTCCGTCTCCGTCGGACACCCCGCTCCGCGCCGCGTCACCGGGCATCGCGACGCTCGGAGCAGAGCGTCGGTAGTCGCTGCGCTTCACGGTGCGGTCTTCGTGGTCGAGGCGGCGGATCCACCCGTGGCAGCGTTCGCCCGCGGCGGGCGTCCGCGCCGGGGTCGCTCGGCACTCAGCGCGAGCGCGATCTCCATCGGACGGTGACGCGCGAGGCGCCCCTCGACGTGGTCGAGCCAGCGAACTTCAGCTTCTGCCTGGAAGAGCAGCGCATCGGCGACGAGTTGCCATGCCAGCTCTTCGCCATCGGGCGCCTCGGATCGTTCGCTCTGGCGCTGTGCGTGCCGCAGGTCCTGGAGTGCCGCGAGGGATGCGCGTCGCTGTGTCTGCACGATCGCGGCGATATCCACGCCCGGCAGCGTCGCCGCGAGGGCGAGCTTGAGCGGCAGTTCGTCGCGGGTTCCGCTTGCCCGGGCCACGGGGGAGGCGAGCCAGTCTCGCGCCTCGGCGCGTCCGGCATCCGTGATCTCGTAATAGACGTGCCCTTGTTCGTCGGTGTCGCCCTTGGCTACGAGCCCGTCACGCTCGAGCCGGTCGAGAGTCGTGTAGATCTGCCCGACGTTGACCGGCCAGCTCGATCCCGTGCGGCGGTCGAACTCCGAGCGCAGCTGGTATCCGTAGCACGGTCCCTGATCGAGGATCGCAAGCAAGCTCTGACGGACCGACATAAGACCTCCGGATAAAAAACATTCTCAGTATGTATGCGCTGAGTATATGTATATCGAGAATCTCTTTATGACGCAATCCAGGCCGTCATTCGGCCCGGCGGGATACTCTCGGCAGACGTCGTGACAGCAGAAGGGGGTCGCCATCGAGTTCTCGCACACCGCGCCGCCGCTTCCCGGCGCGATGGTCGCCGCGCAGCAATGGCGGAACGTCGCCTTCGTCCACTGGCGGGTCGATCCCGCGGTCGTCGCCCCGCTCCTGCCGCCCGGAATCGCTCCGGATGTCGAGGGTGGTTCGTCCTGGGTCGGATTGATCGCGTTCGAGCTCGGCGACGCGCGTATCGGTCCTTTTCCGCCCTTGCACCGTTGGGGCTCTTTCACCGAGGTCAATGTTCGCCTGTACGGCGTCGACCGCGATGGCCGCCGCGGGGTGGTCTTCCGCTCGCTCGAAGCGTCGAGCCTGCCCGCGGTGCTCGCGGCGCGGGCGTTGTTCTCTCTGCCGTACGTGTGGGCGCGCACGGCCCACCGGCCACGCGTAGACGGCTGGGAGTATGCGTCACGCCGTGTCGCCGTTCCGTCCGCCTCGGGCGCCCGGTTCAGGCTTGCGGTCGAGGTGGACAGTGCCAGCACCGTCGATGACGAGCTTTCACGATTTCTGACCGCCCGATGGGGGCTCTACCAAAGCCGATTCGGTCGAACCCGGTGGTTGCCGAACACGCACGAGGCCTGGATTCTGCATCCCGCGCGCGTCACCGGGCTGTACGACGAACTGTGCACGGCGGCGGGCCTGCCCGGTGTGAGCAATCGTCCGCCGGAGTCGGTGCTGTTCAGCCCCGGAGTGACGGCGAGCTTCGCACGCGGTGGGATCGTTCCCCGTTTCTAAACAGCCGTGGCGGCATCCGGTTCATCCGGAATCCACGTCACAAACAGCCATCGTTCACCGTTTCGCACCCAGCTATTTGAAACATCCCGGTAACATTTCGAGGGTGATCACCGCAAACGGCGTGCGCATCGCCGAATACTCCCGTCCGAGTCATCAACTGCTGCACCTCAGTGATACGCATCTGAGGGCCGGGGATGACCCCCTGTACGGTTCCATCGACGCCTCCGCCCGCCTGGGTCGGGCGCTCGCGCAGATCGCCGAATCCGGTACGAGACCGGACGCGATCATCTTCACGGGGGATCTCGCCGACCACGGTGAGCCCGAGGCGTACGAGACGTTGCGCGCACTGGTCGATCCCTGGGCCCAGCGCCTGGGTGCGCCGGTGATCTGGGTGATGGGCAACCATGACGACCGCGCGTCGTTCCGAGTGGGCCTGCTCGCCGACAACGCTCCGGATGCCTCGGCCCCGGTCGACTCCGCCTACGACATCGATGGGCTTCGCGTCATCAGTCTGGACACGTCGGTGCCCGGGCACCACCACGGCGAGATCACCGACGCCCAGCTCGAGTGGCTCGAGGTAGAACTCGCGATCCCGGCCGCACACGGCACGATCCTCGCCATGCATCACCCGCCCGTACCGAGCGTGCTCGACCTGGCCGTCACGGTCGAGCTGCGCGACCAGTCACGACTCGCGTCCGTCCTGCGCGGGAGTGACGTTCGCACGATCCTCGCCGGGCACCTGCACTACTCCACGGCCGCCACGTTCGCCGGCATCCCCGTCTCGGTCGCGTCAGCGACCTGCTACACACAGGATCTCGGGGTGATGGTCGGCGGCACGCGCCCTCAGGATGCCGCTCAGGCCTACAACTTGGTGCATGTCTTCGACGAAACCGTCGTGCACTCGGTCGTCTCGGTCGGAGACACCGTCGCCCTCGGCTACGTCGATCCCGCTGAGAGCGCCCGACGGATCGCCGCGGCAGGCATCGTCATCCCGGACTCCGCGACGCGTGCACTCCGCGCCGAACGTCGGGACGACTCCGGTCGAGTCGTTACGAACCAACCGCCGACGGCGCCTCTGTGGATCGTTCGCTGAGAGTTTCTCCCACCGCGCTGTTCTCAGACACGGTGACCTCCCACGGAGCTCGGACCGGGAAGTATCCCTCGAGAGTGTCCCGCAAGACACGCTCCCGCAGAGCCTCGGGCACCTCGGGTCGGCTTCCATCGTTCAGACAGAACATGTCGACATCGCGCCGCGCGAGCAGCCGTTCCATTTGACGGATGCCGGGCTGGAGCGTCGTCTGGATGTAGCGCGTACGGGGTTCCCGGGTCGTCACCGCTCGGCCGGTCATGAGCGCGTAGTAGTGGTACAGCGAGTTCGTGACCGAGATGTCGCTCGCCGATCGGAACGTCGCGGCGGCGGTCCGCGCGAAGTCGTCGGGAAAGGCTTCTTCCAGTTCGTACATGACGCTGCGGCGGAGAGGCGCCGCGCAGTGCTCGAGGTCCCGCGCGATGACTCGACCGAAACGCTCTTCGAGCAGGGCGCGGTTGATGCGGGCGGCATTATCGTGGCCGCTGCGTTCGGGATCGGTCGAGCCGATCCCGATGCGCACCTGGGATTCGACGAAGCGTGAGATCCCGGCGGCGGTGAAGAACAGCTCGGGGCGCACGGCACGGCCGAAGAACATATCGTCGTTGGCGTAGACGAAGTGCTCGGCGAGACCCTCGATGCGGTGCAGCTGCGCTTCGACCGCGTGCGAGTTGTGGGTGGGGAGCGAAGCCGGGTCGGCGAAGAACTCCTCACTGCGGACGATCGTCACCTTCGGATGCTCGGTGAGCCACCACGGCGCCGGGCTATCGGTCGCGATGAAGATGCGCCGGATCCACGGGGCGTACTGGTTCACGGAACGCAGCGCGTAGCGAATCTCGTCGACATGACGGAAGCGAGCCGAGTGCTCATCGCCATCCCCGACGACATAGCGACTCATCCGTCGTGCGCGCTCGCGCTGGAAGTCGCTCGAGGATCCGTCGACCCATGAAAAGACGATGTCGACGTCGTGGGTGAACTCGGAGGGACCGGGGGAGAACATGCCGTCGAGCGTCCGCCACTGCCGTCCATGCAGGTTCATGCTCGTGAATGTCAGGTCGTCCGCGGCGATCACGCGGCGCGTCAGGGCGTTCGCGTGAGGTGCCGTGACGACGTCTGCCTCCCAACGCCAGAACTCCAGACGGATGCCGTGGCTGGCGCCGAGGCGCAGGGTGCCGCTCGGGCTCACCCGGGGGCGGTAGACGGTCGCGCTCTCGTCCCGACCGAACGGGTTGTTCGAACCCGCACCGAAGACGCGAGCGCGACCCGCCCGGCCGACGATCCAGGGCTCGGATGCGGCGTCGGCCCGGAGTGCCGCGATCGCCCGCTTACGTGCTCGGGCGTCGACGGCCAGGGCTGGCCGTCCGCTGGCACGGCGCAGGAGGATCGGTTCAGCATCTGCGGCCTCGAGGAGCGCGGCGAGCCGGAGCAGATCGTCGGTCTCAGCCTGTTGCGGCGTGACCTCCGCCACCAGGTGAGGAAAACCGCCCATGAGCACCACGTCGTCTCGTTCCAGAACCGGAGCCCAGCCCGTGGTGGGCTCGTCAGCGGTGCGGCGTTCCGGAGAGGACTCCCTCGTGTGGGCCTGGCCGGCGAGGGCGCTTCGCCCCGAGGCGCCACGTCGTGTGGGAGGGGTCCCGCGTTCTGGAACGACACGTCGCGTCATCGATCACCTGTTTCTCCGTCATGCGCCCCGCGGGCGTCCTCGCCGCGGTCGATCGCTGCCCTTATCGTCGTCGGGGCGATCGCCGAATCCGGCGATGCGAGCCCCTCTCCGCAGTGTAAGTCAGCAATTGTGTCCGGCGTGTTGCGGGGTGTACCCCTTGACAGTTCCTGGATTCGTGGTGGCTGGATCAGGTGAACGGCCGCCCGGGGGATTCCAGGTCACGGACCGGTAACATGAGTCTGTATGCCTGTCGCGTGGCATCCGACCGCGCGGCATCCGATCGGATGGAGATCCTGCCGTGGCAAACCCCCTCGAGAAACTGCTCCGCGCTGGCGAGGGCCGTATCCTCAAGCGTCTGCAGCAGGTCGTCAAGGCCGTCAACGCTTTGGAAGAGGACTACTCGCAGCTCAGCGATGACGAGCTTCGCGGTGAGACGGCCGAACTCCGCACGCGTTACGCCGCGGGCGAGACGCTCGACCAATTGCTCCCCGAGGCCTTCGCGGCGGTCCGCGAGGCTGCCAAGCGCACGCTCGGCCAGCGTCCGTACGACGTTCAGCTGATGGGCGGCGCCGCCCTCCATTTCGGGAACATCGCCGAGATGCGCACCGGTGAGGGCAAGACGCTCGTCGCGACGCTTCCGGCCTATCTCAACGCGATCGCGGGCGAGGGCGTCCACGTCGTCACCGTCAACGACTTCCTCGCGACCTACCAGTCCGAGCTCATGGGTCGCGTCTTCCGCGCCCTCGGCATGACCACCGGCGTCATCGTCTCGGGTCAGACGCCCGCGCAGCGCCGCGAGCAGTACCTGTGCGACATCACCTACGGCACGAACAACGAGTTCGGGTTCGACTACCTGCGCGACAACATGGCCTGGCGTCAAGAGGATCTCGTGCAGCGCGGACACTTCTTCGCCGTGGTCGACGAGGTCGACTCGATCCTCATCGACGAGGCCCGTACGCCGCTGATCATCTCGGGTCCGTCGTCCGGCGAGGCGAACCGTTGGTTCACCGAGTTCGCGAAGATCGCCCGCACCCTCGAGCTCGACGTCGACTACGAGGTCGACGAGAAGAAGCGCACGATCGGTGTGCTCGAGCCCGGTATCGAAAAGGTCGAGGACTACCTCGGCATCGACAACCTGTACGAGTCGGCCAACACGCCGCTGATCTCGTTCCTGAACAACTCGATCAAGGCGATGGCGCTGTTCAAGCGTGACACCGACTACGTCGTCATCAACGACGAGGTCATGATCGTCGACGAGCACACCGGACGCATCCTGGCCGGACGTCGGTACAACGAGGGCATCCACCAGGCGATCGAGGCGAAAGAGGGCGTGCCGGTCAAAGCCGAGAACCAGACGCTCGCGACGGTCACGCTGCAGAACTACTTCCGCCTGTACGACAAGCTCGCCGGCATGACCGGTACCGCCGAGACCGAGGCGGCCGAGTTCATGTCGACCTACAAGCTCGGCGTCGTCCCGATCCCGACGAACAAGCCGATGGTCCGCAAAGACCAGTCCGATCTCGTGTACAAGAACGAGCAGGCCAAGTTCGCGCAGGTCGTCGAAGACATCGCGCGGCGGAACGAAACGGGGCAGCCCGTTCTCGTCGGAACCGTCAGCGTCGAGAAGAGCGAATACCTTTCGCGCCTGCTGGCCAAGAAGGGCATCAAGCACGAGGTCCTCAACGCCAAGAACCACGCGCGCGAGGCCGAGATCGTCGCTCGAGCGGGGCTCCCGGGAGCCGTCACGGTCGCTACGAACATGGCCGGCCGCGGCACGGACATCATGCTGGGCGGAAACGCCGAGTTCCTCGCCGTGCAAGAGATGAAGGCCAAGGGGCTCGACCCGGTCGAGACTCCCGAGGAGTACGAGGCCGAGTGGGAGGGTGTGTACGACGCCGTCCGCGCTCGCGTCAACGACGAGGCCGAAAAGGTCGTCAGCGTCGGTGGGTTGTACGTGCTCGGCACGGAGCGCCACGAGTCTCGCCGCATCGACAACCAGCTGCGCGGACGCTCCGGCCGCCAGGGCGACCCCGGCGAGAGCCGTTTCTACCTCTCGCTGACGGATGATCTGATGCGTCTGTTCCAGTCGGGCGCCGCCGAGGCGATCCTCAGCCGCGCCAACTTCCCGGACGACGTCGCGATCGAGTCGTCGATGGTGAGCCGCGCGATCAAGAGCGCGCAGTCGCAGGTCGAGTCCCGCAACGCCGAGACTCGCAAGAACGTCCTGAAGTACGACGATGTCCTCAACCGTCAGCGCGAGGCGATCTACGCCGACCGGCGACACATCCTCGAGGGCGATGACATCGCCGGCCGTGTCCGGCACTTCATCGAGGACGCCATCGCCGCGGTCATCGACGAGCACACGGGCAGCGGACACAGCGAGGGCTGGGACTTCGACGCCCTCTGGACCGAGCTGAAGACCCTGTACCCCGTTGGCGTGACGATCGACGAGGTCGTCGCCGAGGCCGGCACGAAGGGGCGGATCACGCCCGAGGTTCTCAAGCGCGAGATGCTCTCAGATGCACTCATCGCGTACCAGAACCGGGAAGACAAACTCGGTTCGGAGGCGATGCGCGAACTCGAGCGTCGCGTCGTGCTGCAGGTGCTCGACCGCCGCTGGCGCGACCACCTGTACGAGATGGACTACCTCAAGGACGGCATCGGCCTACGTGCGATGGCCCAGCGTGACCCGCTGATCGAATACCAGCGCGAGGGCTTCCAGATGTTCCAGGCGATGATGGGGCAGATCAAGGAAGAGACCGTCGGGTACCTCTACAACCTCGAGGTCGAGGTCCGTAGCGCGGGCGAGGGCCCCGAGGCTCACGCGGAGGTCGCGGCCAAGGGTCTCGATGCACCGCCCGAGCAGAAGCTCGAATACTCGGCCCCGAACGACGCGGGCGAGGTCGAGGTCCGCAACGACCGCGGCCAGGTCCAGCAGGCCGCAACAGCGAAGCTGCAGCGCGAGACGGCGCAGCGGGTCGCTCAGAGTGCCCGCCCGGAGCCGGAGGCGGCAGCCGCCGCGCGCGGGGCGTTCGGACAGCGGGCGGATGCTCCGGCCGCGGGCCCCACGCAGGCTCCGGTCAACCGCGCCGACCGCCGCGCAGCCTCCAAGCGCAAGTAGGTTCACCCCACACGGGCGCGACACGGTCTGAGACCGCGAACGAACGCAACACGCCGCACGTTCTCGAGCGGCACGGCGTGTTGGGTCCGTTCGTGCGCGGGTCTCGCGCCGGCGATAGGGCCACGGGATGGCCGGTGGCACGCTCGGCGCGGGGATATCCTGAGCCGATGAGCACCCTCCGCCCCCTTGATCAGTCCTCGAAGCTGAAGAACGTCCTCTACGAGATCCGCGGCAACGCCCTCGTCGAGGCCGCCCGGCTCGAGGCCGAGGGCCAGACCGTGCTCAAGTTGAACACCGGCAACCCGGCCACGTTCGGTTTCGAGGCGCCGTACCAGATCGTCCGCGACATGATCGCGGCAATGCCGACGGCACACGGATACAGCGAGAGCCGAGGCATCCTGTCCGCCCGTCAGGCGGTCGTGTATCGCTACGAAGAGGAGCCGGGGTTTCCGCGCATCGACCCCGATGACGTGTTCCTCGGCAACGGGGTCTCCGAACTCATCACCATGACGATGCAGGCGCTACTCGATGAGGGCGACGAGGTGCTGATCCCGGCGCCCGACTACCCGCTCTGGACGGCGATGACGAGCCTGTCGGGAGGCACGCCCGTTCACTACCTCTGCGATGAGAACGCCGAATGGCAGCCGGACCTCGAAGACATCCGCTCGAAGATCACACCCCAGACCAAAGCGATCGTCGTGATCAACCCGAACAACCCCACGGGCGCTGTGTACAGCCGCGAGGTTCTGGAGGGCATCGCCGAGATCGCCCGCGAGCGCTCGCTGCTGTTGCTGGCGGATGAGATCTACGACCGCATCCTCTTCGATGATGCGAAGCACATCCCGATGGCGTCGATCGCGCCCGACCTGCTCTGCCTGACCTTCAACGGCTTGTCCAAGACATACCGGGTCGCGGGCTACCGCTCGGGTTGGATGGTCATCACCGGGCCGAAGGCGCACGCCGCGGGATTCCTCGAGGGGATCAACCTGCTCGCCTCGACCCGTCTGTGCCCGAACGTGCCCGCGCAGCATGCGGTGCAGGCGGCGTTGTCGGGTGTGCAGTCCATCGACGCGCTCATCGCTCCCTCCGGCAGGCTGCACGAGCAGCGGGATGTCGCGTGGGAGGGACTCGAGTCCATCCCCGGAGTGTCGTGCGTGCGGCCTCGGGGTGCGCTCTATGCCTTCCCGCGACTCGACCCCGAGGTCCACGAGATCCGCGACGACGCGAAGTTCGTTTACGACTTCCTGGTGGCAGAGCGTGTCCTGCTCGTGCAGGGCACGGGCTTCAACTGGCCGACGCCCGACCACCTGCGCGTCGTGACCCTGCCCGAATCGCGCATCCTCGCGGACGCCATCGAGCGCCTGGGCAACTTCCTGTCCTCGTATCGGCAGTAGGACTAGCACGCAGAACGGATTCGTCAAGGTCCTGTGCGTCGCACGAGGCCCGTCCTAGCGTGCACGGCATGGCTATCGAATTGAACCAACCGGCGCTTCGACAGGCGCGTTCGCTCGTCCGCGAGGGCAAGGTCGTTTGGGACGAACGCGACGATTGGTCGGAGGCGGCGCCGAACGCGGAAGACGAGAATGCGTTCATCGAGCGTGAGGGATGGACGGCGTTCTCGCATTGGCACCTCGGCATCGACAAGAGCGCGAACCCCGAAACGAAGCAGGCGTACAGCTTTCCCTACGGAGACTTCCGCCGCGTGCATCGATCGGGCGTCATCTCGGGCGAGTCACGCGCCGGCCAGTACGACCACACCGAAATCGAGAACGAGCTGAAGAAACTGCTCGACCTGATCGACTCTTCGGAGGACTAGCGAGTCCCCGTCGTCGACTACAGCAGCGCCAGGGATGTCGCGCGCCAGCGCCCGTCCGTTCCCTCGAGCCGCAGGGCGATGGCGCGCGTGCGGTGCGGCCCCGCGAGGATGACGACGGATTCGACAACGCCATCCGCGGGGGACATGTGTCGGACGCTCAGGATCTCGAAGACCGGCCGACTCGCACGCACGCCGCGTGCGTTGCGCGCACGGGCCGCGAGATTGCTGCGCGTGAGGAGTCGCCGATACGCGTCTTCGGCGAACCAGCGCGTGAGTTGGTCGACCTCTCGGACGCCGGCGAAAACTTCCATGACACCGCGAGCGAGGTTGGTGATCAGCGGCTCGGGATCGGGCAGTGCGGAGGAGGAGGTGCGCTGCGGTGAGAAGAACTCATCCGCATCCACCGACCGCACACGACGCGAAGCCACGCCTTCTCGGGCATCGCCTTTTCGGGCCACGCCTTCTCGGGCATTGCCGGCTGGTGTGCTCATGGAGACCCCCATCTCTCGCTGACCGGGCTGAGATTGCAGTAGACCACAGCAAAGCCCAGCCCAAGCTGGGGGTTTGCCGTCTGTGGATAACTCGTGATCAATCCGAAACTATTCGCCTATTGTCCTGGTGTGCGCTGGGAGCGGCTATTCGAAGACCTCGAGGGGCAGCTCGCCGCTGAGTGGGAAAGCGAGCGCGCCGCACTCGACAGCGAGGGCGAACGCCTCCGGCTCTCGCGCGTCCGTCTGCATGACCGCTTGGTCGCTTTCGCTGGCGCGGGTGTAAAGGAAATGGTCTCCCTTGCGCTCGCCGACAGCTCCGTTCTGCGCGGCACGATCGACGCGGTCGGTGCGGACTTCGCGGCGCTCCGCCTGGAGACGCCCGCGGGCGGGCTCGCACTGGTGCGCACGGCCGCGGTTGCGTCGCTCACAACGTCTGAGGTCGCGCTCATGCGCGCCGCCCGTCCGGACGCGCAGGGGGTGAATGCGGGTCTCGCTGAGCGACTGACGCTCGGGTTCGTGTTGCGCGACCTCGCGCGACGTCGTGTGCCGGTTCGGGCGCACGGGCTGCGGGGCGGAGCGGAGTTCGGCACGATCGATCGAGTGGGTCTGGATCATTTCGACCTCGCCGTGCACGACGCGGGTGCCGTCCGTCGAACGGGCGAGGTGCACGCGTTCCGGCTCGTACCGTTCGACGCCATCGCGTGGCTCTTGCTCGAACGAGGCGAGACGCCGGCATTGTTGTGAGAAGACACCGGCATTGTTGTGAGAAGACACCGGCATTGTTGTGAGAAGACACCGGCATTGTCGTGAGCGGGCCGGGAAGTGGTCTACTCGGGTCGGCTCGCGTTCCCCGAACCCCATACTTCGGGGAAGCTCGCCGCCTGCGACTGCTGCCACAGATGCATCTGGCGGGCTTCTTCCACCTGATCGTCGATGTAGCCGCGCAGGCTCTGTTCCTCGATACGCCACTTCGCGGGGGAGCCGAGACGGGCTCCGCGAAGGCGACCCTCGTGCACGAGATCCATGACTTCGTCGACGGAGATGCTCAACAGCTCCGCCACCTGCGACGGAGCCAGGTAGCGAGGGCTGGGGGAGCTCTCGGACATGACCCCATTATGGACCCCTCGACGGGGCGTCGGGCGCGGTGTCCTGTGGATAACGAAGGGGGCCTGCGAGCAGGATCCGCGACTATGGTGTGGACCGCCGATCGGCGTCCAGTAATCGACGCGTAGCCACAGACCGCGGCGGTGCGCAGTCACACGCATTCACACGCATCCAGACCATGGGGGATCGATATGACCGCTCTCGACAGCCCGGCGCGGCGGCCGCGCGCATTCTGGAACGACGTGCGATTCTTCGTCGGCCTGGGGCTCATCGTCGCCTCGGTCGCCGGTGTGTGGGCCACCGTGACCGCCGCTCGACAGACGGTTCCCGTTTTCGCGGCGGCGCGCACGATCGTGCCGGGCGACGAGGTGACGGCCGACGACCTGAGGCTCGTCGAAGCCTCACTCGGGGCTGCCGAGGGTGTCTATCTGAGTCCCGATGCCCTGAACCCCGGATCCATCGCAACACGTACGGTCACCGAAGGTGAGCTGGTGCCCGTCAATGCGCTCGAGGACGGCGTGCGGGCGCGGGTGACGACGGTCGTGGTCCAGACGACGACGGCGGTGCCGTCGGACGTGGTCGCCGGAAGTGTCGTTGAACTCTGGGCGTCGCCGGTTCTGGAACAGGGTGTGTTCGGCACCCCCGCCATCCTCGTCGCGGATGCGACGGTTGGCGCGGTCGATGAGGCCGACAGCCTGTTGGGCGCCCGTGGCTCGACGCTTGAACTCGTCGTGCCGCGATCCGATGTTGCTGCGGTGCTGCAGGCGGTCGCGGCTTCGTCCGCGCTGTCGATCGTGCCGGGCGCGGGTGGCGCGTGAGTACGCGCGTGTTGCTGGCCGTCGCGGGTCAGCGCGGCGAGCGACTGGCGGCCGAACTCGAGCGAGCGGGTGTTCGCATCACAACGGTGATCGATCCCGTGGTGCTCGAGGACGCGAATCTCGCGAGCGCGCTCGAGGTGTTCGAGGAGGTCGATGTTCTCGTGCTGGCGGCCGATCGTCGGACGCTCGGGTCGCATCTGGTGTCGGTGTGCGATCGGCGGGGGATTCGGATCGTGACGCTCGCGGGCGACGCGGACGGTGAGCGGGTTGCTGCGGCGTTCGGTTTGGCCGCCTCCCTCGTTGCGCCGCGGGCGGAAGAGATCGCGGCAGCGGTTCGGGGTGCGGCTCTCGGGGATGACCTCGTCCCGGATACAACGGCGGGGAGCGTCGTGGTCGTTTGGGGCCCCGAGGGGGCGCCGGGCCGGTCGACGGTCGCGAGTATGCTCGCCTTCGAGCTGGCCCGTGGCGGCGCGCGCGCCGCGCTGATCGATGCAGACTCGCACGCACCGTCGCTCGCGTTGGCCCTGGGCCTCGCCGACGAGGGCCCCGGGTTTCCGTCGGCCTGTCGTCAGGCGGGCTTGGGCACGCTCGATGAGCGAGAGCTCGCTCGCATCAGCACACCGGTGCGGGTGGCGGGAGTCGGCGTCGACGTGCTGTGCGGGATCAACCGCCGGGGCCGTTGGCCGGAACTGGCGGCAGACCGCGTCACGATCGCGCTCGAGGCCTCGCGACGTTGGGCGTCGTACACGATCGTCGATGTCGCGTCGCCGGTAGAACAGGACGAAGAGCTCATGCACGATCTCGAGGGTCCGCGCCGCAACGCCGCGACGATCTCGGCACTGCGCTCCGCCGACGTGATCGTGGCGGTCTGCACGGCCGACCCCGTCGGGATCGCCCGCTTTGTGCGAGGCTACGCCGAGGTGCGCGCGATCGCTGGGGCGACCCCGGTGCTCGTCGTCGCCAACCGCCTGCGACCAGGCGGGCTAGGGCTCGATGCCCGTGGTCAGATCCGGCGGACGCTCGATCGGTTCGCGGGCATCCGCGACGTGGCGTTTCTGCCGGAGGATCAGCGCGCGGCGGACGCCGCCGTGCTACAGGCACAGCCGATCGTGGCCGTCGCACCCCGATCCGCGCTGGTGGGCGCAATGCGCCGGTTCACAGGCGACACATTGCTGCCGGTGCTGGGGCGCGATCATCGCGACGGCGCGGCGCACAGTGCGGCCGCCGGCGGCGGGATCTCCGGACGCGCGCCACGACGGTCGTCTGTGTTCCGGCGCGTCTCCCCTCGTGGCGACGAGGGACGGGATAACAGGCTCACGGCATAGGCTGGATCGGTGCCGACCCTCAGTGAACTCGTCTCCGCCCAGGGCCGTTCGAGCGCGGATGACATCGAGTGGCTGCATCGCCTCGCGGGTGATGGACAGCTGCTCGCGGACCTCGCCTTCGCCGACATCGTGTTCTGGGTGCCGACGAGCGATGACTCCTTTATCGCCGTCGCTCACACCCGCCCTTCGGGGGCGGCGACGCTCTTCTACCGCGATATCGTCGGCGACCAGGTGCGGCCGCAGTGGCGAACCCAGGTACAGGATGCGGCACAGGGTGCCCGCATCATCGATTCGGCCTCGCCCGACTGGTTCGAAGAGACGCCGACCCGGGTTCGGGCGGTGCCGATCGTTCGCGGCCCGCTCCGCGAGGGCCACCCGCCAGTGGTCCTCGGGGTTCTTACACGCCATACGAACCTCGGTGAAGCCCGCACGCCCAGCCGGCAGCAGATCACCTTCAACGACTGCGCCGACGATCTGTTCGGCATGATCGCGCGCGGGGACTTCCCCGACCTCTCGGCCCCGACCGGACCCCGGCGCGGTGCGCCTCGCGCATCCGACGGACTCATTCGCCTGGACGTCGACGGCACCACGACGTTCGCGAGCCCCAATGCCCTCTCTGCGTGGGGGCGCCTCGGCTTCGACGATGAGCTCGAGGGCGAGTCGCTCAGCGAGGTGACCACCCGCATCCTCCCCGCGAAAGAGACGATCGACGAATCCCTGCCGCTCGTCGTGACCGGTCGTGCGCCCTGGCGCGCGGACATCGAGGCGCGCGGGGTGACCGTCTCGCTCCGCGCCATCCCTCTCCGCGAGAACGGGGAGCGCTCGGGAGCCATCGTCCTCTGCCGCGATGTCACGGAGTTGCGTCACCAGGAGCAAGAACTCATCACCAAGGACGCGACGATCCGCGAGATCCATCACCGGGTGAAGAACAACCTGCAGACCGTCGCTTCCCTCTTGCGCATCCAGTCCCGCCGCACCCACTCCGAAGAAGCGCGCGAGGCTCTCACCCAGGCGATGCGTCGCGTCTCGGCGATTGCCGTCGTGCACGACACGCTCTCCGAGGGCTTGACGCAGACCGTCGACTTCGACGAGGTGTTCGACCGGGTGCTCAAACTCGTCGCCGAGGTCGCCGCGGGAGCGGGAACGCGGGCACAGACACGCTCCACCGGGACGTTCGGCAAGCTGCCGAGCGCCTATGCCACGCCCCTCGCGCTCGCCCTGACCGAGCTCGTCACGAACGCCGTCGAGCACGGTCTGGCCGGCCGCGAGGGCAAGGTCGAGATCGAGGCGAAGCGGTCGTCGTCGCGACTCAAGGTGGGCGTGCGAGACACCGGCGTCGGCCTGGCCGAGGGTCAGGTCGGGCGCGGGCTCGGCACGCAGATCGTTCGCACCCTGATCCAGGGTGAACTGGGCGGAACGATCGACTGGCACACGATCATGGGCAGCGGAACGGAAGTCACAATCGATATTCCGCTGCGGTGGATCGACAGGCCGCGGGCCTGAGCCGGGTTACGAGGCGCGTCGGGCGCGCGCAGCGCGACGCTTGAGGGCGCGGCGCTCGTCTTCCGAGAGGCCGCCCCAGACGCCGGAGTCCTGACCGGACTCCAGGGCGTACTGCAGACAGATTTCCGTTACGGTACAGCGGGCGCAAACGGCCTTCGCCTTCTCGATCTGGTCGACCGCCGGCCCGGTGTTGCCAACCGGGAAAAACAGTTCGGGATCGACCGTGAGGCATGCGGCCTTGTCGCGCCAGTCCATGCAGATGCTCCTTGTTGCGTGGTGGGGTGTGAGCGAGTGCTCAGAGATCGGTTTCGGGTCCGGTACCCTGGTAGGTGCGAGCAGAATGCTCGCCCCACGGCGCTGTGGGAGCACATGGCTTTCACCATCGTCCCACACGGCATCGGTCCGATCAAGGGTCGAGTGCGTGAATTTTGCGCAGAAGGCTGAGCATCGGCCACTGGCATGGTGGTTCTGCATAACAGAGCGGGCGCACAGGGCGAGGTGAGGTAGAGGAAATGCAACCAGAAACCACCACACCGCGGCCGATCGAAGCGAATGCCACAACGTGGACCGCGGCGATCTTGGTCGGGCTCGAAGGAGTCGCTGTCGCCGCCCTCACAGGATGGATGATGCCGTCATTGATCGCCGGAGAAACGACGGACCTCGGCACCGCCTGGGCGCTGATCCTCATGACCGTCATCGCCGCGGTTGCCCTCTTCGCCTTCGCGCTCGCGATACTGCGTGGCCATGGCTGGGGGCGCTCCGGCGCGATCGTCGCGCAGCTGCTGATCCTCGCGGTCGCTCTCGGAGCCGCCACCGGCGCCTACGCGCGCCCGCTCGTGGCGTTGGCACTCGCCGTTCCCGCGGTGATCGCACTGGTGCTGGTTATCGCGGCCGCACGGGCGGCGGGTCGACGTGACGACCCACCCGCCGCGTCGTAAACCCCTCGTTCCAGAACGTCCCGTCGTGCAACACCCGACGCAATGCGCCGGCGTTCCGCTCAGGCGTCGATGCCGACGAGCTTGCGGATGCGGGCGACGTGCCCCGTCGCCTTGACGTTGTAGAGGGCCTGGTCGACCTGTGCGTCCTCGTCCAGGATGAAGGTCGAGCGGATGACGCCCTCGATCGTCTTTCCGTAGTTCTGCTTCTCGCCCCAGGCGCCGTAGGCGTCGTGGACCGAGTGATCTGGGTCACTCAGCAGGTCGTACGTGAGGCCGTCGCGCTCCCGGAATTCGCGCAGGGTCGCGGGCTCGTCACGAGAGATCCCGAGGATGACGTAGTTCGCCGCCTGTAGCGGGGCGAGGCTGTCGCGGAAGTCGCAGGCCTCGGTCGTGCAGCCGGGGGTCATGGCACGCGGATAGAAGAACAGCACGACGCGCTTGCCGCGGAGCGAGGCGAGCGAGACGGGGGTGCCATCCTGATCGGGCAGGGTGAATTCGGGGGCGGGGGAACCGGGCTCGAGGCGTACTGTGCTCATTCGTCCAGCGTAGGGTGCCGCTCGCGTCCCGCGACCTTTCCGAACGTCAGCAGCAGGCGTTGCAGCGAGTCGAAGCGCGCGGCGCCGTTCGGGCCGAGCCGCCCATCGGCGACGGCCTCGGCGATAGCGCAGTCCGGCGCATCCGGCAGATGCGTGCACCCGCGGGGGCAGTTCTTCGCGATCTCGTCGAGGTCGGTGAACGAGCGCAGGATGTTGGCAGGATCGACGTGGCCGAGGCCGAACGAGCGGACGCCGGGGGTATCGATGACCCATCCGCGCCCCTCGTCGCCCACGTATCGCAGGGACACGGTGGACGATGAGGTGTGCCGCCCGCGACCCGTGACCTCGTTGACATGCCCCGTGGCGCGCTGGGCGCTCGGAACCAGCGCGTTGATGAGCGTGGATTTGCCCACGCCCGAGTGGCCGACGAAGACCGTGGAGTGTCCGACGAGTGCTGCACCGATCCGCTCGATCGGCACCTCACCCTGGGCGCTCGTGAAAACTCGTACATCGAGACCGTCGAAGTGGCTGAGGAATTCTGCGGGATCGGCGAGGTCGGTTTTCGTGACGACGAGCATGGGACGGACGCCCGCGTCGAAGGCCGCGACCAGGTAGCGATCGACGAGGCGCGTGCGGGGTTCGGGATCCGCCGCCGCGACCACGATCAGCATCTGATCGGCGTTCGCGACGATGATGCGCTCGACCTGGTCGGTGTCATCCGCCGACCGGCGCAGCAGGGTCGTCCGCTCCTCGAGGCCGACGATGCGGCCGAGGGTCCCTTCATCACCGGAAGTGTCGCCGACGACCCGAGCCCGATCGCCCGTGACGATCGGCTGCTTGCGCAGCTCGCGGGCCCGAACGGCGGACACCTCGTGTTCGTCCGGGGCGTCTTCGCGCATCAGAACCGAGTAGCGGCCGCGGTCTACGCCGATCACGCGGCCGATCTCGGCGTCGGCGTGAGCGGGGCGGCGCTTGCTGCGCGGCCGATTCGCCTGGGGATTCGGACGCATCCGGATGTCGGACTCGTCGAGCTCGTCCACCCCATCCGTCTCGGCGTCGTCGTAATCCCACCAGTTCGGATCCGAGCCGCTCATCGTCTGCGCATCGTCTACTCGGATGCGTCGGGCGTCGCGGACGAGCCGGCCAGCATGCTGTTCCACAGCTGTTCGAACTGCGGCAAGGTCTTGGCGGTCACGCTGAGGTCGTCGACCTCAACGCCGGGAACGCTCAGGCCGAGCAGGGCACCTGTTGTCGCCATCCGGTGGTCGTGGTGCGATCTCCACAGGCCGCCGTGGAGCGGACGCGGCACGACGCGGATGCCGTCGGGCAACTCGCTCGCCTCACCGCCGAGCTCATTCAGCCCGTCGACGAGAGCACGGATCCGGTCGGTTTCGTGCAGACGGATGTGGCCGATGCCGGTGATGTTCGAGGGGCCGTCGGCGAGAGCCGCGAGTCCGACGATCGTGGGGGCGAGCTCTCCCGCCGCGGACAGGTCGACGTCGAAACCGCGAAGCGGAGCCGTGCGGGTCACGGTGAACGCACCGCCGCGGCGGGCGACCCGAGCCCCCGCGCGGTGCAGCAGATCGCCGAGCAGGGCGCCCGGTTGGGTGGAGTGGGCCGGCCAACCCGCGATCGTGACCGACCCGCCCGCGATCATCGCGGCAGCAAGGAAGGGCGCTGCGTTCGAGAGATCCGGCTCGATCGTGACGTCTTTCGCCCGGACGGCGCCCGGGGCAACGATCCATTCATTGGGCGCGGGACGCTCGACGTGGACGCCGCGGTGAGCGAGCGCCTCGATCGTCATCTCGATATGGGGGAGACTCGGCAAGCGCTCGCCGGTGTGGATGAGGTGCAGTCCGACATCGAACCGCGGGGCCGCGAGCAGCAGGCCCGACACGAACTGGCTCGAGCGGGACGCATCCATGTGCACCTCGCCGCCCCGCACATGGCCGTGACCGCGGACGATGAAGGGCAGTGACCAGTGACCGCCATCGTCGATGTCGAGTCCGATGTCCCGGAGGGCGCGGATCAGCTCGCCCATCGGGCGGTGGAGGGCTGTCTCGTGCGCCGTCAACCGAACGTCTCCGTGCGCGAAACCGGCGAGGGGGGCGACGAAGCGCATCACCGTGCCGGCCTGGCCGCAGTCGATTTCGCTGCTTCCCACGAACGGGGCGGGAGGCGTCATAATCCAGTCGTCGCCGAACGGGCCTTCGCCGGGCGCCGGTTCGACCAGTGCGCCGAGGGCCCGCAGCGCCCCGACCATCCGCTCGGAGTCCTGTGAGTGCAAGGGAGAGAGCACGCGGCTCGGTCCGTCGGCCAGCGCGGCGAGGACCAATTCGCGGCTCGTGAGAGATTTCGAGCCAGGAATCGACAGGCGGGCGTCGAGGGGTGATACGGCCACAGGCGCTCGCCAGGCAGAGGGCTGGGGGGCATCGGAAGATGTCTCGTCGGCGCGAGGGGAATAGCCGTGCGGTGTCATCGGGTTCTACTCTATCGAGCCCCGAGAGGACCGGATGATTCAGACGATGGAACGCACGCCTTCGGCGGTTGTTCTCGCGCGCCTAGACTGGGAGGCGATGGACGAGCAGCCCGAGGACGAGGTCGACGTCGCGCCGGCGCAGATCGCACGCGCCCAATTCGAGGATCAGGCGCTTCCCTTCATGGACCAGCTGTACGGCGCGGCCATGCGGATGACCCGCAATCCCGCGGATGCCGCGGACCTGGTGCAAGAGACGTTCGTCAAGGCTTTCGCCTCATGGGCCACGTTCCACCAGGGCACCAACCTGAAGGCGTGGCTCTACCGCATCCTCACCAACACCTACATCAATACATATCGCAAGAAGCAGCGCGAGCCGTACCAGGGCACGATCGATGACCTGGAGGACTGGCAGCTCGGGGGAGCGGAGTCGACGACCGCGTCGACCAACCGTTCTGCCGAGGCGGAAGCGATCGATCACATGCCCGCGTCCGTCGTGAAAGACGCCCTGCAGGCTATCCCGGAGGACTTCCGGTTGGCGGTGTACCTCGCAGATGTCGAGGGCTTCGCCTACCAGGAGATCGCCGACATCATGAAGACACCGATCGGCACCGTCATGAGCCGCCTTCACCGTGGAAGGCGATTGCTTCGCGACATGCTGGCCGAATACGCACGAGAGCGGGGCATCGTCTCCGCCGGTCCGGGAGCGAAGAAATGACCGATTGCGGTTGTGACCAGGCGAGGCGAGACCTCGAGGAGTACCTGCGAAACGAAGTGTGCAAGACGCAGCACGCCGATATTCGCGAGCATTTGGAGAACTGCCCCGGATGCCGCGATGAGGCACTCGTCGCGAAGACCCTGACAGATGTCTTGGCGCGCGCCTGCCGCGAGAGTGCGCCCGAGGACCTCCGTGATCAGGTCCTCGCGAAGCTGCGGACCGTCCAAGCGGCGCACCACTAGGCATCCGGCGTCGATCTGTCGCTCATTGATCGACCTGTCACGAACTGCTCGATCTGAGCGAATTATCGCGCGTTCTGTGACGACTCGAGGGGGCTGGCGGCGGCGGGTAGCCTCGAAGGATGGCACGCACAGACGCCCGCACCATTCCCCTTGACGAAACGTCCGCGGCTGCACTCGCGCAGCGCGCACTGTCGTACCGCCTGGTCGACCCGGAAGATCCCGAAGCGCTGCGCGCGTACTCCACCGCGGAGGCGCGCGGATTTCTCGGCGAAGAGCCGACGGATGACGAAGCACGCGAATTCGCGGAGTCGATCGGGTACCGTCGCCGCATCGGTGTCTACGACGACGCCGGGCTCGATGGGGACGTTCCCGTTGCGACGGTGAACTCGTGGGTCGGGGAGTTGTCCGTGCCCGGTGATCGGGTGACGCCGTTCTGGGCGATCAGTGGCGTGACGGTATCGCCGACCCGACGCCGCCGCGGCATCGCGCGCGCGATGCTCGAGGGCGAACTGCGTACCGCCCGCGACGCAGGGATGGCCGTCGCGGGTTTGACCGTCTCCGAGGCCACGATCTACGGCCGCTTCGGGTTCGCCCCCGCGGTCGAGGCGACGACGTGGGACATCGACACGCGCCGGGCCGGATGGCGGGGCGGCGATGTGCCCGGATCGTTCGACTACGTCCGCCGGGAAGAGGCCGTGGCGCTGCTGGAAGACCTGCACGAGCGCGTTCGCGTGACGCGACCGGGTGATGTGGATGGCTGGACCGGCCGGTGGCGACAGTTCGCGATGATCGCGGGGGGCTCCAAAGAACCCGGCCGCACCCGCGTCGTGCGCTACGCCGATCCCGAGGGCGTCGTGCGCGGTGTCGTTGTCTACCGCCTGACCGAGGACCCCGCCGACATGGCGCGGCACACCCTCGACATCACCTACCTCCTGGCCGATGGCGACGAGGCGTACCGCGCACTCTGGGGTTTCGTCCTCCGCCACGATCTCGTGTCGCGCGTTCGAGCACCGCTGCGGTCGGTCGATGAGCCGCTCGCGTGGTTGCTCGCGGATCGGCGCGGTGCCACGGCATCCGTCCATGATCACGAATGGTTGCGCATCCTCGACGTTCCCGCGGCCCTCGAGGCGCGCGGGTACACCGCGGCGGGAACCCATGTCATTGCGGTGAGTGATCCGCTCGGCTTCGCCGAAGGGACATGGATGCTCGAGGTCGGGGCCGACGGCGCGGCCCGTGTCACGCCCACAGCCGCTCCGCCACAGGTATCGATGCCCGTCGCATCGCTTGCAGCGCTCTACCTCGGGGGAGTGCGCGCGGTGACGCTGCGCGCGGCCGGTCAGCTCACGGGCGAGGATGCCGCGGTTCGTGGGTTGGACCGGGCTTTCTCGGGCGACACGGCGCCGA
This sequence comes from Pacificispira sp. HM-600, assembly GCF_977993705.1. Next base: position 2,994,467 of record NZ_OZ388079.1, read on the forward strand.
CTCTCGGCATCTGGTACTGAGGGGCGATTCGAGCCCGCCCGCCTCGCTCACCGACCGGGTAGCCCCCGGTCGGTGAGCGAGGCGAAGCGTCAGGCGAGAGGCGCCAGGGCCTTCTTCATCAGCTCGGCGTGCTCGATCGCGTGGACCTTCGGCGAACCCGTCGCGGGCGAGGCGGCGGCGCTGCGCGAAACGACGCTCATCGTGCGGCCCGTGAGGTGCTTGACGACCTCGAGCGCGATGAACGGCCACGCGCCCTGGTTCTCCGGCTCGTCTTGCACCCACACCAGCTCGGCACCCGGGTACTCGGCGATGACGGCGTTCAGCTCGTCGATCGGCGCCGGGTAGAACTGCTCCAGGCGCACGAGTGCTATTGACGGATCGGGGTTCTTATCGAGCTCGCCCCGCAGGTCCCAGTGCGTCTTGCCGGCGTGCAACAGGACCTTCTTGACCTGTGACTTGTCGATGCCGCGGTCATCATCGAGTACCGGTTCGAAACGGCCGCTCGTGAAGGCTTCTACCGGGCTCGTCGCGCCACGCAGACGCAACATGGCCTTCGGGGTGAAGACGATGAGCGGGCGGCGGGGACGCGCATAGGCCTGACGGCGAAGCAGGTGGAAGTACGAAGCGGGGGTCGATGGCCGGGCGACGGTCATGTTGTCCTGCGCGCACATCTGCAAGAAGCGCTCGATGCGGGCCGACGAGTGGTCGGGGCCTGCACCCTCGTACCCGTGCGGCAGCAGCAGCACGACGCTCGACTGCTGGCCCCACTTCTGATCGGCCGACGTGATGAACTCGTCGATCACGGACTGGGCGCCGTTGGCGAAGTCGCCGAACTGTCCCTCCCACAGCACGAGCGCATCGGGCCGCTCGACCGAATAGCCGTATTCGAAGCCCATCGTCGCGTACTCGCTGAGGAACGAGTCGTACACCCAGAAGCGCCCCTGGCGGTCGCTCAGGTTCGTCAGCGGGATCCATTCCTGACCGTTTGCGCGGTCGTGCAGCACGGCGTGCCGCGACACGAAGGTGCCGCGGCGGGAGTCCTGACCGGCGAGGCGCACGTTCGTGCCCTCGAGTAGCAGCGAACCGAAGGCGAGCAACTCCGAGAAGCCCCAGTCGATCGTGCCGTTGCGGCTCATGTCGTAGCGCTTGTCGAGCAGCTGCTGCAGCTTCGAGTGCACCGTGAAGCCCTCGGGCTTGTTCACGAACGCATCGCCGATCAGGTGCACGACGTCGGTCGCGACCCCGGTCGTCTCGATGTCGCCCCAGGTCAGTTCCTCGACCTCGGCGTCGGCATCCGTGATGACACCGTGCGAACCGGTCTCGGCGGCGTGCGTCTCGGCAAAGGCGATCTCGAGGCGATCCTGGAAGTCGCGCTTGGCTTCTTCGTACTCTTCCTCGGTGATGTCACCACGACCGACGAGAGACTCGGTGTACAGGCGGCGGACCGAACGCTTGGCCTCGATCAGGTTCGTCATGAGCGGCTGCGTCATCGACGGGTCATCGCCCTCGTTGTGACCGCGTCGCCGGTAGCAGACCAGGTCGATCACGACGTCGCGGTGGAACTCTTCGCGGTACTCGAACGCCAGCTGCGCGACGCGCGTCACGGCCTCCGGGTCATCGCCGTTGACGTGGAAGATCGGCGCCTGGATGGTCTTCGCGACATCCGTGGCGTACACCGACGAGCGCCCGTCCTGCGGGAGCGTGGTGAAGCCGACCTGGTTGTTGACGACGACGTGGATCGTTCCACCCGTGCGGTAGCCCCGCAACTGCGACATCTGGAGCGTCTCGACGACGACGCCCTGGCCTGCGAAGGCCGCGTCGCCGTGCACGAGGATCGACAGCCACGAGTACGTGCCGATCGCCTTCCTGTCCTGCTTGGCGCGGACGATGCCCTCGAGCACACCGTCGACCGTCTCGAGGTGTGACGGGTTCGCTGCGAGATAGATGGGGAGTTCGACCCCGTGGTCGTCGACGAACGTGCCCTCGGTGCCGAGGTGGTACTTCACGTCGCCCGAGCCGCGCTTGTTACCGAGCGCGACGCTGCCTTCGAACTCGCGGAAGACCTGACCGTAGGTCTTGCCCGCGATGTTGGTGAGCACGTTCAGGCGGCCGCGGTGAGCCATCCCGATTGCCGCTCCGTCGAGTCCCGCGCCGGCGGCACCCTGCAGGATCTCGTCGAGCAAAGGGATGAGGGACTCGCCGCCCTCCAGGCTGAAGCGCTTCTGGCCGACGTACTTGGTCTGCAGGAAGGTCTCGAAAGCCTCGGCCTCGTTGAGCTTCGACAGGATGCGCAGCTGCTCGTCGTGGTTCGGCTTGGTGTACTTGACCTCGACCTTCTGCTGGAACCAGCGCCGCTGGCCCGGGTCCTGGATGTGCATGTACTCCAGGCCGATCGTGCGGCAGTACGAGTCACGCAGGACACCGAGGATGTCTCGGAGCTTCGCCATCCGCTTGCCACCGAAACCGCCCGTGACGAACTCGCGGTCGAGGTCCCAGAACGTCAGCCCGTGCTCTTCGATCTCGAGGTCGGGGTGCGTGCGCTGCTCGTACTGCAGCGGGTCGATGTCGGCCATCAGGTGCCCGCGTACGCGGAACGAGTTGATCAGCTCCTGCACGCGGGCCTGCTTGTCGATCCGCTCGGCGATGTCGACATTGATGTCCGCCGCCCAGTGAATGGGTGCGTACGGGATGCGGAGGGCCGCGAAGATGTCGTCGTAGAAGTGGTGTTGGCCGGTGAGGCGCTCGTGCACCTTCTTCAGGAACTCGCCCGACCCGGCGCCCTGGATGACGCGGTGGTCGTAGGTACTCGTCAGCGTGATCGTCTTGCCGATCGCGAGCTCGTTGAGTGTCTTCTCGCTCGCACCCTGGAACTCGGCCGGGTATTCGAGCGCGCCCGCACCGACGATGCACCCCTGCCCGCGCATGAGCCGCGGAACCGAGTGCACGGTGCCGATGCCGCCGGGGTTCGTCAGCGACAGGGTCGTGCCCTGGAAGTCGGCGGCCGTGAGCTTGTTGCCGCGTGCTCGCGACACGATCTCTTCATAGGCGGAAAGGTACTCGTTGAACGACATCGACTCGGCGCGCTTGATACTCGGGACGAGCAGCGCCCGGGTGCCGTCGGGCTTCGGGATGTCGATCGCGATGCCCAGGTTGATGTGGGCGGGTGCCACGACCGACGGCTTGCCGTCGACCTCCGCGTAGAACACGTTCTGGCTCGGGAAGTCCTTCAACGCCTGGATGATCGCCCAGCCGATGAGGTGCGTGAAGCTGACCTTGCCGCCGCGGGTGCGGGACATGTGGTTGTTGATGACGATGCGGTTGTCGATCATCAGCTTCGCCGGGATCGTGCGGACGCTCGTGGCGGTCGGGACGGTCAGGGACTCGTCCATGTTCGCCGCGAGGGTCTTCGGCATGCCGCGGAGCGGCGTGATCGTGTCTTCCTCGAGAGGCTCGGGGGCCGGAGCCGCCTTGGGCTTCTCGGGCGCCTGCGCGGGGATCGGCTGCGGCGATGCCGGACGCGTCGTCGTGCGCGCAACCGGCTGCGCGCCGATAACAGGTATCGGTGCCGTCATGGGTCTCGGCTCGCTTTTCGGCTCGGATGCCGCGGGTTTTGCCGACTCCGCGGACGGGTTGTGCGGAGCGGCGCTCGATGCTGACGGGGCGGTGCTCGGCGCCGCGGGAGCGGTGGAGACATCCGGCGCGTCGTCGACATCGACCGGGTGGTACGCCTCCAGAGTCGGCCACCACGCCTTGTCGACGGAGTTCTTATCGACCTTGAACTGTTCGTAGAGCTCGTCGACGAGCCATTCGTTGGCCCCGAACTCTCCCTCGTTCGAAGTCCCGACGCCTGTGACCTGGCTCGACACGCTGGATCGCCCTCTTCCGTCAATGAAGGTAGCCGCGCAGCGCCTCTTCGTGGCCCACGCGCACGAACATCTAGGCTATCCCAGATCCGTTCAGCCCGTCGCGGAACAGGCCGTCGCACGAGCCACTCAGTGGGGGCGAGTGGCTAGCGTAGAGCTATGGAATTCTCGGGTGAGCGGCCAATGGTGGATCTGACCTATTCGGATGTCTTCCTGGTGCCACGGCACTCGGCCGTCACCAGTCGCCTGCAGGTCGAGCTGGCGCCGCACGATGGCACCCCGGCGACGATCCCGATCGTCTCGTCGAACATGAACTCGGTGACGGGCGCTCGCCTTGCCGCGACGCTCGCGCGCCGAGGCGGTCTGGGCGTGCTGCCCCAGGACATTCCGCTGCAGGAATTGGATGCCGCGATCCGCTGGGTCAAGCGTCAGCCGGTGCTGTGGGACACCGCGCTCGTGCTGCCGCCGGAAGCGACCGTCGCGTCGGCGCTGCGCATTCTGCCCGCAACGCCCGGCCACGGGATCGTGGTCGCTGACGGTGGCGAGAATGTGTCGGTAGCGGATATCGGAGGAATCGTTCCCGCGTCGCGGCTGGCCACCGCTCTACCGGACGCTCGGCTCGGAGACCTCGCGCGGGGAGACACGCCCTCGCTCGAGGCGGAGGACGTCGAGGATGCCCGCGCGGCTTTCGACACAATTGTCGCCGCGGGTGTCGAAGTGGTCTGCGTTCTCCGGCACGGTCGCCTGGTAGGCACTCTGAGCCGCCGGAGCGCCCTGCGCTCGACCCTCTATCGGCCGGCTGTCGACACATCGGGCCGTCTGGCTGTCGCGGCGGCCGTGGGCATCAACGGCGACGTCGCGGCCAAGGCGAAGGCGCTCGCGGCCGCCGGAGTCGACGTGCTCGTCGTGGACACGGCGCACGGACATCAGGACGGAATGCTCGCGGCCCTCCGGACGGTGGCCGAGCTCGGCCTCGACATCCCGATCGCGGCCGGCAACGTCGTCACGGCCGAGGGTGTGCACGACCTCGTGACAGCCGGCGCGTCGATTCTGAAAGTAGGTGTCGGGCCCGGTGCAATGTGCACCACGCGCATGATGACGGCGGTTGGGCGTCCGCAGTTCTCGGCTGTGCTCGAGACCGCCGAGGCCGCTCGCATCATGGGGGCGCACGTGTGGGCGGACGGGGGAGTGCGTTACCCGCGGGACGTTGCGCTCGCACTGGCGGCGGGGGCTGCATCCGTCATGATCGGCTCGTGGTTCGCCGGCACGATCGAGGCGCCGGGCGAGTTGCTCACGGATGCCGATGGGCGCGTCTTCAAGGAGTCGTGGGGGATGGCGTCGACGAAGGCCGTACACGACCGGTTCGGACGCCTCGACCCGTACGAGCTCGCGCGTAAGGAGCTCTTCGCGGAAGGCATCTCGTCGTCGAAGATCTACCTGGACCCGCTCCGTCCCGGACTCGAAGACCTGCTCGACATGATCACGTCGGGTGTGCGGTCGTCCTTCACCTACGCCGGCGCTGCGACGATCGCGGAGTTCCACGCCCGGGCCCTCGTCGGTCTGCAGTCCGCCGCGGGCTACGAAGAGGGCAAGGCACTCCCCGTCAGCTGGTGAGCTCGGACTTCCGCCCGTTCGTCGTGACGGGTCGCGCCTGTTCAACGCATCCGGTCACGCGATGGCGCCTGTTCGCGGCATCCGCGCCACCGATCAACGCAGCGGATGTCGCGAACTGTAGCCGTCGTGGTGTGAAACTCGTCGGGCCGGGGATACCCCTCACGGACGAGGCAGAGAACTGGGCAGTCCGTCCGTGGTCAAGATGTCGTACAGGCGTCGCGGGTGGTCGGCGTCGAAGGGCTCCCAGCGGCTGAACCCGCGCACCTCGCGGCGAATCTCGTTCTCGCGATTCTTCTCGTCGATCACGATCTCAGCGGGGTCGCGGTCCGCGCCGAAGTCCGGGCTGCGGTACTTGCCGCGCCCATCGAGCTCGGCCCAGTGGTCGTGGTTCGGAAAGTAAAAATCACCGAACACCAGACGCCCCGAGCGCAACACCCGCCGCTCCTGCAGCCGCGGTGTGGGGAACCCGAGCCGGGCGAGCAGGACGCGGCTCTGCGATTCCCTGACGTTCGCGGCCAGAGGACTGGCGAACGAGATCGCGCGGTAGGCGCGGGGGTTTCCCCGGTGCCGATGCCCCGCATCCCACAGCAGTTCGATCTCGGCGCGCGTGGTGAGTGCGCCGCCCTGGCGGTGCTGACGGATCGCCTGGTCAACGACCGCGACGCCGTCCACGAACGGAAGGATCCGCGTGAGATCGAGCGCGGTCTGTCGTGGGGACGTGATGCGATGCTGACCCCAGGCGACCGTTTCGGGTTCGGTCTCGCCGGGAGCGCGTGTGCGCCGACGGATGTTCCCGCTCGAGCGTCCGCCGGTGGTGCGCGGCACGGTCACGTCGATCAGATGCGGCCACGACCCGAGGACATCGATGCCGTGCAGCGCTGCGGCCGCGAAGTGCGAGAGGACGGCGGGTCCACGCATCCGCCGCGCGACCTCGTGCACTCGCGCGCGGTGCCGCACGAGCGGGGTCTGCGCGCGCCACTCAGATGTGCGCACGAAAGCACCCGGTGCCACTCGGGTCCATGCCCCGGCGGCGACGAGCTTTCGAAGCGTGCGGTCATCGAGTGGCTCGTCACGGTCTGCGCGTCGGATGATGTCCAAGGGGAGCGGTTGGGTATCTGTCACGACGCTGATCGTGCCGCTGCGAGGTACTCTCGGGCGACTCTTGCCCCGTTTCGGGGAGTGTTCCCGCGGGGCCCGATCGGGGGAGGAGCCGTCGCCCGTGTTGGCGCCCCGGCCGCGGATTCACCCGGATCCGTCCGGAGCCACACGATGGCGCCAGTTTGCGGCATCCGCTAAGTCGATCGGTGGCGCGGATGTCGGGAACTGGCGCCGTCGTGGGGTTCGGATGTCGCGGGCTGGCGCTGCCGTGGGCCGAAGTGAGCCGCTGTGGGCCGCCGTGACTCGAAGGGAGCCGAAGTGAGCCGAAGCCACCCGAAGCGACCGAAGCCGTCGGAAGGCCGTGGACTCAGCGAGAGCGAGTCCGCGGTCCTCGGGTAAACTCGACCCCACGATGGACGACCCCCCCAGTTGTAGACGCTCGCCCCACCGCCCGATCGAACCCGCGAGGGTCGACGCGTGACGTACGAGTTGGTCATGCTGGGGGTGGGGCTTCTGCTCATCGTGGGCACCGGCCTTTTCGTGGCCAGCGAGTTCGCCCTCGTCAATCTGGATCGCGCTGATCTCGAAGCGCGCCGCGAGCGCGGTGAGACCCGCCTGTCGTTGACGATCGGCGCCCTGAAGATCACGTCGACTCATCTATCGAGCGCGCAGTTGGGCATCACGCTCACGACGCTCCTCACGGGTTACACCATGGAGCCCGCGCTTTCGAGTCTGTTGCGCCCCGTGCTCACGGGATGGGGACTGCCCGAAGCGGCGGTCTCGCCGATCGCGGTCATCGTCGCCATCTCGGTCGCGACGATCTTCTCGATGATCCTCGGCGAGCTCGTGCCCAAGAACTTCGCTCTGGCCCTTCCGCGGCAGACCGCGAAGCTCGTGTTGCCGTTTCAGGTGGCATTCACCATGGTGTTCCGTCCCGCGATCGTGCTGCTGAACGGCTCGGCCAACGGCGTTCTGCGTGCCATCGGCATCGAACCCAAAGAAGAGTTATCCGGCGCCCGGACCGCTGAGGAACTCTCCTCGCTCGTCCGTCGTTCGGCGAGCGCCGGCCTCCTCGAGCAGGACACCGCGTCGCTCCTGAACCGCACCCTCCTCTTCGCGCGACTCACGGCCGACGACGTCATGACCCCTCGCCCGAGCATGCACGTCGTTGCGCGTGACGACTCCGCCGACGACGTCATCCAGCTCGCGCGTCGCACGGGCCACAGCCGCTTCCCCGTCATCGGCGACTCGCTGGACGACATCCTGGGCGTCGTGCATCTGAAGGCGGCCGTCAGCGTCCCGCGCGAGAAACGAGCGGATGTCCCGGCCGCTGCCCTCGCGACGGAACCCCTGCGCGTCCCCGAAACCGTCCACCTCGACGTTCTGATCGCCGAGCTTCGTGCCCGCGGCTACCAGCTCGCGATCGTCGTCGACGAGTACGGCGGAACAGCCGGTGTCGTTACCCTCGAGGACCTCGTCGAAGAGATCGTCGGCGAGGTGTCGGATGAGCACGACCGCAGCCGCGCGGGACTTGTCCGCGGCAAAGATTCGGTGACGTTCCCCGGCAACTGGCGACCGGACGAGCTGCAGGACCGCACGGGCATCCGCGTGCCCGAGGGTGAGGTCTACGACACGATCGGGGGATTCATCATGAGCCGCCTCGAGCGCATTCCCTCGACGGGTGACACGGTCGAGACGGATGCCGGTGTGCTCAGCGTTCAGCGGATGGACGGGCGACGCGTCGACCGCATCCGCTACACACCTCGCCCCAACGAGGCCGATGGTCTCGACAACGAGCCGTCGCAACTCACGGGAGCCGAGCGCATTTTGCGGGGCCGCGGGACTGAACCGAATCGTCGCGGCGCCGCGACGAGGAACGGGGGTGCCTCGTGAGCGATTGGGTAGGAATCGTCTGGTTGGTCGTCCTTCTGGCGTTCAACGCGTTCTTCGTCGGCGCCGAGTTCGCCGTCATCTCGGCTCGACGCTCGCAGATCGAGCCGCTCGCCGAGAAGGGTTCCCGCGCCGCGAAGACCGCGCTGTACGCGATGGAGCACGCGACGCTCATGCTCGCCACTTCGCAGCTCGGCATCACGATTTGTTCGCTGCTCATCCTGAACGTCTCGGAACCGGCGATCCACCACCTGCTCGCGGTGCCGTTCGGGCTGACCGGGCTGTCGGAAGCCGTCGTCGACGTCGTCGCATTCGTCGTCGCGCTGCTGATCGTGTCGTACTTGCACGTGGTTTTCGGGGAGATGATCCCCAAGAACCTCGCGTTCTCGATCCCCGACCGCGCCGTGCTCATCCTCGCCACGCCGCTCGTCTGGGTCTCCAAGGTGTTTCACCCCGTCATCGCAACCCTCAACTGGATCGCGAACGCGGTGCTGCGCCTGTTCCGCGTCGAGCCGAAGAACGAGGCCGCATCGACCTTCACCCTCGACGAGGTCGCGACGATCGTGAGTCAGTCGACCAGCGAGGGTGTTCTGGATGACTCGTCGGGTGCGCTCGCCGCGGCGATGGAGTTCACCGACAAGAAGGCGCGCGACATCGCGGTGCGCTTGGATCAGCTCGTAACCCTGCCCGAGACGACGACGCCGGCGCAGATCGAGCGTGCCGTCGCGGTGCACGGGTTCTCGCGCTACGTGATCGTTGATGCCGCGGGCGAGCCGGTGGGCTACGTGCATCTGAAAGACGTCCTGCGGTCGGCGGATGTCCCGGATGAGCGACTCGATAAACCCGTGCCCGCCAAGCGGATCCACCACATGGTTCCGGTGCAAGAGACGACGGACCTCGAGGACGCACTCGCGACCATGCGTCGCACGGGTCGCCACCTCGCGCGGGTGCGCGACCAGAGGGGCGAAACGACCGGTGTGCTGTTCCTCGAGGACATCATCGAAGAGCTCGTCGGAGAGGTGCGGGACGCGACACGTCGGCGTTGAGCGGCCCTCGTGGGTGCGCCGTTCGCGGTGGTACGAGTCGAGTCGGTGGCGGGGTCTAGCGTGGGCCGCATGACCCCGTTCCGTATTGACATCCCGCAGACCGTCCTGGATGACCTCGCCGATCGTCTGGCGCGCACCCGATGGCCGGATTCGGTCGCCGATGATGACTGGTCGTGGGGAACGGACCCGACGGCGTTGCGGACGCTCGTCGGTCGGTGGACGAACGGCTACGACTGGCGCGCAACCGAGGCGCGGTTGAACGCTCTCGAACACGTGCGGGTCGGAAGCCCCGCGGTGCACGCGATCCGTGCGGGAACGCCGGGAATGACCCCGCTTCTGCTCGTGCACGGGTGGCCCGACTCGTTCGTGCGGTTCGAAAAGGCGCTGCCGCTGCTCGCCGACAGGTTCGACATCGTCGTGCCGAGCATTCCCGGCTTCGGGTTCTCGGACCGACCGACGGAGCCGGGCTCGGGCGCCGCTCGCGTCGCGGACCTGCTGGCCGCCACGATGTCGGAGCTCGGCTTCGACCGCTACGTCGTGCACGGCGGTGACGTCGGCAGCACGATCGCGGAGACGATCGCGCACCGTCATGCGGATCATGTGATTGGAGTGCATCTCGGCGATGTGCCTTTCTGGCACCGATACACCCTCGATCCGGCATCTCTCGATGACGACGAGACGGCGTGGGCCGACTCGATGGCCGAGTGGAGCCAGAGAGAAGGTGCCTACGCGCTCTTGCAGCGCACAAAACCACAGACGCTCGCGTACGCCCTCACCGACTCACCGATCGCTCTCGCGGCGTGGTACCTCGAAAAGTTCCGTGCCTGGAGCGACAACGGCGGTGACGTTTTCAGCGTGTTCACCCCCGACGAGCTGTTGGATGACATCACTCTGTACTGGGTGACAGCTACCGCCGCCTCGGCGGCACGCTACTATCGCGACTCGGCGCTGCACCCGACGGGTACAACCGGTGCGGCGCCCGTTCCTGCCGGATTCGCGATCTTCCCGAAAGACATCAATCCGGCACCGCGTGTTTATGCCGAGAGATTCTTCGACGTGCGTCGGTGGACGAGGATGCCGCGCGGGGGCCATTTCGGACCGTGGGAGCAACCCGAGCTGTTCGCCCGCGAGCTGCGCGCGTTCGTCGACGACCTGGGGTGAACTCCGTTCGGGCTGGCCCGCCGGTCTGGCCTGGGGTCAGGCCGATCGCGCCGGGATGAGCGCCGCCCGGGCGTACTGCGCAGGCCAGAGGTCGACGCTCTCGCCGAGTTCGACCGCGGCGCGCAGTCCGAAGTGCGGGTCGCGAAGCCATTCCCGGGCCGCGAAGATCGCATCTGCGTCGCCCTGCTGCAGGATCTCTTCCGCCTGCGAACCCTCGGTGATCGAGCCGACTGCGCTCACGAGCAACCCGGTTTCGCGACGCACGTGCGCCGCGAGAGGAACCTGGTACCCGGGCCCCGTCACGATCTGCTGGTGCGCGACCAGTCCGCCGCTCGAGATGTCGAACAAGTCGGCGCCCGCCTCGGCGGCCCACACCGATACGGTCGCTGTTTCTTCGACGCCCCAGCCACCCTCGGTCGCATCCGTGCCCGAGAACCTCACGAACAGGGGCACCGCGTCGCCGACCTCAGCACGTACGGCGGCGACGATGCGGAGCAACAGGCGGGACCGATTCTCAAGGCTTCCGCCGTACTCGTCCGTGCGCTGGTTGCTGAGCGGCGAGAGGAACTCGTGCAGGAGGTACCCGTGAGCGGCGTGAATCTCGAGGATGTCGAACCCGGCCTCGATCGAACGACGCGCCGCCGAAACGAACCCGTCGACGATGGCTTCGATGCCGGCCGCATCCAGTTCGCGGGGTTCGGCGTATCCGCGGTAAGCGATGGCCGAGGGAGCGAAAGTCGTCCAGCCGCCCTCGTCGAGACCCACGCTGCCGTGCCCTCGGCCGGCGAACGGCCACCAGGTCGATGCCTTGCGGCCGGCGTGGGCGAGCTGAATACCCGCCACCGCCCCGCGGCCGTGGATCGACGCGACGATCGGGGCCCATGCATCCCGCTGCTCGTCCGTCCAGATGCCCGTGTCACGCGGCGAGATGCGACCCTCGGCCATGACGGCGGTCGCCTCCGCGACGATCAGGCCTGCGCCGCCGGACGCGAACTGAGCGAGATGAACGTGGTGCCAGTCGTTCGGCACGCCCTCTTCCGCGCTGTACATGCACATGGGGGCGACCCACAGCCGGTTCGCGATCTCGGTCGCGCGGATGGTCATGGGCTGGAACAGCAGGCTCACAGGGGCTCCTCGGAGAGATGGCGCGGCGGTAACGTGTGGGGATGTCGTATCCGTCGCCGTGGACTGCAGCCGAGACGGCCGCGCACCTGCAGAGGCCAACGGACAACGACGACAAGTATTCCCGCGGCGTCGTCGGAATGCGAACGGGCTCGGCCCGGTACCCGGGCGCGGCGGTGCTCGGGGTCGAGGCCGCATGGCGTGCGGGCGCCGGGATGGTGCGCTACATCGGACCGGACGCTGCGGCATCCATGGTCCTGGCGCGTCGTCCCGAGACCGTGCGTGGGTCGGGACGTGTTCAAGCGTGGGTGATCGGTTCGGGAATGCCGGTCGGCGACGCCGACGGTGACGCGGACGATGACGCCGACACGGAGGAGGGCGCGGGGTTCGCTGACATTCTGCACGGTGCGGAACCGGTCGTCGTCGACGCGGGGGCGCTCGGCTTCGCGGGCGCGACGGCGCCGCGCGTGCTGACCCCGCATCGGGGAGAACTCGCCCGCCTGCGGCGGAACCTCGGGCTCTCTCGCGAGTGGTCGGATGACGCATCCGCCGCGCGCGACACCGCGGCCGAGACAGGGGCAACGGTGCTGCTCAAGGGTGCGCGCACGTGGGTTGCGACACCGGGCGGATGGCTGGGGTTGGTCGAATCCGGGGCGCCCTGGCTGTCGACCGCGGGTACGGGCGACGTGCTGGCCGGTGTTGTGGGCGCACTCGTCGCGGCGCGCAGCTCGGCGGTGATCGCCGACCCCGAGATCCTCGGGCCGCTCGCAGCCTCCGCGGCGTGGCTGCATGGAGCTGCGGGCCGGATCGCCTCGGGGATGGGGCCCAGCGGCCGCGACCCGGAGCGCGACTCCGATCGCGACTCCGATCTCGACTCCGATCTCGATGGCAGGGCCGGGCGGGGACATCCGCTCGTCGCCCTGGAGGTGGCAGAGGCGATCCCGACGGTATGGGCACGACTCACGGCGTAACGCTTCGCGCATCCTCCAGGGGCGGGGCGGGAGAGCTCGGAACGCGCGCTTAGGATGAGCGGGTGTCGGGTGGGCTGTGGCGGGAGTGGATGAAGCACCGCACTGTCTTGTGGGTCGCCTTCGCCGTTGTGCATCTGAGTGTCGCGGTCCTCGGATGGGTGCTCCCGAACCAGCCCATGGGCGATGTCTACCTCGTGTACGAACCGTGGGCCGACGCCGCGGTCGATGGACGCGAGATCGTTGGTATCACGACTCCGTTCGTGTATCCGCAGCTCGCACTCGTGCCCATGATCCTCGCGCGTGCCCTGGCGTGGCTCGGCGGCTACATCATCGCGTGGTCGATCCTCGTGACGGCACTGAACGCGATCGCCTTCGCCCTGCTCATCGGACGCGCCCGGTCTCGCGCCCGCGTCTCTGCCGCCTGGTTCTGGCTGGCGTATGCGCTGCTGCTCGGCCCGATCGGGATGTATCGGATCGATGCCGTCACCGTGCCGTTGGCCGTTGCGGGTCTGCAGTGGCTCGCGGCCCGTCCGGCCGTGGCGACGGCGCTGCTGGCGGTCGGGACGTGGATCAAGATCTGGCCGGCCGCGCTCATCGCCGCGGCGGTCGTCGTCCTTCGTCGCCGGCTGACGGTGATCGGTTCCGCCGCGCTCGTCACCGCTCTCGTGCTCGTTGGGATCATCGTGCTCGGCGGATGGGCCCACGCCCTCGACTTCATCGACGAGCAGACCGGGCGTGGCTTGCAGCTCGAGGCGCCCGTCAGCACCTTCTACCTCTGGCAGGCCGTCGCGGGGGTTGCGGGCTCGTTCGCCTTCTATGACACCGACGTCCTGACCTACCAGGTGACGGGTCCCAGCGTCGATATCGTGATCGCCGTGATGACACCCCTGCTGGCGGTTGCGGTGGCGGGCATCGCCGGGCTGGGCGCATACAAGGTGTGGTGCGGCGCGTCATACGTGCGTCTGCTGCCGCCCCTTGCGCTCGCCTTGGTTCTCGTGTTGATCGTGTTCAACAAGGTCGGCTCGCCCCAGTTCCAGACCTGGCTGATCGCACCGCTCGTATTCTGGATCGTCTGGGATCGAACGCGCGCGACCACGGTGGCCGCGTTGTCGCTGGTCAGCGCCGCGTTGACGCAGGTCGTCTACCCGATCGTCTACGGCGGGGTGCTGAACACGCAGCCCGTGCCCGTCGCTCTGCTCACCGCCCGGAACATCATCACGATCGTTCTGCTTGTCATCATCGTTGCGGCGCTCGTTCGGGTGCCGACCCGCTCCGCGGCGACGATCAGCGCGCGCAAGCGCGACCCTCGCCGTTTCACGTCCGCTCGCTGATCCTCGGGAGAATCATGCTCATCGCCTTCTCGGTAGCCCCCAGCGGCGCCCCCAGTGGCCCGACGGACTCCGGCGCCGCCGCGGATGGTTCGGTCCACGACGCGGTCGCCGCGGCGGTGCGCGTGGTGCGCGAGTCCGGTCTGCGCCATCGCACGAGCTCGATGTTCACCGAGATCGAGGGGGAGTGGGATGAGGTCTTCGATGTGGTGCGTCGGGCGACCGAGGCTGTGATGCCGTTCGGCTCACGGGTGTCGCTGGTGCTCAAGGCCGACATCCGCCCGGGTTACTCCGGCGAGATCGACGGCAAGATCGAGCGGCTGGAGCGGGCGCTCGACGAATCGGCCGGCGCCTAGCCGAGGCATCCGTTTCGCGGGTTCTTTTGCGCAGGGGGCTCGTCCGAATCGTTTCGAATGGCGGGGTAGTATCGCTCGGTGACATCCGCAGCGCCTTCCGATATCGGTCGCTCACGCGTCCCGACCCGACGGGTTGCGACCTGGGCTCTCATCTCGCTCGCGGTCGGCAGCTTCGGCATCGGTATGACCGAGTTCGTCATCATGGGTCTGCTTCCCGAGATCGCACATGATCTGCTCCCGACGGTCTGGGCGAGTTCGCCCGACGACGCGATCGCCCAAGCCGGATGGCTGATCTCGCTCTATGCGCTGGGTGTTGTCGTCGGGGCACCCACGATCTCCGGAATTGTCGCCCGTTTTCCGCGCAACCGCGTGATCGTGGCTCTGGCCGCCGCCCTCACCCTGTTCACCGTCCTCACGGTCATCGCCCCGACCTTTGAGCTCGTCGCTCTGTCACGCTTCGGCGCGGGTCTGCCACACGGCGCGTTCTTCGGCATGGGTGCTCTCATCGCCGCCGACGTGCTGGGACCCGGCAAGCGTGCGAAGGGCGTCGCGATCGTCCTGATGGGCCTGACGGTCGCCAACGTCGTCGGGGTGCCGGTCGGCACGTTCCTCGGTCAGGCGAGCGGCTGGCGGCTGGCCTTCCTCGTCGTGGCTGCGATCTTCGCGGCAGCCACCGTCATGGTCTGGGTGTTCGTGCCCGCTCACGCGGGGGATGCGGGACGCACTTTCCGCGCCGAGCTGGGTGTGTTCCGAATCGGCCAGGTATGGGTGACGCTGGCGATCGGTGCCATCGGATTCGGCGGCTTCTTCGCGGTCTACAGCTACATCTCGCCCTTGGTCACCGAGATCTCGGGCAGTCCGCTCTGGGTGGTACCGATCGTGCTCGTCGTGATGGGGATCGGGATGACTGTCGGCAACCTCCTCGGCGGGGTGCTGGCCGACAAGAACCTCCGCGCAACCCTCATCGGGGGTCTTGCCGTGCTCGTGGTGGTTCAGGCGCTCCTGGCAGCGACCGCCGCGTACATCGTGCCGCTCATCGTCTTCATCTTCCTCATCGGGGTCGCATCCGCGGTCACCAGCCCGGCGATTCAAACGCGACTCATGGATGTCGCGGGCGACAACCAGGCGATCGCCGCTGCACTCAATCACTCGGCCCTCAACATCGGCAACAGCCTCGGCGCGGCGCTCGGTGGTGTTGTGATCGCGCTCGGGTGGGGCTTCGTCATGCCGTCATGGGTGGGTGCTGCACTCGCGGCACTCGGTGTCGGTATCGCCGTTGTCGCGTTCGCGCTCGAGTCCCGATCCGCTCCGAGCGCCCGCCGAACACTTCCGGAACCCGCAACGAGGAGTACAGTTCTGCGGTGAGGAAGAGGACGCCCGCCGCGGCGGCAGCGCGCGGTCGGACAGCGGGGCGGGACCGGCAAAAGGGAATATCACGCCATCACCTGCAACCCGCCCAGGCCGTCGTGCTCGGGTTCGCCGCGGCAATCGCCGCAGGCACAGCTCTGCTCATGCTCCCGATCGCCAAGGTCGGGCCGGGCGGGGCGAGCTTCGTCGAGGCGCTCTTCACCGCGACGAGCGCCGTGTGCGTCACCGGGCTGGTCGTCGTCGACACCCCGGTGTTCTGGACGGGCTTCGGGCAGGTCGTCATTCTGGCGCTGATCCAACTCGGCGGGCTGGGCATCATGATCTTCGCGGCCCTGATCGGCGTCGTACTGGCCCGCAAAATGTCGGTGCGGTCGCGGCTGAACACCGCAGCCGAGGCGAAATCCCTCGGTTTGGACGACGTCCGCGGGCTCGTTCGCCGCATCGTGCTGATCTCGGTGATCATCGAGGCCTGCGCGTTCGTCCTCCTGTTTCTGCGCTTTCTGCTCGGCTACGGCTATACCGTGGGCGAAGCCGCCTGGTTCGCCCTGTTCCACGCGATCTCGGCGTTCAACAATGCCGGGTTCGCGCTGTACAGCGACAGCCTCATGGGCTTCGTGAGCGATCCGTTCATCTGCCTGCCGATCGGTGCCGCGATCATCCTGGGTGGGCTCGGGTTCCCCGTGATCATGCAGCTCCGCCGCGAGTTCCGGCGCCCGCTGCACTGGTCGATGAACACCAACCTCGTACTGGCGGTGACTGCCGTCCTGCTCGTGGCGGGAACGGTATACATCACCGCGATCGAGTGGAGCAATCCGGCGACCCTCGGCCGGCTCGACCCGTGGTCGCGGGTTCTCGCCGGCTTCTTCCAGTCCGTGCAGACCAGGACCGCGGGCTTCAACTCGGTCGACGTGGGCGCCATGCGCGACGAGACCTGGCTGGGCATCGACGTCTTGATGTTCATCGGCGGCGGCCCCGCGGGAACCGCGGGCGGCATCAAGGTGACGACGTTCGCCGTGCTGTTCTTCATCCTCGTGACAGAGCTGCGTGGTGAGGGCGCGGTCAACATCTTCGGCAAGCGTCTGTCGCGCGCGGTCCACCGCCAGGCGATCACAGTCGTGCTCATGGCCGTCGGCGCCGTGATCGCGGGCACCGCGCTCATCATGTTCCTGAGCGGCGAGAATCTCGACAAGTCGCTCTTCGAGACGATCTCGGCCTTCGCGACCGTCGGGATGTCGACGGGCATCACCGCTGCGCTTCCCGAGAGCGCCCAGATAGTCCTGGTCATCCTGATGTTCCTCGGACGCATCGGCCCACTCACCCTCGGTTCGGCCCTCGCGCTCCGCGAGCGACGGATCCTGTACGAACTTCCGAAAGAAAGGCCGGCCATTGGCTAAGTTCCCGCAGTTCGGCGCCAGCGAACGATCGCGGCGCATCGCCGAGGCTGACTCGGTGGCCGTGATCGGGCTCGGCAGGTTCGGGCGATCGCTCGCGCTCGAGCTCATGGCATCCGGAACCGAGGTGCTCGGCATCGACCTCGACGAAGACATCGTCCAGTCCCTCAACGGCGAGCTCACGCAGGTCGTCCGCGCCGACTCGACCAAGCGTGAGGTGCTACATCAGCTCGCGATCGACGAGTTCGACCGCGTCGTCGTGTCGATCGGCGGCAACATTTCGGCATCCATCCTGACCTGTTCCGTGCTGCTCAACATGAACATCCCGGTGATCTGGGCCAAGGCCGTCAACGATGAGCACGGGCTGATCCTGGAGCAGCTCGGGGTGCACAAGGTGATCTATCCCGAGAAAGACATGGGGCGTCGCGTGGCGCACCTCGTCCGCGGAGCGGCGCTCGATTTCATCGAGATCGCGCCGGGCTACGCGATGGTCAAGGCTCCCGTGCCGGCCTCGATTCAGGATGTTCCGCTCGGCTCGACGGGCCTCCGCAAGTCGCACGGCGTGACAATTGCCGCCTACCAACACGACGATGTGTGGGACAACGCCGACAACCAGACGGTTCTGCGCGCGGGAGACACGATTCTCGTGGTGGGCAAGACGCGTTCCGCGGAAGGTTTCGCTCAGCTTCGGTAGGCGCGCCGCTGCCTGCGCCGCTAATCCTCGAGCAGGCGCCGGAGGTGCGTACCGACGACGTGGGTTTCGATGAGGAAGCCGTCGTGCCCGTAGTCGCTCGTGATGACGGTAGGGGAGTTGCCGTCGAGCGTGTTCGGGATGGCCCGGGCGATCCGCTCCTGTCCCTCGACGGGGAACAGCCGGTCGCTGTCGATACCCAGCACGAGCGTGCGCGCCGTGACCTGTGCCAACGCCTGTTCGACGCCACCGCGATCGCGACCCACGTCGTGGGAGTTCATCGCCTCGACGAGGCGGATGTAGCTGTTCGCGTCGAAGCGCCGCGTGAAACGGTTGCCGTGGAAGTCGAGGTAGGACTCCACGGCGAAGCGGCCGCCGTGACCGAGCGGGCTCACGCCCGACTGCCACGACCGCTGGAAGCGCTGGTTGAGCTCGGTGGGGCTGCGGTAGTTCAGCAGCGCCATGCGTCGAGCGAGGGCGAGTCCGCGGTGAGGACCGTCCCCGTCGCCCGCGTCGTAATATTCCCCGCGCTGGAATCGCGGGTCGATCGCGATCGCGTCGAGCTGTACCGAGTTGAGCGCGATCTGATCGGCCGTGGTGAGCGGGGGAGCCGCGATGATCGCCGCGCGCGCGACGCGATCCGGATGCCCCGCCGCCCATTCGAGCGCGTGCATCCCGCCCATCGAGCCTCCGACAACGCCGGCCCAGGCTTCGATGCCGAGCTCGTCGGCGAGCTGCGCCTGCGCGGCGACCTGGTCGCGGATCGTGACGTAGGGGAATCGCTCCGCCCACTCGTACCCGTCGGGTGCGATGCTCGCGGGTCCGGTCGAGCCCTGGCATCCGCCCAGCATGTTGGGTGCGACGACGAACCAGCGGTCGGTGTCGATCGCGGCACCGGGGCCGACGATGTCGGACCACCAGCCGTCGGTCGGATGGCCGGGCCCCGCGGGTCCTCGGACGTGGCTGTCGCCGGTCAGGGCGTGCAGGATCAGCACGGCATTGTCGCGCGCTGCGTTCAGCTCACCCCAACTCTCGAAGGCGAGGCGGAAGCTGGGCAGCTCTGCTCCGCCCTCGGTGCGGAAGGGCCCGAACGCGGCGAAACGACGGTCGCCGACGGGGTCGCCGTCGCGCCAAGCGCCGGTGGCGGGCGGTCGGCCTAGCAGCATCCGCGCGTCGGCCTCCGTCACCGGCATCGCCGGATAGGTGTCCTCAGAGCTCTGCCAGTCCATCAGGCCATTCTTGCGTGCCCGGCTATGGGTGGGCCGTCACGTTACGCCCGAAAGCCCCGTCCCGCCCACTCCCGCGGTCGACTTGGGGCGCCGGAAATCCGTTGGGGCGCGGGCACCCGCGCCCCAACGCGAACCCGACGCCCCAAGCCGTGGCGGATCGCGATGAAGGAGTAGGAGTTGAGCAAGCGCCCAAGGCGTTTGCTCAACATTTCATCAAGGAGCCCGGATGTCCGTCATCTTTACCGCCATCGCGTGTTTGCTCGTCGCGCTTGCCTTCACACTGACGCCGATGGCGCCAGGTGGGCAGGTCGACACCCGCGATTTCTCGGAACTGCCGCGCTGGCAATTCAACCTGTTCAACGTGTTCTTGATCAGCCTCGGGGTCGCGAGCCTCGCAACCGCAGGATTTGCGATCGCCGAGGTCGGCGGCAGCCTGGTCGTCGCACTCGTCATCGGCTTCCTGTACACCGCGGTTTTCGCGCTCGACCTCGGGCGCGTGTTTCCGGTCGTGAAGGATGCTCTGCCGTCGCAGCTGCTCGTGCTCGAGGTCGCAAGCCTCGCACTCGCGGGCGTCGTCATGACCCTCGCGATCAAGGGCCTCGTGTCGTGAGTCCGGATGCGCCGATGGTGCGCCTGCTGGATGCGACCGAAGCCGTCATCGCCGACGAGGGATGGTCGGCCGCGACGACACGCCGCGTCGCGGATCGTGCGGGTCTCGCGCAGGGACTGGTGCACTATCACGCGGGCAGCATAGATAACTTGCGACGCGAAGCGACCATACGGGCGATCCGGCGATTTTTCGATCAGCCGATGGCTGCGTTCGACCCGACGCCCGCCGGTGTGGTCGCGTGGGTGACAGAACTCGTCAGTCCCGGGCCGGGCGGAGCGTCCGCGAGCCGCGAGTTGCGCCTGCTGCACGAGTCGCTTCCGGCGGCTGGTCGGGACGAGGCGCTGCGCGTCGAGATCGCCACCTTGCTCGACGTATACCGTGGGCGAATCGCGTCGACGCTCGAGTCCGCGGGCGTCGCTCCGGCCGCAGCATCGGCGCTCGCCGCGACGATCACTGCCTCTGTGGACGGCGCGGTGCTGCAGCGATCGCTCGATCCCGGGTTCAACGTCACACCCATCGCCGAGGTTCTCGCCGCGGCTGTCCTGGCCGAGGGGCCCGCCTAGCCGCGGCCTCGCGCGTCATCGAACGGTCGCGACTCGCCGTGCAGGTGTGAGCGCGCACGGCGAGTCGCGACCGTTCGATGCATGGTCCGCCGCCGCCGCGAGAGAACGCGCCGCAGCGGAGAACACGGATGCCCCGCGCACATCTCCTCGAGGGGGATGAGCGCGGGGCATCCGGTGACGCGAAACTACGCGCGCGCGGCCTCCGAGACCTTGCGGGCGGCGGCGAGCGCCTGCTCGAGGTCGGCCTTGAGGTCCGCGATGTTCTCGATACCGACCGACAGGCGCACGAGGCCCGGCGTCACGCCGGACGTGAGCTGCTGCTCGGGCGTCAGTTGCGAGTGCGTCGTCGACGCCGGGTGGATGACGAGCGAGCGGACGTCGCCGATGTTGGCGAGGTGGCTGAACAGCTCGAGCGAGTTCACGAACTCGCGACCCGCTTCGACACCGCCCTTGAGCTCGAACGACAGCACCGCACCGACGCCCTTCGGGGCATACGTGTTCGCGGCGGCGTACCAGGGCGACGACGGCAGGCCCGAGTAGTTGACCGACGCGACATCTTCGTGGTCTTCCAACCACTCGGCGATCTCCTGCGCGTTCTGCACGTGACGCTCGATGCGCAGTGACAGGGTCTCGATGCCCTGGATGAGCAGCCAGGCGCTCTGCGGCGCGATCGAGGCACCGAGGTCACGCAGGAGCGTGACGCGGGCCTTGATGACATAGGCGAGCGCGTCGCCGACGGCCGTGGTGTAGCTGGCGCCGTGGTACGACGGGTCGGGCTCGGTGAGGCCGGGGAACTTCTCGACGTTCTGCGACCAGGCGAACTTGCCGCCGTCGACGATGACTCCACCGATGACCGTGCCGTGACCGCCGAGGAACTTCGTGGCCGAGTGCACGACGATGTCGGCGCCGTGCTCGAGCGGACGGATGAGGTACGGGGTCGCGATCGTGTTGTCGACGATCAGCGGAACACCGAGCTCGTGCGCGACGCCCGCAACCTTCGCGATGTCGAGGATGTTGATCTTCGGGTTGCCGATCGTCTCACCGAAGAACAGCTTCGTGTTCGGGCGGACAGCAGCGCGCCACTCGTCCGCATCGTCCTGGTTTTCAACGAACGTCGTCTCGATACCGAGCTTGGCGAGCGTGTACTTGAACAGGTTGTAGGTTCCGCCGTAAATCGATGACGACGAGACGATGTGGTCGCCGGCCTGCGCGATGTTGAGCACCGCGTACGTCTCGGCTGCCTGGCCGCTTGCGACGAGGAGGGCACCGGTGCCGCCCTCGAGCGCGGCGAGGCGCTGCTCGACGACATCCTGCGTCGGGTTCATGATGCGCGTGTAAATGTTGCCGAACTCGGCCAGCGAGAAGAGGTTCGCGGCGTGCTCGGTGTTGTCGAAGACGTACGACGTCGTCTGATAGATCGGCGTCGCGCGTGCCTTGGTGGTCGGGTCGGGCTGAGCGCCCGAGTGGACCTGCTTGGTTTCGAAGCGCCAGTTTTCCGGTGCGGACATGGTGGGTACTCCTGTGGTTTGTGGGCGCGGCGGCTGTCGCGTCTGTAGCGAGGCTACGGATCGACGGATGTCCCGACAATGGTCCGGAAATGTTACGTAACACTTGTCGTGGCTCCGTTGGTGTCTCCGTTGGTGTCTCCGTTCGCAGGCCCGGGCGGGGTCGCCGAGTTCGTTCACCCCGTCGGGGCGGACTAGCGTGGGTCCGTGGCAAATAGGCGTGCGGTTGTGACCGGTGCGAGTTCGGGAATCGGTTGGGCGACCGTGGTGGCCCTCCGCAAAGCAGGCTGGGATGTGGTCGGTGTGGCCCGCCGGGCCGAACGTCTCGCAGAGCTTGCACACGAGACCGGCGCCGAGGTGTTCGCCGCCGACCTGACCAACCAGGCAGACGTCGATGCCCTCGCCGACTGGCTCGAGAGCACGGGGCCCGTGAACGCGTTCGTGCAGATCGCGGGCGGCGCTCGCGGTACGCAGCGCGTCGAGGACGGCGACCCGTCCGACTGGACGTGGATGTACGAGGTCAATGTGCTCTCCACGCAGCGTCTCGTCGTCGCTTTGCTGCCCCTCATGCGCGCGGCGGCGGCAGATGGCGGCCATGCCGATGCTGTTTTCGTGACGTCGACGGCCGCGCAGGTCGCCTACCCCGGCGGCGCCGGCTACAACGCGGCCAAGGCGGCTGAGGCGATGCTCGTGCACGCCCTGCGCCTCGAGCTCAATGGCGAACCGATCCGCGTGGTCGAGGTCGCGCCGGGCATGGTCTATACGCCCGAGTTCACCCTCAACCGGCTGGGTGGAGATACGGCGGCGGCGGATCGCGTGTATGACGGTGTCGAAGCACCCCTCGTCGCGTCGGATGTCGCGGACGTCATCGTCTACGCGATGAACGCTCCGGCTCACGTCAACCTGGATCTCGTGACGATGCGCCCCGTGGCGCAGTCCGCGCAACACCTCCTGGCTCGTGGACCGCTGCGAGTTCGCCCGGAGCACGAGTGATTCTGCGGCAGCGCAGGGCTCAACTGAGATGCACGACGACGGCGTGAGCCGGGAAGGAGTCGCCCCGCATGGGTGAATACACGGGGGAGCGCGAGCACCTGACCTGGGACGGTTTCGGGGAGGCATGTCGCGATCTTGCCCGGACGATCGTCGCCGACGGTTTCGTTCCCGAGGTCGTCGTTGCGATCGCGCGCGGGGGTCTGTTGCCCGGCGGCGCGATGGCTTACGCCCTCGGCGCGAAGAACTGCGGTGCCCTGAACGTGGAGTTCTACACCGGCATCGGCACGGTCCTGGATGCTCCCGAACTCCTCCGCCCCGAACTCGACATGGAGTACCTCGACGGGCGTCGCGTGTTGCTCGTGGATGACGTGGCCGACAGCGGTCGGACTCTCGCGCTCGCCGTGCGCCTGCTGAGCGAACGCGGCGCGGACGTCCGCTCGGCCACGATCTACACCAAGCCCGGTTCGATCGCGATGCCGGACTACTCCTGGCGCGAGACGGCATTGTGGATCGACTTCCCCTGGTCGTGGAAGGGTTCGGTCATCGAAGAGGATGCCTCCTGATCCCGTGGCTCGCTCGCTCGCGCAACTCGCCGACGACGGCCTGATCGATGCGGGCTGGGCCCGCGCTCTCGAGCCCGTCGCTCCCGACATCGCTGCGCTCGGCGAGCGCCTGCGTGCGGAGGCCGCGGCAGGGCGGGGCTATTTGCCCGCGGGTGATCGCGTGTTGCGCGCATTCCAGCGTCCCCTCGACGAGGTCAAGGTGTTGATCGTCGGGCAGGACCCGTACCCGACGCCGGGACATCCGATCGGGCTCTCCTTCGCCGTGGAGCGGGATGTCCGCCCCCTTCCGCGGAGCCTCGCGAACATCTACAAAGAGCTGGGCAGCGATCTCGGCATCGCGCCGGCACCACACGGTGATCTGTCCGCGTGGGCCGACCAGGGCATCATGCTGCTGAACCGTGTGCTGACAGTCACGCCCGGCGTATCCGGGTCACATCGCGGCTGGGGATGGGAGAAGGTCACGGAACTCGCGATCCGCACGCTCGCCGCGCGTGATCGTCCGCTCGTCGCGATCCTGTGGGGGAGGGATGCCGCGAACCTGCGACCGCTGCTCGGCGCAACGCCGATCATCGAATCCGCGCATCCGTCACCCTTGTCCGCTTCGCGTGGATTCTTCGGATCGAAGCCGTTCTCACGGGCCAACGAGATGCTCGAAAAGGCCGGATCGACCGCCGTCGACTGGGGTCTGCCCGCGTAGGCTGGACTGATGCTGGAGGAGGAATACGACAAGCAGAAGCGGCGCCCTCCTCGTCACCTGCGCAAGTTGCCCGAGCCCGAGCGGCCGTTTTCGTACGAGATCCGCCCGGCCACTCCGGCGGACATCCCGGACATCCGTGAGATCTACAACTACTACGTCACCAACTCCGTTGTGACATTCGATGAGAAGCGCTGGACGCTCCGACAGTGGCGTGAGAAGTTCGAGCATCTCGCCAAGCTGGAGCTTCCGTTCCTCGTCGCGGAATCTCCGAGTGGCCAGATCCTCGGCTACGCGCTCGTGCAGCCCTGGGCGGGCAAGTCCGCCTTCCGCTACACGGTCGAGAACTCGATCTATCTCGGTCACGCGGCTGCGGGCAAGGGCCTCGGTCGGGCCCTCCTCGAGGCGCTGATCGAGGCCTGCGAAGAGAAGGGCATCCGCGAGATCGTCGCCGTGATCAGCGACAAGGGAGCGGATGCCTCGATCGCCCTGCACGAGAAGCTCGGTTTCGCCGAGGTCGGGCGGATGGGGCGCGTGGGCTTCAAATTCGGCCGCTGGCTCGGCACGGTCTACCTGCAGAAATCGCTGTCGCCGAAGAAAAAGAAGAAGCGCGGTCTGTTCAGCCGCTGACTCCTCGACCCGCTCGTTAAGCGAGGGGCGTTTCGTCTCGCTGCGCTCGCTCAACGACCGGTGGGCCTTGCTCGCTCGGCATGCGCGTTTCGACTCGCTTTGCTTGCTCAAACCGGTGGCCCGGGTGCGTTCGTTGAGCGAGGAGCGTAGCGACGAGTCGAAACGCTGGTGCGTGATCACACGAGGGCTACAGCATTCGTCATCCGCGCCATCGATCGACGTAGCGAATGTCGCGAACTGTAGCCGTCGTGCGCTGTGCCGGGTGCGTCGACGGTGGCCCGCCCGACTCACGCGTGGTCACGCGCGAAGGAGTCGATGAAGTCCGCGCGGGACTCCCCGCGAGCGCCGAAGTTGTCGCGCAGGCACGCGCCGAGGTCTTCGAGCGCGTCCTCGAGCACCGTGCCTGCCATGGAGAGGTCCGTATTCGGTGAGGTGCGTGCCGCGGCGGCAAGTGCGACGGCGACGGGGAGCGCGCGGCCCAGGGAGGTCGGGGCTTGGCCTTCGCGAAAGTAGTACGACTCCGGGCTCTGGCTGAGGTCGACGCGGACCGCGGCGATCTGTTGCGCGACACCGCGCACGACCGTCGCGGCGGACGCTGCATCCATCTCGTGCAGTCGGTCCGCGTATCCCGCTCTGCCGAGCATCGTCAGCGACAGTGCGGTCGACCGACGGCGCCCGAGCGTGGGGAAGAGCTGCAGCAGCCAGGTCGCCGATGCGGTCAGGAGCGCGAATCCGATCACTGCCTGGACAGGGGCGAGGATTCGGATGATCGGTTCGATCGGCACGACCTCGCCGAACCCGACGGTCGACAGCGACACCAGCGAGACGTACAGGGCTTCGAAGAAGTCGACGTAGCGATCGGGGTCTATACCCTCGTTGTACAGGAAGCCCTCCGGCACATGGGGCAGATAGACGAGTGCCCATCCGACCGCTTGGGCGGTCGCCCACGCGAGCACGACGGCGAGTGTTGCGATCGGTCCGGATGCCGCCCGTGCCCGTGGGCCGAGCCCCGAAGTCAGATGCCAGACCCCGGAGACGATGCCGCGGGTCATCCGTCCGCGCGCGTGCGGGTGCAACAAGGTGAGGAAGATGTCGGTCAGCCCGTACGCGATGATGGCCGCACCCAGCACGGTACTGCCGACGCTCCAGATCACGTGCCCACGCTACCCCGAGCGTGCCGTGGGAGAACTCACCCCTCGGCAGCGCGAGGTGCTCGCACTTGTGGCCGAGGGGCGCAGCAATGCCAACTTCGCGGCGACGCTCTTTCTCACGGAGAAGGCCGTCGTGCAGCACGTCTCGCATATCTACGTCGCGCTCGGGCTGCCCTCGGCGAGCGACAGCCATCGGCGCGTTCAGGCGGTCATCCGCTATCTGAACGCGTCGTGAGGCCTGGCCAAACGGAGCGCTAGATGAGTGAGTCCGTTTGGCTGGGTCGGCGTGGATGCTGTTAATCGCAGGCGGAGGGTGTTAACCCCGGTGTGTGAAAACTGAACTCAACACCCTCCTGATCACACTCTACGTCCACCTCGATGACCGGATCCTGCCCGCGATCGGCTTCACCCGCGATCACCACCCGGGCCGCAAACCCGCCCTCAACGACGCGGAATTGCTCTGCCTGCTGGTCGCGCAACACCTGCTCGGGATCGCGTCGGATCGGAAATGGATCCGATACGCGCACGCTCACCTGAAGGGCATGTTCCCGAACCTGCCCGGCCAGTCCGGGTGGGGCAAACGCGTCCGCCAATCCACCGGGCTTCTCTCTGCGGTGATCACCGAGCTGGCCCGTGACACCCCGTCCTGGGGTGAGATCACCCGGCTGGTGGACTCGACCCCGTTACCGTGCGGGAAATCGCGGGAGACCGTGAAACGCTCAGACCTTGCCGGGCACGCCGACTACGGATACTGCGCATCCCACTCCCGATACTTCTGGGGCTTCCGGCTCTATCTGATCTGCACTCCCGACGGAATGCCCGTGATCTGGGGACTCGCGAGCCCGAAGATCGGTGAACGCGAAGCCACCCAAGCGATGCTCGACCACGACAGACACCTCATCCAGCCTGGACAGGTCATCGTTGGCGACAAAGGCTTCGCTGGGAAGCAGTTCGAGGACTTCGTCACCAACGAACTCGGCGCGCACCTGATCCGCCCCGACCGCAAAGACGAGACCCCCAGGTTCGGGAAACTCGGCAGCATCCGACAATGGGTCGAGTCCGTGTTCGACACCCTCAAAGGCCAACTCACCCTCGAAGACCACGGCGGCAGAACCCCCGCAGGCGTCTACTCCCGCGTCGCCGCAAGACTCCTCGCCCTCGCCGCCGGCATCTGGCACAACTGGCTCACCAACGCCCCCGCCAAACGCTCCCTCATCGCCTACGACCACTGAACCAAACGGACTCACTCATCTAGGGGGTGATGGTCGGGATGGAGTCGAGCAGGCGCCGGGTGTAGGCGACCTGCGGCTCGAGCAGAACCCGTTCGGTCGGGCCCTCTTCCACGATGCGGCCATCCTTCATGACGATGACCGTGTCGCACACGTTCTGGACGACCCCGATGTCGTGCGAGACCAACAGGAGCGCCATACCCTGCTCGACGCGGAGCTTCTTCAGCAGAGCAAGGATCTGCGCGCGCACCGTGACGTCGAGGGCCGAGAGCGGTTCGTCGCCGACGAGCAGGCGCGGTCGGTGCGCGATGGCGCGGGCGAGCGCGATGCGCTGCCGCTGGCCACCCGAGAACTCGTGCGGGAAGCGCTCGGCCATCGCGGGATCGAGTCCGACGAGATCGAGCACCTCGCGAACTCGCGCGCGACGGTCGCCCTCGATACCGAGCGCCCAGAGCGGCTCGCCGACGATCCGGCCGACGCTCATCCGCGGGTCGAGCGAAGAGTACGGATCCTGGAACACGATGCCGGTGCCCCGCCGCAGCCAGTGCAGGTCGCGGGCGGAGGCCGAGGCATCCACGTCCCTGTCCTCGAACGACACGGTTCCGGATGTCGGGGCATCGAGCGCGAGCAGCAGCCGCACGAGGGTCGACTTGCCCGATCCGGACTCGCCGATGATCCCGACGGACTCGCCCGCGCGCACGTCGATGTCGGCGTCTTCGAGCGCTGTCGTGACGCGGCGCGGCTCGAAGAGGGTCCGCCGCGGCAGGGTGTGGCGTCGGTTCAGGCCGCGTCCGGTGAGCAGCATGTCGCGGTTCATGATGCATCCTCCGCGCCGCGGGCTTCCGCCTCGAGTTGGTCGGCCGAGCGCCAGAGCGTCGCGGTGGCATCGCGCAGCAGGCCCTGCGTAACGGGGGAGCGCGGTGCGGTGAGGAGCTCGCGGACGGGCGCGGACTCGACGACCCGGCCGTGCTCGAGCACGATGCCGTGCGTGGCGATCTGTGACAGCACGGCGAGGTCGTGCGTGATGAAGACGAGCGACATCCCGTCCTCGTCGACGAGCGTATGCAGGAGCCGCAGGATCTCGGCCTGGATCGTGACGTCGAGCGCGGTCGTCGGCTCGTCGGCGATCAGCAGTCGCGGCCGGCACGCGAGCGCCATCGCGATCGCGACGCGCTGCAACTGACCGCCCGAGAGCTGGTGGGGGTAGCGCGTCAGGAGCTGCGGGGGATCGGGCAACCGTACGCGTTCGGCCTCACCCAGCGCCCGCTGCCACGCGTCGCGCTTCGACGCGCGCTCGTGGATGCGGATCGATTCCGCGATCTGGCGCCCGACGGTGCGGATGGGGTTCAGCGCCGCCCGGGGTTCTTGGAAGACGATGCCGATGTCATCGCCGCGCAGAGCGGCGAGTTCGCGATCCGACATCCCCATCAGCTCCCGGCCGTCCCAGACGATACTGCCGGATGCCTCGGCCCCCTCGGGAAGCAGCCCCAGGATCGCGAGCGCGGTCAGCGACTTACCCGAACCGGATTCGCCGATGAGCCCGAGGCGTGTGCCATCCGGAACATCGAACGACACACCATCGACGACACGGTTACCGTCGATCTCGATCACGAGGTCGCGCACGACGAGGCTCACGAGACGACCTCCGGTACATGGGTACGAGCGGCACGTGCCGAGCCGCCGGACTGGCGGAGCGTCGGATCAGTCGCCTCTCGAATCGCATCGCCGAGCAGGTTGAGCGCGAGAACTGTGAAGGTGATGACGAGTCCCGGCCACAGCACCGACAACGGGTAGACGGTCAGATACCCCTGAAGGTCGGCGAGAAGACGACCCCACGACGGCTCGGTGACCGATGCCCCGAAGCCGAGGTACGAGAGACCCGCCTCGGCCAGAACCGCGACCGCCATCGACCACGACAACTGCACGATGAAAACCGGCGCGACGTTCGGTAGCAGGTGACGTGCAAGGTTTTGTACGGGGGTGAGACCTGCTGCTTTCCCGGCCATCACGAAGTCGCTGTGCAGCACCCGCCGCAGCTCGGGCCTCATCACACGGGCGATGTTGACGCCGAATCCGATGCCGACCGACCACACCACGACCCAGAGCGATCCCCCCCAGACGGCCGAGATCATCATCGCGATCAGCAAGACGGGGAAGGCGATCAGGATGTCGACCAGCACCGCGATCGACTCACGCAGCCAGCGGGCCGTGAGCGCTCCGAGCGCCGCGAGCAAGACGCCGAAGACGGTCGCGACGATGCCCGCGCCGTCGGCGACGAACACCGTCGTGCGGGCACCCGCCATGAGGATGCTGAGGATGTCGCGGCCGGTGTTGTCGGTGCCGAGCAGGTGAGGCCATCCGGGCGGTGCCCACCGATCGGCGATGTCGATGCTCTGCGGGTTGAAAGGGGTCCACACGAGTGACACCGCGGCGGCGAGAACGACCAGGCCGACGATGATCAGCCCGAACCTGCCGGTCCACTGGCGCCAGACCCGGCCGAGGGTGCTCCCGCGACGACGCGTACTCACTACGCCTCCCGCTGTCGGGGGTCAAGAGCGCGGTGGACGAGGTCGACCACGAAGCCGAGAACCAGCACGAAACCGGTCAGCACGAGCAGCTCGCCCTGCACCTTCGGAAGATCGCGATTTTGGACATCCTCCACCAGCATGCGCCCGATTCCGGGCAGGCCAAAGAGTTGCTCGATGATGACCGAGCCGACGATGATGCCGGCGACCTGCAGCGCCAGCACCGTGATGACCGAGAGGCCGACGCTCGGCAGGCCGTGGCGCAGCAGTGCCTGCGTGCGGGTGAGCCCCTTCGCTGCGGCGGTGCGCACGAAGTCCTGTCCGGCCGCCTGCAGTGTCGCGCTCCGAACGAACCGCAAAAGTAGTGCCCCCTCGACGATGCCGATCGTCAGTGCGGGCAGCAGCAGCGATCTGAGGGCGGCCGCGGGATCGCTCCATCCCGCGCGCGGGAATCCCTGGGCGGGGAGCCATCCGAGCCATACCGAGAACACGACGACCAGCATCATGCCCGCCCAGACGACCGGCACGGCGGCGAGGGCCTGTGAGCCGACGTTGATGGCTGTGCCGCCCGCCCTCCCGCGCCGCACGGCCGAGAGCACCCCGAGCGGCAGGCTGAACAGCAGAGCGATGAGCAGCGACATGAGCCCGAGCGGGACGGTGACCTCGGCCTTCTGCACGAGCTCTGAGACGACCGTCGATCCGTTGATCAGCGAGGTGCCGAGGTCACCCCGCAGCAGCCCGCCGACCCACTCGACGTACTGCGCCACAACGGACTGATCGAGATCGAGCCGCTCGCGAATTGCCGCGACCTGCTCGGGCCTCCCCTGTGCGCCCGCGATCAGCTGCGCCACGTCGCCGGGCAGTACCCGGAGCGTGGCGAAGATGAGCACGCTGGCAACCAGCAGTCCCGCGAGCAGCAGGAGCAGCCGTGTCAGCGCGTATCGGATCAATCGGCGCTCTTACCCAGCTCCGCGACGTTGAGGCGCTCGTTGACGTTGGTCGACGGCATCCCCGACACGTTCGTGCCGACCGCAAGAACGGACTCGCCGTTGTACAGCCAGTCGGCCGCCATGTCTTCCGAGACCAAGCGCGCGGCCTGGCGCAGCAGGTCGGCCGCGGTCTCTTCGTCCAGCGAGGCGACGGATGCCGCGTACAGGCGCTGCACCTCGGGGTTGTCGTAGGTGAAGTAGTAGTCCGGGTTGGCCCAGTTCTCGAAGTCGCGCGCCTCGGTGTGGAGCACGAAGCTCAGGTCGTAGTCCTGGTTGACGTAGACGTCCTGTAGCCAGGTTGCGAAATCGACCGAGTTGACCGTGAGCGTGATGCCGACATCCGCGAGCTGCGAGACGAGAACCTGCGCGATCGTGGTCGGGTAGAAGGAGGGGATCGTGAGCGTAAGGTCGAGGTCTTCCTCGCCGGCTTCGGCCAGCAGTTCGCGCGCGGCTTCCGGGTCGAACGGGGCGACGTCCGACAGGTCTTCGTAGCCCGGGTCGAGCTCGGGGATCGGACCGTACAGGGTCTGCCCGGCACCGAGTGCCTCGATGATCGCGTCGTGATCGATCGCGCGGCGGATGGCCTCGCGCACCCGAATGTCGTCGAGCGGCTCGGCGCGCGAGTTGAACGCGAGGGTGCCCTTGTCGGTCGAAGGACCCGTGACCAGGGCAAAGTCACCGTTCGCCTCGATCTGATCCTCGAAGTTGGCGTCGAAGCCGGTCAGCACATCGACCTCGCCCGAAAGCGCGGCGTTCAGGGCGGCCGTGTTGTCGGGGATGTAGTCGAAGACGACCTCGGCGGCCGCGGCGGGCTCCCCCCAGTAGCCGTCGTAGCGCGCGAGTGTGATGCTGTCGCCCTGGCGCCAGTTGGCGAGAGTGAACGGACCCGTGCCGTTCTCGGCGGTGTTGAGGACGGTGGTGTCGCCCTCCTTGAACACCAGTCCGGCGCGACCGGTGAGTGTCCAGAGCAGCGTCGAGTCGGGTGTGGCGAGGGTGAGGACGACGTTCTGGCCCTCGGCGGTGATCGAGGTGATGCCGGCCAGGCGTCCCGAGTCCACAAACGCGGGGTTGTCACGTGCCGTGGTCAGCGAGCTGACGACATCCTGCGGTGTGAGGGGCTCGCCGTTGTGGAAGGTAACGCCCTCCCGCACCGTGAACGTATAGGTGAGGCCATCGTCCGACACGTCGTACTCCGTTGCGAGAGTCGGCACGATGTCCTGCTCGGGTGTGCGCGAGATCAGGCCCTGATAGACATTGTCGACGAGTACCTGGTCGAGGGCGGCGCCGGACGTCTCCCGGATGTTGAGGTTGCTCGGCTCGAGCACCAAGCGCACCGTGACGGTGGCGCTGGGGTCGACTTCCGCAGAGGGCGTCGAGGGGTCGGGCTCGGTGCTGCCCGAGCAGGCGGAGAGGACGAGAGCTGCGGCCGCGAGCGTTGCGGCGGCGAGCAGTGCGGGACGGCGGAACATGTGGGAGGTCCTTTCGCAGGTACCGCGGCGTCGGATTGCTGTGCGATCGCCGCGGCTGGAAAATTCTCGGGGTGCGTCATTGCTGCGATCACCCAGCCTAGAGCGCTGAGCCGGGTGTATCGGACCTGACGGTGTTGTATAACGACACAAGGTTGTATAACGACACAAGGTTGTATAACGACACAAGCGCGCCATACGTTCCCCGCATGCCGAATCGGCTCAGTCGGCGATCCGCTCGCGCACGAGGTTTGCCAGCTCCACGGGGATGTTTTCCTGGACGTTGTGGCTCGCTTCCACCTCGACCACGGATGCGTCGGGCAGGCGCCGTTCGAACTCCTCGAGGTTCGCCGGGGTTACGTAACCCTGCGTCCCGCGGATGAGCATCAGCGGTGCGCGCACGGCTGCGAGGTCGTCCCAGCCGTGCGCGCCGAGAACCGGCTCCCGCGGGGGCTCGCCGGAGCCGGGCGCGGAAGCTTCGGGTAACGCGGGCGCGAGCGCCGTCGCGACCAGGCGCGCCATGTGGTGCTTCCACTCGACGCGGCCGTCCGGGCGCACGCGGGTGTTCAGGTAGACGCCGCGCTCGGTGGCGCGACGATCGCCGCCGAGGCCGAAGGCCATGGCCCGGTCGACGAGCTCATCACGCGTGGCATAGTCGGTCGGCCCGGAGAAGAACTCACGAAGTACCTCGGGACCCTCGCCGGGGTCGATCCCGGGGGTGACGTCGACGATGATGAGCGACTGGACGAACTCCGGATGCGCCGCAGCCACGGCCGCCGAGACGATACCGCCGAGGGACTGGCCGACGAGCACTTGAGGGGCATCCGTCCAGGCTTTCAGAGCGGCAGCGATGTCCGGCGCGATCGTCCGTGGGTGATAGTCGGCGTCGTCGCGCCAGGATGAGTCGCCGTGCCCGGGTAGGTCGATCGCGAGCGCCGGGATGCCGAGGGCGAGGATGGTGGTGTCCCAGGTGTGTGCGTTGAGCCCGGCGCCGTGCAGGAACGTCACCCGCGGGCGCTCGGCCCCCCAGCGCAGGGCGCTCAGGCTCCGTCCGTCCTCGAGCGGGATCGTGAGGCGCTCGTGTGCCGTCTCCGGTGTTGCGATTCCCGCGGCCTCGGCCTGCTCGGCGACGAAAGAGAACTCGTCGAAAGTGTCACTCATCAGGGAGGGTCCTCTACGGCTCAGAAGCGCGGTCGTGCCCATTCTGCCGTCGTTCGCGAGTCGCGGCGAATTCGAGTGACAGAGGCTCGCGGGGTGCCGCGCGGATAGAATGGGCGCATGACTCAGCCGCGGGTGCACCTCTCCCGCGCGGAGCCCACCGCCTTCCGCACACTCGATGCGTTCTCGAAGGCCGTCGGCGCCATTGCTCGTGAGAACGGCATCGAGGAGCGTCTGCGCGAGATCGTGCTGCTGCACATCTCGCAACTGAACGGATGCGCCTACTGTGCCCGCATCCACGTGTCGCGTTTGATCGAGGCCGGTGGGACGGCGGACCTTGTCGCTCAGTTGCCCACGTGGGAAGAGTCGGGGGTGTTCTCGGAGCGCGAGCGAGCGGCGCTCGAACTCGCGGAGGCCTTCACGTTCATTCACGAGGGCGGCATCTCGGACGAGGTCTACGACCGCGTCGGAGGCATCCTCTCGGAGAAGGAGTACACCGCCATCAGCTGGTTGAGCGTCTCCATCAACGCGTTCAACCGTGTCGCGATCGCGGGGCGGTACCCCGTGCCGCCGCTCGAGCCAGTGCTCGGGACGGATGCCGGCACGCCGGCGGGCCCGGCGTGAGCGATGAATCCCTCGTCCCCGGAGTACTGAACTTTCGGGACACCGGTGGTCTGCCCGCCGCAGGTGGAGTGACGCGGCACGGCGTCCTGTTCCGCTCCGGAAACCTCGCCGCCGTCGCCGATTCGGGGCGTACCGCTCTCGGCACCCTCGGGCTGCGCCGTGTGGTCGATCTGCGTGCAGACGACGAGGTCGAGCGCTCGCCGAGTATCGGCACCGAGTCGGTCCAAACCGTCCGTGTGCCCCTGTTTCACGGTTCGGTCGGGTCTTTCTTCGCGCAGGACATGGATCTGGATGCGATGTACGGGCAGATGATCGATGCCTCGGCCGCGCGCGTCGTCGAGGTCGTGCGCGCCATCGTCGAAGATCAGCCCGTGTTGGTGCACTGCACGGTCGGCAAAGACCGGACCGGCGTGACCGTCGCACTCACCCTGCTCGCGGCGGGCGTCGACCGCGACGCCGTCATCGCCGACTATGCGCGCACCGAGATGCTGCTTCCCGAGAAGCGCAATCGTGAGGTCGTCGAGCGTATTCGAGCGGTGCACCCCGAGGCCGTCAACATCGAGCAGCTCGCGACGCGTTCGCCGGCACCGGTCATGAGGCGACTTCTCGACCGGCTGGGTGAGCGGTACGGGTCGCCGGTCGGGTTTCTCGCGGCGCACGGACTCGCGGATGACGAGATCGTCGAGTTGCGCCGCGTGCTGGTCGCCTCGTCCTGACCGCCATTTCGCTCGTTGAGCGAGGAGGGCAGCGACGAGTCGAAACGGTGGTTGTCGGCGGTGTCGTTTCGTCTCGCTGTGCGCGCTCAACGAGCAGGGTTTGTTCGCGGGTGAGGGTCAGAACGGCGCGGGTGATGGTCAGAACGGGATGAGCTCGAGCGGGTCGAACTGGAGCTCGTCGAAGTCGATGTCGTCGGGGTCGAGTTCCTCGGGCACCCGCGTCGTCGAGGCGGGGATGGGGTCGTTGGGTATCTCGTGTTCGGGGTCGGGTGCGAATTCGATGGTGCTGACCGGTGTGTCGATGTAGATGCGGCCGGTGGGGCTGGTCCATTCGAGGATTCCGCCGGGGAGTTGTCGGACGGTCCAGGCGGTGTTGTGTTTGAGCGTGTGATGTCTCTCGCAGAGGCAGGCGAGGTTGCAGACGTCTGTTTGGCCGCCGTGGGCGTGGTCGATGGTGTGGTCGACATCGCAGCGTTTGGCGGGCATGCGGCATCCGGGGAATCGACAGTGTTGGTCTCGGACGGTGAGGTGTCTTCGTTGCTGCTCGCTCGGTCTATATCTGTCGACGGCGAGCACCTGGCCGGAGATCGGATGTGTGAGGATCCGGTCCCAGCCCGGTGCCTGCGCGGTGAGCATGCAGGCCGTTTCGGGATCGACGGGGGAGTGTCCGACGAGGAATGCGCTCTCGTAGGGGTCGGTGATGCGCTTCTCGATGAGCGACATGACCGGGACGGTGATCTGGACGGTGGCGCGGATCGCTCCGAGGTCGGTGTGGCCGGTGGGTGCGGCGGTGAGGAGCAGGTCGCCGAGGATGTCGGCTCGGATCTGGTCCGTCGTGCGGACATCAGGTGAGTCCGTGGGCCCGTCGTCCCCGCATCCGCCTGCGTCGGTAGTCGTGCCCGCGGACCCGTCGCCCGCGCCAGTTTCGACGCGGCGTGCATCAATGACGGTGCGTGCCATTTCGCTGAGGCGGTCGTGGACGCCGTGAGCGATGACGGCGGGGAGGATCGCGCGAAGCTCGGCCATGCCGTCGTCGAGGTCGGTGACCCAGACGGTGCGGTCTTCGGCGGCGCGGCGGTGGCGTTGCTCGAATGTGGTGTCGGCGTACCATTCCGCGCGGCGCTTCGCCAACGGCGTCAAACGCGTCGCGGACTCCGCCGCTGCGATCTGCAGCACGTCCTGTTCGAACTCGCCCCGCATCTCCGGCGTCTCGATGATGGCCCCGGCCGTGACGATCGCCCGCACATGCGCGACCGAGATCACCCCGGCATCCAGTGCTTCCAATGTCCCGGTGTAGTCGTGCACGAGGGTTGCGGCTTCACCCATTTGTCGTTGCACGGTGCGGTCGCTGACCCGCAACGCCGCACCGATCTCGGCCGCGATCGACCGGTACGGGAAACCGGCATCCGACCCGACCCGACCGGTGTCGGATTCTTCGGTCCAGTCCGCCGCGATCGTCTGTGCCTCCGCCAGCGCGCGGGCTTCCTCAGCATCGAGCCGGGCTTTCGCGGCACGGATCTCGATCAGTTTCGGCAACAACACGTCCATCCGCGCGTCAGCCCGAAGACGGGCATTCACTGCGGATTCGGTCATGACTACATCATCCGACCAACCACCGACACTCGACCCCCGAAACAACCCCGATCAGGCCTTCGCACATGAGAAGAACATGAGAAAAATTGCCCGTACCTGCCGTGTTCGAACCGGGGTCGAAAGCCCGCAGGTTATTCACGGCCACAAAGGTTAGGCATGCCTTCCTCGCGGGTATAGTGGAAGGCATCATGTCGATCGATTCCCTCCCCACTGCTGTGCCGCGCACCACGACGCGTCGTGCGTCGCGCGCGAGCCGCGCGCAGCACCTGGTGACCGCCGACGAGACCTCGCTCACCGAGCTCGAGGCGCTGCTCGTGACGCTGCCGCTCTGCTCGACAGGCCGCATCTTCGTCGAGGTGCCGGATGCGTCGTACATCACCGACCTCGAGGTGCCCCAGCGCATGACGCTCACGTGGCTCGAC
This sequence comes from Pacificispira sp. HM-600, assembly GCF_977993705.1. Next base: position 3,031,026 of record NZ_OZ388079.1, read on the forward strand.
CGGTCGCGTCGCTCGGGTGAGCCGGGAACCAGCCGCGCCTGTGCACCCGGCGCCGCTCTGACCCGCGCCGTCACCGCCTGGGCAGACGAGATGATCTGCGACGAGAGCGATGACACTCGCGTGGCGTTGCTGGGCGGATTCCTCGGCACCGCCGACATCCTCGAGCACCTGACCGACCGCCGCGGCGTCTCGCCCGAGGCCATCACGACGCCGCAGCGTTACGGCTTGCTCGCCCGCTGACGCGGAACGTACCGCCCGTCCTCCAGGCCCGCCTCGATCTCGAAGCGGTTGCGGAGCGGGTCTCGCCCGGCGATCGCGTACATCAGCGGCATCAGCATCCCGTATCGCTGCCACTGCCGACGGTGGATTGCCTCATGGCGGAGAACGGATGCCGGCACGGTGTCGTCACCGGTCAGAAAGCACGCTCCTGTGCACACGCCCCCGCGCGCGAACGCCCACGCGGGGAGCCCGCGGAACACCCACAGGCCGTTCTTGCGTTCGATGCGCCCGGTGCTGAGCAGCCCGCCCCATACCCAGGCGACGCCCGTGGCGTAGAGGTAGCCGGCGCGGCTGACGGGGGAGTCGAGCAGGAACGCGGGGATGAATCGGTCCAGTTGTTGTCCGCGGCGCACCGCTCGATCGGCGCGTTCACGCCATCCGTCGGGGGGAGTCGCCGGGCTCATACAAGCGCACCGACGACGCGCAGGATCGTGCCCAGATCGTTGACGGCATCGTCCGGCGACGACGGCGAGAACTCGGTGATCGCCGCGCCCACGAGCGGGAAGCGCGCCCGCAGCGCTTTGATCGTCGCGATCAGGTCGGCGGGCTGAGCTCCGAAGGGTACGGGGAACGCGAGCCCTGCGAGTGCGGCCGGATCGAGCACGTCGACGTCGATGTGCAGGAACACCCGGCTCGCCCCGGTCTCGGCCACCGCGGCCACGACGGACGCGGGGTCGGCGAGACTCTCGACCGGAAGCATCCGCATGCCCGTCTCGGCGATGTACTCCTCTTCGGGCGCCGCGAGATCGCGTGTCCCGACGAGAACGACACGATCGGGCGTGATCACGCCGACGGGCAGCGTCATCCCATCGACACCTTCGCCGAGGATGGCGCGCAGCACCATGCCGTGAAAGGCCCCGGACACGACCGTCTCGGGAGTGTGCAGATCGGCGTGCGCGTCGAGCCACACGACCGCCACATCGCCTGCGGTCCCGTTCTCTCTGACGGCACCTGCGACGGCTCCCACCGACACTCCGCAATCGCCCCCGATGACAATCGCGGGGCCGTCACCGCCCGCGACGGCATCCTGCACCAACTCACGCACACGACGCAGAGTCGACAGGCGTCGCACATTCGTCTCGAGGCTCTCACCGGCCTCGGCGGGTACCTCGACGAGCGTGCACGCCGACCGCGGCAGATCACCCGCGATCGCGGTCGCCCCGTCGACGAGCTGCATCGCGCGACTGGACGACGAACCTTGCCACTGCGGGACGATCACGAAGCGCGCCATCTGCCCATCTTTCCGCACGTGCCGCGCCGCGGCATCCGCGTCCTTCTCGGAATCACGGATGCCGCGGCGCGGCCCTGCTCGACGACCGTGGTGTGAATCAGAGGTCGGGACTCGGCGCGTCGATCGCGGCGCGCTGCGGGCCACCGGACTTAAGCTCGGCCAGGCGTGCCTCGACCTCGGTCAGCTGGCCCAGGTCTTCGAGGCTCTCGAACTGCGCATCGATGCTCGACGCGGCAAGCTCCGCCTTGCCGGCGGCGAGGGCTTCCTGGCGACGGATCTTGTCCTCGAAACGTCCGAGCTCGCTCGTCGGGTCCATGACGTCGATCGACTTGACCGCGTCGTGCACGCGGTTCTGAGCTTCGGCGGTCTTCGCCCGCGCGAGCAGTTCGCTGCGCTTCGCGCGCAACTGCTCGAGCTTCTGCTTCATGCCGTTCAGGCCATCCTTGAGCTTGTCGACGACCTCGGTCTGCGACGCGATCTGCGGTTCGGCGGCACGCGCCTCGCTCTCGGCGGCGATCTGGCGCTGCAGCGCGATCTTGGCGAGGTTGTCGAACTTATCGGCGTCGGTCGGGTCGCCCGCCGCACGCAGCTGGTCGGCCTTGCGGCTCGCCGCGAGCGCCTTGCCGCCCCACTCCTTGGAAGCCTGGATGTCTTCCTGGTGGTCGCGCTCGAGCAGGCGCAGGCTGCCGATGGTCTCGGCGATCGCTGTCTCTGCGTCGGCGATGTTGTTGGTGAAGTCGCGGACGAGCTGGTCGAGCATCTTCTGCGGGTCTTCGGCCTGGTCGATCATGGCGTTGACGTTCGCCCGCACGAGGGTTGAGATGCGGCCGAAAATGGACTGCTTGGCCATTACGGTTTCCTTCCTTGTTGGCTGTTCACATGGTTGTGGTCTGTGGTCTGAATGACGGATGCATGGGGCTCGGCTCGGCTGTCACGCCGCACCCCGGGTCAGAACCGGCCTCCGCCGCGTCGTCCTCGGGTGCCGCCGCCACCGAAACTAGCCGGGCGGGCGCGGCCGCCCCCGAAGCTGCCGCCGCGTGAGCCGCCCCCGCGGGAACTGCCGCCGAAACCGCCCAGACCGCCGAGGCCCCCGAAGCCGCCCGACGATCGCGAGCCGCCGCCGCCGAGGAGAGAGTTGAGCACAACGCCGCCGAGCACGGCCCCGAGCATCCCGGATCCGCTGTTCGAGCCTGATCCGCCACCGAAGCCCGAACCGCCGAAACCACCGCCATCGAACGCACCGACGTCGCTTTGGGCGGCGCTGGTGGCCTCGGCCGCGAGCTGGGCCGCTCGACCGGCTTGCCCGAGCGCAGCGGCCGCATCGGTGGCTTGGAGCTGCTGCGCCCCGGCGAGCGAAGCACGCGCCTCGGCCAGTCGCGTGCGGGCCGGTGCCCCCACCGCGCCGCGGCGTGAGGTGATGTAGTCGTCGGCGGCCGAGATCTGCGCCTGGGCCTGCAACATCGCCTGCGCGAGTTGTTGGCGGGCGCGCTCGTCGCGGGCCTGCGCGTCGCGTACCCCCGCGATCACGGCATCGATCTGGTCATTCGCAGAGCGCAGTGCCTCCAGCGCGGCGAGGGGCCTGCTCGGCGGGACGAGCAACTTCCGTGCTTCGTCGATACTGCGCCGGGTCGCGAGCGTTGTCGCAGCGATGCGGCCATCCGGGTCGGGGAGCGACGCGGCCGTCGCAAGGTCCGTCTCGAGTTCGCCGACGAGTGCGGACGCCTGGCGCTCACCCTCGGCGAGGTTCGTCGCGAGGTCGTCGATCGCTTTCTCGAGGAGCCGCGCCTGATCGACCGCGTCTTCGGCGGCACGAATGCCGACAGCAGCCTCGCCGCCGCGACCCGCGCCGACGTCGCGCTGGGCTTCGGCGAGTTGCTCGGCGGCGAACTCCAAGCGAGCGCGGGCCTGATCGGTGTTGTCCGCGACCGTCGCGAAGGCCTCCGGCGCGAATCGAGTCCCGAGGGTGACCAAAGCGGCATCGGCGGCTTCGATCGCAGCCGCGGCCTGTGCCCTCTCGTCCTCGACGCGCACCAGCGCCTCGGGAGCGTTCTGCTCGAGCTGGCGCAGTTCGTCGAAGGCCGCGGCCTTGGCATCGAGGTCGGCGTTCGCCGCCGCGCAGAGTTCGAGGATGCGCGAATAGGCCGCGCGGGCCGAGGCATCCGTGTCGGGCTTCTCGTCATCGAGGGACTGCTGAAGCGCGAACGCTTCGGTCATCGCCGCACGGGCACGAGCGAGGGCATCCTCGAACTCCGCCGTGGCTTCGTCGCCGAACTGTGCCCGGGCGAAACCGAGTTCTTGCGTGCTCGTCGTGATCGCGTCATCGGCGGCGACGAGGGCAGCGGATGCCTGTTGCTCGAGCTCTTCGGTCGACACGACGGGTGCCTCGACGCCGGCACCGGTGGGCCGCTTGCGCTTGCGCAGCAGCACCCAGCCGACCAGCACGAAACCGGCAACGACGACCGCGCCGACGGCGAGGAGGGGAAGGACGCCGGAGGAGCCGCCCGAGCCGCCCGATGTAGCGGGCCCGCCGCCATCCGTACTGCCGCCATCCGTTCCGCTGCCGCCATCCGTACTGCCGCCATCCGTACTGCCGCCGGTCGTGATGCCGATGGCGTCGCCGAGTCCCGCGGCCGTCGCGTCGATGGCGCCGAGCCAGTCGTTGTCGCGGAGCGCGGGCTGTGTGTCGTTCTGCTCGATCGCAGCGAGCTGATCGTCCGTCACGGGGCCTGCGCTGTCGCCCGAGAGATACAACTGTCGGGATTCGGTGGCCACCGCGAGCAGATATTGCGTCGGGCCGAGACCGTTGTCGAGTGCGGTCTGGTTCGCCCAGTCCGCAGATGACGACGGATCGGTGAACTCGTCGACGAAAATCACCCAGAGGTCAAGGCCGGACTGATCGCGGAACTCGGTGAGGTTGGCTTCCGCGGACGAGATCTCGTCCGTCGTCAGGATGCCCACGTCGTCGAGCACGTAGCCGGTGCCGAGGGTGACCGGCGGGGTTGCGCTCACTGCTGCGGCAGGGCCCAGCACGAGCGCCGTGACAACCAGGCCGAGGGCAGCCGCACGCGCGTTCAGAGACCAGCGCGCGCGCATCGCGACCCCCTTCGAGGGCCGAGGAACAGCCCACCCGACGAGTCTATGCGTCGTCCGGCATGCCCGATAGCGGGCGCCCAGCGCGCGCAAGGCGATCGAGCACCCTTGCGGCGAGCCCACGCGATCGGGCTTCGGAGGCGAGGTAGCGTTTCGCGGCGGGTGAAGGATGCTTCGGGCGTCGGTTGACCCGCCCGCTCGACCCGCGAGACCCCCGGAAGGCGACATGGACGACAGGTACGGAACGGACGTGCTCGCCGCGGGATGGCGCGACAAAAACGCAAAACGCGTGCCTCGCGTCGCGGCAGAACACGACATGGTGGTCGAGGTCGCCACGGACGGATGGTGCGGGGCCGTGACCAGTGTGAAGTCCGGCCACGTCGAGCTCGAAGACCGGCATGGGCGTCGTCGCCTGTTCCCTCTGGGCCCCGGATTCATGGTGGATGGTCAGCTTGTCGAGCTCGGACCGCCGGCGCCCTCCGCGCCCTCCACCCGGCCGGCGACCGCCCGCACGGCTTCGGGTTCTTTCGCGGTTGCCGATGCGCGAGCGCGCGTCGCGCTGCCGAGCCGGATCCTCGTCGAGGGCCGGCACGACGCCGAACTGGTGGAGAAGGTGTGGGGCGATGACCTCCGCATCGAGGGTGTCGTCGTCGAGTACCTCGAAGGTGTGGACTTGCTCGACGCGATGCTCGCCGCCGAGCCGCCCTCGGCGAAGCGCCGCTACGGCGTGCTCGTCGACCATCTCGTGCCGGGCTCGAAAGAGGCGCGAATCGCTGACGCCGTGGCGCGCGGCCCGCACGGTGCGCACACGCTGATCGTGGGACATCCGTTCATCGACGTGTGGCAGTGCGTGACGCCGCAGGCCCTGGGCATCCGGGCGTGGCCCGAGGTTCCGCGCGGGACCGACTGGAAGACGGGCGTCTGCCGCGGCCTGGGATGGCCGTCCGAGACCCCCGCCGATCTCGCCCGCGCGTGGCGGCGAGTGCTGGGTGCGGTGTCGTCGTATCGCGACCTCGAGCCGGCGCTCCTCGGCCGGGTCGAAGAGTTGATCGACTTCGTCACGTCCTGAGGCCCGCGTCGGCATGATCGCCCGTCTTGATACTCCGCGCGCTGAGCCTGTCGAAGCGCACCCCGCGCAGGACCGTTCACTCGTCACAAATGGCGGGGGCATGGAGTCAACACCCGCCATTCGCGACGACTGACTTTCCGGTGCACATGTTCACTCGCCGCAGATGGTGGGCCGGAGGGCCGTGCTCCCGCCGTTCGCGACGAGTGAGGCGCGGACGCGGCCCGCGGCGGGGACGGATGCCGGCGCTCGGTAGCCTGGAGAGTGTGACCGAACCCGACGAACCCACCTTCCGCGACAAGCCGGTCTCGTTCGTCCGGCGGGGCGGCCGGATGTCGGACGGTCAGGAGCGTGCCTGGGTCGACCTTGCCCCCGCCTACCTGATCGACGTCGAGCGCGGCAACGCCGAGACATCCGTCCATCGCGATGCTCGCCTGCAGCCCGCCGAGGTGTACGGTCGCGAAGCTCCGCTGATCGTCGAGGTCGGGTCGGGGCAGGGACATGCGATCATCGCCGCCGCCCTCGCGCGTCCCGAGAACGACTTTCTCGCGGTGGAGGTCTTCCGCGCGGGGCTTGCCCGCACGATGCTCGACGCCGAGCGCGAGGGGGCGCGCAATATCCGCGTGATCGAGGCGAACGCGCCCGAGGTGCTGACGACGCTCGTGCCCGAGGCATCCGTCGCCGAACTGTGGGTCTTCTTCCCCGACCCGTGGCACAAGAACAAGCACACCAAGCGTCGGCTCGTGACAGAAGAATTCGCGGACGCCGCCGCCCGCGCCCTCGCACCCGGAAGCCTGCTGCGGTTGGCGACCGACTGGGAGGACTACGCGCGAGGGATGCGCGTCGCGCTGGATGCCTCACCGCACTTCGAGCGCGCGTTCGACGGCGACTGGGCCGAGAGGTTCGACGGACGCGTGATGACGGCGTTCGAGCGCAAAGGAATCCGGGCGGGTCGAGCCATCCGGGATCTCGCGTACCGTCGCGTCGGCTGATCTCGCGGGGGCGCCAGTGGCCGCTGTCTGCGAGACTGAAGGGGATGCCTGCGCTCACCGATAAGAACGCTCCCGTCCGTCCGACCGTCTGGATCGGGCTGCTTCCGGCGCTCGTGGTGTGCCTCGCGGCTCCCGCCTTCTTCGTGCTGCGGATCACCTGGCTCGGCTGGGGGCTGCTGGCGCTCGGGATGCTGCTGGCCTGGTTGCTGCGCAGGCAGCTGGATGGTCGGGGTTCCGCTGAGGCATCCGGTCCTCTCTCGGACCCGCACGGCGCCGGAGATGTCGCCCGCCCGCCGAGTCTCGTGCGCGACCTGTCGCTGATCGCGATCGGGATGCTGATCGTCAGCGTGATCCCCCTGAAGGCCGAGCTCGACAACTGGGCCATGGTGCGGTTCACCCTCGCGCTCGGCGGCGCGGTCGTCGTGCCCTATGTGATCTCGCGGTTCGTCTACCGGGACTACGCGATCCGGTTCCCGTGGCGCGGGGGCGGAAAATGGACGACGTTCCAGTGGACGTGGCTGGTGGTCGTCCTGATCCTCGGCTGGCTCATCCTGCCGTTCTACTTCATCACCTCGGGCGTCTACACGAACTGGCCCGTCGTGAACACACCCGAGCTGATCGCGCGGCTGTTCGCCGGGGTCGGGGCGGTCGGCATCTGGGACGAGCTGTTCTTCATCTGCACGGTCTTCGTTCTGCTGCGTCGGCACTTCCCGATGTGGGTTGCGAACGGGCTACAGGCGATCGTGTTCGTGTCGTTCCTGTGGGAGCTCGGGTACCAGGCGTGGGGTCCGTTCCTGACGATCCCGTTCGCGCTGCTGCAGGGCTTCATCTTCCTGAAGACCCGGTCGCTGGCGTACGTCGTCACGGTGCACCTGTTGTTCGATGCGGTCGTCTTCTTGGTGCTTGTGCACGCGCACAACCCCGGGGCGCTCGACGGTCTGTTCCTCGTCTGACGATTTGGCGCGCGGATTCTCGGCACCGTGAACCTTTTCGTCCTGTCCGGACATAACCGGGTATGAGCGACGAAGACCGGGATGACTGGGCCGGTGTCTGCGCGGACGACGAGGCCGCGTTGGCCCGCCTGTTCGATCGGCACGGTGACCGGCTCTTCCGACATGCCTCACGGCTTCTGAGCGTGCGCGAGGACGCGAAGGATGCCGTGGTCATCGCGTTCTCGGAGCTGTGGCGCAAGCGTCGCTCGGTGCGCCTGGTCGATGGTTCGCCGCTGCCCTGGTTGCTGAATAGGGTCAGCAACGCGGCGCGGAACCTCGAACGGTCTGCCCGTCGATACCGGAACCTGCTGGCCCGGACGCCGAGAGCGGATGACGTGCCTGCTCCCGTTGTTGCCGACGAATCCGGCCTGCTGAGCGCGTTGCGCGAGTTGCCGACGCGCGAACGCGAGGTCGTCGTGTTGTCGATCCTCGAGGGGTACCCGGAGAAAGACACCGCTGCCGCGCTGGGCATCCCGGTCGGCACGGTGAAGTCGCGGTTGGCGCGGGCAAAAGCCCGGCTGCGCGACGACATCATCCCGACGTGGGAGAGCTGACATGGACGATCGAACAGTATTGGGCTCGGACGAGAAGTCCGAGATGCGCGGGTTGGTGCTGGCGGGAGCGGCGCGGGCCGACAGCATCCGTCGGAGCCGGGCGCGCCTCGCGGTGAGTGTGTCCGCCGTCGTCGTGGTGACGGGGATCGCGGTCGGTGCCGTCACGGCATCGATGTACGCCCGTTCGGGTGATGTCGTTGCCATACCTGCGCCCGCGCCCGCGGACTCTGCTACGTCGGGTGGCGGCGAACCCCCGTCGGGAATCGCAGCGTTTGCGCGCGCCGCAACGGACGCGGATGAGCTCCCTGAAGGCATGTCGGGGGACATGCGACAGAGTCTGCGCGCGGAGACGTCCCGCTACGTTGGCGAGTACGAAAAAGTCGCCTACTGGGTAGCCGAGGGCCAGGATCCCGCCTCGATCTGCATTGTCACCTGGGCCATCGAACGCGAGGACCGGCGAGGCGTCGCGTGCGGAGGAGGGGAGCTAACCTCGACCCAGCCCGGCTTCAGCGAGGCGCATCTGGGACCGGCGGGCACGGCGCCGGAGGGGTGGATCTCGCTCGACGAGAACCTCAGCGTGAACCCGAATCCGTGACGACCGTTCGGTAGCCTTCGAAGGCCACACGACTCGGAGGAAACCAACGAATGGCCTCGAGGTATGCCTTTGCGAGCAAGCGCTATGCCCTCGCCGTGGTCGGCGCACTCGCGGTGATCGCCGCAACTTTGGCATCCTGCGCCTCGTCGCCCGCTGTCGTGACAGGAACACCCTCGTCGAGCGCGACGTCGGCCACGGCACCAGAAGCCTCGCCGACGCCGACGCCGACGTGCGCCGTGCCCGAGCAGCCGGGTGTCGAATCGCCCGAAGGATGCGTCGTTTACGACGGCGAGGCGAACATGGAGCTCAATGAGCTCTACCGCGAGCGGATGGAGATGACCGACGCGGCCCGAGCTGTGGGCGAGGAGTATGTCGGGCCCCTGACATCCGCGCTGACCGCATGGCGTGATTCCGGCGCCGTGCTCACGGAAGACGGCGCTCGCGACGTGTTCGCCGAGGCCGGGTTCGACGTCGAGGTGGTGCAGGTGCGCGAGTCCCACGGAGAGGTGCTGTTCGGCGTCGGGATCGACGGGGGATGCGTGTTCGGGGCTGTCACGCCCGATGCGGTAGCGGTCGACGTTGGCGGGTACATCATGGACGGCGGGTGTCTGGCCGCCGTCGGGCATTAGGCGGGGTTGGTTTCATGGTGATCGTTCGCGTTTCCGAGGCCCTCGTTCGCCCGGGCATGGTCGACGACTTTCTCGCCGTCCTGATCGACCTGGTCGCAACATTTCCCGCGCGATACGCCGGGCTGCTCGATCACGAGGTGCTCGTCGATCGCGCCGACCGCACGCGGGTGCGGTACGTCAGTCGGTGGGCGGATGAGGCATCCCTCGTCGCGTATGCCGGCGAGGACTGGGCGACGACCCCGGTGACGTTCCCGGATGAGGACCGCTACCTGACCGGCCCGCTCGCGTTGACCCACTTCAACGCCGCGAAACTGAACGACCCGGGACTCGACGCCGAAGCAATCCTCAGCGACTGACCAGGGGCTCCGTCGCCGCGAGCGCGGGTTCGTCGGGGCACGAGGCGAGAACCCGCGCAATCGCGTCGTGCTCCGCGGACGTGACCCACAGTCCGTACGCCGCCTTGACCGACACCTGCCGGGCGACGTATGCGCAGCGGAAGGTACGGTTCGGAGGGAGCCACGTCGCGGCATCCCCATCGCCCTTCTGCGAATTCGCCTGACCGTCGACCGCGAGCAGATTCAGAGGATCGTTGGCGAACAGCACGCGCACGTCGGGGGAGAGCTGACTCGCACCCTTTTGCCACGCATCGCTGAGGGCGACGACGTGGTCGATCTGCACGAGCTCGGACGTTCCCTGCCCGCGCACGAAGCTGATTGTGTCGGCGGTATAGGGATCGGCGAGGGTTCCGGTGAGCACCCGGCATGTCCCCGAGCCGGTGATCGCCGTCAGGTCGCGAGCGAGGATGTCGTTGCGGGTGTCGCATCCGTTGCGATCGACGTCGAGCCAAGCGGAGCCGAACTCGTCTCGCGAGTAACCGGTCTTCGGCGCGCGGCCCTTCACCTCGAGGGTCTCGAGCACAGCGAGGGCCGACCCCGCCGCGCCCGTCGGGACCGTGATGGGCGACGCGGGTGCTGGGGAAGCATCCTGTTCGCTCGAAAAGACGGCGAAGATCACGCCCACGACGAGCACCAGGATCGCCGAAACTGACGCGGTGGCGACGCCGCGGCCGCGCCTCACTCGAACAATCCCGGACCGGGATCTCTCACTGTGCCCCCGACTGGAATCGAACCAGCGACCTTTGGTACCGGAAACCAACGCTCTATCCCCTGAGCTACGGAGGCGTACCGGTCGAGGTTATCACCCGAAACGCCGACGTCCCGTGCGCGCGTGCGGGACGAAGGTGCGTCAGCCCTCGGTCGGTGCCGGCGTCTCGGCGACGGCCTCGACGACAGCCATCCGTTCGGCCAGTGCCTGCGCCAACCGCTCCGCGAGATACGCGTGACCCGCGGTGGACGGATGGTTTCTGCCGACGCCCGTGTCGATGACGTCGAAGTAGTTCGACGCGACGATCCACGTGTCGTGGATGGGGGAGATGTACCACCAGCCGCGTTCGGCGGCCAGGCGCGAGAGCTCCGAGTCGATGAGCGCGGTGCCACTCTCGACCGGAAGCACCTGAGGCGCGGGACCCAGGACGACGATCGAGGCATCCGGATACAGCCCGGTGAGTGCGTCCCAAGCCGCGTTCACGGCCCCGGCGTAGTCGTTCTTGGCGGCGAGCAGTCGGTCGTTGATAGAGCCCTGCACGATGATCAGGTCGGGGTCGAGCTCGGGGTCGAGCGCCGCGATGCGCTCGCCGAAGGATGGCCCATCGATGCCCGGCTTCAGGTATCCGCTCCCGCGGACGCCGTCGACGATGGTCGTCCATCCCGTCAGGCGTCCGAGTTCATACGCGTACCCGAGAGTGGGGGCGCTCGCCGCGGAACCATACGTCCACGAATCACCGAAGACGAGCACCGTCGCATCGGGCGGAATGGTCAAGGCGGCCGGGGCCGAGGCATCCGTCCCGGCGTTCTGGAGTCCGGCGCCGCCCGCGACATCGGATGCGGGCGTCGGACGCTGCCACGGTTGCCAGGCGCCGATCACGGCGGCCGCGACGACCGCGGCCGCCATCGCCCAGACCACACCGACGCGCACGCGGGGACGGCGGGCGGCATCGGGCATGAATAGAGGGTAGGTCACAGAATTATGTGCGGATGCCACGGCAGTCATCTGCTCTTGGAGGAGCGTCGTTCTGGCGGCGTGCGGAGGCGTCACACGGGCATGCGAGGATGTCTCGGTGCAGCGCATCGTCACCGCAGAACTCGACCTCGATCTGGCCGGCCCCGCCGACCTGATCTTCTCGTTGACGACCGCTCGCCAGGTGCCCCTCGCGAGCGAGATCTTGACGTTCACGCGCGACGATCTGGTGTACACCCCGACCGAGATCATCGACCAGGACGGCACCCGTCTGCACCGCCTGACGGGCGAGCCCGGGCCCCTGCGCGTGCGGTACGAAGCGGTGGTCGAGGGTCAGACGGGGCCCGCCCGCACGAGCGAGCTCGACAGCATCATCTACCTGCGCCCCAGCCGCTACTGCCAGTCGGACGAGGTGTTCTCGCAGGCGCGCCACCAGTTCGCAGGGCTCGCCGGTGCTGAGCTGATCGCCGCCGTGACCCGCTTCGTCGAGCAGTCGGTGACCTACACACCGGGGCTGAGCCTCGGCACCGACAGTGCGGTCACGACGCTCATGACCGGCCAGGGCGTGTGCCGCGACTACGCGCACGTCGTCATCGCGCTGCTTCGGGCGATGGACGTGCCCGCCCGATACGCCGCGTGCTACGCCCCGGGGCTGGACCCGATGGACTTCCACGCGGTCGCCGAGGCCTACCTCGACGGCGCCTGGTATGTCATCGACGCGACGCGCCTGGCCGACCGGCGCTCCCTCGTACGCATCGCGACCGGGCGGGACGCGGCGGACTGCGCGTTCCTCAGCTTCCACGGCGCGCAGGTCGGGCTCGATCGGCTGCACGTCGACGCCTGGGTGGTGCCGGATGTCGCGGGCCCGGCGGACGCGGATGACCTGTCCGCGGACCCGTTCGCCGAGGCATCCGTCCCCGACGACTACCGGGAGCTCGTGCAGCTCGGCTGACAGCGAGGGTGCTTGTTCTCACGCGCGAGGGTGCCTGTTCTGCCCGCGAGAGTGCCCGTTCTGTCGCGCGCGGTGTCCCGGAGCACTCTCGGATCGGAAACGGGCACTCTCGCGCCCAGGAACGGGCACGCTCGCGCCGGGAACGGGCGCCCTCGCGTGTGCGGGGCGCGGGGCCGGAGCCCACGCGGGTGCCGAACTAGACTGGGCCAGCTATGAATCCCGAGGATCTTTCCGCCGCCCTGCTCGCCGTCGTCCGCCCGCTTGCCGAGGCGCGACGGCCCGGATCGACCGACGGCCTCACCGCGGCAGACCTGCCGGTGGAGCGTCCGAAGAACCGTGACCACGGCGACTGGGCCTCGAACGCCGCCCTCAAGCTCGCAAAGCTCGTTGGCGCGAATCCGCGCGAACTCGCGACGGAGATCGCCGAGGCCCTCGCACAGTCCGAGGGCATCGAGAGCGTGGATGTCGCAGGCCCGGGCTTCATCAACATCACCCTCGACGCCGCCACGGCCGGATCGCTCGCCCGCACCATCGTCGAGGCCGGTGCCGCTTACGGCACGAACGAGTCGCAGCGCGGCAACACGATCAACCTCGAGTTCGTCAGCGCCAACCCCACGGGTCCCATGCACATCGGGCACACCCGCTGGGCGGCGCTCGGCGATGCCATGGGCCGTGTGCTCGCGGCCAGCGGCGCGACGATCGTCCGCGAGTTCTATATCAACGACGCGGGCGTGCAGATGGACCGCTTCGGTCGGTCGGTTCTCGCCGCGGCGAAGGGTGAGCCCACCCCCGAGGACGGCTACCCCGGCTCGTACGTCGAGGACCTCGCGGGGCGCGTGCTCGCCGAAGAGCCCGGACTGCTCGACCTGCCAGCCGACGAACAGCTCGCCGTCGCGCGTGAGCGCGCCTACGCTCTCCAGCTCGGCGACCTGCAGAGTTCGCTCGTCAAGTTCAACGTCCACTTCGATGTGTTCTTCAGCGAGCGCACCCTCCACGCGAAGCCCGCGGATGGCGGACCGAGCCTCGTCGACGAGGCCGTGGAGCGGCTGCGTGCCCAGGGTCATGTCTTCGACGCCGACGGCGCCGTGTGGGTTCGGACGACCGATTTCGGCGACGACAAAGACCGGGTGATCCGCAAGTCCGACGGCGAGTACACCTACTTCGCCGCGGACGCCGCGTACTACCTCAACAAGGGAGACCGCGGCTACGCGCACAAGATCTACCTTCTCGGCGCCGACCACCACGGCTATGTCCACCGGCTGAAGGCCCTGGCGGGCGCGGCGGGGGATGACCCCAACAAGGACATCGAGGTGCTGATCGGGCAGCTCGTGTCGATCAACGGCGCGCGCCTGAGCAAGCGCGCCGGCAACATCATCGAGCTCGACGACCTGCGCGACTGGCTCGGAACGGATGCCTTGCGTTACTCGTTGGCGCGATACCCGGCCGACTCGCCGCTGACTCTCGACCCCGAGATCCTCCGGAAGCGCACGAACGACAACCCGGTCTTCTACGTTCAGTACGCCCACGCGCGCACACACAACGTCGCGCGGAACGCCCAGGACTCGGGCGTTGACCGGAGCGAGTTCGCCCCCGAGCTGCTCACACACGAGACCGAATCGGCGCTTCTCGGAGCCCTGCAAGAATTCCCGCGCATCGTGGGCTTTGCCGCCGAGGTGCGCGAACCGCATCGTGTCGCGCGGTGTCTCGAAGAACTCGCGAGCCTCTATCACCGCTGGTACGACAACTGCCGCGTCATCCCGCTGGGCGACGCCCCCGTCGAGCCCGTTCACCGCACCCGCCTCTGGCTGAACGATGCCACCGGTCAGGTTCTGCGCAACGGACTCGACCTGCTTGGCGTCTCGGCGCCCGAACGGATGTAGCGATGACCATGCCGCCGCAGGACGCGCCGACCCTCTATTGGGACGATGCGCCCCCTCCGCGGCGGAAGCGGCGCCTGTGGCCCTGGATCGTCTCGCTCGTCGTCGTGATCGTGCTGTTCGGCGGTGCTGCGTTCGCGGGCGAGTGGCTCGCGCGCGATCTCGTCGAGCGCGGTGTGCGCGGAGCCCTCGCGAGCGAACTCGGTGTCCCGGCCGACCAGGCCGAGGTTCAGGTGGAGGGGCTCGTCATCCCGCAGCTCATCGCGGGTCGGTTCGATGAGGTCCAGATCGAAGCTCAGGATGTCTCGCTGCAAGGTTTCACGGGCGATGTGAGTGTCACGGCGCGCGGCGTGCCGCTCACGGCCGACGGTCCGCTCGATTCGGCCGAGGCATCCGTGACTCTCGATCAGGAACAGCTGCGCACGCTGCTCGCGGGGGTCGAGGGGTTCCCGGAAGAATCCCTCGGGGTGTCGGGATCGGATGTCACGATCACGGTCGAGCTGAGTCTGTTCGGTGCGGCGATTCCGATCGGGGTGGGGCTCACGCCGTCCGCGGCGGGCGGGGCGCTCGTCCTCACTCCTGCATCATTCACGGTGGCCGACGCGACCGCCGATGCGCAGGGCCTACGCGATCAGTTCGGCGCGTTCGCCGATGCTGTTCTGCAGCCGTGGCAGGTGTGTATCGCGTCGTCCCTTCCCGCCGGGCTCACGCTGACAGATGTCGCCGTGGTTGATCAGCAGGTCGTCGCGCAGTTCGACATCGCCAGCGGCATCCTCGTGGATTCGACCCTGCGCGAGCCGGGCGTCTGCGGCTGAGTCGCGCCCGTGCCCTAGACTTTCAGCAACCGCCGGGGTGGTGTGTGTGAACCGCCGCCCGCGGATTTGCGTCGGCCCGCGCGTCGATGAACGTCCCGAATCCACCGATTGGTCTGCCGTGTCCGTCGCCTCGCCGCTCGCCCCCGGATGGCTCGTGCCGCCCGCCGATGCGAACGCTCTGGCCCCACATGTGTGGCCTGTTGCTGCGCATCGACGGGAAGACGGCCAGCTCGAACTCGGCGGCGTCGCCGTGCGCGACCTGGTCGCGCAGTACGGCACCCCGGTTCTCGTGCTCGACGAGGGTGAGGTGCGCGCTCGCGCTCGCCGCACGCGCGAGGCTTTCGAGGATGCCGCGGCTCGTCATGGCACCACCGCGCGGGTGTACTACGCGGGAAAGGCCTTCCTCTCGAGCGAGGTTGCGCGCTGGGTGATGGAAGAGGGGCTGCGCGTCGACGTCTGCACGCGCGGCGAACTCGAGGTCGCGCTCGCCGCCGGTGTGCCCGCGGCCCAACTCGGCTTTCACGGCAACAACAAGTCGGTCAGCGAGCTCGAGCGTGCGGTCGAGGTCGGCATCGGATCGATCGTGATCGACAGTGTCTGGGAGCTGGAGCGCCTCGCGGCGATCATCTCCCGCAAGGGCAGCGAAAGTGCCCCGCAGGACGTCCTGCTGCGCGTCAACACGGGCGTCCATGCCGAGACCCACCACTTCCTCGCTACCTCCCACGAGGACCAGAAGTTCGGCTTCGGCCTCGAACTCGCCCCCGAGCTCGTCGCCCGCGTGCGTGCGACCCCCGGCCTCAACCTCGTCGGCCTGCACTGCCACATCGGCTCGCAGATCTTCGGCACAGACGGCTTCCGCGCGTCGGCCGCACGGCTGCTCGGTGTGCTCGCTGACTTGCCCGGTGAACCGCTTCCGGTTCTGAATCTCGGTGGCGGCTTCGGTATCGCCTACACCTCGGCCGATGAGCCGACCCCGATCGGCGAGCTTGCCGACGGCATCGTCTCGGTCGTCGCGAGCGAGGCTCACAAGCTCGGCGTGCCGATCCCGGCCCTCGCATTCGAGCCGGGACGGAGCATCGTCGGCACCGCCGGCGTCACGCTGTACGAGATCGGGACGACGAAGGATGTCTCGGTCGAGACATCCGAATCCGGCGCCGACACCACCGGCCCCACACCACACGCCACGCGTCGCTACGTGAGTGTCGACGGCGGCATGAGCGACAACCCGCGCCCCGCGCTCTACGACGCGCAGTTCTCGGCTCGCATCGCCGACCGCACGAGCACCGCCGAACCCGCCCTCGTGCGCGTCGTCGGCAAGCACTGCGAATCGGGCGACATCGTTGTCGACGCCGAATACCTGCCCGCGGATGTCGCACCCGGCGACCTGCTGGCGGTGCCCGCGACCGGGGCGTACTGCTACGCCCTCTCGAGCAACTACAACCATGTTCCGAGGCCGCCGATCGTGGCCGTTCGGGACGGAGCGTCGCGCGTGATCGTGCGCGGCGAGACGATCGACGACCTGCTTGCGCGCGACGCGGGCGTTTCAGGTCTGAGAGGAAACGAATGACCGACTACCGCACCCTGCGCGTCGCACTGCTCGGCGCCGGAGCCGTGGGCTCACAGGTCGCAGGTCTCCTGCTGCGCCACGGCGACGAACTGGCCGACCGTGCCGGAGCTCGACTCGAACTGGCGGGGATCGCCGTGCGCGAGGTCGACGCGCAGCGCGACGTCGACCTGCCGCGTGAGCTGTTCACGACGGACGCCGATTCGCTGATCGTCGGCTCCGACATCGTCATCGAGCTGATGGGCGGCATCGAGCCCGCGCGCACGTCGATCCTGCACGCGATTTCGTCCGGTGCGGATGTCGTGACGGCCAACAAGGCGCTGCTCGCGACCCACGGCACCGAGATCTTCGACGCGGCCGACCAGGTCGGAGCATCCGTCTATTACGAGGCTGCCGCGGCCGGGGCGATCCCGATCATCCGTCCGCTCCGTGACTCCCTCGCGGGTGACCGCGTGCGACGCATCATGGGCATCGTGAACGGCACCACGAACTACATCCTCGACCGCATGGACACCGAGGGCGCCGACTTCGCCGAGGTGCTCGCCGACGCCCAGCGCCTGGGCTATGCCGAGGCCGATCCGACGGCGGATGTCGAGGGATACGACGCCGCGCAGAAGGCCGCGATCCTCGCGAGCCTCGCGTTCCACACGAGCGTTCCGCTCGACACGGTGCACCGCGAGGGCATCACCACGGTCGACGCGTCCCTGATCGAGTCGGCGCGGCACGCTGGCTATGTCGTCAAGCTCCTCGCCGTCTGCGAGCGCATCGAGGATGCCTCGGGCACCGGCACCGGCACCGGCACCGGCACGGGCGCCGGCACCGGCGACGCGATCTCGGTGCGCGTCTACCCGGCACTCGTGCCCCGCACGCATCCGCTCGCGAGCGTCCACGGCGCCAACAACGCGGTATTCGTCGAGGCGGAAGCCGCCGGAAGCCTCATGTTCTACGGCGCGGGCGCCGGGGGAGTGCAGACCGCCTCCGCCGTGCTCGGCGACGTCGTCTCGGCCGCACGCCACCACATCGCGGGTGGCGTCGGCGTGGGAGAGTCCACCCGCGCGAACTTGCCCATCCTGCCGATCGGCCGCGTCACGACGCGGTACCAGATCACGCTCGAGGTCAGCGACGAGACGGGCGTGCTCGCCACCGTCGCTGGCATCCTCAGCGAGGGACGGGTGTCCATCGCGACCGTCGAGCAGACGGTCGTGGCAGACCCGGATGGCGGCCCCGGCATCGCACGCATCGTGATCGGCACACACAAGGCACTCGAGCAGGACCTCAGCGACACCGTTACCCGACTCGCCGCGAGCGGCGTCGTCGAGCGGGTCGTCTCGGTTCTGCGGGTAGAAGGAGACTGACATGGCACACCTCTGGCGCGGAGTACTCCGCGAATACGCCGATCGGCTCGGCGTCACCGACGCCTCGACCGTCGTGACCCTCGGCGAGGGCGGTACGCCGCTTCTGCCCGCCCCGGCGCTGTCGCGGATGACGGGAACGGATGTCTGGGTCAAGTTCGAGGGCATGAACCCGACCGGGTCCTTCAAGGACCGCGGTATGACCGTCGCCCTGTCGCGCGCTGTGGAGCACGGCGCCAAGGCCGTCATCTGCGCCTCGACCGGAAACACCTCGGCCTCGGCCGCGGCCTACGCCGCGCACGCCGGCATCACCGCCGCCGTGCTCGTGCCCGAGGGCAAGATCGCCATGGGCAAGCTCAGCCAGGCCGTGGCGCACAACGGCAAGCTCATCCAGATCCGCGGCAACTTCGACGACTGCCTCGAGATCGCGCGCGAGCTGGCCGACAACTACCCCGTGCACCTCGTCAACTCGGTCAACCCCGACCGCATCGAGGGTCAGAAGACGGCCGCGTACGAGGTCGTCGAGCAGCTCGGCGACGCCCCCGACTTCCACCTCATCCCGGTCGGCAACGCCGGCAACTACACCGCCTACTCGCGCGGTTACCGCGAAGAGCTCGAGCGCGGTGTTTCGACCCGGCTGCCGCGCATGTTCGGCTTCCAGGCCGCGGGTAGCGCGCCGCTCGTTCGGGGCGAGATCGTCCGTCACCCCGAGACGATCGCCAGCGCGATCCGCATCGGCAACCCCGCTTCGTGGGAGCTGGCACTCGAGGCACGCGACGCGACCGACGGATGGTTCGGCGCGATCGACGACGACCGGATCCTCGCCGCCCAGAAGCTGCTCTCGGGCGAGGTCGGCATTTTCGTCGAGCCCGCCTCCGCGATCAGCGTCGCGGGTCTGCTCGACCGGGTCGAGGCCGGCATCATCCCGAAGGGCGCCCGCGTCGTGCTCACGGTCACGGGCCACGGACTGAAGGACCCGCAGTGGGCCCTTCGTCGCGAAGACGGCTCCCAGGTGGAGCCGATCGTGGTCGATGCCGCGACATCCGAAGTCGCGTCCGTCCTCGACCTCGTCGCCGAGCCCGTCGCGTGAGCGGGGCATCCGCGTGAACACAGCCCCTCGGGCTACCGACGCAGCCCCGTCGGCCGAAAAGCCAGGCCCGCGGCCCTTCGTGGTCCGTGTTCCCGCGACGAGCGCGAACCTCGGGCCTGGATTCGACACGCTCGGGCTGGCGCTGAGCGTCTACGACGAGATCGTGGTGACCGAACTGCCCGAACCGGGCCTCGAGGTGTTCGTCGAGGGTGAGGGCGCGGAGGACGTCGCGCGGGATGCATCGAACCTGGTGGTCCGCTCGATCCAGTACGCGTTCGACGCGTTCGGACAGGAGATGCCGGGCCTGCGGCTCGAAGCACACAACAGGATTCCGCACGGGCGCGGCATGGGTTCATCCGGCGCCGCCGTCGTGTCGGGGCTCGTCATCGCCCGCTCGCTGCTGGAAGGGCGGGTCGACGTTTCTGACGACGATCTGCTGCGTCTGGCCACCGAGCTGGAGGGGCACCCCGACAACGTCGCGCCCGCGCTCTTCGGCGGCCTGACGATCGCGTGGATCACGCCCGATGGCCCGCAGCACAAGAAGCTGCTCGTGCATCGCGGTGTCGCGCCTCTGGTGTTCGTGCCGGGTTTCACGATGTCGACGTCGCTTGCCCGCAGCCTGCAGCCGCTGAACGTGCCGCGCGAGGATGCGGTCTTCAACGTCTCGCGGTCGGCTCTGCTGATCGCCGCGCTGACTCAAAGCCCCGAGCTGCTGCTCGCCGCGACCGAGGATCGCCTGCACCAGGACTACCGAGCCGAAGCGATGCCCGAGACACTGCGGATCGTGCGGGCCCTGCGCCTCGCCGGGTTCGCGGCGGTCGTCTCGGGGGCGGGTCCGAGCATCCTCGTCCTCGCCGATGGCCCGGGGCGACGCCTCGAGGCGGCCGATGTCGTGGAGCAGGTCTCCGACACCGCGTGGGAGGCCCTCATGCTGGCCGTCGACTTCAAAGGTGCTACAGTGAGGGAACACACGGAGGGTGCCACACAGCCGTTTTCGGCCGCGTGAATCTGGCCTCCGATCGCAATCTGCGAAGCACTGCATGCCCCCCGAATCCTTCTCCATTCTTTCGGCGTGGACGGGTGTCCGCCGCGGCGACATCGCATGCAGTCGTGTTCATTCACACGTGCAAGGGAGTACTCGTGGAGTCAATCTCCGAGATCCAGACCGGCGCCACCCCCATTCAGGGTGAGCAGACCGGTGACAACGCGCCCGAGGGCGCACAGACCACTGAGGCGGCGCCTCAAGACGCAGCTCCTCAGGACGCAGCTCCTCATGGCGCGGCTCCTCAGGACGCAGCTCCTCAGGACGCGGCGCCCGCCGAGTCGGCACCCGAACAGGGTTCCGCCGAGGCTGACGCATCCGTCCCGGACGAGGCACCCGCTTCGAAGCCGGCCCGCGCCTCCAAGCGCCGCCGCCGCGTTCGTGAGCTCGCCGCGGACTTCGGTGTCGACGCCAAGCGCGTCATCGCCGTCGCTGCTGAGCTCGGCCACACGCTGAAGACCCCCCAGTCGGCGCTCGACGCGGACGTCGAGGCGCAGGTCACGGCCGCGCTCACGTCCGCTGCGCTGTCGGATGCTTCGGCATCCACTGCCGACGCGCCCACGGAGACCGCGGCCGCGCCGTCTGCGGAAGAGGCCCCGGGCGTGGCATCGTCCGCTGAGGGCGATTCCGCACCCCGGAAGGCGGACGCTGGCGAGGCATCCGATTCCTCAGCCGAGAGCGCGCAGAGCGCCTCCGGCGCGCAAAACGATGGCAACGCCCAGAACGATGGCAACGCCCAGAACGATGGCAACGCCCAGAACGATGGCAACGCCCAGAACGATGGCAACGCCCAGAACGATGGCAACGCCCAGAACGATGGCAACGCCCAGAACGATGGCAACGCCCAGAGCGATTCTGAAGGCGAGCAGACGG
Source organism: Pacificispira sp. HM-600 (assembly GCF_977993705.1). The sequence goes on from NZ_OZ388079.1 coordinate 3,052,095, forward strand.
GCAGCCGTCGCAGCCGCAACCGCAACCGCAACCGCAGCCGCGGTGGCCGTGACGCACAGGATGGCCAGGATGGCTCGGCCGACCAGGGTGGCCCGCAGAATCAGGCCAACCAGAACCAGGCCAACCAGAACCAGGCCAACCAGAACCAGGCCAACCAGAACCAGGCCAACCAGAACCAGGCCAACCAGAACCAGGCCAACCAGAACCAGGCCAACCAGAACCAGGGTCGTCAGGCCAAGGGCGACCAGGGCGGTCAGAACAACGCCCAGGGCAACCAGAACGCCCAGGGCAACCAGAACCAGCGCGGTCAGAACCCGCAGCGTGGCCAGAACGCGCAAGCCGCTCAGAGCAGCGGCCCGGCGGACGACGACGACAACGGTCAGGGTGCACGCGGCCGCGGTCGCGGTCGCACCAAGCGTTCCCCCGGCACGCCGATGGACGAATTCGAAACCGAGATCAACGATGACGACGTTCTCATCCCGATCGCGGGCATCCTCGATGTGCTCGACAACTACGCGTTCGTGCGTACATCCGGCTACCTGCCCGGCCCGAGCGACGTCTACGTCTCGCTCGGCCAGGTCAAGAAGTACAACCTGCGCAAGGGCGACGCGGTCGTGGGTGCGATCAAGCAGCCCCGCGAGGGCGAGCACCAGGGGCGTCAGAAATACAACGCCCTGGTCAAGGTCGACGCGATCAACGGCCTGTCGGTCGACGACGCCGCGACCCGTGTCGAGTTCGGCAAGCTCACGCCGCTCTACCCGCAGGACCGCCTGCGCCTCGAGACGGCGCCCGAGAAGCTCACCCAGCGGATCATCGACCTCGTCGCACCCATCGGCAAGGGCCAGCGCGGCCTGATCGTCGCGCCGCCCAAGGCGGGCAAGACGATCGTTCTGCAGCAGATCGCCAACGCGATCGCGACGAACAACCCCGAGGTTCACCTCATGGTCGTGCTCGTCGACGAGCGTCCCGAAGAGGTCACCGACATGCAGCGGACGGTCAAGGGCGAGGTCATCGCCTCAACGTTCGACCGCCCGGCCGAGGATCACACGACAGTCGCCGAACTGGCTATCGAGCGCGCCAAGCGTCTCGTCGAGCTCGGCCACGACGTCGTCGTGCTGCTCGATTCGATCACGCGTCTCGGCCGCGCCTACAACATCTCGGCGCCGACCTCGGGTCGCGTGCTGAGCGGTGGTGTGGATGCCTCGGCTCTGTACCCGCCCAAGCGCTTCTTCGGCGCCGCGCGCAACATCGAGAACGGCGGATCGCTCACGATCCTCGCGACCGCGCTCGTCGAGACCGGGTCCAAGATGGACGAGGTCATCTTCGAAGAGTTCAAGGGAACGGGCAACAGCGAGCTGCGTCTGTCCCGTCAGCTCGCCGACAAGCGGATCTTCCCGGCCGTCGATGTGAACGCATCCTCCACGCGCCGCGAAGAGATGCTCCTCTCGTCCGACGAGGTCAAGATCACCTGGAAGCTGCGCCGTGCGCTCGCGGGTCTCGACCCGCAGCAGGCCCTCGAGGTCGTGCTCGGCAAGCTGAAGGAAACGAGCTCGAACGTGGAGTTCCTCATCCAGATGCAGAAGTCGATCCCGGCGCCCACACAGGGTGCGCACGGCAGCAGCCACGGGCACGACAACAACATCCGCTGATCGGGTCCGCCGTGGCCGACCCCGGGATTTTCGACTCCGTTCGCGGACTCATCGACGAGCACCGGCGGGTGCAGGAGGAACTCTCCGACCCCGCCGTGCACGCCGATGCCGGCCGTGCGAAGCGCGTCAACCGACGCTACGCAGAGCTCAGCCGGATTGTCGCCGCGTACGACGCGTGGGCCGCGGCATCCGACGATCTCGCCGCCGCGCGTGAACTCGCGCGCGAGGATTCGGCTTTCGCCGAAGAGGTGCCGGGGCTCGAGGAACGCGTCGACGCAACACAGGAACGTCTGCGCCGCCTCCTGATCCCGCGCGACCCCGACGACGCCCGCGACGTGATCATGGAGATCAAGGGCGGCGAGGGCGGCGCCGAGAGCGCGCTCTTCGCGGCCGATCTGCTGCGGATGTACATCCAGTACGCCGCGTCCAAGGGCTGGAAGACCGAGCTGCTCGAGCGGACCGAGTCCGACCTCGGTGGCTACAAGGACGTCCAGGTCGCGATCAAGGGGTCGTCCGCCGATCCCGCGCAGGGCGTCTGGGCGCACCTCAAGTACGAGGGTGGCGTGCATCGCGTGCAGCGTGTGCCCGCGACCGAGTCGCAGGGGCGCATTCACACCTCGACGACCGGCGTGCTGGTCTTCCCCGAGGTGGATGAACCCGACGAGGTCGAGATCAACCAGAACGACCTCAAGATCGACGTTTTCCGATCGTCCGGTCCCGGCGGTCAGTCCGTCAACACCACCGATTCGGCGGTCCGCATCACCCACCTGCCCACGGGCATCGTGGTCTCGATGCAGAACGAGAAGTCGCAGCTGCAGAACCGTGAGGCCGGCATGCGCGTGCTGCGAGCCCGGATTCTCGCGCGACAGCAGGAAGAGATCGCGGCCGCGGCATCCGATGCCCGCAAGTCGCAGATCCGCGGGATGGATCGCTCCGAGCGCATCCGCACCTACAACTTTCCCGAGAACCGCATCGCGGATCACCGGACGGGCTACAAGGCCTACAACCTCGATCAGGTGATGGACGGGGCTCTGGGCCCGGTCATCGACTCGTGTATCGCCGCGGACGAGGAAGAGCGCCTGGCCTCTCTCGGCACCTGACGCCCCCGCAGCCGCCGCGCCCGCGCGCCTTGGATCTGCTCGCCTGACGCAATGTGTCGCCTGGGCGCTGCCCGAGCCAACACATTGCGTCAGGCGAGCGGATGCGATGTTTCCTCCACAGGGGGCGCCAACGGCGCAGGTGCACGTGTGGGGCGTGCGGGAGCGTTTGGGTAGCGGGATGCGGTCCAGCGTGGGGGTATGCAACCACGACAGCTGCCCGATGAGCTCGGGCCCGCGTTTCTCGTCCGCGATGCGTTGCAGGCGGGTCTGAGTCGCGAGCGCGTGCGACGTCTCGATCTGCACCGCCCGTTCCACGGGGTGCGGATCCGGGGAGATGCTGAACCGCCCGACCTCGATGTGCAATCGTCCTCGCCGTACTCGGATGAGGAATGTGCCGAGGTGCTGCGACTCGCGCGGGTGTATGCCCTACGAATGGCAGACCATGAGTTCTTCAGCCATCGGACGGCTGCGGTGCTTTGGGGTGTGCCGGTGCCGCGGAATCACGACGACCGTTTGCACGTGAGTGTGCTCGCGCCTGCACGTGCCGTCCGTACTTCCGGCGTGGTGGCGCACGAAGCGCAGCCCGGGCTCACTCGTGTTGTCACTCATCCTCCGACCGGGCTGCGGGTTTCGAGCCCCGCGACGACGTGGGCAATGCTCGGGGCACAGCTGCTGCATCCGTACGATCTCGTCGCGGCGGGCGACGCATTCATCCGGGTGCAGCGGATGCCCGGCCCTTGGGTGCGCGAAATGCCACCGCCCTTGGCGACGTTCGCGCAGCTCGAGGCCGCGGTGCGCGCAGGCCGGAGAGTCGGACGTCCAGCCTTGAGAGAGTCACTGCCTCGGTTGCGTGTGGCAGCAGCATCCCGACCTGAAACCTGGACGCGCCTGACGATCTGCGACGCTGGACTGCCCGAACCCTTGCTTGATCATGACGTCTACGACGAGAGCGGAGCATTCATTGGATGCGTCGACCTGGCGTATCCCGATCTGAAGATCGCGATCGAGTACGAGGGAGACCACCACCGCACAGATCTGGTGACGTGGAACCGCGACCTCGCTAAGCACGAAGCGCTACAGGCTGCCGGGTGGCGCGTCATCCGCGTCGGCAGCGCAATGCTCTTTCGGAAACCGCACCTGCTCGTCAGCCTCGTGCGCGACGCGCTCCGCGCCCGGCGCTGACGCCGCGCGCCGTCCCCGCTTGTTCCCCTGACGCGATGTGTCGCTTGCGGAGGGTGTGAAGCGACACATTGTGTCAGGGGAGCGGGGCTTGTGCGGCGCGCGCGGGGGCGGGGTGCGGCGAGAGACGCCGCGAGGCGGCCGGCGCGATAAGGTCAGCCCGTGATCAGATTCCTCATCCGCAGCCTCATCTTCGTGGTCTCGGCCGCGCTCGGCCTGCTCGTCGCCGACTGGGTGTTGCCCGGCTTCCAGATTCAGTGGAGCGAGTGGTGGGGATTCGTCGTCTGCATCGTGATCTTCGCGGTTCTGCAGAGCGTCCTCGCGCCCTGGATCGCGACGATGGCGAGGCGCTACGCCCCGGCGCTGCTCGGCGGTATCGGCATCGTGTCGACGTTCGTCGCGCTGCTCGTCGTGGTGCTGCTTCCGATCGGCGGGCTGCGCATCACCGACGCGATCTCGTGGGTGCTCGCTCCAGTCGTCGTCTGGCTCGTGACGGCGCTCGCGACCCTGTTCCTGCCGATGCTTCTGCTCAAGCGCGAGGTCAAAGACCTCTCGGGCCGCGGCAAGGATGCCTGACATGACCGCACGCATCCTCACCGCCGGCACGATCATCACGATGGACCCGGCGAACCCGCGCGCCGAGGCCGTGGCGATCGAAGACGGTCGCATCATCGCGGTCGGCACGATGGCGGAGTGCCAGGCGGCCGCGCCCACCGCGACCATCGAAGACACCCAGGCACGGGCCCTGCTGCCGGGCTTCATCGACTCGCACTCCCACCCTGTGCTCAGCGGGATGGCGACAATGCCGCCCGCATACTGGATCGCGCCGTGGTTCTGCCCGACCTGGGATGACGTTCTCGCGATGTTCCAGAAGGCGATCACCGAGTCCGCGCCGGGCACCGCGCTGTCGTTCTTCGGATTCGATGGGCTACTGCATCAGCACGAGGATCCGGATGCGGCGAGCCTCGACGCGATCTTTGGTGATCGACTCGTCTTGGTCATGGGAAATTCGGGCCACACGGCGTATGTGACGACTGCCGTGCTGAAAGAGCTCGGCTTCGTCGAGACCCCGCCGGCCAATCCCGTGGGTGCGTTCTTCGGGCGCCGGCCCGATGGGAGCCTGGATGGCCGGGGCACCGAGTTGCCCGCAGCCATGGCCCTCGCCACGCCCGTGCTGAACGCGATCGGTGCGCAGGGCAAGCCGCTTCAGGGTGCGGTCGAGTACTACATGTACATGGCGACGGCCGGCATCACCTCCGCCTCGGAAATGACGTACAAGACCCCGCTCAAGGCGGCGTACGAGACACTGGCGTCGCTGCCGAACAGTCCGATTCGCGTAACGCTGTACCACATGTCCACAGAGGCCGACGCGGGGGATCCGTTCGAATCGACCGTCCCCGTCGAGATGCTGCACAAGCGCGGCATCAAGCTCTGGGCCGACGGGTCTCCGTGGGTCGGCAACATCGCGATGTCGGAGCCCTATCTCGACACCGACGCCACCCGCGCGGCGGGTATCGCCCCCGGCATCCCGGGTGAGGCGCGGATGAACTACACGCGCGGGCAGCTGGACGCGGTCCTGGACGCCCATGCCGACGGCGGCTGGCAGATGGCGTTCCATGTCAACGGCGACATCGGGCTCGACGTCGTGCTCGACGCTTTCAGCCGTGCGCTCGACGAGCACGGTCTGGCTGGCACCGACCACAGGTGGCGGGTGGAGCACATCGGCGGCGCGCGCCACGATCAGTTCACGCGGATGGCTGAGCTCGGTGTCGTGACATCGATGGGGCCGTTCCAGTTCTACTACTGGGGTGACCTGCTCGACGGCCAGATGTTCGACAGCCGTATTGGCGCGCCCTGGCAGCGTTTTCGCGACGCGTTCGATGCGGGCACGCATCCCTCTTTCCACAACGACGGCAGCGTGAGCCCGCCCACCCCGCTTCTCAATATCCAGACCGCCGTCACACGGCGCACCAGCAGCGGAACGATCCGCGGGGCGGAGCAGGCGACGACGTTGCACGAGGCACTCGCGGCCCAGACGATCAACGCGGCGTACACCCTCGGGACCGACGGTGATGTCGGATCGATCGAAGTCGGTAAGCTCGCGGACTTCGTCGCGCTCGACGCCGATCCCTACGCAGTCGCACCCGAGAAGATCGGTGCGATCGGGGTCACCGGCACCTGGCTCGACGGCGCAAAGATCGATCTCGACGCGTTCGCCGAGGCATCCGGTCAGGTCGATGACGCCGCGTTCGCGTCGCTGCGTGCGCTCGGCGTGCCGGCCTGCTGCCATCAGGCGCCCGCCTAATCCGGCGCTCTCCTGATCGCGCGAATCAGGGGGACGCAGCGCGGAGCTATTGCGACGAAGCGGCCCGCACGCGCTGTAGCAGGTCCGGAGCGGTGCGGTCCAGCATTCGACCGCCGATCCCGACGCCGAGGACGAAGAACACGACACCGAGCACCACGCCGACGACGAGAGCGAGCCAACCGAACAGTGCATCGCCCGTGGCGACGGTCAGGATGGCCAGGATGATCTCGGGCGCGGCGAGCACCGCGGCGAGAATCCACACGGCGAGGAAGCCGAGGAAGATCGAGAACGTCGCGCCGGGCACGCGCTTGAACGGATTGTCGCCCGCCGCGGGCACGGGCACGAGCAGGTAGGCCGAGCTCACCGCACACACGCCGTATGCCGTGAGCAGCATGCCGATTGCCGACCCGACGATCGCGGGCGCCAAGTTCCAATCGCCGGTGATGGCGATCGTGATGATCGCCGTGAGGACTACCAGCGGAAGCCCGACGGTCGCGGCCGCGAGCATCCGGCCGAGACGGTCTTGACGACCGCGAACGCCCGTCGCGACGATCGTGCCGAAGGCCGTGCCGTCATAGGACACATCCGCGTAGGGGACGATGCCGAGGACGAACGCGACGAACGTCGCGCTGAAGGCGATGAAGGTGTTGGTCGTGTCGCCTCGAGCCCAGAACACCACGAGCACCGGCACGAGCGGAACGGTGATGAGCTGACGGAGGTAGCGGGGATCGTGGATCCAGTAGGTCAACGATCGTGCCCAGCTGGCTCCGGTGCCGCCGGTGGGCAGACGCCCGAACCATCCGATCTTCCCCGCGGCGACCTTGCGGCCGCCCCGAGCGGGAGGTGCGATGAGGGATGCCGACAGGCTCCGGTGCCAGATGAACCACAGCAGCGCGATCGTCGCCAGCGCGATCAGCAGTTTCGCGCCGGCGACGAGAGGCGCCCCGGATGCCAGATCGCCCGGGGCCGACCATGCGGCCGCCAGGGGTGTCCAGGACACCGCCTCGAGCACACCAGACAGAGCAGTCATGTCATCGGAGGGGCCGCTCGCGGCGCGCAGGAGCGAACCGATGCCGGCGATGATCGGACCGGCGAGGATGAGGACGATGAACGCGAGCATCCAGACGATTTCACGGATGCGCCGGCCTCCCGTCAGTCCGGCCGCGATCGAGGCGAAAGTCCGTGAGACGACGACGCAGATCAGGATGCCGAGCGGGACGCAGATGACCGCCGCCGCGAGGGCGATCGGCCAGCGCCACCACGCGACGAGACTCGCGAGACCACCGAGAATCGTTGCGAGACCGGGGATTCCGGTCGCACCCGCTGCCGTCAGGGCGACCATCATGCGGTTTGTCGTCAGGGGAAACGTTGCGAGACGCGAGGGGTCGAGCGTCGTATCGATCCCGGCCGCGAAAACGGGTGCGAGCACCCATCCCAGGGTTAGCAGACTGCCGCCGGCGATGAGGACGAGCCGCGTCACCTCGAGACCGAGGGTGCCGACGAAGAACAGACCGATCGCGATCAGCACGACGGCGCCGACGGCCCAGAGGGCGCCGAAGATGAATCCGACGAGCTGCCAGGGCTGTCGGGAGAGCGTATTGCCGAGGACGCGGAAGCGGATCCTCAGGAGAGTCGCAACCACTCGGGTCCCTCCGTGTGGTGTCGGCCGCCGACGAGCTCGACGAATCGGTCTTGCAGCGTCGCGTCGCCGCGCACCTCGGCGACCGTGCCTGCGGCGAGCACGCGACCTGCCGCGATGACGGCGACGTGGTCGCACATGCGCTGGACGAGGTCCATCGAGTGGCTCGACACGATCACCGTGCCGCCGCCCTGTGTGTAATCGCGCAGGATGTCCTCGATGTTCGCCGCCGACACCGGGTCGACCGATTCGAACGGTTCGTCGAGGACGAGGATGCGGGGGGCGTGGACGAGGGCGCAGGCCAGGGCGATCTTCTTGGTCATACCGGCGGAGAAGTCGACGACGGGTGTGCCGGCGGCCACTGTGAGGTCCATGATGCGGAGCAGATCGGCGGTGCGCGCCGCGACATCCGCGTGCGTGAGCCCGAACATCATGCCCGTGTACGTCACCAGCTGTTCGCCGGTGAGACGGTCGAACAGGCGCACGCCGTCGGCGAGGTTGCCGATCATGGCCTTCGCGCGGACAGGCTCGGCCCAGACATCGACGCCGTGGATGAATGCGCGACCGGCATCCGGGCGCAGGAGTCCCGTGGCCATGGACAGTGTGGTGGTCTTGCCGGCTCCGTTGGGGCCCACGAGTCCATAGAACGAGCCCTCGGGTACGGCGAGGTCGAGGTTATCCACGGCGATCTTGTCGCCGAAGCGCTTGACGAGGCCGTTCAGCTGCATGGCGAGAGCGCGGGAAGCGGCTGGTGGCGGCGGGGCAGCGGCGGGAGTCGGCGAGGTCACCGTTTCACGCTATCGGGAACATGCGCGAACTGGTATATCACCGCGCGTGTCGCTCAGGTGCATCGCGCGGCTCCATGGATGGTCGCGGTCGCGTCCCGCTGCGTCAGATGGAATACTCGGGGGCTGTCAAGAGTGCCCGCGTGTCCTCGCCCGGACGACGGGCACGTGCCTTTGCGGGTATGCCGACGAGCACCGAGTTCGCGGGTGCATCGCGGGTCACGACGGCGTTCGCCCCGACGGCGGAATCGTCGCCGATCACGACGGGCCCGAGGATCTTCGCACCCGCGCCGACCACGACGCGGTCGCCGAGCGTGGGGTGCCGCTTGCCGCCCTCGCGCTGACGTCCGCCGAGCGTCACGCCGTGGTAGAGCATGACGTCGTCACCGGTTTCGACGGTCTCACCGATCACGACACCCATGCCGTGGTCGATGAAGAAGCGACGACCGAGACGAGCACCCGGGTGGATTTCGATCCCGGTCAGCCACCGCGTCACCTGCGACAGTGCACGCGCGAGGAACTTCGCGCCGCGCACCCACAGGCGGTGATGGATGCGGTAGGCCCAGATGGCGTGCAGGCCCGGGTACAGCAGCGCGATCTCAAGATCCCCACGTGCGGCGGGATCCCGCAGACGAGCGGCGGTGACATCCTCTCGGATCGTCAGCCAGGCGGAACGAAGGCCCACGTCACTCCTCGCGCAGGTGCTCGTACAGAGCCGTGGAGAGGTAACGCTCGCCCGCGGACGGGACGATGACGACGATGTTCTTGCCTGCGGCCTCCGGCCGGGCCGCGATCTGCAGGGCGGCCCAGATGGCGGCCCCGCTCGACATGCCGACCAGAATGCCCTCGTCGGTTGCGACCTTGCGGGCCACCTCGAGGGTGTCCTCGAACGAGACGTCGATGACCTCGTCGATGACGTCACGGTCGAGGATCTCGGGCACGAAGTTCGGGCCGATGCCCTGGATCTTGTGGGGTCCGGGGTGGCCCTTCGTCAGGATGGGGGAGTCCGCGGGCTCGACGGCGACGATCTGGACACCCGGCACGCGCTCCTTGAGTACCTGACCGACACCCGTGATGGTGCCACCCGTGCCGATGCCGGCCACGAAGTATCCGATGTCACCATCGGTGTCGCGCAGAATCTCTTCCGCTGTCGTTGCGCGGTGGATCGCCGGGTTCGCCTCGTTCTCGAACTGGCGGGCCCAGATGGCGCCCGGTGTGTCGGCGACGATCTGCTTGGCGATGTTGACGGCCTCCGACATTCCCTTTGTGGGGTCGGTCAGCACGAGCTCGGCGCCGAACGCCTTCAGCAGCGTGCGCCGCTCCTTCGACATCGAGGCGGGCATCGTCAGGATCACCTTGTATCCGCGGGCGGCGCCCACCATGGCGAGCGCGATGCCCGTGTTGCCGCTCGTGGACTCCACGATGGTCCCGCCGGGTTTCAGCTCGCCGGATGCCTCGGCTGCGTCGACGATCGCGATGCCCAGGCGGTCCTTGACGCTCGAGACCGGGTTGTAGAACTCCAGCTTCGCCAGCACGACGCCGCCGAGCCCTTCGGTGACCCGGTTCAACCGGACGAGTGGGGTGTTTCCGAATGCGGACGTGATGTCTGAGTGGATGCCGGCCATGGGCGTGCCTTTCGGGATGTCACGGGATGTCACGGGGTGTCACGGGATGGATCGAAGCTTCGGCGTCGTCGTCGACGCACTTCCACGAGCCTAGGCGAGGCCCATCGGGCTCGGCGCGATTGTGACGAATCCGCGGATCCGCGGCCAGGACGGAGGGGCGCCGGTAATGTGGGGACGCTCATGCCTCCCATCGAAAACTCTTCTTCTCCGCGTGCGCTCGCGACCGTTCTGCGCGAGGCCGCCGAGCGACTCGCGGCGGCGGGCATCGCCGATCCGGGCGTCGATGTCGAGTTGCTTGCGGCGCACGTGCTCGGCACGAGTCGCGGGGGAGTGCAGGCTGCCAGTATCCGGGGCGATGAGATCGAGAATGAGGATGCCTCGGCATTCGAGGCTCTCGTTGAGCGCCGCGCCGCGCGGGTACCGCTGCAGCACCTCACGGGGCTTGCCCCGTTCCGCCGTCTGGTATTGCGGGTCGGTCCCGGTGTTTTCGTGCCTCGACCCGAGACCGAGATCGTCGCGCAGTTCGCCATCGACTCGCTCTGGGCTGCGGCATCACCGGCGCCGATCGCGGTCGATCTCGGCACAGGGAGCGGTGCGCTGGCGCTGGCGCTTGCGACCGAGGTGCCGCACGCGATCGTCTACGGCGTCGAGAAGTCGCCGGACGCCTTCATCTGGGCGAAGGGCAACGCCGAGTTCGTCGGTGCGACCAACGCACGGATCGTCCGGGGTGACCTCGACACGGCGCTCCCCGACCTAAACGGAACCGTTGACGTCGTCGTCTCGAACCCTCCGTACGTGCCGGATGACGCGATCCCGCGCGACCCCGAGGTTCGCTTCCACGACCCCGAGGCCGCGCTCTATGGTGGGCCCGACGGCCTCGACGTGGTGCGCCGCGTGAGCCGAGCCGCCCTGCGCCTCGTGCATCCCGGCGGCACGGTCGTGATCGAGCACGGCGAGTGGCAGGGGGCTGCCGTGCGCGACATCCTCGCGGCGGACGGATGGCGCGCGGCAGCGACGCATCCGGATCTGACGATGCGCGACCGCGCGACGACCGCTCTCCGCCCCTGACCCTCGCGCCGAGAATGGCAGCACTCGTGCCCGCCGTAGACTTGGCGGGACATGTCCGACATTTTCGACTGCCGCGACGAGGCGCAGCTCCTCGCGGGCCTGCGGCACGCACGACGTTCGATCGCGCGTGGCGAACTCGTGGTGCTGCCGACCGACACCGTATACGGCGTAGCGGCGGATGCCTTCAGCCCAGCCGCCGTGGCGGCCCTGCTCGCAGCCAAGGGACGCGGTCGCCAGTCGCCTCCGCCCGTGCTCGTTTCGGGCGCGTCCATGCTTGCCGCTCTCGTCAGCGAGGTCCCCGAGCCGATCGAACAGCTGATCGAGGAGCTCTGGCCCGGGGGGCTGACCATCGTGCTACCCAGCCAGCCGTCGCTCGCGTGGGACCTCGGCGAGACGCACGGCACGGTCGCCGTGCGGATGCCCGACAACCGCGTCACCCTCGACCTCATCCAGGACGCCGGGCCTCTCGCGGTTTCAAGCGCCAACCTCACCGGCCGCCCGGCCGCGACCTCCGTCCTCGAGGCCGAGCGGATGCTGCGCTCGAGCGTCAAGGTCTATCTCGACGATGGGCCCTCGAGCACAGGTGTGTCCTCGACCATCATCGACGCGACGGCCGTGGTCCGACGGGAGGAGGATGCGCGGGTGCACGTTCTTCGCGAGGGCGCCATCTCGATTGAACGGTTGCGCGAGCTGCTGGGCGACGTGCTCGAACCGGATGCTGCCGCGTGAAGCAGTACATCTTCACGATTCTCTTCACGGCGTTCCTGACGTTCGTCCTGTCGTGGGCGGTGTGGCAGCTCAGCATGCGCTTCAAGCTCTACCCCGGCATCCGGGAGCGCGATGTCCACAAGACCCCGACACCTCGGCTCGGCGGGGTCGCGATGTTCTTCGGCATCTTCGCGGCGTTCGTCGTATCCCGCGCCAACGACTTCTTCAATCCGTTCTGGTTCGTCCCGCAGCAGATCTACGGCATCCTCGGCGCGATGCTGCTGATCGTCATCGTCGGCGTCCTCGATGACCTGTGGGACCTCGACTGGCTCATCAAGCTCGGCGCGCAGTTTCTCGCGGCGGGCCTGATCGCGGGTGTCGGGGGACTGCAGATCTATTCGCTGCCGATCGGTGGGTTGACGGTCGGGTCGAGCTGGGTGAGTTTCACCCTGACCGTTTTCTCGATCGTCATCGTGATGAATGCGGTCAACTTCATCGATGGACTGGATGGCCTCGTCGCGGGTGTGTGCCTGATCGCGAACGGAGTGTTCTTCGTCTACTCCTATCTCTTGCTGCGCGAGTTCGCGACGAACAACTTTTCGCTCGCCACCTTCATCGCCGCCGTGCTCGTGGGCGCGTGCCTCGGCTTCCTGCCCCTGAACTGGAGCCCAGCGAAGCTCTTCATGGGCGACTCGGGTGCTCTCCTGCTCGGTCTGCTGATGGCGACGTCCGCGATCGCGATCACGGGCGCCATTCCGCCGGGAGCTCTCGACCCCGAGGACATCGGTCGCTCGCAACTACTCGGCGCGTTCATCCCGATCGTGCTCCCGGTCGTCGTCGTGTTGCTGCCCCTGCTCGATTTCGGGATGGCTGTGCTCCGTCGTCTGCACGCGGGCAAGAGTCCCTTCTCGCCCGACCGCAAACACCTGCACCACCGCATGCTCGATATGGGGCATAGCGACCGCGATGCCGTGCTGATCTTCTACGCCTGGACGGCCGTGATCAGCTTCGCCGTCCTGCTGATGTTCATCGCCGAACGCAATCAACTTTCCTACTGGATCGGGGTCGTCTTCGCCGTGATCGGCGCCGCCGCGTGCCTGGTCCTGACATTCATGCCCTCGCGTCGGCCCCGCCGCGAGGCGGGCTCCCACGCCCCCGACGAGATTCTGACCCCCGTGGAGGAACTGCCATGACCGACCCGTCCCCGCCGTCCGCCCCGTCTTCGGGCCGCGTCGTCGCGAGCACCCCGATCCTCACCATGACTCTCCGCTGGGGCGGATTACTCACGGCCGCCCTGGCCGTTCTCGGGGCGGTCATCGGTTTCTTCGTCGCCGGGGCGGATGGCTCATGGAGCGCCCTCGCCGGCGTGCTCACCGCAGCGGTGTTCCTCGGCATCACGGCCGTCAGCATCCTGATCGCCAACCGGTGGTACGGCGACCCGCTGTTCGTCCCGATCTTCTTCGGGATCGTGCTGGGCGGATGGCTGCTCAAGTTCGTCATCTTCATCGTCGTCCTGCTCGTGCTGCGGGGGCAGGAATGGATCGTTCCGCCGGTCTTCTTCGTCGGATTGATCGCGGGAGTCGTCGCCTCCCTGGCTGTGGACGTGGTCGTCATGCTCCGGATGCGTCTGCCCTATGTGAGCGACGTGACGTTGCCGGGGGATGGGCCGGGCAATGGGCCGAGCTTCGCTGGTTCGGACGGCGCTTCGATCCCGCTCACCAAGCCCCCTGCGGATTCGTGACCTGCCCAGATCCTTGATAGGGTCTAGATGTTCCCCTGAGCCGTGCATTGAACCTAGGTTCGTGACAGACACAGTCGTGACAGACACCGGCGTAAGACGTATTTTCGGCAGTCTTTTACCGATACGAAGTCTCAAATCGATACACAGTGATGTGCACCGCAGCGGTGACTTTTGATAATTCCCGTCGCATCGATCTCGATCGGTGCCCCCGAAGCTGGAGCCAGCGCAGTTGACTCAAGCCGCGACTTTCATCGCCACCGCAAGCACCGACGATGGTGCATTCTATCCGCCGTCTATTTGGGATTTCTTCCCTGACGCGGTTCTTTTCGAAGGAACGTGGTTCGCGCTCACGCGCATCAACCTGATCCAGATCCTTGCCACCGTGGCGTTGGTAGTGATCTTCGTCATCGGGACGCGCCGAATGAAGGTCGTTCCGGGTCGCTTCCAGAGCGTTGTCGAGATGGGTCTGGACTTCGTCCGCGTCAACATCGCGCACGATCTGCTGGGGCGTAAGGACGGCGACCGGTTCCTGCCGATCCTGACAACCTTCTTCTTCCTGATCCTGTTCATGAACATCACGGGAATCATCCCGTTCCTGAATATCGCGGGAACGAGCGTCATCGCGATGCCGCTGCTGCTCGCTGTCATCGCCTATGTCATGTTCATCTACGCGGGTGTCCGCAAGAGCCCGGGCAACTTCTTCAAGAACTCTCTGATGCCCCCGGGCGTGCCGTGGCCGCTCTACATCATCATCATCCCGCTCGAGTTCCTGTCGACCTTCATCATCCGGCCGATCACGCTGACCCTCCGTCTGCTGATGAACATGATCGTCGGGCACCTCATGCTCGTGTTGTTCTTCTCGGCGACACAGTTCTTCATCTTCTCGCTCGGCGGCTTCTGGTCGCTGCTCGGCGCCGGGACGCTCGCCTTCGGCTTCGCCTTCACCCTCTTCGAAATCCTGGTGGCATTCCTCCAGGCCTACGTTTTCACCATCCTCTCCGCGGTCTACATCCAGCTCGCGGTCGCGGAAGAGCACTAATCGGGTCGGCAAACGCCGCCCCTCACCGAAAGGAAACAACCCCGTGGACGCAACTACGGTTCTCGCCCAGGTCACCGGCTCCATCGCGACCGTCGGATACGGCCTCGCCGCGATCGGCCCGGCCATCGGCGTGGGCATCGTCGTCGGCAAGACCATCGAGGGCGTTGCTCGTCAGCCCGAGCTGGCCGGCCGCCTGCAGGTCCTGATGTTCATCGGGATCGCGTTCACCGAGGCGCTTGCGTTCATCGGTATCGCGACCGGCTTCATCTTCGGCGCCTAGTCATCCGCTTACGACCTAAGGAGACAGGATGCTGAACGCTCTTGTCACTCTCGCCGCTGAAGGCGAGGGCGAGGCGCCCAGCCCGCTCATTCCGGCGATGTACGACATCGTCTGGTCTGCGGTGTGCTTCGTCGTCGTCCTGCTGGTGTTCTGGCGCGTCATCCTTCCGCGGATGACGGCGCTGCTCGACGCGCGGTCCGCCGCGATCGAGGGCAACATCGCCAAGGCCGACGAGGCTCAGAAGCAGGCTGAGGCGGCGCTCCAGGAGTACACCGCGCAGCTGGCCGACGCCCGCCGCGAGGCTGGAGACATCCGCGAGGCCGCCCGCGAGGACGGCAAGCGCATCGTCACCGAGGCGAAGGAAGCCGCGGCCGCCGAGGCCGCACGTCAGACCGCGACGGCTCACGCGCAGATCGAGGCAGAGCGCCAGGGTGCTCTCGTCTCGCTGCGCTCGGAAGTCGGAACGCTTGCGCTCGACCTCGCTGGCGGCGTCATCGGAGAGACGCTCTCCGACGACGCGAAGGCTAAGTCCGTGGTCGACCGGTTCCTGGCCGAGCTCGAGGCATCCGAAAAGGCTGCTGCGGGGAAGGCCGAGTAATGGGCAGCGCGACCACTCAGGCGCAGCGCGCGACGAACGCCGAGCTTGTCGGTGCGAAGGGTCTCGATCTCGCCGTGGCGAGTCAGCTCTTCCACTCGGCACGGGTCGTCGGTTCTTCGTCGCACCTGAGCGGTGCGCTCGCCGACCCGTCGGCTTCGACGGTGTCGCGGCGGAAGGTCGTCGAGGATGTCTTCGGTGCGACGTTTGCGCCGGTGACCGTCTCGCTGCTCGCCTTCGCGGTTGAGCAGCGGTGGTCTTCGGCCGCCGATCTGATCGCCGGTATCGAAGAACTCGCGATCCGCGTTGTGGCGATTTCCGAGGGGTCGACCGATCTCGAGGGCGAGCTGTTCTCGGTTTTGCGCATGGTTACGCAGAATCCCGAGCTCGAGCTCGCGCTGGGTAGCCGCCTCGGTGATGCCACCTCCAAGGGTGCGCTCGTCGACACGCTGCTCGCGGGCCGTGTCAGCGCGGGTACCGCCCTGGTCGTCGCGTCGATCGTTCAGCAGCCGGGGGAGCGACGCATCCGTGAGTCCCTCTCGCGCACCATGCGGATCGTTTCGGACGAGTTGAACCGCACGGTTGCAACCGTCACGACGGCCACCCCACTCTCGGACGCGCAGGCAGCGCAGCTGGTTCGCCTGCTGAGTGCCAAGTACGGCCGCGACGTGTCGCTCAACACGGTCGTCGACTCCACGGTCGTCGGGGGACTGCGCGTGCAGATCGCGGACGACGTGATCGACGCATCGGTCGCCGCGCGTCTCGCAGAACTCCGTCAGCGGTTGGCGGGCTGAACCCAGATTTCCCGCACCCCGTGCGGAACGCGGAGCGAGAGCCCCGCACCAGACAGCACTCTCAAGATAGAGGAAGACAATGGCAGAACTATCGATCAGCCCCGACGTCATCCGTGACGCGCTGAAGGACTTCGCCGCCGCGTACGAGCCCACCGGCGCGGCCGCGACCGAGGTCGGCACCGTCGTCGACGCGGCAGACGGCATCGCCCACGTGGAGGGCCTGCCCGGCGTCATGGCGAACGAGCTCGTCACGTTCGAGGACGGCACGCAGGGCCTGGCCCTGAACCTGGACGAGCACGAGATCGGTGTCGTGGTTCTCGGCGAGTTCTCGGGCATCGAGGCCGGCAACTCGGTCACCCGCACGGGCGAGGTCCTCTCGGTCGCCGTGGGCGACGGATACCTCGGCCGCGTGGTCGACCCGCTCGGCAACCCGATCGATGGTCTCGGCCCGGTCGCAACTGAGGGACGCCGTGCACTCGAACTGCAGGCGCCCGGCGTCATGCAGCGCAAGTCGGTGCACGAGCCCATGCAGACCGGCATCAAGGCGATCGACGCCATGATCCCGATCGGCCGCGGCCAGCGCCAGCTCATCATCGGCGACCGCCAGACCGGTAAGACGGCCATCGCGATCGACACGATCATCAACCAGAAGGACAACTGGGCGTCGGGCGACGAGAACAAGCAGGTTCGCTGCGTGTACGTCGCCATCGGTCAGAAGGGCTCCACGATCGCGGCCGTCAAGGGTGCGCTCGAGGACGCCGGAGCGATGGAGTACACGACCATCGTCGCCGCGCCCGCGTCCGACCCTGCCGGCTTCAAGTACCTGGCGCCCTACACCGGCTCTGCCATCGGCCAGCACTGGATGTACGGCGGCAAGCACGTCCTGATCATCTTCGACGACCTGTCGAAGCAGGCCGAGGCCTACCGTGCCGTTTCGCTGCTCCTGCGTCGTCCGCCGGGCCGCGAGGCCTACCCGGGTGACGTCTTCTACCTGCACTCCCGTCTGCTGGAGCGTTGCGCGAAGCTCTCCGACGAGCTGGGCGCCGGTTCGATGACGGGACTCCCGATCATCGAGACGAAGGCCAACGACGTCTCGGCATATATCCCGACCAACGTGATCTCGATCACGGACGGCCAGATCTTCCTGCAGTCCGATCTCTTCAACTCGAACCAGCGTCCCGCGGTCGACGTGGGTATCTCGGTTTCGCGTGTCGGTGGCGACGCGCAGGTCAAGTCGATCAAGAAGGTCTCGGGAACGCTCAAGCTCGAGCTCGCCCAGTACCGTTCGCTCGAGGCGTTCGCGATGTTCGCGAGCGACCTCGACGCAACCTCGCGTCGTCAGCTCGCTCGTGGCGCACGCCTGACCGAGCTTCTCAAACAGCCGCAGTACTCGCCGTACCCGGTCGAGGAGCAGGTCGTCTCGATCTGGGCCGGCACCAAGGGCAAGCTCGACAACCTGGCGGTCGAGGACGTGCTGCGCTTCGAGGCCGAGTTGCTCGATCACCTGCGCCGCAACACCGAGATCCTGACGACGCTCCGCACGACCAACGTTCTCGACGACGACACCGCCGCCGAGCTCGAGAAGCAGGTCGACGCGTTCACCCTGGAGTTCCAGGGCGGCAAGGGTCAGAGCCTGTCCGCTCCCGGACGCGAAGAGGTCGAGGCCGCTGAGGCCGAAGACGTCAACCAGGAGCAGATCGTCAAGGGCCGCCGGGGCTAGGGAGACGCGACAGCGACACCATGGGCGCACAACTACGGGTCTACAAGCAGAAGATCTCTTCTGCCCAGACGACCAAAAAGATCACGAAGGCGATGGAGCTCATCGCGGCTTCGCGCATCCAGAAGGCGATGGCACGCGTCAAAGCGTCCTCACCTTTTGCGCGCGCCGTGACGCGGGCCGTCTCGGCGGTCGCGACCCACTCCAACGTCGAACACCCGCTCACGACGGAACGCCCGGTCATCCGCCGGTCGGCCGTGGTCATCTTCACCTCGGACCGCGGGCTGGCGGGAGCGTTCAACTCCCAGATCCTGCGCGAAGGGCTGGAGTTGTCGGCTCTCCTGCGTTCGCAGGGCAAGGAAGTCACGTACTTCCTGGTCGGGCGCAAGGCGGTCGGTTACTTCCAGTTCCGGAAGCTCGCGAGTGCCGCGCAGTGGATCGGCGACACCGACACCCCGCAGTTCACGACGGCGGAGAAGATCAGCGCGGAGCTACTCGACTGCTACCGTCGCGGCGGAGACACGGATGGCGATGCGGCTGGTGTTGACGAGATCCACCTCGTCTACAACCGCTTCGTCAGCATGATGGTGCAGTCGGCCGAGACGGTCCGCCTGCTCCCGCTCGAGGTCGTCGAATCGGATGCCTCGGAGTCGAGCGCGGTGTACCCGCTCTATGAGTTCGAACCGGACCCCGAGACGGTGCTGGACGCGCTCCTGCCCGTGTACATCCAGAGCCGCGTCTTCAACGCCCTCCTGCAGTCGTCCGCGGCAAAGCACGCCGCCACGCAGAAGGCGATGAAGTCCGCCAGCGACAACGCCGACAAGCTCATCACGACGTACACGCGCCTGCGCAACAACGCGCGTCAGGCTGAGATCACGCAGCAGATCGCCGAGATCGTCGGCGGCGCCGACGCCCTCTCCTCGAGCAAATAAGCCCACACGAAAGAGAAGAAGACCATGACCCCCACCGCCACCGCCGAAACGACGGAGACCGCGGTCGTCGGGCGCGTAGCGCGCGTCAACGGTCCCGTCGTCGACATCGAGTTCCCGCACGACGCGATCCCCGACATCTACAACGCGCTCAAGACGACCGTGACGATCGGCGAAGAGTCGACCGAACTCACGCTCGAGGTCGCCCAGCACCTGGGTGACGACCTCGTCCGCGCGATCGCTCTGAAGCCCACCGACGGACTCGTCCGCGGTCAGGAAGTGCGCAACACCGGCGGCCCCATCACGGTGCCCGTCGGCGATGTCACCAAGGGCAAGGTCTTCAACGTCATCGGCGAGGTGCTCAACGCGCAGCCGGGCGAGAAGATCGAGATCACCGAGCGCTGGGGCATCCACCGCAAGGCTCCGAACTTCGACCAGCTCGAGTCGAAGACTCAGATGTTCGAGACCGGCATCAAGGTCATCGACCTCCTCACGCCCTATGTTCTCGGTGGAAAGATCGGTCTGTTCGGTGGTGCCGGTGTCGGCAAGACCGTCCTCATCCAGGAGATGATCCAGCGCGTCGCGCAGGACCACGGTGGTGTGTCGGTGTTCGCCGGTGTCGGCGAGCGCACCCGTGAAGGCAACGACCTCATCCATGAGATGGAAGAAGCCGGCGTCTTCGACAAGACGGCGCTCGTCTTCGGCCAGATGGATGAGCCGCCGGGAACGCGTCTGCGTGTCGCCCTGTCGGCGCTGACGATGGCGGAGTACTTCCGTGACGTGCAGAAGCAGGACGTTCTGCTCTTCATCGACAACATCTTCCGCTTCACGCAGGCCGGTTCCGAGGTCTCGACGCTGCTCGGCCGTATGCCGTCCGCGGTGGGTTACCAGCCGAACCTCGCGGACGAGATGGGTGTGCTCCAGGAGCGCATCACCTCGACGCGTGGTCACTCGATCACGTCGCTCCAGGCCATCTACGTTCCCGCCGACGATTACACCGACCCGGCGCCCGCGACGACCTTCGCGCACCTCGACGCCACGACCGAGCTCTCGCGTGAGATCGCGTCGAAGGGCCTGTACCCGGCCGTCGACCCGCTGACGTCGACGAGCCGCATCCTGGACCCGCGCTACATCGGTGCCGACCACTACCGTGTCGCGACGAACGTGAAGCAGATCCTGCAGAAGAACAAAGAACTGCAGGAGATCATCGCGATCCTCGGTGTTGACGAGCTCTCGGAAGAGGACAAGGTCGTCGTGTCGCGTGCACGCCGCATCCAGCAGTTCCTCTCGCAGAACACCTACATGGCGAAGAAGTTCACCGGTGTCGAGGGCTCGACGGTTCCGATCAAGGAGACCATCGAGTCGTTCGACGCGATCGTCAAGGGCGACTTCGACCACGTGGCCGAGCAGGCCTTCTTCAACGTCGGTGGTATCGGCGACGTCGAAGAGCGCTGGGCGCAGATCCAGAAGGAAAACGGCTGAGCATGCCCGTCAACGTGAGCCTGGTCTCCGCGGACGCGGAGGTGTGGGCGGGTGAGGCGACGCTCGTCATCGCCAAGACGGTCGAGGGCGAGATCGGTCTGATGACCGGTCACGAGCCGATCTTGGCGATCTTGGCAGAGGGCCAGGTCCGGATCACGCAGCCGGACGGATCGAAGATCCTCGCGAACGCCCAGGACGGCTTCCTCTCGATGGAGAACGACGTGCTCACCATTGTGGCGGGCAACGCCGCGCTCGTCAGCTAAGTCGCACGTATCGAAGGCGAGGGGCCCGCAGGGGCTCCTCGCCTTCGTTCGTTCCAGCCCGCTATCCGTCTTCCCGCGTCTCGGAGTCGTCATGCTGATTCTGCTTCCCCCGTCCGAGACGAAGCGGCTCGGGGGCACGCACGCACCGCTCGATCTGGAACGGCTGGCGCTGCCGACGCTCACGCCGCAACGGCGGGGCGCGGTGAACGCGCTCGTCGAGCTTTCCGGCGATGCCGTCGCGGCAGCGCGTGTACTGGGGCTGAGTTCCCGTCAGCTGGGCGAGATCGAGGTCAACGCCGCGCTGCGCACCTCGCCCACGATGGCTGCCATAGATCGCTACACCGGGGTGCTGTACGACGCTCTCGCGGCAGACTCGCTCGAGCCGGCGGCGCGCCGGTGGCTCGGCTCGCACGCGATGATCCACAGTGCGCCTTTCGGTCCGGTGGGTGCGCTCGACCGCATCCCCGCGTACCGCTTGGGTGCGGGGGCGTCGATTCCATCGCTCGGGCCGCTGCGTCGGCACTGGGCGTCAGCGGTCACCGCGGCGCTCGAGGTATCCGGTGCGTCCTTCGTCCTGGACCTGCGGTCCGAGGCGTATGTCGCGCTCGGACCGGTGCCGTCGACGATCGCGTCCATCTATCTGCGGGTGGTCACGGCGTCCGAGGGCGGTGCCGTGCGCGCCCTGAACCACTTCAACAAGCACGCCAAGGGTGCGCTCACGCGGCTGCTCGCGACCGGCCGGCCGCGCATTCGCAGCGTCGCCGGGTTCGCGCGCTGGGCGAACTCCGCGGGTGTGGACGTGCGTCCGCGGGAGGGTGGCACGTGGGAGCTCGTCGAGGGAAAAGTGGGAATTACCTGAGATTCTCCTGCATGTTTACTCGGGATCTCGCTAGCATGTGACACGCGGGCCCGATGGGTCTGCGAACCGCGGCCTCCGGGCCCCGAGAGATGGATAACACTATGCCTTTGAGCATCAGCTACGACGACGGGTCCGGTGCAGCGGCGTTCGCCTTCCTGCTCTTCCTCCTGCCCCTGTTCCTTTTGATCGCCCTCGCCGGATATATCATCGGCGCCATCTTCTTCATGAAGATCTTCGAGAAGGCGGGCGTCCAGGGCAAGTGGCGGGCCTGGGTCCCGATCTACAACACCCTCATCTTCGTCAAGCTCGGCGACCTCAACCCCTGGTGGCTGCTGGTCCTGTGGCTCGCCGGAGGAGTGTTGGGCTGGGTTCCCGTCCTGGGTCAGCTCATCCTGCTCGCAGCTTTCCTGTACACGCTCATGGCAGCTTGGCGTGTGGGACTGAAGCTTCAGAAGGAAGCCGTCTGGCTCATCCTCTACTTCTTCCT
Organism: Pacificispira sp. HM-600; assembly: GCF_977993705.1. Next base: position 3,074,339 of record NZ_OZ388079.1, read on the forward strand.
CACGATCGTGTGGCTGGGCATCCTGGCATTCGATAAGTCTCGCTGGAACACCGCAATTCCGGCAGCTCCGTGGGCGGGCAACTTCCTCGCGGACAAGACGGTCTGGAGTGGTATCCCTGTCCAGACGCCTGCGGGTGGATTCCCGTCGAACGCGGCGACACAACCCGGTGCCTACCCGCCGGCGGCAGGCTCGTACCCGCCGCCCGCAGCGCCCCCGGTCCCGCCGGCCGCGCCTGAGGACCCGAACGCGCCCCGGCCGTAATCACGATCGTCGAAACCCCCGCGCGTTTTTGGCGGGGGTTTCGTCGTGTCTGCGATCCAGTCCCGATCACCACCGTCCGCGAGTCAGTTCGCGAACGAAACCCGTTCGCCCAGAGCGAACACGGAGTCGTCCCGTTAGCATCCCCGCTCGGAGCAACGGTCACGCCCACCGAGCGAAATGGGCAGGTCGGGAGCGGTCTACTAGGATGTGTAAGCCGCGCCGCGCCGCGCGCGGTCGGTCGTGATCTCGGCGCACCGAGTCGCTGGCCCATCGGAGGGATGACCGCGTGCCCGAATTCGACGCGATCGCAGATCGCCGCACCGTGACGCTCAAGGGCGGTGGCGAACTCTCGCTCTCGTGGGCGGCTGTCACGCATCGGGGAATGCGTCGCGAGCTCAATCAGGACGCGGTGCTGGCGGACTATCCGCTTTTCATCGTCGCGGACGGGATGGGCGGGCACCTCGGCGGCGAGATCGCGAGCGCGAGCGCTGTCGATCGTCTGGGCGATCTGGTGCGGGATGGTCGGATCAACCCGAAATCGATCGAGAAGGCACTCTCGCGGGCGGTCAAGGACATCATCGCCCACCCGGAGGCGACCGATGATGGCACCGGAACGACGGTTACCGGGATTTTCCTCGAGACCACCGGCACCGAACCGACGTGGGTCACTCTCAATATCGGCGACTCCCGCGTCTACTTGCTGCGCGATGGCACGCTCGCCCAAGTCACGACCGACCACTCCGTCGTGCAGGAGCTGATCGCCTCCGGCCGGCTCAGTCCCGAAGAGGCCGAGAACCACCCGTACGGGAACGTGATCACCCGTGCGGTCGGGCCGAGCGAAAGCGTGCACCCCGACTACATCCGGCTCGATGTGCTGGACGGCGATCGCTTCGTCATCTGCTCGGACGGTTTGACGAAAGAACTCACGGACTTCGGCATCCGTCATTTCCTGCTCGAGAACGAAGACCCGCAGATCGCGATCGAGCAAATGATGCAGGCCTGCCTCGACAACGGGGGCCGCGACAACATCTCGATCGTCGTGGTCGACGTACACCGGCCGGGGACACGGCCACTCGACCTCACCGACGACGACACCGATACGGCAGAACGCGGATCCGCGCGCCGCCCGCAGGCCCCTGTCTCGGGCGACTCCTCCCCAGAGGCCGATTCCGGCTCCTGATCCCGAACTCGGGGGATCCCGCGGGGCTCGAGGGCGTGCAGCGCGTTGACTGGCAGTGTGCCTCTCGACGAGCCCCTGATCCTTCCCGCCGTTCCGGTTGCTCCCACCCGTGCGTCGTTCCCGGTGGTGGCGACCATCGTGCCACTCATCGGCGGGGTCGCCCTGTGGGCCATCATCGGTTCGCCCTTCGCGCTGCTCTTCGCGCTGCTGGGCCCGTTCGTCGCTCTCGGTGGGCTCATCGACCATGCGCGAAGCGGGCGTCGGCAGCGTGCACGCTCCGAGACCGAGTACGCCCGAGCCCTGGCCGAGGTCGAAGCCGCCGCGATCGAATGCCAGAGTCGTGAACGCAGCGAGCTGCGCGCCAAGCATCCGGATGTGGCGGCGTTCGCTCTCCGAGGCGAGCAGATCTGGCGAGCCGCACCGTCGGGTTCACGCGATCTCGCCGTCGTCGGTCGGGGAGTGCGGCAGAGCATGACTCGGCTGACGGGCGACTCGTCCCGCCCCGAGGCTGAACGGCTGAGGCGCGAATTCGCCAATCTGGGCGATGCACCGCTGACGGCCGATTGGCGTGCGGGTATCGCGGTGCGCGGAGAGCCAGCGCAGACGCGTGCCGTTCTCCGTGCGCTCGTTCTCCAACTCTGCCTAGCCCACACGCCCGAGACTCTCCAGGTCATGGGTCCGGCGTCCGACGAATGGGAATGGATGTCGGGGCTGCCCCATCACCTGGGGCCGCAGGAATTGCCGCCCATCGTGAATCACGTCGAAGCTCCGACCCGCGTCGTCATCAGTCCCGCGGGGGCGGGTCCCGCACCGACCGGAGTTCTTCTGACGTGGGGGAGTGCGGGCTCGACGATAGATCCCCGATGCGGCGCCGTGCTCGACGTGCGCGAACCCGACGACGCCACGCTCGTGATCGGGGTGGACCGAACCGAGTTGGCCGTCGAGGCGGTGTCGGAAGCGCAGGCACGCGCGATGGCCCGAATCCTCTCGGAACGCGGGCAGACGCTGTACGGGCGGTACGAGGCGGAGCAGGCGGTCTCCTTCTCCGCCGTGCGCACTGTGCCCGGTGTCGGCTCTCCCGGCGGCCTGTCCGTGGCGCTGGGACGAGACGGCGACCGGATCGTGATTGTCGACCTCGTACGGGACGGCCCCCACGCGGTGGTCACCGGAATAACGGGCAGCGGCAAGTCCGAGTTGTTGACCACGTGGATCGCCGGTCTGTGTTCCGCCTATTCGACGCGAGAGGTCACGTTTCTGCTCGCGGACTTCAAAGGCGGCATGACGTTCGACGCTCTCGCCGACCTGCCGCACGTGACCGGGGTTATCACCGACCTCGATGGTGGTTCTGCCGAGCGCGCGATTGCGAGCCTTCGTGCCGAGATGCGTCGGCGCGAGCACGAACTCGCCCTTCGCGGGGCACGGGATATCGCGGATCCGCGGGCCGAGCTATCCCGGCTCGTCATCGTCGTGGACGAATTCGCTGCGCTTCTCGCCGAGCACGAGGGTCTGCATCGCATCTTCGCGGATGTCGCGGCTCGGGGGCGAGCGCTGGGTATGCATCTCGTCCTCGGATCTCAGCGTGCGTCGGGCGCGATGCCCGATGCATTGCTCGCGAACTGTCCGCTGCGGATAGCGCTACGCGCGGCGGACGCTGCCGACAGTCGCGCGATCATCGGTGATGACTCGGCGTCACGCCTGCCCGGCGGGTTGCCCGGCAGCGGCCGCGCCTTCGTGAGGCGCGCGGGCGACTCGGCTCCGCACCCCGTGAGAATCGCATTGACCAGCATCGCCGACCTCGCAGACGTCGCGGCCGCCACTCGTTCGCAGGATCCCCCCAGCTCGCCGTGGCTTCCTGCGCTTCCGCCGACGGTGACGCTCGAACAGCTTCGCGAGCGCACGCTGCGTGAGCACTCGGAGACAGACGCGGGCGTCCTCCTGGCGCTCGCGGACGACCCCGCCCGGCAGCGGCAATTCCCGATCACGCTCACGGCGGCGGGTGGGCTGGCGGTCGTCGGACGTGTCGCGTCGGGAAAGTCGTCGATCATCGCGCTCATCGCGGCACAGGCGGCTGATGCCGTCGTCGTCTCCGACGATCTCGAAGCGGCCTGGGACACGCTCATGAGCGCCGAGGAGTCCGGGCTGTGGCTCGTCGATGATGCGGATGACCTTCTCGCGCGCTTCCCGCCCGATCACGCGGTCGCCGTCAGCGACCGGCTGGACCGGATCGCGCGCGCCGGCCGGCTCGTCGTCACAGCGCGGTCGCTGTCCGGGCGGCTGGCGCGGATCGTGGATGCATTGCCGCAGCGCGCGCTGTTGGCGCTCAGCACGCGAATGGATCATGTCGCGGCGGGTGGCGAAGGCGGCGGATTCCGGCCCGATCTTCCCCCCGGGCGTGGTCGATTGGCGACCTGGGACGTTCAGTTCGCGCGCACCCACGAGCGCCCGTCGTCTGCGCCCGCAACGGTCGCGAACTGGAACCCGGAGATATTGACCGGTGTCGTGACGCGGCAGACGGATACGGTTGCGGATGCTCTGCGTGTGCGCCGGGATGGACGCGGCGACGTGCGGATGCTCCGACAGATCCCCGCGGCGTCCCGGCTCGCCGACATCGTCGGCGACTCGCGAGAGCCGCAGGTTCTCGTGGGCGATGGTGAGGACTGGCTGTCCCACTGGGGGCTGCTGCAGGAGTTGCGCGTTCGGCATCCGTTGGTCATCGACGCGGACTGCCCGACCGAGTTGCGGACCGTCGCGGGGGAGCGATCGCTGCCGCCGTATGCGCGCCCCGGCATCGGACGGGCGTGGCTGTGCGCCCCCGCCTGCCGCCCGGTGCGCGTGAACCTGCTCGGGTCGGAGGGGTGACGCGAGAGCTATCGGCCGCATGACCGAACACGCTTCGAGGGAGACGCAAACGGACGAGGACACCGCCCACACGATTTCTACTTGCGCAGGAGCCTTCCGCTCGGCCAAGGTGTGGACATGACCGCCACCACTCCGATCGACCTCCGCCGTCCCGAAGGCAAGGGTCTCGCCGCCGGCACACTGGGGCTCTGGGGTTCGACCGTGATCGGACTGGCCTCGACGGCGCCCGTCTACTCGCTCGTCGCGACCCTCGGCTTCGTCGTGCTCGCGGTGGGAGCCCAGGCCCCGATCGCGTTCGTGATCGCTTTCATACCGATGCTGTTCATCGCCTTCGCGTACCGCGAACTCAACAGAGCCGTCCCCGACTGCGGCACCACGTTCACCTGGGGCACCAAGGCATTCGGCCCGTTCGTCGGGTGGATGGGCGGCTGGGGCGTGGCAGTCGCCGGCATGGTCGTGTTGGCCAACCTCGCGCAGATCGCGGCCATCTACTTCTGGTCCCTGATCGGCGACGGCTCGCTCTCCGAGAACGTCCCGCTCGTCACGGCCACCGGCGTTTTCTTCATCGCCGCGATGACGTGGATCAGCTGGCGCGGTGTCGAAATCGGCGAGCGCGTGCAGAACATTCTGCTCGCCATCCAATATCTCGCCCTGGCGATCTTCGTGATCGCAGCGCTCACGCAATTCTTCTCGGGCACCGCCCCCAACGCGACGCCGTTCGACTGGGCCTGGTTCAACCCGCTGGGCTTCACCGACTGGTCCGGCTTCACCGAGGCGATCCTGCTCGCGCTCTTCATCTACTGGGGCTGGGACACCTGCCTGGCCCTCAACGAAGAAACGAAGGACCCCAAGCGCATCCCGGGGCGCGCTGCTCTGCTCACCACGGTCATCCTGCTCGTCACCTACGTCACCGTCACCGTCGCCGCGATGATGTACGCGGGTCTCGGAACGAACGGCACGGGGCTCGGCAACGAAGCCAACGCCGACGACTTCTTCCTGGCAATCAAGGACGGCCTGCTCGGCCCGTTCGGGTGGGTGCTCGTCGTCGCGGTCCTCATCTCGGCGGTCTCGTCCACGCAGACCACGATCCTTCCCACCGCTCGCGGCACCCTCTCCATGGCGGCCTACAAGGCCCTACCGCATCGGTTCGCCTCCGTGCACCCGCAGTACAAGACCCCGTCTTTCTCGACCCTGGTGATGGGCGTTGTCGCGTCGCTGTACTACATCGGTATGACACTGATCAGCGACAACATCCTGCAGGACTCGATCCTCTCGCTCGGGCTCGCGATCGCTTTCTACTACGGCATCACCGGCTACGCCTGCGTCTGGTACTTCCGCAAAGACCTTTTCCAGTCGGGGCGTGACTTCTTCTACAAGGGGCTGCTGCCTCTCCTCGGCGCGCTCATGCTCACGTACGCGTTCGTTCAGTCCGCCATCGACATGTACGACGTCGACTACGGATACAGCGGGTCGCTGCTGGGCATCGGAAGCACCTTCGTCCTCGGTATCGGTGCGCTCGCCTTCGGCGTCTTGCTGATGCTCATCTGGTTCGCGTTCCCGCGGTCCAAGCCGTTCTTCCGCGGCGACACCCTCAACCGCGACTCAGAGGTGCTCGTGCCCGACGACCCGGCCGAATACGGGCGTTCGATCGACGGGGGCCTCGCCTAGTCGCGCCAGTGCCGGGCGCGAGCGGCGGGCGCTCAGCCGACGATATCCTCGAGCCGCGTCAGCGGCAGGCCGTGCGCCTCGGCAACTCCCGCGTTGACGATCCGCCCCTCGGCGACGTTCAAGCCGTGTGCGAAGGCGGGATCAGCCGCCAGCGCCGAGCGCCAACCGCGGCCCGCGAGCTGACGGATGTACGGCTGAGTCGCGTTGGCGAGCGCGGCGGTCGAGGTATGGGGCACAGCGCCCGGCATGTTCGCCACGCAATAGAACACCGACCCGTGCACGCGAAAAGTCGGGTCGGCGTGAGTGGTCGGATGCGTGTCCTCGAAGCATCCGCCCTGATCCACGGCGATGTCCACGAGCACGCTGCCGGGACGCATCCGGGCAACCATCTCATTGGTCACCAGCTTCGGCGCACGCGCGCCCGGTACCAGGACCGCGCCGATCACGAGGTCGGAATCGATCACTGCCCGGTCGAGATCGAGCGGGTTGGATGCGGCGGTCTTCACTCGCCCCGCGAAACGGTCGTCGAGTTCTCGCAGGCGCGCGACCTGGGTGTCGAAGACCGTGACGTCAGCACCGAGGCCGACGGCGACCGCCGCAGCGCTCGCGCCCGCCACGCCGCCTCCGATGATCGTTACTCGAGCGGGCCGCGTGCCCGGAACCCCCGACATCAGAACGCCGAGTCCGCCCTCCGATCTGAGCAGGGTGTGCGCTCCGACGGTCGGAGCCAAACGGCCGGCGACTTCGCTCATCGGCGCAAGAAGGGGGAGGGCCCCGCCCGGCAACTGCACGGTCTCGTACGCGATCGCGACGACCTCGTCATCGCGCAGACGCTCCGTGAGCAAACGGTCCGCGGCCAGATGTAGGTAGGTGAACAGCACGAGCCCCGGGCGGAAGCGGTGATACTCGGATGCCACGGGCTCCTTGACCTTCAACACCATCTCGCTTGCGGCCCACACCTCGTCGGCGTCGTCGATCAGCGTTGCGCCCGCTGCGGCGTACTCGCCGTCCGATAACGACGAGCCCTCTCCCGCACCGCGCTGGACCAACAGCTCGTGTCCGGCACGCACCAGTTCGTGGGCTCCCGCGGGCGTCAGTGCGACCCGATACTCGTTGTTCTTGACCTCGGTCGGAACGGCGATCCTCATGCGGTCTCTCTTCCTGAGGGTGGTGAATGCGGGACGTCAGATGCAGACGGACGCGTCGTCCGTCACGAGACGCCGACGGTGGGGCGGATGCGGCCGACAACCTCGGAACCGCCGTGGATGTCGAGCTGGAGGTCATTCGATACGAGTGCGACAGCCGCCGCGCTCAGGGCGCCAGCCGTCTGCAACAGGGTGAGGGCGACGATGGGTGCCGCGCGCTGGCCCCCGTCGAGCATTTTCAGAGCCACGGTCGTGCCATCGGGTGCCACCGCGACCTGAACGCCCTCGGCGCCGAGCTTTGCGAAAACCCCCAGACGCTCGGCGATGAGCGTGTCGGGCTGATCAGGTCCGGCGATCGTCCACGGGTTCTCGCGCACCGCACGGACGACGGCCGCGGCCTGACGGTGCAGGGCGAAGGGCGATCGCTCGGACGCTGTGCCCATGCGGTGAATGCCGCGTGCGAGCCCGTTGAGGGTCACGGCATGGACCGGCGCCCCGCATCCGTCGATGACGCTCGCCTGTATCTTCTCGCCCGTGAGACGCTCGATCGTGTCGCGCAGGTGACGCTGCAACGGATGGTCGGAGCCGAGGTAGCCCGCCGTGTCCCAGTCGTTCGTGACACACGTCAGGAGCATTCCGGCGTGCTTGCCCGAGCAGTTCATCCGGACCGGCGCCGCGGGATCGAGGTCACGAATCTGGCGGTCGCGGGTTTCGGGATCCGACGCCCGGGCTGCCGGGCATCCGAGGGCATCCTCGGTCAATCCCGCCTGCTCGAGGACGGCGCGGACGACGCCGACATGGCGATCCGTGCCGGTGTGACTCGCGGTGGTGAGCCCGAGGCGCTCGCCGTCGAGCTCGACGCCGGCCGTGAGCATCCCGACGGCCTGGAACGGCTTGAGGCTCGAACGGGGCAGAAGAGCCGCTTCCGCATCGCCGAAGGATGCACGGATCGTTCCGTCGGGTGAGAGCACGACCGCGGCGCCACTATGCCGAGACTCGACGAAGCCGCCGCGATCGACGGTGGCGAGTTCGACGGCGCCCGGAACGGTGAGGGATCTTGACACCAGGTCAGCCTAATCGCGTCGCCACGCGCCACCCGCTCGGCGGGCTCCGCGGCCGGCGTAAGCGATCAGCATCCCGAGGCATGGGAAACTTCCCCTATGAACGGCGAACACCGCTATCGCGTGGCCACGACCTGGACTGGCGACCGCGGAACGGGCACCAGCGGCTACCGCGACTACGACCGGTCGGTCACGATCGAGATCGCCGGGAAACCCGGGCTCGAGGCATCCGCGGATCGTCCCTTCCGGGGGGATCCCGCGAAGTGGAATCCCGAAGACCTGTTGGTCGCCGCGCTGTCAGAGTGTCATCTGCTGAGCTACCTCCACGCGTGCGTCACGCTCGGGGTGATCGTGCTCGACTACTCCGACGAGGCGGAGGGGACGATGGCGCTCGACGGCCGCGGGGGAGGCGCTTTCACCGAGGTGGTGTTGCGGCCGCGCGTTGTGGTGGCGGATGCCTCGATGCTCGATGAGGCGCACCGGGCACACACTCTCGCGAACGAGTGGTGTTTCATCGCGAACTCGGTCAACTTCCCGGTGCGCCACGAGGCGACGATCAGCGTCGCGGGCTGAAGCTGCCCGGACCCGCCCGGCGTTCGGTCGGGCGCGTCGGGTTGGGTCGGCGGGTCAGAGCCGCTCGTGCGGCAGCACGCGCTTGATCTTCTCGACGGCGCCCTGCGCGGGTGCCTCGTTGTAGGTGCCCGCGAGTTCTTGACCCGTGAGCGCGTGGATCGCAGCCATGATCTCGTCGGTCGCGCCGCGGCGAGCACGCCCAGACTCGGGTGCGCCGTGGTGGGACAGGTCGAGAGGTTGACCGAAGCGGACGGTCACCCTCTCGCGGAGCGACGGCATCCGTGCGCCGACCGGCATGACCTCGGCCGTCCCGATGAGTCCCACCGGCACGACCGGGGCACCGGTCTGCAAAGCGAGGAACGCCGCGCCCGTCCGACCGCGATAGAGACGACCGTCGAGCGACCGCGTGCCCTCGGGATACAAGGCGACGGCGCGGCCGGAATCCAGAAGCGCCCGCTGCTGGTCGAGGGCATCGAGCGCCGCTTGACCGGCCCCGCGCTGGACGGGAACGGCTCCGATCGCGAAGAAGAACTCACGCGTGAACCATCCGGACATCCCGGAGCCCTCGAAGTACGACGACTTCGCCAAGAAGTGCACGGGTCGCGGCGCCGCAACGGGAATCGAGACCGAGTCGATGAACGAGAGGTGGTTGCTCGCGAGAATCACGGCACCGTCACGGGGAACGTGTTCGCGGCCCTCGATGATCGGGCGATAGACCATTCGCGCGAGCGGGGCGACGAACGTGCGACCCAGTCGATAGGTCCAACTCATCCCGGGTTCACCGTGGGCGAGTTCGCCAGTTGCGGGCGCGCCGGTGGGCTCCGGTTCTGCGGAGGTCATTGCCCGAGGCTATACCGGTAAGCATGCACGCCAGGGAATGCGAGCACGCGTGTGCGGGCGTTCAGGTGAGTCAAAGAAACCTCCGTCAGGATGGATGTCTCTCCCCGAACAGCATCGAGGTCTATCCGTGCGCATTCGCCCGCTCGTCGCCCTGTCGGCGCTCGCCCTGTCCGCCATCGTCCTGGCGGGTTGCTCCGGCGCGGGCACGCCCGATGCCGCCGCTTCCGGTACCGGGTCGCTCTGCGATGCTGCTGCGCCCTCCGGCGACGCATCCGAGGCCGTGACGGTCGAAGGCGATGCCGGCACGGTATCGACCGCGACCTTCACGACGGGACTCGAGGTTCCCGAGTTGGAGCGGACGGTCATCACCGAGGGTGACGGCGACCCGCTTGAAGAGGGCGACTACGTCCAGTACGCGCTGAGCGCATTCTCGGCCGACACCGGCGAGCGTCTCGGCGACGTCGGCTACGTGGAGGGCGAGATCCTGCCCGCTGCCGTCACGAGCGACTCGAACTTCGGTCAGATCATGGGATGCGCGAACATCGGCTCGCGCCTCGTGCTCACGTTCCCGGCGAGCCAGGACTCGACCTCGGGCGAGGCCGTGAGTGCTGAGGTGTACGTCGTCGATGTGCTCGGCGTGACCCCCCTCGCCGCGTGGGGCGCCGACCAGTCGCCCGTGGATGGCTTTCCGGCCGTCGAACTCGCCGAGGACGGCGCACCGACCATCACCCTCCCGGGAGGGGATGCGCCCACGACCGTCGACATCGAGGTGCTGAAGCAGGGTGATGGTGCGACCGTCAACTCGGGCGACACCGTCCTGGTGCAGTACACCGGCGTGAAGTGGTCGGATGGCACGGTCTTCGACTCCAGCTGGGAGAGTGGGGCGCCCGCGAGTTTCACGACCACCGGAGTCGTCGACGGGTTCCGTCAGGCGCTCGAGGGGCAGGCTGTCGGCTCGCAGGTTGTCGTCGTGATCCCGCCCGAGTTCGGCTACGGCGCGGTCGAGGGCAACGAACTTCAGAACGAGACCCTCGTCTTCGTCGTCGACATCCTCGCCACGCAGCGCGCCGCGGGCTGACAGCCCGCCACGCAGCGCGCCGCGGGCTGACAGCCCGGTCGCTGCGCTGCGGGCACTGAGCTGCAGCGCGGTCAGCGACCGGCACGGTCACTGAGCCTGTCGAAGTGGCCTGCTCTGCCCGCTCGGTAGGCTGACCGAATGCGCCGCATCATCATCCTCGGATCCACCGGCTCGATCGGCACGCAGGCGCTCGACGTCGTGCGTGCCAATCCGGGACGGTTCGAAGTGGTGGGGCTCGCCGCCGGCACGGATCGCGCGACGATGGAGGCCCAGGCCGCCGAGTTCGGGGTGGAGCATACCGCCCTGGGAGCGGACGAGGCCGAGGCGCTCGTGCGCAGCGTCGAGACGGATGTCGTGCTGAACGGGATCACCGGCTCGGTGGGCCTGGGGCCAACCCTCGCAGCGCTGGAGTGCGGTCGCACGCTCGCGCTCGCGAACAAGGAGTCGCTGATCGTCGGGGGAGATCTCGTGTCGCGAGTTGCCGCGCCCGGTCAGATCGTGCCCGTTGATTCTGAGCATTCCGCGATAGCGCAGTGTCTGCGCGCCGGGGCGGCGCACGAGGTGCGACGGCTCGTGCTCACGGCATCCGGAGGCCCGTTCCGCGGCCGCTCCCGTGCCGAGCTCGAGAATGTCACCCCGTCCGAGGCTCTGGCTCACCCGACCTGGGACATGGGTCGGATGGTGACGACGAACTCGGCGACGCTCGTCAACAAGGGTCTGGAAGTCATCGAAGCTCACCTGCTGTTCGATGTCCCGTATGACGAGATCGATGTCGTCGTGCACCCGCAGTCGATCGTGCACTCGATGGTCGAGTTCGTGGACGGCTCGACGTTGGCGCAGGCGTCGCCGCCCGACATGCGCCTGCCGATCGCGCTGGGGCTGGATTGGCCGGACCGCGTGGGCGGCGTCGGCCGTCCGCTCGATTGGACCACGACGACGTCATGGACGTTCGAGCCGCTCGACGAGAAGGCCTTTCCCGCTGTCGCCCTCGCCAAGCGGGTCGGCCGCGCGGGAGGCGCGTACCCCGCGGTATACAACGCGGCGAACGAGCAAGCGGTGGATGCGTTTCATGAGGGGCGCCTCGCATTCACCGGCATCGTCGACACCGTGGCGCGCGTCGTGGACGCACACGAGCCGCCGGATGCCTTGACCAGGGAGAGCCTCGCGGATGCCGAGGCCTGGGCGCGCCGAACGGCGGATGCCGCGATCGCCGCTGCATCCTGATCTCCCACGCTCTCAGTCGGGGTAGGGGACCGGCCAGTGCGGCTCCGGCACGGGCCAACCGCGCGCCTTGAGCGCCCGCCTTGCCAGCTCCCGCGCCGAGTACGGGGTTCGGACACCTCGGATGTCGCGGTAGTCCTGGTGCCCCGGGCCCGCCCATAGGATCGCGTCGCCTTCGCCGACCATGTCGACCGCCGCGTCGATGGCGCGCTCCGGCGGTGAGTACTCGTGGATCTCGGCATCCGGTCGCGCGCGTCGCGCCCCCTCGATCAGGGTCGCGCGGATCGAATCCGGGTCCTCGAAGCGCGGGTGGTGGTCGGTCACGACGAGGATGTCGCTGCCCTGCACCGCAGTCCGTCCCATGTCGTGGCGCTTGGTGGCATCGCGGTCGCCGTCGGCGCCGAACAGCATCAGCACCTTGCCGGGCGTGACACGGCGCACCGCGGCGAGGGTCTTCTCGAATGCGTCGGGGGAGTGTCCGAAGTCGACGAACACCGCGGGTCCGCGGTCTCCCGATACGCGTTCCGTGCGCCCGGGGAGGTAGGCGTGGATGGTGCCGTCGCGTTCCAGGGCCTCGACGATCCGATCCCACGGATACCCCGCCTCGCGCAGCATGACGATCGCGAGGCCCGCGTTCGCGGCCATGTGCGGACCGATCACGGGTACCACGGTGGTCAGGTCGCCGTCGGGACCTGAGAGCGTGAACCGGGTACCCGCCTGCGTCTCGTCGTGGATCGTGACGGTCCAGTCGGCCGCCGCGGCAGCCTCGGGATCCGCGGCGATGGCTGGCGTGCCGATCGTGACGGCGGGAATGCCCGAGCTCGCGACGAACTCGGCGCCCGCGGCCGAGTCGAGCGAGACCACGCCGCGCCGGGCGCGGTCGGGCTGAAAGAGTGGCAGCTTGGCCTCGAGATAAGCCCGCATGTCGGGGTAGTCGTCGAGGTGATCGTGCGTGAGGTTCGTGAATGCCGCGACGTCGAAGACGAGTCCGTCGACGCGATGACGGCTGAGGGCCTGGGCGCTCACCTCGACGGCGACGGCCTCGACGCCGCGTTCGCGCATCAGAGCGAGGAGGGCGTGGAATTCGGATGCTTCGGGCGTCGTGAGCCGCGAAACGATGACTTCTCCGGCGATGTGCCGTTCGGCCGTGGAACTGAGCCCGACGACCACCCCGAGCTGCTCGAGGATTCCCGCGAGGAGGTGTGACGTGCTGGTCTTTCCGTTCGTGCCGGTCGTGCCGAGCAGGATCGGCAGGTCGTCGCCGGGGCCGGTGCCGTACACCCAGGCCGACAGATCGCCGAGCAGGGCTCGGGGGTTCTCGACGACGATGATCGGCAAACCGGCGTCGGCTGCGATCTCAGCGCCCGCGGCATCGGTGATGACCGCGACAGCGCCCTTCTCAGCGACCTGCGCGGCGAACTCGGCACCGTGCCGGTTGACGCCCCGGATCGCGACGAACGCCTCGCCCGGGCGTAGGTCGGCGGTTGCCAGGGTGATGCCCGAGACCGATGTGCCGGCGATGTCACCGTGCACGGTAGTCGCGTACCGATCGGCGAGCGCCTGCAGGGAGCGGACGGGCGGGCGTTCGGGCCGGAGCACCGGCGGAAGCCGCGACGCACCCGGGGACGAGTCAGACGATGATTCAGAGGCGGGTGTCGTCATGGCGCCTCCATCTAATCAGACGAGTGGACGGATGCCTCGGTCTGCACGCACTCGGCCCGGTCACCACGCGGGACGTGGTGACCGGGCCGAACCGCATCAGCTGCGGGCGCGACGGAAGGCCAGCAGGGCGACGACGAGGGCGCCCGCGCCGAGCACGAGTCCCGCGCCACCGAGCACGATCGGCAGAGGTGTTGCCTCCGTCGCGGCCTCAGCGTCGGAGGCGTGCTCGTCGGTGTCGGAGTGCTCGCTGTCGGAGGTGCCGGTGCCGTGCTCGTCCGAGGTCGCCTCGCCGACGGTCACCGTGGGCGCCGGAGCGTCGAGCGAGTGCGGGTCGACTCCGTCTTCCGCAATCTCGGCCCAGTCGGTGTTACCGACCTCGCACACCTGGTTGATCGGGAATGCGAGCGTCTCACCCGCCGTGTCCTCGGCGTACTGCACGCCGAGCACGGCGGTCGCGCGCAGTCCGTCCGCGACGGGCTCCTGTGCCGTGTAGGTGACGAGCGAGACAGGACCGTCCTCTCCGTCGCGCTGCACGTCGATATCCCATCCGGGGGCGATCGTCGGCGAGACGGACGACATCCCCTCGGGGATCGTGATCTCGAGTGCTGTCGTCGGCGAACCGTCACACCCGTGGCTGAAGGCGAAGGTCAGTGTGCCGTAGCCGCCGGCGGTCGCAGTATCCGGTGTCGCTGTGACATGTGCGTGCGCGGCGAGGGGCGCCGCGAGGACGAGGGCCGCCGAAGCGAGGAGCGCGGCTCCGGCCCGCGCGCCGAAGCGGCGGCGGGTGGGGCGGGTACGTGCAGGGGTCGTGCCGTTCATGTTCGAAGTTCTCTCTGTGGACGCCGCGCGGCGATGAGCCGGTACGACGGATTCGTGGGGAACGCTCGGGCGGATTGCCCGGCGGATCATGCGACGCTGGCGTCGCCCCACTGCAGAGGTGGCCCACGGCGGCGAACCACACCGCGGGCCATACGGACGAGAGGTGCGGGCGCGTCCGCGAAGGTCGCGCGTGGAACGGATGCCCAACCGACCACCGTGGCGGTGGCGCGGCCGAGCAGGCGGAGGGTCCACGCGGCGATGGCGCGCAGCATCCGTTCGCCGGCGAGCAGCAGGACGAACGAGGCGATCGCGGCGAGAGCGTGCGCGGCCAGCATGGGGGGAGTGGGGAGCACGAGCTGCGCGACGGACCCGGTGGCATCTACGACGATCTGACCGTGCTGGTGCAGGGCCCCACTCTGCGGAGCTGCGCTCGCGGGCGCACCGGAGCCCGAGGTCAGTGCGAAGACGGTGTGCAGGGCCACCTGCGTGACGACCACGGCCGACGCGAGTCCGACCGGACGGAGCCCCCGACCGACGAGCGCGGTCGTGATCGGCCAGGCGAGAGCGGATACCCCGAGCAGGACAGCGAAGCTCGGTGCGGAACCGCCAGCGATGGTGTGCGAGACGGCGGCGAAGAGAACGGCGATCGTGGCGGCGGATGCCCCGCGGAGCGCGCGCAGTTGGCGTGTGCGCATGCCCGGCCCCGATCCGCTCGTTCGTTGGTGCTCTGTCGACTTTAGCGGCGTCCTCCCGCGCCTCCGGCCGCACGCATACGAGCCTCGGGGCGCGCTCCAAGCAACCGGCGGTAGCGTAGGCCCGTGACCGTGCTGACTTTCGCCATTGGCTTGCTTGTCATCGTCGTCGGCCTGGCGATCTCCATCGCGTTGCATGAGGTCGGGCACCTGGTGCCGGCCAAGCTCTTCGGCGTGCGCGTCGGCCGATACATGATCGGGCTCGGCCCCACTCTGTGGTCGCGGAAGTTCGGCGAGACCGAGTACGGCATCAAGGCCCTTCCGATCGGCGGGTACATCTCGATGTCGGGCATGTACCCCCCGACGCCCGCCGAACGCGAGGCCGAGGTCACGCGAGTGGGCGCTCAGGATGCAGACGGCGGGGGAGCAGCAGCGCCGCCACGCCAGGGCCGCACGGCGGGGATGTTCGCGGCGATGATCCAGGACGCACGCGTCGCCAACGAAGAGACGATGATCGGCACCGCCGACACACGCACCTTCTACCGCCTGCCCGTCTACAAGCGCATCATCATCATGCTCGGCGGGCCCGTCATGAACCTGCTGCTCGCCATCCTGCTCTTCATGCTGGTCTTCAGCGGGATCGGCGTGCAGAGCGCCTCGACATCGGTCGCGGCCGTCAGCGAGTGCGTCGTCGCGGCCGGATCCGAACAGACCGAGTGCGGACCGGACGACCCCGCGAGCCCCGCGGCGGCAGCCGGCATCCTTCCCGGCGACCGCATCCTCTCGATCGATGGAGCACCCGTCGCGACGTTCGATGAGGCATCCGCGATCATCCGCGACAACCCCGGCACGCGCCTGAACTTCGAGATCGAGCGGGACGGTGCACAGCAGACCCTCGCGGTCACGCCCCTGCTCGCCGAGCGCCCGGTTTACGACGACACCGGGCAGCCCGTGGTCGATGCGGACGGTGTGGCGGAGACTCAGGATGTCGGCTTCGTCGGCATCACTCCGGCGAACGAACTGCAGAGCCAACCGATCTGGACAGGGCCACAGGCCGCGATCGAGAACGTCGGTGCCGTGGTCGGTATCGTCGCGCAGCTGCCGGTCAAGCTCTACGAGACGGGCGTCGCGCTGTTCACCGGTGGTGAGCGAGACCCGAACGGACCGATGAGCGTCGTGGGTGTGGGTCTGATCGCGGGCGAGGTCGCTTCGACGGACGCGCCGATCCTGAGCCGCGTTTCGGTACTGCTCGGCCTGCTCGGTTCGCTCAACATTGCGCTTTTCGTCTTCAACCTGGTGCCGCTGCTCCCGCTCGACGGCGGTCACATCGTCGTCGCCCTCTGGGAGGGCGTGAAGAAGGCGTCGGCGCGCCTGTTCCGTCGCCCGCCGCCGAAGCCGGTCGATGCGACCAAGCTCGTGCCCGTCACGTTCGTCGTCGTGGTTCTGCTGATCGGGATGGGAGCGCTGCTGCTGCTCGCCGACGTGTTCAATCCGATTCAGCTGTTCAACTGACGATCCGGCGCTCCTGCAGTTCCCTGAGCCTGTCGTCGCCTCGACGCTCCCTGAGCCTGTCGTCCCCTCGACGCTCCCTGGCTGGTGGTCACCTCGCAACCTGGGGCGCCAGAATCACCCTGGGGCGCGGGGGCTCGCGCCCCAGGGTGATTCTGGCGCCCCAGGTTAGATCAGAGGGGCAGTGCGGCCCAGCAGGTGCTCCGCCGGGGACTCAGCGCCCGCGAGGTCAGGCGTCGACGGGGGTGAAGGCCTGAGCGATCAGGCGCTCGAGGGTCTCGATCCCGTCCCGCGAGAGGATCGACTCGAGATGGCCCTGCACCGAGGCATAGCCCGGGCCGCGCATCGCATAGACGTCGCCGGATGCCGGGTCCGCCGCGATCTCGGTCTGCCCGAGCCGCGTCGTTCCGGGCTCCACGCTGACCGTGAACGTGTTGTAGAACCCGATCGATGGGCGTTGCCCGAACACGTCGACGCTGAGCTGCAGGCCCTGGTGTGGCCGGGCCAGCGGGGCGAGGGTCATCCCGAGCGTGTGCGCGAGGATCTGATGGCTCAGGCACACTGCGAGCAGCGGACGTCCCGAAGCCAGCCGAGCCGACACGATCTCGCGCATGCGGTGCATCCGGGGGCTGTCGTCGAGAGGGTCGCCCGGACCGGGGCCGGCGATCAGGAGTTCGGCGTCGGATGCCTCGGCATCCGTCACCTCGGACCAGTGCTCTATGCGCACGGTCAGCCCGAGATGGCGCAGCTGGTGGGCGAGCATCGTCGTGAACCGGTCCTCGGCGTCGACCACCAGCGCGGTGCGCCCGGTGAAGGGCCCCGGGGCGTCGGTGTCCTGCGGGTTGAGCCAGAACGGAGCCAGCCGCGAGTTGCGCGAGGCGAGCAGCGTCGCGATCGCGGGGTCGTCGGCCAGCGGTGCGCGGAGCGTCGTCGGGGCGTCCGGATCCGCAACGGGTGCTGGCGCACTCTCGCGCGGAACCGCGCCGATCGCACCGAGCAGACCCGCGGCCTTGCCGTGCGTTTCGCCGACCTCGCCATCCGGGTCGGAGTGGCGCACGAGCGTCGCACCGACAGGCACGCGCAGGCGCCCATCGACGAGGTAGGCCGTGCGAATCAGGATCGGCGCATCCAGATCGTGTGCGTCGCCGTTCGGGGTGAAGAGGGCGGCGACACCGGAGTAGTAACCCCGGGCGCTCGTCTCGTGTCGGCGGATCACCGTGCACGCGTTCTGCATCGGCGAACCCGTGACGGTCGGCGCGAACATCGTCTCGCGCAGGATGTCCCGAGGATCGAGCGTGCTCCGGCCCCGCAGCATGTACTCGGTGTGCGTCAGCCGGGACATTTCTTTCAGATGCGGACCCGTGATGCGTCCGCCATCCGAGCAGACGGCGCTCATCATCTTCAACTCTTCGTCGACGACCATGAAGAGCTCTTCGGTCTCTTTCGTGTTTTCGAGGAACTCGGTGAGCGCCTCCGGCGTCGAGCCGCCCGCGGGGTGGCGGAACGTACCCGAGATGGGGTTCATCGTGACGACGCCGTTACTGGCGCTGACGTGCGCCTCAGGGCTCGCGCCCACGGCGACATGGCCGGGAGTGACGATCGCGAACGTCCAGTACGCGCCGCGCTCGTGCTCGAGTAGCGCGCGGAACCAGGTCAGGGCGGTCTCGAGCGGGTCGGCCTCGACACGAGCTGTGAAGTCACGGCGGATGACGAAATTCGCTCCCTCGCCGCGTCCGATCTCGTCGGCGATGACGTCGCGCACGATCTCGGCGTAGTCCTCGTCGGAGACGTCGAAGCCGGTGTCGTGCAGAGGCACCGGCGCGGTGGGAAGGACGCGCATCGCGTTGTCTCGGGACACAACGCCGCGCTCGGTGACGATGATGCAACGAAGCGGTGCTCCGTCGTCGTGGCATTCGAATCCGCGCTCGCGCACCTGCCGGTACGGAACCAGGGCCAGGACCTCTTGCGGTGCGCCCCCCGCATCCGTCAGCGGGATGTCGGCGAGCAGCTCGACGTCGACGACGGTGCCCGTGAGGACTTCGACATCAGCGCCGTCGCGCGCGATCAGGACGAGGGGACGGTCGGCTGCGGAATCGCGCAGACGCTTCAGCAGCTCGCTGCCGTCCGCATCACTAGGGGGGCGATGGCCGGTCATCGTGGGTCCTTCGGCTCGGCCCGGCGGGGCGGTCGCTCAAACGAAAAGACCGCCACTCGGGCGGTCTGGATTCGTGGAAACGCGAACACACCGCCTAGAAGGCGGGCCACCAGGAACGGTTCGCGAACATGCCGTCACGATAGCACGCGGGACGCGGGCCACCGCTCTTCCGGGCGGCGCCCCTACGGCCCTATGCTTTCGCCATGAGCGACGATCTGCGCGCACGCGCCATCAACCGATTGAAAGCCAAGAACCACTTCTGGCAGTCCCTCATCACCTGGCTGATCTTGAGCGTCCTCTTCATCCTCATCTGGGCTTTCTCGGGCGGACCCGGGGGAGGGTTCGAGGGATTCTGGCCGATCTGGCCGATCGTCGGCATCGCCATCGGGGTTGCATTCACGGGCGTTCGGGCCTTCGGTCCCGCGGCGGGAGGGCCGTCCGAGGGCCAGATTCAGAGCGAGATGAAGCGCATCTCCTGAATCTCGCTCCCGACCCGGCGGGGTCGTATCCGCGTAGGCTGGGTGCGTGCCAGCAGTGAATCTCGGAATGCCGAAAGTGCCGGATGTTCTCGCGCCTCGTCGCAAGAGTCGACAGATCCGCGTCGGCAAGGTGCTCGTCGGTGGCGACGCGCCGGTCAGTGTGCAGTCGATGTGCACGACGCCGACGACCAATATCAACGCCACGCTCCAGCAGATCGCCGAACTGACCGCATCCGGTTGCGAGATCGTGCGCGTCGCCGTCCCGTCGCAGGATGACGCCGATGTGCTGCACATCATCGCGAAGAAGAGCCAGATCCCGGTCATCGCAGACATCCACTTCCAACCGAAGTATGTCTTCCAAGCGATCGACGCGGGCTGTGCCGCCGTGCGCGTCAACCCGGGCAACATCCGGAAGTTCGATGACCAGGTCGGCTCGATCGCAGCGGCTGCGAAGGCCGCCGGAGTTTCACTCCGCATCGGCGTGAACGCCGGATCTCTCGACCCGCGCCTGCTGCAGAAGTACGGAAAGGCGACGCCCGAGGCGCTCGCCGAGAGCGCGCGCTGGGAAGCATCCCTCTTCGAAGAGCACGACTTCCACGATTTCAAGATCTCGGTCAAGCACAACGACCCCGTCGTGATGGTCAAGGCATACCGTCTCCTGGCCGAGATGGGCGATTGGCCGCTGCACCTCGGGGTTACCGAGGCCGGCCCCGCCTTCCAGGGCACGATCAAGTCGGCGACGGCGTTCGGCATTTTGCTCGGGGAAGGCATCGGCGACACGATTCGTGTCTCGCTCTCGGCCCCGCCCGCCGAAGAAGTCAAGGTCGGCCACCAGATCCTGCAGTCGCTGAACCTGCGCGAGCGCAAGCTCGAGATCGTCTCGTGCCCGTCCTGCGGGCGTGCGCAGGTCGACGTCTACACGCTCGCCGACGACGTGACCGAGGGGCTCAAGGACATGACCGTCCCGCTCCGCGTCGCGGTGATGGGCTGTGTCGTCAACGGCCCCGGCGAGGCCCGCGAGGCCGACCTGGGCGTCGCATCAGGCAACGGCAAGGGCCAGATCTTCGTGAAGGGGCAGGTCATCAAGACCGTCCCCGAGTCCGAGATCGTCGCAACGCTCATCGAAGAGGCAAACCGTCTGGCGGATGAAATGGGCCCCGGTGCCGCGCCTGGGACGGCCCAGGTCATCACCGCCTGACCCGGCAATCTTGAGCGGGCAGCCCTGACCCGAGGTAGCCCTGAGCCGGGCCACCTCAGAGCCGGGCCACCCGGTCTGGTGGCGAATTACTCCGCGTTGATGCGCGCGAGCGCGGCCAGCGGGATTCCCACCCACGCGGGGCGGTTGCGCTTTTCGTAGACGACCTCGTAGACGGCTTTATCGGCGACGTATGCCGCGAGCAGCACGCGGCGCTCGTGGGCGCTGGCCTCGTCTTCGGCTCGCGGAGTGTCGCCGCCATCGTTCGAGGCCTCGTCGGCCTCGTCGGCCTCCGGGGGACTCAGAGCCGCGATGTATCCGTCGACGAAGTGAGTGCGTGCCCGCGAAGACCACTCGCTCGAG
The DNA here is from genome assembly GCF_977993705.1 of Pacificispira sp. HM-600. The sequence goes on from NZ_OZ388079.1 coordinate 3,095,100, forward strand.
CGTTCGCCCCGCAGGGCCCACTCTTCCTCATCGATGATCCGGGTCGTGCCTGCCAACGACATCTCCACGACACCGGGCGCATAGTCGAACGAACGCAGCATGCCGGCGACATCTCTCCACGGCGAATCGGGCAGCGCCCGCTCTGTGAAGGGCCGGCCTGGCTCGCCCTCGAAGTCCACGAGGCGCCAACCGCGTGACGTGCGCAGCGTCTGACCGAGATGCAGGTCACCGTGCACGCGCTGCACGTCGAGTCCGTCGAGCGCCGCGACGTCCGCGAAGACGGCGCGCAGTCGATCGGCGTGAGGCTCGATCTCGGGAACCACCCGGAGGGCCTGGTCCAGACGCTCCGTCATGGCAGCCGCGAGAGCCGCGGTGGCCTCCTGCCCGGTCCGATCTGACGGGAAACGCTCGCGAAGCACCGCGTGCACCTTGGCGAGGGCTTCGCCGAGGCGCGCGGCCTCTCCCGCGAAATCGCCACCCGAGTCATCCACTCCCTGTTCGAGGTCTGCCAGCAGCGTGCGGACACTCGCCATCGCGAGCTCGAATCCGTCGGTGGCGGTGCGGAGGAACTCCTGCAGCATGGCCAGCTGGAAGACCTCGCCGTCGACCGTCGCCTCGATCCACCCGTAGAGCTCGGCGATGTACTCCGACTCGCCCCGAGTGAGTTCCTCGTGAATCTCGATGTCGGGGTTCACGCCCGGACTGAGCTTGCGGAAGATCTTCATCATCGCGGTCTCGTCGAACCGGACCGACGAATTGGACTGCTCGCCCGTCATCGGCGAGGGGCGCAGCTCGGGATCGAGGGGCTCGCCGCCGGGCAGTCGATGGAATCGCAACCCACCTGCGTCGGCCTGGCCGCTCGTTTCGGCGGCTACGAAGGCGTCCAGCCAGAGCGCCATGGCGTCGCGGTCGTGCACCGCGTCGTAGAGGTGCCGCTGGTGACCGTCGACCTCGATCGCGCCGACGTACGCGTGGCCGATGCGGTCTTCGATGTCGCCGTAGCCGGCCAGGGGTACTTGGTACAGCTCCGTGCCGCCGACCTCGTCGTCGTACTCCACGGACACGAGGTACACGGTCACCTTCGGCCGCTCGGGTGCCGAAAGCTCAGCGAGCACGCGAGCCTGCGAGACCCGGAACGGGCGTCCCTTGCCGCCGAACCAACGTGTTCGTACGAGATAGCCCTCCAACAGGGCGTAACCGATGTCGCTCACAGCAACCCCACCTCCTCCGACTCGGTCGCCGGCTCGTGCAGTTGGAACCAGTAGAACCCGTGGCCGCCGAGAGTCAGCAGGTACGGCAGCTCGCCGATCCGGGGGAACGGAGCGCCACCGATGAGCTCAACGGGCACCATTCCCTCGAAGCGGCGCATATCGAGTTCGACGGGTTGGGGGAACTGGGACAGGTTGTTGACGCACACGATCACATCGACCGTACCGTCATCGTTCGTGTGCTCTCGGGAGTACGAGAGCACCGACGGGTTCGATCCGCCGAGATCGTTGAAGCTGCCGAGCCCGAATGCCGGATGGCGTTTACGGGCGTGGATCATCTGGCGCGTCCAGTGCAGCAGCGACGAGCGGTCCTCCTGCTGAGCCTCGACGTTGACCGCGAGGTATCCGTAGACCGGGTCCTGGACGATCGGACGGTCGAGCTTGCCCGGGTTCGCGGTCGAGAACCCGGCATTGCGATCGGATGTCCACTGCATCGGGGTGCGGACGCCGTCGCGGTCGCCGAGCCAGATGTTGTCGCCCATCCCGATCTCGTCGCCGTAGTAGAGGACGGGGGACCCGGGCAGCGACAGCAGCAGCGCGGTGAACAGTTCGATCCGGTCGATGTCGTTGTCGAGCAGGGGAGCGAGACGCCGACGGATGCCGATGTTGGCTTTCATCCGCGGGTCCTGGGCGTATTCGTTCCACATGTAGTCGCGGTCTTCGTCGGTCACCATCTCGAGCGTGAGCTCGTCGTGGTTTCGGAGGAAGATTCCCCACTGACATCCGGACGGAATCGACGGCGTCTCGGCGAGGATCTCGCTGATCGGGAACCGCGACTCGCGGCGCACCGCCATGAAGATGCGGGGCATCACGGGGAAGTGGAAGCACATGTGGCACTCGTCACCCCCGACATCCGGATCTCCGAAGTAATCGACGACGTCGGCCGGCCACTGATTCGCCTCGGCGAGCAGCACCCGACCTGGGTACTCGGTGTCGACGATCCCCCGCACCTTGCGGAGGAACTCGTGCGTCTCGGGAAGGTTCTCGCCGTTCGTGCCCGGCCGCTCGTACAGGTAGGGCACGGCGTCGAGTCGGAAGCCGTCCAGGCCCATATCGAGCCAGAATCGCATGGCGTCGATCATGGCCTCATGCACCTTCGGGTTGTCGAAGTTGAGGTCGGGCTGGTGCGAGAAGAACCGGTGCCAGAAGTATTGCTTGCGGACCGGATCCCACGTCCAGTTGCTCGGTTCGGTGTCGACGAAGATGATGCGGGCTTCCTCGTAGAGCTCGTCGGTGTCACTCCAGACGTAGAAGTCGCCGTACAGGCCATCCGGGTCGTTGCGGCTGGCTTGGAACCACGGATGCTCGTCGCTCGTGTGATTCATGACGAAGTCGATGATCACGCGGATGTCGCGCTCATGCGCCGCGTTCAGGAACTCCTGGAAGTCGGCGACCGTGCCGAGCTCCGGCAGGACGCCGGTGTAGTCGGCCACGTCGTACCCGTCATCACGCAATGGCGAGGGAAAGAACGGCGGAACCCACAGGCAGTCGACGCCGAGCCACTTCAGGTAGTCGAGTTTGTCGATCAACCCGCGGAAGTCTCCGGTGCCGTCGCCATCCCCGTCCTTGAACGAGCGCACAAGTACCTCGTAGAAGACGGCGGTCTTGAACCATTCCGGTTCGGGGCTGCCCGGCGTATCCGGAAACGGCTCCTGCGTCATGATCGGGATCGAGGCCGTATAGGGGGCGGGCTCTGCGGCGGCAGTCATACGTTCGTCCTCACTCGGGTGCGGTCGTCGCTGGTTCTACGCGTGCGGGGTGGCAGGCAGGCAATGAACCACCTCTCTAACCTGTCACAGGCGTGCTCTGAGCGCGATCATCCGGGCACCCGTTGCGCGGGGATGGACGTTGCGCTATTGGCCGCGCTGCAGTGTCCCGAGTAGGCGAGCCGTCACGAACCGCTGCATCCGTTCGATGTATGGAGCGTTTTGTGACAGCTCGACGTAGCCGAGCTCAGTAGCGGAGGGCGGCGGGCGCTAGACGGGATGTCTGGTCGCCGACGAGTGATGTGTCGCGCGGGTCGAGACGCAGCGCCTCGGTGGTGCCCGCGAGCGAGGGCACGTCGATCCAGAAGATGCCCGGACTCCGCGTTGAGCCGAAAAAGTATGTGCGGTTCGTGAGGTCCGCCGCCGAGCGCCACCAGGTCGGGTACACGCCGCCATCGGCGTAGGGCGCGCCGTAGGGCACCGACACGTTGGCGATCAGCTGCACGACCCCGGCGACGGCCTCGTCGAGGCTTGCGGGCTCGGGCAGATAGTGCAGGAAGTATGCCGCGCGCACGAACCGGTCGGGCGAGGTGATGTCGCCCGGGGGAGGAAGCTCACCACCGAACGGGCGATAGCGCGCGAGGTTCTCGAGCTGCTGGTCGAGTGTCGGCGAGTTGGCCATCACCGTGAATTCGGGTCCGTGGTGCACGACCATCCGCCCGCCGAGCGGCTCGATGATCGCCGAGTCGCCGGTGCTGTCCTCGAGGGCGATGTGCACGCCGAAGGTTTCGCCGCGGAGTAGGGGAGCGACGATCCGGATGTCTTCCACGGCCGCGATCGCATCCGCAACGGTGGCGAAGTTGTCGAGCAGGTACTGGACCCACATCGTGTGGGCGACAGTCGGGCGTTCGTCGGCGGCGGGGAACGACACATCCTCGGGATCCAAGTACAGCGCGTGAGCAGCCAGACCTGCGTCGTTCAGCCCGTCGACCGTGCCGATGCCCCACATGCTGACGACGACAGTGGCGTGCTGCGAGACCCAGGCGAGGGATCCTTCGCCAGCGTCGCCCGAGCGTTGCTGTCCGGCCGGGATGTACCAGAGCTCCGGTTCGTCGCTGACGGCCCAGTCCATGCACCGTGCCACGGTCTTGGCGATGGGATTGTCGTTCCAGAAGATGCGGGTGCACACGCGGGCGAGCCTATCCGGCCCACGGATCCGTTCGCCTGGCAGTCGTTGCGGGATGGGACGCCACGAGCCAACAACAAGTGCCAGGTGAGCGGATCCAGCGGCGCTGCGCGGACCGGGCGCGGGGATAGGCAGAACGCGGCGAAGGGCCCCGGGCATCCGCGCGCCTAGACTGGACGATCGTGGTCACCCGTCTCTCGCACTACTTCCTCCGCACACTCCGTGAGGACCCCTCTGACGCAGAAGTCACGAGCCATCGGCTGCTCGTTCGCGCCGGCTACATCAGGCGCCAGGCGCCCGGTGTCTTCGCCTGGCTGCCGCTGGGGCTGAAGGTCAAGGCCAAGATCGAGGCCGTCGTTCGCGAAGAGATGGCGAATGCCGGAGCGTACGAGGTGCACTTCCCGGCCTTGCTGCCGCGCGAGCCCTACGAGGTCACCGGCCGCTGGGAGGAGTACGGCGACGCGCTGTTCCGCCTGCAAGATCGCAAGGGCGCCGACTATCTGCTCGCGCCGACGCACGAAGAGGTCTTCACGCTGCTCGTGAAGGACCTGTACTCGTCGTACAAGGACCTGCCGCTGTCGATCTACCAGATCCAGGACAAGTACCGCGACGAGGCGCGGCCCCGCGCAGGCCTGCTGCGTGGCCGCGAGTTCACGATGAAGGATGCCTACTCTTTCGACTACACCGACGCCGGTCTCGACGCGAGCTACCAGTCGCAGCGGGATGCGTACGAGCGCATCTTCTCGCGCCTCGGCCTCGAGTACGTGATCGTGCAGGCGGATGCCGGGGCCATGGGTGGTTCGAGGAGCGAAGAGTTCTTGCACCCGACCCCGGTCGGCGAGGACACATTCGTCCGCTCGGACGGTGGCTATGCCGCCAACGTCGAAGCCTTCACGACGCTCGCGCCCGAGCCGATCCCGTTCGACGGCCTGCCCGAGCCCGTGATCTTCGACTCGCCGAACACGCCGACGATCGCCACGCTCGTCGCCCACGCCAACGCGCACCTCGACGCACCCGCGTCGGGGGAGTGGACCGCCGCGCACACGCTGAAGAACGTGGTGCTCGCGCTCACGCACCTCGATGGCACGCGCGAACTGGTCGTCGTGGGCCTGCCCGGTGACCGCGACGTCGACGACAAGCGCGTCGAGGTCGCATTCGCACCGGCCGCGGTCGAGGCCGCCACCGAGGCCGACTTCGCCAAGCATCCGCTGCTGGTCAAGGGCTACATCGGCCCCTGGTCGACCACGGGAGCGATCCTCGGCGCGGAATCCGCCACGAACATTCGCTTCGTTCTCGACCCTCGCGTGGTCGACGGCACCTCATGGATCACGGGCGCGAACGCGCACGAGAAGCACGTGCACTCGCTCGTCGCGGGCCGCGACTTCGTCGCCGACGGCTTCGTCGAGGTCGCCTCGGTGCGCGAGGGTGACCCGGCTCCGGATGGCTCTGGCCCGGTCAATCTCGCACGCGGCATGGAGATCGGTCACGTCTTCCAGCTCGGCCGCAAGTACGCCGAGGCGCTGGGCCTGAAGGTGCTCGACGAGAACGGCAAGCTCGTCACCGTCACGATGGGTTCGTACGGCATCGGCGTGACGCGCATCCTCGCGATCATTGCCGAGCTGGGCAACGACGACAAGGGTCTGATCTGGCCCGCCTCCGTCGCGCCGTTCGACGTGCATGTCGTCGCGACGGGACGGGATGCCGTGGCGTTCGACCTCGCGGCATCCATCTCCGACGAGCTCGAGGGCGCCGGACTCGATGTGCTCTACGACGACCGGCCCAAGGTGTCACCGGGCGTGAAGTTCGGCGATGCCGAGCTGATCGGTGTGCCCCGGATCCTGATCGTCGGCCGCGGTGCCGCCGAGGGCCAGGTCGAGCTGTGGGACCGCCGCACCGGTGACCGCGAGGTCGTGTCGGTCGCCGACGCGGTCGCTGCCCTCACCTCCTGAGGCCGGTACGCCGGAAGTCGATCTAGCATTGCCCGAGTGACTGACGAGCCGAGGGCCCCGCGCGCGCCCGTGCCGCGACGCGGCGGGGTGGGCCGGCTCGTGGGCCGCGCGCCCGCGTGGGTGGGCGTCGTCGTCGGACTCGGACTGATGGTGCTCGGCGTCTTCATCGTCACCCGCCCGTTGACCTCGCTGTGGGTCCTGGCGATCTATATCGGGATCAGCGCCATCGCCTCCGGTGCGATGGACCTGATCGCGCCACGCGACGTTCCCCGCCGGGCGAACATCCTCCTCGCCGTCCTGTGGATCATCGGTGGTGGCGTGATCCTGTTCTGGCTCGGACGAAATCTCGACCTGTTGCCCGAGCTGATCGCTGGACTGCTGGTGCTCGGCGGGCTCGGGGCGTTCATCGGTCTGTTCCGCGGGCGGGTGAGCGAGAGGGTGCTGGCCGGCGCTTCGGGTGCGGCGCAGGTGGTCTTCGGCCTGCTCGCCCTGTTGTGGCCGGATGTCACCCTGCTCGTGGTGGCGATCGCATTCGGGTTGCGGACGCTGGTGCTCGGGTCGGTCCTGACCTGGCGCGCGTCGCGGCGGATTCGAGGACGTTCTGCGCGCCCCGGTGAGACGACCGGAAACCGCCGCGGGATCGTCTGGGCGGCGGTCGGCCGGTACGCGCTCGCAGCAGTGCTGCTCGGGCTCGCGGGCGGGTCCTGGTGGGTGAGCACGTGGCTGGCCGACGGCGCGCCCGTCGTCGATGCTTTCTACGACGCCCCCGACGGCCCCCCGACCGCCCCCGGCACGCTGCTGCGCGAGGGTGCGTACAACGGACGCACCCCGGTCGGCGGCGAGGTGCGACGCATCCTGTACAGCACAACGGACACTTTCGGAAACCGTGCGCTGGCGAGCGGATTGGTCATCTCGCCCACCGAGATGCCCCCGGGCCCGCGCCCCGTCATCATCTGGAATCACGGCACCACCGGCGTCGCGCGGGGGTGTGCCCCGAGCCTCGCGGATGCCTCGGCGACACGATGGGCGATCCCCGCGATCGATCGCGCCCTGGCGGCGGGCTGGGTCGTCGTCGCGACCGACTACACGGGTCAGGGTGCACCGGGTACTTTCCCCTACCTGATCGGTGAGGGCGAGGCTCGCTCGGCCATCGACGCGGTGCGTGCGGCCGACGACGCGGACGGTATGTGGCTTTCGCCGGAGGTCGTGGTGTGGGGGCATTCGCAGGGCGGCCATGCCGCGCTCTGGGTGAGTCAGGTCGCGCCCGAGTACGCACCCGAACTGAGCGTGCAGGGGACCGTGGCGATCTCGCCCGCGGCCGACCCCCTGGCCCTCGCCGCGGAGCTGGCCCGGACTCAGGATTCGGCGATCCTGTCGGTGCTGATCTCGTGGGTGCTGGTGCCCTACGCCGACACGTATCCCGATGTCGAGATCTCGGACTACGTCGCGCCCGGCGGGCGCTCGATCGTGCGTGAGATGACACAGCGCTGCCCGACCGAGCCCGGCGTCGTCGTGTCGGTGCTCGCCGCGCTCGGGGTCTCGGCCGATCGGCCCCTCTACGACACCGACCTGACGGCGGGAGCGTTGGGCGAGCGGTTGGCGCAGAACTCGGCGACGGGACCCTGGACATCCCCGGTGCTCGTGGCGTGGGGAGGCCGGGACGAGGTGATCCCGTCCATGTTGTACGAGCGTTTCGTCGAAGAACGATGCGCCGAGGGGCAGGCCCTGCAGGTGCGCGTGTTCGATCGGATGGACCACACGGGCCCGATGCTGCCCGGTTCGCCGCTGCTCTCGACCATGATGCGCTGGACGCAGGCGCGATTCGATGGCGTGCCCGTCACGGCCGCGGCGAATGACTGCCCGGCCTGACCGGCGTCCCCGTCGTGGTCAGAGACGCGCGTAGCGGGCGCGGAAGAAGCAGTAGACGCCGTACGCGATGAACCCGACGCCGGCCGCGGCTACGAGCCAGGGCCCGAAGGGGAGCGCGACCAGTGAAGCTATCGCCTCGTCGATCCCACCCGCCTCGGTGGGATCAACCTGTACCGCCGCCGTGACGACCAGAATGCCGACAATCGCGAGGGCGACACCCTTCGCGATGTAGCCCGCGACGCCGAGGGCTGTCACGACGCGTCCGGCAGTGCCCCCGGGCATCCGGAGCTTCTTTCGGAAGCTGCGTGTCGCGCCCTTCACGACGTACGCGCCCCCGATCACCACGATGACGATGCCGGCGACGCCGAGGAGCAGGGGACCGGCGGGCAGCGACAGGACAGTGCCGCTGGCGTCCTGTGCGCTCTCGTCACCGCTCGACCCGGCACCCAGGGCGACCGAGGCCGCGCTGTAGCCGATCGCGGCGTAGACGATCGCCTTCGCCCACTCGCCGATGCGCTTCGCCCAACGCTTTCGCGCGTCATCCTCGTCGACCAGGACGCCCTCGATGACGTACCAGAGGGCCAGGGCGGCGAGCCCGATCGTCAGGATCCACAGGGCGACGAACCCCAGGGGTGCTTCCGAGATCGCGCGGAAAGCTCCGGTCTGGTCGGACTCGCCACCTCCACCCGCGCCGACCGCGAGCACGATCGCGCCGATCAGGATGTGCACCACACCGTTGGCGGCGTAGCCGGTCCGCGCGAGGGTGCGGAATGCGGGATGGGATGCCGCCTTGCGAGCCGTTTGCTCGGCGGAGTCTGCGACGTCAGGGGCCATGCCCCCGAGGCTACGCGCGACCGGAGCCGTTCACGCAGGGGAAGCGCGGGTCTCGACGCCGACCAGCGCGCGTGCTAAGGATCGCCGGAGCCAGGATCACAGGCGCGCGTAGCGCGCGCGGAAGAAGCAGAAAATCCCGTAGGCGATGAAACCGACGCCGATAGCGCCGACGAGCAATGGACCGAGGGCGAGCGCGAGAAGAGCCCCGAGCGCGCCGTCGAGACCGCCGGCCGTGCTCGCCTCGTCCCGGATCGCGGCGATCACGAGCAGCACCGATATCGCGATGAGGGCGATGCCCTTGGCGACGAACCCGACGATCCCGAGGGCGTCGACGAGGGTGCCGAGCCAGCCGTCCGGAACCGAGACCTGCGTGCGGTAGCTGCGCCGCACGCCCATGCCGAGAAAAGAAACCCCGGTGATGCCGACGCCGATGCCGACTCCGACGAGCAGGAATGCCCCACCGGGGATCCGCAGGACTCCGCCGCTGAGTGCTTCCGCCGCGCGCTCGCTGCTCAGTTGCGCGCCGAGTGCGATGGCGGCCGCGACGGTGCCGAACACGGCGAAAACGGCGGCCTGTCCCCATTGGCCCACGCGTCCGCCCCATCTCTGCACCGGATTCTCGCGGTAGACCAGCACGCCCTCGGCGATCTTCCAGACGGCCAGGGCGAAGAATCCCGCGGCGATGATCCAGAGCAGCGTGAACCCCAGGGGAAGCACGGCGATGGCCCGCAGCGCGCCCGTCTGATCGCTCACTGCATCGCCCCCGCGAGCCACGATCAGGGCGATGGCGCCGATCAAGCCGTGCACGATGCCGCTCGAGACATATCCGAGCCGCGCCAGGCCGCGGAACCACGGCACAGTCGTCGCCTCGCGCGCAACGCGCTTCGGGGCATCGGTGTCCATCGGCTCAGCCTAGGTCTGGCCGGCCGAGCCGATGGACACCTTCAGGACACCAGGGCGGCGGTGCCCCTATCGTTTGCGGACTTTCTCCTTGACGACGTCTGTGTCCACGTCGACGTCTTCCCATGCCGTGACATCGAGGTCGAGGTCGGCGAACTCCGCGACGTTGAATACCGGTCGGTCCACTCCGGCCTTCACCTGGCTCACGTAGTCCGACACGAATCGCAGTGCTGTGGGCAGCATCGCCAGAATCGCGATGAGGTTCGCGACCGCGAGCACTCCCATGAGCGGGTCGGAGAAGAAGAACACCGCGGTGGCTCCCGGAGCGATCGCTCCGATGAGGACGATCGCGATGACCGCCCAGCGGAGGATGTGGGTGGCGATGTTGCTCTTGGTGAGTTCTCGCAGCGCCGTCTCACCGAGGTAGTAGTTGTACATGATCGAGCTGAACGAGAAGAGCAGGATCGAGAACGTCAGAACATACAGGGTCCAGTCGCCGAGGCTGTCGGCCAGGGCTGTCTGGGTGAGCACGATGCCGTCGACCTCCTCGTTTCCTGGAACGTAGGCACCGCTGAGCAGGATGACGAACGCGGTCGCCGAGCAGACCAGCATCGTGTCGACGAACACCGAGAGCATCTGGGTGATGCCCTGGCTGACCGGGTGCTTGACGTAGGCGGTGGCCGCGACGTTCGGAGCCGAACCGAGACCTGCCTCGTTGGAGAAGAGGCCGCGCCGCAGTCCGTTGGCGATTGCCGCACCGATTCCGCCGGCGACGGCGGATTCGAAGCCGAAGGCGTTCTGGAGGATCGTCCAGATCATGGCCGGGACCTCGGTGATGTTGACGGCGATGACGATGAGAGCCATCAGCAGGTAGACGATGGCCATGACGGGCACGATCACGTCGGCGACCTTCGCGATGCGCTGGATGCTGCCGTAGACGATGACGCCCGCGAGCGCGGCCATCACGATCCCGGTGATCCAACGATCGATGGAGAAGGTGTTCTCCACCGCACCCGCGACCGTGTTCGCCTGGAAGGCGTTGAACCCGAGAGCGAACGAGGCCAGCAGGCTCACCGCGTAGATGATCACGAGCCACTGGAAGCTCTTGCCGAGGCCGTGACGGATGTATGTGGCTGGCCCGCCTCGGAATGATCCGTCGGGCATGCGGCGCTTGAATGCCTGCGCCAGCGTGCACTCGATCAGGCTCGTCGCCATGCCGACGAGGGCGATCATCCACATCCAGAAGACGGCGCCGGGGCCACCCAGCGTGATCGCGACCGCCACGCCCGCGATGTTTCCGCCGCCGACGCGACCGCCGATCGAGACGACGAGCGCCTGGCGCGCGCTGATCTGGTCGGGATCGGCCACTTTGTCGCCGCCGCCGAGGACCCGCCACATGCGCCCGAAGTATTTCAGCTGGATGAATCTCGTCGAGATCGTGAAGACGATGCCGAAGATGACGAGCATCGGAATCAGCGACCACCCCCAGGTGAAGAAGTCGATCTGAAGGAAGATGCTTTGCAGGAACGCCATGATGTCCATAGATCGACCGCTTTCCGTGTTCAGGGTTTCTTCAGCTTTTCGTCAGGTTGATGAAAGCCGAAGCGCGTTTCGCCTACATTTCGAGTTCACAACGGTCGCAACACGAACGGGGCTACCTTGCCCGAGAGTGCGGCCGCGTGCGGATGCACCGGACTGTAGCAACGATGCGGCGGCGCCGCACTCATCCGCACCGGCTTCTCGTGATGACATCCGGTAAAGTAGGCGGGATGTCGACGCGTGTGACGCGTTGACGAGAGCTGAATAGGGAGGTCTCCGTGGATATCGATCTCGGACTGCTGAAGACGATCGAGCGGGAGAAGGAAATCCCCTTCGACGAACTCGTGAGCATCATCGAGCAGGCGATTCTGACCGCCTACGGCAAGCACACGTCGCCCTCGGGCGAGGCGCCGGATGGTGCCCGTGTGGTGATGGACCGGAAGACCGGCCATGTCGGTGTTTTCATTCCCGTGACGGACGACGACGACGCCGTCATCGGCGAAGAAGAGACCACTCCCGACGACTTCGGTCGCATCGCCGCGTTCGCCGCCAAGCAGGTCATCGGCCAGCGGCTCCGGGACATCGCGGATGACGCGGTGCTCGGGGAGTTCAAGGGTAAAGAGGGCGACATCGTCGCCGGTGTCGTGCAGCAGGGACCCAACCCGCGCATGATTCACGTCGATCTCGGCTCGGTCGAGGCCATCCTGCCCCCCGAAGAACAGTCGCCCGGCGAGGCGTACCCGCACGGCTCGCGTCTGCGCGTTTACGTCACGAGCGTCGGCAAGGGGCCGAAGGGCCCGTCGATCACGGTCTCGCGCACGCATCCGGGTCTCGTCCGCAAGTTGTTTGCGCTCGAAGTGCCCGAGATCGCGTCGGGGCTCGTCGAGATCATCTCGCTCGCCCGCGAGGCCGGGCACCGCACCAAGATCGCGGTACGGGCCAACGACCCCGCGATCAACGCCAAGGGTGCGTGCATCGGCGAGATGGGGCGTCGCGTGCGCGCCGTCACCGAGGAGCTCGGCGGCGAGAAGATCGACATCGTCGACTATGACCCCGAACTGGCGAAGTTCGTGGGCAATGCGCTGTCTCCTGCGAAGGTGACGTCGAGCTTCATTCTGGATGCCTCGACCAAGGCCGTTCGTGCTCTCGTTCCCGACTATCAGCTGTCGCTGGCGATCGGCAAAGAGGGCCAGAATGCGCGGCTCGCGGCCAAGCTGACCGGCGCGAAGATCGACATTCAGCCCGACAGCATCCTGGAGTCGTAGGGGATCAATGTGGCGAAGCCGCGTTGATGCGCTACGACTCCAGATTGAGCGAGCGTAGCGAGACGAAATCTCCCACGTCGCCGTTTCGTCTCGCTTCGCTCGCTCAACGACCGGGGCTACGCTCGCTCAACGACCGGGGCCTCGGAGGTGTAAGATGGAACCTGTACGGACGTGTGTCGGATGCCGCGCACGTGCCCCCCGGTCGGCCCTTCTCAGGGTCGTTTCCATCAATTCTCATCTCGTCCCAGACGAGCGTGGGTCGATGCCGGGTCGGGGTGCGTGGGTGCATGAGACACCCGCCTGCGTGGATTCCGCTCTGCGGCGCCGCGCGTTCGTACGAGCACTACGTGCTTCGGGGCCACTCGACACGCAGACGTTAGAGAACAGGCTGAACGGCTATGGAAACAAAGTGAACGGCTCAGAATGAGTCCCGTCCGCGACTAACGGTCTGCCCTGCCTGGGTGGACCCAGACAGGAGAATTGTGGCTTCCAAACCACGCGTACACGAGATCGCTTCCGAGCTCGGCGTCGACAGTAAAGTCGCGCTGGCCAAGCTCAAAGAGCTCGGCGAGTTCGTCAAGAGCCCCTCGTCCACGATCGAGCCCCCCGTGGCTCGCAAGCTTCGCCAAGCGCTCGAGGCCGAGGGCGCAGCCGCGCCTGCGGCCCCGGCGCCCGCCGCCGCGTCGTCGTCCCCGCGCCCGGCCGGTCGTCCCGGTCCCGTGCGCCCGGCGGCGCCGGCTGCACCCGCGGCCGCTCCCGCCCCGGCTGCTCCCGCCCCGGCGCCCGCGACCCCGGCGCCCGCCGCGGCCGCACCGGCACCGGCAGCCCCCGCGGCGCCCGCCGCACAGGCTCCCGCTGCCCCGGCAGATGCGCCCGCAGCTGCAGAGGCACCCGCGGCACCCGCGGCCGAAGCATCCGGTGACGCCTCGGCGCCCCCGCGTCCCGGAGGAGCACCGCGCCCGGGTAACAACCCGTTCGCGAGCGCGCAGGGCATGGGACAGCGTCCGGCAGGACCGCGCCCCGGCAATAACCCGTTCGCCAGCGCGCAGGGCATGGGTCAGCGCCCGTCCCCGACGCCCGGCAACATCCCGCGCCCGCAGGCGCCGCGACCCGGCGCCCCGCGTCTCGGCGCACCGCGTTCCGGCGGCCCCGGTCGTCCCGGCGGTCCCGGTCGCCCCGGTGGCGCCCCGTTCCAGCAGCGTCCCGGCGGCCCCGGTCGCCCCGGCGGTGCCGGCGGCGGTGGCTTCCGACCCGGCGCGCCCGGTGCGGGTGCCCCCGGCGGCGGTGGCTTCGCAGGTCGCCCCGGCGGTGGTGGCGGCCGCGGCCGTGGCCCCGGCGGTGGCACGGCAGGTGCCTTCGGTAAGGGTGGCGGCAAGTCCAAGCAGCGCAAGTCGCGCAGGGCCAAGCGCCAGGAATTCGAGATGAGGGATGCCCCGGTCGTCGGTGGCGTCAACGTCCAGCGCGGTAACGGGCAGACGATCCGGATGCGCCGTGGTGCATCCATCTCGGACTTCGCCGACAAGATCGAGAACATCACCGGCTACACCGTGCAGCCCGGCACGCTCGTCACCATCCTGTTCAACCTGGGTGAGATGGCGACCGCGACGGAGTCGCTCGACGAGGCAACCTTCGAGGTCCTCGGTGAAGAACTCGGCTACAAGATTCAGATGGTCTCTCCCGAGGACGAAGACAAGGAGCTCCTCGAGAGCTTCGGTCTCGACCTCGATCAGGAGCTGGCCGACGAAGACGAGAGCGATCTCGAAATCCGTCCCCCCGTCGTCACCGTCATGGGTCACGTCGATCACGGTAAGACCAAGTTGCTCGACGCGATCCGCAAGGCCAACGTCGTCGCCGGCGAGGCCGGTGGCATCACGCAGCACATCGGTGCCTACCAGGTGTGGACCGAGCACGAGGGCATCGAACGCGCCATCACCTTCATCGACACCCCGGGTCACGAGGCGTTCACCGCCATGCGTGCACGTGGTGCGCAGGTGACCGACCTTGCGATCCTGGTGGTCGCGGCCGACGACGGCATCATGCCGCAGACGGTCGAGGCTCTCAACCACGCTCAATCGGCCGGTGTGCCGATCGTCGTGGCGGTCAACAAGGTCGACAAGCCCGACGCCAACCCGGCCAAGGTTCGTCAGCAGCTCACCGAATACGGTCTGGTCGCCGAGGAGTACGGCGGAGACGTGATGTTCGTGGATGTGTCGGCCACCAAGGGCACCAACATCCAGGATCTTCTGGATGCGGTTCTTCTCACGGCCGACGCGGGCCTGGATCTCACGGCCAACCCGAACAAGGCTGCCCGCGGTGTCGCGATCGAAGCGAAGCTCGACAAGGGCCGCGGTTCGGTCGCCACCGTCCTCATCCAGTCGGGAACGCTCCGGGTCGGCGACGCGATCGTGGCGGGCACGGCTTACGGCCGCGTGCGTGCGATGGCGGACGAGAACGGCGAGCCCGTGCTCGAGGCCTACCCGTCGCGGCCCGTGCAGGTGCAGGGACTCAACTCGGTGCCCCGCGCCGGCGACACGTTCATCGTCACCGACGAAGACCGCCTCGCGCGCCAGATCGCTGAGAAGCGTGAAGCTGCTGAGCGCAACGCTGCCCTGGCGAAGGCGCGCAAGCGTATCTCGCTCGAGGACTTCACGCGTGCTCTGCAAGAGGGCAAGGTCGAATCGCTCAACCTCATCATCAAGGGTGACGTCTCGGGTGCCGTCGAGGCCCTCGAAGAGTCGCTCCTCAAGATCGAGGTCGACGACTCGGTGCAGCTGCGCATCATCCACCGTGGTGTGGGTGCGGTGACGGAGTCCGACATCAACCTCGCAACGATCGACAACGCGATCGTGATCGGGTTCAACGTCCGGCCCGATGCCAAGGCCCGCGAGCGTGCCGCCCGCGAAGGCGTGGATGTTCGCTTCTACTCCGTCATCTACAACGCGATCGACGACGTCGAGCAGTCCCTCACCGGCATGCTCAAGCCGGAGTTCGAAGAGAAGCAGTCGGGTGTGGCCGAGATCCGCGAGGTGTTCCGCTCCTCCAAGTTCGGAAACATCGCCGGTGTCATCGTCCGCAGCGGAACGATCACCCGAAACGCGAAGGCCCGCGTCATCCGCGAGGGTGTCGTCATCGCCGATGGCCTGGCCATCGAGTCGCTGCGTCGCTTCAAGGACGACGTCACCGAGGTGCGCACGGACTACGAGGCCGGTATCGGACTCGGTAAGTTCAACGACATCCAGATCGGCGACGAGATCGAGACGACCGAGATGGTGGAGAAGCCGCGCGGCTGATCTTGATCGGGGTGCGGACGGGAAATCGTCCGCACCCACATCGGCTCCGGTTCCGGATGCCGGTGGTGGAAGCAGAGCGGGAACCTAACCCGATGCTTCCGCCGCCGACATCCGGAACCTCCGTCGTTCTCCACGCGCTCACTGCGCGGTGGGCTGGTGATGAGAAAGAAGTAGGAACATGGCAAGTGAGAGAGCGGCGCGCGTCGCCGACCGCATCAAAGTGGTTCTCGCCGAGCGTCTCGAGAAGGGACTGCGCGACCCGCGGCTCGGGTTCGTGACCATCACCGATGTCCGTGTGACCGGCGACCTGCAACACGCGAGCGTGTTCTACACGGTGCTCGGGTCCGAAGAAGAGCGCGCCGATAGCGGCAAGGCTCTGGCCTCCGCGACCGGGCTCCTGCGCTCAGAGCTCGGCAAGCACCTGAACACCCGGTTGACCCCGTCGCTGACGTTCATCGAAGACGCTCTGCCCGAGAGCGCCGACGCGATCTCGGCGCTGCTGCGCGAGGCGCGCGAACGCGACGCCGCCGTGGCGGGCCTCGCCGCGTCGGCACAGTACGCCGGCGACGCCGACCCGTACGTCAAGCCCCGCGACCTCGCTGATGACGCAGACCCCGCTGATGACGCGGACCTCGCTGATGACGCGGACCCCGCTGATGACGCGGACCTCGCTGACGCTGAGGCAGCCCCCGACGCCGACGCCTGATTGCTCGCCGAGTGCGCCGGTTCTCGCCGAGTGCGCCGGTTGTGGGCGCGAGAAACGGGCGGACTGGGTGGCAACCGGCGCGCTCGGTGAGTCGCTGTGGGGATGATGTCCCGGGACGGCGGGCGCGCGCGGCGTGCCTCAGCTGCCCGGCAGACGCAGAAGGCCGTCGGATGCCTCGGCTAGGCCGTCCGCAATGAGCGAATCGATCGCGCGGTCGCGCTGCGACGCATCCGGCCAATCGGGGATGATCTCGTCGAGCGTCACCGGACCGTCGGCCGCGCGCAGGACCGCGAGAACGGCACCGCGCGCCTGCCGGTCGCTGCCCGCGTATCGCGCTTGGAGCGGCCGAGTGTCGCCCGTGTCCGGGTAGCCCGCCGCGCGCCAGGCGCAGGATCGAGCTATCGGACACCCGTCACACCGCGGTGAGCGCGCCACACACACCACAGCGCCGAGCTCCATCGTCGCGGCATTGACGATGGCAGAGCGTGCGACATCCTGGGGCAACACGGCACGCATATCGTCCAGATCGCGGCGATGCGCGGGGCCGGGCTGGGAGCGTCCCGCGACGACCCGGGCGAGGACACGCCGGGTGTTGGTGTCGACGACCGGTTCGCGCAGACCGTACGCGAAAACGGCGACGGCCCGTGCCGTGTAGTCGCCGATTCCTGTGAGGGCGAGCAGCGCGTCGACGTCGGCCGGCACGATCCCGCCGTGCCGATCGGTGATCTCGACCGCCGCGCGATGCAGCCAGAGGGCGCGGCACGGATAGCCGAGGTTCGCCCATTGCCGCACGGCTTCGGACGGAGCATCCGCTGCCAACGCCGCGGGAGTCGGCCAGCGCTCGAGCCATGCCTCGAGACGCGGCACGACGCGGTTCACGGGGGTCTGCTGCAGCATGAACTCACTGACCAGCACGCCCCACGCCCCGAATCCGGCACGCCGCCACGGCAGCTCGCGCGCCGTGGCCGTGTACCAGTCGATCAGCTCGGGCACCCACTCGACCTCGTCCGCCGCTTCGGGACGGAGTGACGTGGGCACAACCTCCACCCTACGATCCCCGCACCCCACCCGTTCCTCGCTCGAGACTTCACCTGTGGCACATTTTCGCCCTGTATCGGTGACATAGATGAAGTTTCGCGCTCCGGTTTGCGCCGTAGGCTGGGGGGATGCGCCTGCCCGTCACGCCCCGCACGACCCTGCTGCGGGAGCTCCGCGACGAGGTGCGCCGTTCGTACCGGGCCGGCCGCGTGATCATCGCGGTGGACGGCATCGACGGTGCGGGCAAGACGATCTTCGCCGACGGACTTGCCGACGTGTTCGCCGAGGACGGGGCATCCGTCTTCCGCGCCTCGGTCGACGGCTTCCACCGACCTCGAGCAGAGCGCTACGCGCGCGGCCGCGACTCGCCCGAGGGCTTCTATCAGGACTCCTACGACGAGGCGACGTTGCGCCGCGTCTTGATCGACCCCTTCCGCGACGGCGCCACGATGCCCTCGACCGGCTTCCAGCTCGCAGCCTGGGACGTCGATCGCGATGTTCGCGCCGAGGCGCGCTGGGTGACGGGGCCCGAGGACGCGGTGCTGATCATCGACGGCATCTTCCTCCATCGGCCGACCTTGCGAGGGCTGTGGCACTGGTCGGTGTGGCTCGAGGTGCCCGTCGATGTCGCCTCGCAGCGGATGGCCGTGCGCGACGGCTCCGATCCCGACCCCACGGCGCCCGCAAACCACCGGTACCGCGCCGGTCAGGAGCTGTACCGGCGCGAGGCGGCTCCCTCTCGTGCAGCGTCCGTCATCGTCGACAACACCGACCCCGAGCATCCGCGGCGTATGTACGCCGATTTCTGCTGATGGCCAGCGCACACGGACCCGGCATCCTGCTCGTCGACAAGCCGGACGGGATGACGAGCCACGACGTCGTTTCGCGGGCTCGCAAGGCGCTCGGCACGCGCAAAATCGGCCACGCCGGGACCCTCGATCCCCTCGCCACGGGACTGCTGGTGCTGGGGGTCGATGCAGCGACGCGCTTGCTGACCTATCTGGTCGGGCTCGACAAGACCTACGAGGCGACGATCCGACTCGGTGCCGCGACGGATTCGGATGACTCGGACGGCGAGATCGTATGGCGTTCCGACCCACAGGTGCTCGCGGCGGTCGATACCGAGGCCATCCACGCCCACATCGCTGCGCTCACCGGGCGCATCTCTCAGGTCCCGAGCACGGTGTCGGCCATCAAGGTCGGCGGGCGCCGGGCCTACGACCTCGCCCGCGCGGGGGAGGAGGTCGTGCTCGCCTCACGTGAGGTGACCGTGTCGCGGTTCGACGTGCTTGATGTGCGACGTACCGACGAAACGGTTGACCTCGACGTCGTCGTCGACTGCTCGAGCGGCACCTACATCCGTGCGTTGGCCCGCGACCTGGGGTCTGCGCTCGGCGTCGGGGGACACCTCACAGCGCTCCGGCGGACCCGCGTCGGACCATTCGAAATCGCCGATGCTGTAGTCCCCGAGGCGATCGCGACCGAACCGCTGCTGTCGTCCGCCGATGTCGCCGTGCGGGTGCTCGGGGGCATCGAGGTGACGGATGCCGAGGCATCCGCTCTGCGTCACGGTCAGCGTCTGACCGGCGCTGCTGGACGCATCGTGGGCGAGCATGCCGCCGCGATCGATCCGGCCGGGGAGCTCATCGGGATCATCGGCCGGCGCGGCGATGACCTCAAGAGCCTGATGAACCTGCCGACAGGTACCCCGGCCGAAGGCACGACCGAGGGTGCTGCGGAGAGCGGGGGAGCGCGATGATCCTGTGGTTCACGATCACGCAGGTGGTGGTGGCGGTAGCGGTCGGACTCTTCAGCCTCGTGGCGGGCCTCGCGGGTCGACGACCCAGCGACTGGACCGTCGGTTCACTCGCGCTCATCGAACTGCTGCTGATCGCGCAGGTCGTCGTCTCGATCGGCGCGCCTCTCGTCGGCAACCCTCCGACGGGCAGCGCGCTGGAATTCTGGGTCTACCTCATATCGGCCGCGCTCTTGCCCGCGGCGGGCGTCGCCTGGGCGCTCCTGGAGCGCAGTCGCTGGAGCACCGTGATCATGGGTGTCGTGGCCCTGTCCATTGCGGTCATGGTCTGGCGTATGCAGGTCATTTGGACCGCACCGATCGGCTGAATGACGCGGGCGCCTCGCAGGGTCGGAGGACCGCCGTAAGATTGACGGGTTATGAGATCTCCTGCGCGCCGACGGATGACCGGCATCGGACGTGTGCTGGTTGCGGTGTACGCCATTATGGCGCTGGCCGCTCTCGGACGCTCGTTCGTGCAGATCGCGCAGCGCTTCGACGAGGCGCCGGTCGCGTATTCGCTGTCGGCCTTGGCGGCTGCCGTCTACCTGCTGGCGACGCTCGCACTCGTGTTCGCCGGAACGCGCACGTGGTACATCGTGGCGTGGGTCGCGATCACCTTCGAGCTGCTCGGGGTCCTGGTCGTCGGCACCCTGAGCCTCGTGTTCCCGGACGTGTTTCAGCACCCCACCGTCTGGTCGGTGTTCGGATACGGGTACCTGTTCATTCCGTTGGTGCTGCCCTTCGTAGGATTGTGGTGGCTGAGAACGCACCCGCCCGTCTCGGACGCCGACGTGTCGTACGCCGAGACATCAGCCGTTGCCGGGGAGCGGAAATGATCCTCTTCCGCTCGCCGGACGAGGTGCCCGATGACTTCGGGCCGACCGTTGTCGCTATCGGCAAGTTCGACGGCGTACATGCGGGACATCGCGCGGTTCTGCAGAAGATGCTCGTGGACGCGGCAGGTCTGGGCGCGCGGTCGGCCGTCGTCACGTTCGACCGACACCCCCTTGCTCTTCTGAACCCCGCGAAGCTGCCGCCCGCCCTTGTCGCGCCGCACCAGAAAGCGGCCCTGCTCGCGTCGACCGGGATCGACGCGACGCTCATGCTCGAGTTCAACGAGAAGCTCGCCTCGGAAGAACCCGAGGACTTCGTCCGCCGCGTCCTGGTTGATTCGCTGCACGCACGCTCCGTCCTCATCGGCGAAGACTTCCGGTTCGGGCGCGACGGAGCCGGCACACCTGCGATTCTGCGCGAGCTGGGCGAGCGGTACGGCTTCACGGTCGACGAGCTGCCGGATGTGCGCAGCGCGCCGAGCGGTCGGCGCGTCTCGTCCACGTGGATTCGCGAACTGCTCGCCAGCGGCGATGTCGCAACGGCGGCTCAGCTACTCGGCCGTCCGCCCGCCGTCTGGGGTGAGGTCGTGCACGGTGCGAAGCGCGGGCGCGAGCTCGGCTACCCCACCGCAAACCTCGAGGCCGCCACACAGGGCCTCGTGCCCCGTGACGGGGTGTACGCCGGGTGGCTGATCGACGGCGTCGCGGCGAGCCAGCCGGGCACGCGTGTGCGCTACCCCGCCGCCATCTCGGTCGGCGACAACCCGACCTTCGACGACGTTCACCGCAGGCAGGTCGAGGCATACGTCCTCGACGAGACCGAACTGGACCTCTACGGGCACGTCGTCGAGGTCCAGTTCGTCGCACGCCTTCGGGGGATGTCGGCTTTCGCCGGAATCGAAGCGCTGAAAGATCAGATGGCGGACGATGTCGAGCGGTCCCGCGAGATCCTCTTGACGGTGCCCTCTGCGTCAGACGCGCAGCGACGCGGCTGAGCGCAACTCCGAACGACCAGCGGTGGGCGTCAGTACGACGACTCGTCGATCGTGGTGCGCGTCTCGCTACCGCTCAGGCGGGCGCGCAGCTCGCCGAGGATCGTCGCGCTCGCGCTGGTGCCGAGGCGTGTCGCGCCGGCGTCGAGCATCTCGAGCGCCGTGTCGAGGCCACGGACGCCGCCGGATGCTTTGACCTGAACCTGGGGGCCGACGCTCGCGCGCATCAGCTCGACGTGGGGGACGGTCGCACCGCCGCCGGCGAATCCGGTCGACGTCTTGACGAAGTCGGCGCCGCCGGCTTCGGTCAAGCGGCTTCCCCGGGCGATCTGCTCGTCGTCGAGCAGCGACGTCTCGAGGATGACCTTCGTGATCAGGCCGCCAGCGGCTTCGACCACGGCCGCGATGTCCGCGGTGACCTCGTCATCGAGGCCTGAGCGCAGCCATCCGATGTTCACGACCATGTCGAGCTCGGTCGCGCCGTCGGCAATGGCCTGGTGGGCCTCCGCGACCTTCGCGGCGGTCGAGGTGGTGCCGTGCGGAAAACCGATCACGGTGCCGACCGCGACGCCGGTGCCCTCGAGTCGTGCGACGGCGTACGGGATGTCGGACGGGCGCACGCAGACGCTGAATACACGCCAGAGTGCCGCTGTCTCGAGCTCGGCGTCGACGTCGGCGCGGGTGAAGTCGGGCTTGAGGATCGCGTGGTCAAGGGTGGCCGCGAGTGCGGCCTCGGTGATGTCGAGGGGCATGCTTTCCAGCGTACGCGCCGCCGCCACCGGTTGCTTCCGCGGTCTTTCGCTGTAACGAAACAATAACGGTGGGGTCTAAAGTGGGCTCACGCGTCAACGACGACGCGGCTGTCTCGAAGGATCGACGATGCCCGAAACCGTCGCCGACGGGCGCGCTGCCACTCGCAGCGCCGGCCCGCTGATCGTCATCGCCGTGCTCGCAGCCATGAGCCTCACGGTCGCCTTTCTGGGTGCATCGCCCGCTCCGGTTTCCGCGCGCGAGCTGATGGGCGGGGCCCGCGACCCGGGCCAGCCAGCGTTTGTCGCAAGCCATCGCGGCGACGCCGACAGCGCCCCCGAGAACACGTTGCCCGGCGTCCTTGCGGCGCTAGCGGCGGGGTTCGACTACGTCGAGGTCGATGTGGCGCTGACCGCTGATGGCGCGGCCGTGCTGATGCATGACGCCACGGTCGATCGGACGACGAACGGGTCGGGTCGCCTCGGAGACCTTCCGCTGGCATACGTTCGATCCCTCGACGCGGGCGGATGGTTCGGCGCGGCGTTCGTGGGTACCCCCGTGCCGCTGGTCGAAGAATTCCTCGACGTTCTCGCCGCCTCCGAGAGTCGCGCGCTGATCGAACTGAAGGGAAAGTGGACCCCCGTCGCGATGGCGCACCTGGTCGCCGAGATCGAGACGCGCGGCCTCGAGCGAAGGGTCGCCGTATCGAGTTTCGACGCCCGCACTCTCGCCGTGGTGGCGACGGAGTCTGAGGTCATTTCGCGCCTCGCCATCCTGCGGTCGCTTCCGGACGACGTCGTACAGGCCGCGCGGGCACTCGGGGTGCGAGGTGTGGTGGCGAAGGGCAGCGCCGTGATCGCACGCCCCGAGATCGTGGACGAGTTGCACGCCGCCGGTCTCCGTGTGGTGGTCTACACGTTCAATAAGGATCGCGAGTGGCGCGACGCCATCGATCTCGGCGTAGACGGGATCGTCACGGATCGGCCCGAGAGGCTCGCAACGTGGTTGGCCTCCTCCTGATCGCATGGTTTCGGACGTTCGGGAATACCCCAGGGGGGTATGACCTCCGCCGTTCCCACCCTGTACCGCGAGGCGACCCTCGACATCGAAGGCATGACGTGTGCCAGCTGTGTTGCGCGCGTTGAGAAGCGCCTCGAGAAGGTCGATGGAGTCTCGACATCCGTGAATCTGGCCACCGAGTCTGCGCGCGAGCAACTGTCGGCGGATGTCGATGATGCGCGACTCGTGGCGGCGGTCGCCGAAGCCGGGTACACCGCGCGTGTTCGGCCGGTTCCATACGCGAGCTCGGCGCAGGCGCACGCGCATGAAGAACGCGGCACCGGTGACGGGCACGGCCCGAACGACTCGGGCGACCACGGCCCGAACGATTCGGACGACCCCGGCGGGCACCAGCACGACGTGGAAGACGTGCCGGGCCAGACCCGGCTCGCGACTCGTCTGATCGTCAGCGCGGCGCTCGCCCTGCCGGTCGTCGTGCTCGGAATGGTTCCGGCGTGGCAGTTCGCGGGTTGGCAATGGGTGTCGCTCGTGCTCGCTACCCCGATCGTGTTCTGGGGAGGCTGGCCGTTCCACCGCGCCGCATTCGCAGCCGCACGGCACGGCGCAGCCGCGATGGACACCCTGATCACCCTGGGCACGATGGCCGCTTACCTGTGGAGCGTGTGGACGCTGTTCTTCGGCAACGCGGGGCAGATCGGGCTGCGGCACGACGTCGTGCTCTTCGGGCCCGTCCATGACGCGACAGCGCTCGTCTACTTCGAGGTCGCCGCGGCGGTCACGGTGTTCCTCTTGCTCGGTCGCTACATCGAGCAACGCTCGCGCCGCCGCGCTGGAGCCGCACTGCGGTCGCTCATGGACCTCGGCGCAAAAGACGTCGAACTCGAGAGCGGTCGGCGCATCCCCGTCGACCGGTTGCGGGTCGACGACACGTTCGTCGTCCGTCCGGGCGAAACGATCGCAACAGACGGGATCGTCGTCGAGGGTCGAGCGGCCGTGGACGCCTCGGTGTCGACCGGCGAGTCCTTCCCGATCGAGGTCGGCACGGGCGGCGAAGTCACCGGTGGCACCGTCGCTGTCGATGGGCGACTGCTGGTCCGCACGGGCCGCGGCGCGCAATTGGGCGTACTCATCACGGGTCCCGAGGCGATCGAATCCGCGAACCCCATCGACACCGTGCTGATCGACAAGACCGGCACGCTCACGACCGGTGCCATGACGGTCCGCGAGGTCGTTGTGGCACGAGACAGCGCCCGCGCCGACGTGCTGCCGGTTGCCTCCGCGCTCGAGGGTCGGTCGGAGCATCCGATAGCGCGCGCTATCGCGACCTTCGTCGCGTCGGATGGTGTGCCGTCAGCCGTGTCCTCCGGAGCAACAACCCCCACAGCCGTCGTGGTGGACGACTTCCGCAGTCACGCGGGCCGGGGAGTGACCGACCTCGTCGACGGTGTGCGTGCCTTCGCGGGCAGTCCCGCCTTCGCCGTCGGTGACGACGTGCGTGCGGGCGCGGGGCGGGCCGTGGCGAGCCTGCGTGAACAGGGGATCGACGTCGTGCTGCTCACGGGCGATGGCCCGGGCGCAGCTCACGCGGTCGCGGCACGGGTCGGTATCGACGAGGTCGTTGCCGGGGTGTTGCCCGAGGCGAAGTTGGCCGAGGTGGAGCGTCGGCGGGCGGCCGGACGTCGGGTGGCGATGGTCGGCGACGGGGTGAACGATGCCGCCGCTCTCGCCGCGGCAGATCTCGGAATAGCAATGGGCGGCGGGACGGATGCCGCGATGCACGCCAGCGACATCACCCTCGTCCGCAACGGCCCCGAGTCGATCGTCACGGCGCTCCGGCTCGCTCGCCGCACGATGCGGACGATCCGGGGCAACCTCTTCTGGGCGTTCGGATACAACGCCGCGGCGATCCCGCTCGCAGCGTTGGGTCTGCTGAACCCGATGGTTGCGGGCCTGGCGATGGCGTTCTCCAGCGTCTTCGTCGTGCTGAACAGCCTGCGTCTGCGTTCCGCGCGCTGACGCGAGGCATCCGGTCCTTTCGGCGTTCTCCGCGGCGGTACATTGGGGAAACGTCACTCGCGCCGAGAGGATGCCATGCGCCCCGATCCCTACGTGTCGTTGCTTCGTCG
Source organism: Pacificispira sp. HM-600 (assembly GCF_977993705.1). Next base: position 3,120,169 of record NZ_OZ388079.1, read on the forward strand.
AGGTGCGCTGGCCCGGGTAACGAGCGCGGTGGTCGTGAGCGCGGTCGCGCTCGCCGGCTGCGCCGCGGCCCCCGAGCCGACGCCGACGAGCACGGGCGACCCGACGCCCGAGATCACGACCCTCGGTGAGACGCCAGAGGCCTCGGAGACGCCCAGCTCGGAGCCCGTGGCCGACATCTCCATCCCGGCGAGCTGCGAAGACATCTACTCGGCCGAAATGCTCTCGCTGCTGCAGACAGGCAACCCGCCGCTGAACGATCCGGGCGTCACGATGGACTCCACCGAGGTACCGAAAGCGCTCGAGGTCCTCGCATCCGGCGCCCAAACCCTCCGCTGCTCGTGGGGGCTGCCGTCGTCCTACGGGCTCGCCACCAACGTCACGATCGTCGACGCCGACCAAACCGACGCCGTGCGCGATGCGCTCGATGCCGCCGGTTTCGCCTGTGGCGACCTCGCGGATGGCGCTGTGTGCCGGATCCAGCAGACCGAGGAAGAGAATTCGTTCGGAGAGAGCCACTATCTCCGGGCGAACGGATGGGTCTCCACGCGCTGGATCAACTTCGGGCCGCAGGGCTACACCGAGGACGTCGTCGCGACGCTCTGGGAGTGATGATCGGCGCGGCTGACGCGTCGAACGCACAAGCACGGCCCCGGATGCCGTAGAATACAGGGGAGGAACGGCGCTGTGACGTTCGCATCGAGGCATCCGCTTCGTGCTTCGTCCCCGCTTTTCTCGCCCGTGTCTGTCACGGCCCACCAGCCGCCCACGGGGATTCATCAGCTCGCCAGCCTTGCGCTGGAGATCACACCGGAGCAGCCGGTGCACACGCTCAGGAGGAGCATGCCGAGCACGGCACAGCCACAGCTGAACAGGCGTCGCAAGCAGTCGCCCGCACGTCGCGACGACGACGCGCCCCTGATCCCGATCCTCGCGCGCAAGGTGCGCGAGGTCGAGGCGAAGGCGCAGCGCGGCAAGCTGGGACCGACCAACCGCGTCAAGTTCCAGGTGATCGCGTTCCTGGTGCGCGAAGAGCGCGCACGGGTCAAGAACGACACCACGGTTCCGGATGCGGTGCGCTCCGAGTCGCTCAAGCGCCTCGACGGCGTCGCGACGATTCTCGCGAAGACCGCCGCGCGCGATACCTCACTCATCCAACTGCTCGAGGTCGACCAGGCGACGTCGCCCGTGGCCCGCCGCATGCGCCGTGACTGGCTGCTCGAGTCGGGTGCCGAACTTGCCCCCGACGAGCTCATCATCACGGATGCGGCTCCCGTGCTCGCCCCGGTCGTTCCGCCCGCACTCGCCGAGAAGCAGGTCGTGCCGCCCGCGATCGAGGCTCGCCAGCTCGCCAACCCGTTCCTCGCGCCCGACCTCGACCGCCCCGTGCGGCGCGAGAGCCCGCGCCGTCGACTCGACGGCTGGGAACTGATGGGCCCGCTGTACAAGGCGTTCGAGACCGGAGCCGGAGGCGGTGCGGCCTCGATGGAGCTGCCTCCCGTGCCCGAGTTCGATCGGCTCTCGCCGAAGGGTCGCGAGATCATGGCGCACCAGTCGCGCTTTCTCGAGTCGGTCCGCGACGGACACCGCACATTCCTGCTCGCCGACGAACCGGGTCTCGGCAAGACGGCGCAGTCGTTGCTCGCAGCATCCGTTGCTGGCGCGTACCCGCTGCTCGCGGTCGTGCCGAACGTCGTCAAGATGAACTGGGCGCGCGAGGTCGAGCGGTGGACACCCCACCGCCGTGCCACCGTCATCCAGGGCGACGGCGCGACGCTCGACGCGTTCGCCGACATCTTCATCGTCAACTACGAGATCCTCGACCGTCACCTCGCGTGGCTGAGCTCGATCGGCCTGCGCGGCATGGTCGTCGACGAGGCGCACTTCATCAAGAACCTCTCGTCGCAGCGTTCGCAGAACGTGCTGACGTTGGCGGGACGCATCCGCGAGATGACTCCCGGCGGCAACCCGCTGCTCATGGCGCTCACCGGAACGCCCCTGATCAACGACGTCGAAGACTTCGACGCGATCTGGCGCTTCCTCGGCTGGACCAATGGCGAGAAGCCCGGTCCTGAGCTGATGGAGAAGCTCGATTCGACCGGCATGACGCCGGCCGATAAGGCCTTCTACCCCGAGGCGCGCGAGGCCGTCATCTCGATGGGCATCGTCCGTCGCAAGAAGAAGGATGTCGCGGCCGACCTGCCCGACAAGCTCGTCGCCGACCTGCCCGTCGAGCTCGACGACGAATTCGGGCGCTCGATCCGGGACGCGGAGCGCGAGCTCGGTCAGCGCCTCGCCGATCGTTATCGTCGCATCGTCACCGCCCGCGGAGATCGCGGGATGGCCAATTCTCTCGGGGACGACATCGACGCCGACATCGTGCGGCTCGTCGCGCAGAACGAACTCGGCGAGTCCAAGGCCGCCGGTTCCGGGTCCGAGAACGTCTTCACCATGGTCCGCAAGATCGGTCAGGCGAAGGCGCACCTCGCGGCCGACTACGCGGTGCAGCTGCAGCGCGCCGTCGGCAAGGTCGTCTTCTTCGCCAAGCACATCGACGTCATGGACGCGGCCGAGGCGCACTTCGCGTCGGCGGGACTCAAGACGATCTCGATCCGTGGCGATCAGACCACGGCGAACCGTCAGGACGGCATCGACGCGTTCAACAACGACCCGAGCGTCGGGATCGCAGTGTGTTCGCTCACCGCGGCCGGTGTCGGGCTGAACCTGCAGGCGGCGTCCAACGTCGTGCTCGCCGAGCTCAGCTGGACCGCGGCCGAGCAGACGCAGGCGATCGACCGCGTACACCGCATCGGTCAGGGCGAACCGGTCACGGCCTGGCGCATCATCGCCGCGCACACGATCGACACGAAGATCGCCGAACTCATCGACTCCAAGCAGGGTCTGTCTCTGCGGGCTCTCGATGGCGAAGCGGTCGACCCGGCCTCGAGCGATTCCGTGCAGCTCAGCGCGCTCATGCATCTCACACGCCGGGCCCTCGGCGGCGAGTAGCGGCTTTGGCGACCGGAGGCGTGGGGGCCACGCCTCCGCGATCCGGCCATGCGGTTGCGCTCGTGCGGCAGCGCTCGTGTAGCAGGGCGAGTCATCCGGCGATAGTGTGACGGGGGCAACGTCGCCGGATCCCTTTCCCGAAACGCAAGGATCAGACATGAAGATCGGCATCCTCACCAGCGGCGGCGACTGCCCCGGACTGAACGCGGTCATTCGCGGCGTCGTGCTGAAGGGCACGACCAACTACGACCTCGAGTTCGTCGGCATCCGTGACGGATGGCGCGGCGTGGTCGACGGCGACTTCTTTCCCCTCACGCGCCACGAGGTGAAGGGTCTGTCGAAGGTCGGCGGCACGATCCTCGGCACCTCGCGCACCAACCCCTACGAAGGTCCCCGCGGCGGCGCCGAGAACATCGCGAAGACTCTGTATGGGCACCGCATCGACGGCATCATCGCGATCGGCGGCGAGGGGACGCTCGCCGCGGCCGATCGCCTGTCGAAGGACGGCATCAACGTCGTCGGCGTGCCGAAGACGATCGACAACGACCTGCGGGCGACGGACTACTCGTTCGGCTTCGACACGGCGGTGAACATCGCCTCCGAGGCGATGGACCGGCTGCGCACGACCGGCGACTCGCACCAGCGGTGCATGGTCGCCGAGGTCATGGGGCGGCACGTGGGGTGGATCGCGTTGCACGCGGGCATCGCGGCGGGAGCCCACGCCATCCTGATCCCTGAGGTGCCGATGACGATCGATGACATCTGCGAGCTCGTCTCGAAGGCTCACGATCGCGGCCGTGCGCCGCTGGTCGTGGTCTCGGAGGGCTTCAAGCTCAAGGACATGGACGAAGCCTTCAGCGACAAGGGGCTCGACGCATTCAACCGTCCGCGTCTCGGCGGCATCAGCGAGGTGCTCGCGCCCGAGATCGAGCGGATCACGGGCATCGAGACGCGCGCGACGGTGCTGGGCCACATTCAGCGCGGCGGCTCGCCCTCGGGCTTTGACCGCGTGCTCGCGACGCGACTGGGCCTGCATGCGGCCGACGCCGTGGTGGAGGGTTCATGGGGGCAGATGGTGTCGCTGAAGGGCACCGACATCGTGCGGGTGCCCTTCGCCGACGCGCTCGGCGAGCTCAACACGGTGCCGCTGTACCGCTACGAAGAGGCCGCGGCGCTCTTCGGTTGATCCGGCTGGTTATTGCGCGGCGCGCCTCGCGCTGCTGATGTCCCACTTTCTCGGGTGAGTGTCCCACTTCTGACCGTTCTGCGCCTCGCGCAGCGGTTGAAAGTGGGACACGCACACCCTGGCGGGAGCCGCTGACGATCCGGGATAGCGGGCGCTCGGATGCATCCTCCACAACCACGCGCGGCCGCAGTGAGTCCGCGACGAGGTCGTGTTCGGGCGGGTCGCGGCTCGAAATCCAGGACGCTGGGCGGATGCGGCGCCCCGAGCCTCTTCCCAGCGACCTTCCTCCGGTGTTCCGGGTGTCCGAGGCGCGGGATATGGGCGTGCAAGCCGCACGGCTCTCCCGCAGCGACCTCCGGTCGCCGTATCGCGGGCTGAGAACGTCGCGGTCGCTACCCGTCCCGTCGTCGTCTCTCGAGATCGCCGCGCAGTATGCGCCACGCCTCGCAGACTGGCAGTTCTTCAGCCACGAGACCGCGCTCGAAGGGGTGGGCACGCCGATGCCGGAATGGCCTTATCGTCCGCGCTTGCATGTGGCCGCGCATCGACCGAGTCGCGAACCCCGCATCCCCGGTGTCGTCGGTCATCGCCTTCAGACGCGGCAATCGGCGGTGATTCTGAGTCGTCTGGGCCTTCCGATCGAGTCCCCCGTGCGTGCCTGGCGCCAGGTCGGGTCGCTGTGGCCTCTCGACGACCTCATCGCCGCCGCGGACTACCTGATCTCGGGCGAGCAGCCGCTTGCTACGTCGGAGCAGCTGCGTGACGAGATCGAGGTGATGGGCGACGTGCGGCGAGGCATCCTTCGTCGCGCATTGGTCGAGGCGCGCAATGGCGTACGTTCGCCTCGCGAGACACGACTGCGACTGGCGTTGACGCGTGGGGGTCTGCCCGAGCCGGAGATCAACTGGGTTCTGCGTGACGCACACGGGATGCCGGTGGCCGAACTCGATCTCGCCTATCCCCGGTGGCGCGTCTGTGCCGAGTACGACGGACGTGTGCACGAGACCGACCGCCGCCAATTCGCGAAGGATGCCGACCGATGGGACAGCATTCGGGAGCAGGGTTGGGAGCACGTGCGCATACTGAATGTCCATATGCAGCACGGGGCGTGGCGGGCCGTGGAGCGGGTGCGGGATGGGCTCATCCGTGCCGGCTGGCATCACGGGGCATGAGCCCGCGTCGGCGTCGTCCGCCCGGCCCGACCCGGCCCGACCCTAGATGAGTGAGTCCGTTTGGCTGGGTCGGCGTGGATGCTGTTAATCGCAGGCGGAGGGTGTTAACCCCGGTGTGTGAAAACTGAACTCAACACCCTCCTGATCACACTCTACGTCCACCTCGATGACCGGATCCTGCCCGCGATCGGCTTCACCCGCGATCACCACCCGGGCCGCAAACCCGCCCTCAACGACGCGGAATTGCTCTGCCTGCTGGTCGCGCAACACCTGCTCGGGATCGCGTCGGATCGGAAATGGATCCGATACGCGCACGCTCACCTGAAGGGCATGTTCCCGAACCTGCCCGGCCAGTCCGGGTGGGGCAAACGCGTCCGCCAATCCACCGGGCTTCTCTCTGCGGTGATCACCGAGCTGGCCCGTGACACCCCGTCCTGGGGTGAGATCACCCGGCTGGTGGACTCGACCCCGTTACCGTGCGGGAAATCGCGGGAGACCGTGAAACGCTCAGACCTTGCCGGGCACGCCGACTACGGATACTGCGCATCCCACTCCCGATACTTCTGGGGCTTCCGGCTCTATCTGATCTGCACTCCCGACGGAATGCCCGTGATCTGGGGACTCGCGAGCCCGAAGATCGGTGAACGCGAAGCCACCCAAGCGATGCTCGACCACGACAGACACCTCATCCAGCCTGGACAGGTCATCGTTGGCGACAAAGGCTTCGCTGGGAAGCAGTTCGAGGACTTCGTCACCAACGAACTCGGCGCGCACCTGATCCGCCCCGACCGCAAAGACGAGACCCCCAGGTTCGGGAAACTCGGCAGCATCCGACAATGGGTCGAGTCCGTGTTCGACACCCTCAAAGGCCAACTCACCCTCGAAGACCACGGCGGCAGAACCCCCGCAGGCGTCTACTCCCGCGTCGCCGCAAGACTCCTCGCCCTCGCCGCCGGCATCTGGCACAACTGGCTCACCAACGCCCCCGCCAAACGCTCCCTCATCGCCTACGACCACTGAACCAAACGGACTCACTCATCTAGGTTGTCCCACTTCGAAGCGGTATGCAGGGCGTTTACCGTGCCGAAGTGGGACACGGGTCACAGGAAGTGGGACACACAGCGCGGAGCGGCCCGGGTCAGGCGTCGGCGACGCCCAGCACGTCGAACAGCCAGGCCAACTCGAACGCCCGCTCGCGCCACGCGTTGTAACGCCCCGAAACCCCGCCGTGGCCGGCGACCATCTCGCACTTCAGCATCGCGTCGGCGCCGACCTCGCGCAGGCGCGCGACCCACTTCGCGGGCTCGACGTACAGCACGCGCGTGTCGTTCAGTGACGTGACGGCCAGGATCCGCGGGTACGTCACGCCCTCGCGCACGTTCTCGTAGGGCGTGTACGACTTCATATACGCGTAGACATCCGCGTCGTGCAGCGGATCGCCCCACTCGTCCCACTCGATCACGGTGAGGGGGAGGGACGGATCGAGGATGGTCGTCAGGGCGTCGACGAACGGTACGTCCGCGACGATCCCGGCGAACAGCTCGGGCGCCAGGTTCGCCACGGCGCCCATGAGCAGCCCGCCGGCCGATCCGCCCTCGGCGACCAGCCGCTCGGGCGTGGTGTACCCCGCGCCGATCAGATGCAGCGCGCAGTCGACGAAGTCGGTGAACGTGTTGCGCTTGCTCGAGAGCTTGCCGTCCTCGTACCACTGGCGGCCCATCTCGCCGCCGCCCCGAACGTGCGCGACCGCGAACACGACGCCGCGGTCGAGCTCCGAGAGGCGTGCGACCGAGAAGCGCGGCTCGATCGAGTGCTCGTACGAGCCGTAGCCGTACAGGTGCAGCGGTCGGGACGCGACGCCGGCATCACCGAACGACCGCTTCCAGACGAGCGACATCGGGATCTCGGTGCCGTCCTGCGCCGTCGCCCACACCCGGGCCTGTTCGTAGTCGGATGCCTCGTACCCGCCGAGCACCGGCTGGCGCTTGCGCAGCAGAAGCTCGCCATCGGCCAGGCGGTAGTCGAAGACCGTGTTCGGGGTGACGAACGAGTCGTATCCGAGCCGCAGCATCGGCGGGGCCCACTCCCGGTTGCCGCCGAAGCCCGCGGCGTAAAGAGGTTCGTCGAACGCGAGCTCGTCGACATTCCCGCTCGCGTAGTCGAGCAGGCCGATGCGCGCGAGCCCCTCGCGCCGGTACTCGATGGTCGCGAAGTCGCGGAAGCAATCGACGTCCAGCAAGCGGATGCCGGGGGTGTGTGGCCGTACGACCGTGCGCTCGCCGGCGGGGTCGCTCGCCGGAACCCGCACCAGCTCGAAGTCCAGCGCATCCTCGTTGTGCAGGATGTACAGCTGGTCTTCCCCGTCGACGATCGCGTGGTCGACCGAGTACTCGATGCCCTCGCGGCGCGGCCAGACGACCCGCGGCTCGGTCGCCAGGTCGTCGGCGGGCACCAGCCAGATCTCGGACGTGATCGACGAACCGAGCCCGATCACGAGGAACTTCTCGCTGCGCGTGAAGCCACCGCCGAGCCAGTAGCGCTCGTCGGGCTCGTGGAACAGCTTGATGTCGTCGGCGACCGGGGCGCCGACGATGTGCCGCCAGAGGGTGTCGGGTCGCCACGCGTCATCGACGGTCGAGTAGACGATCGAGGTGCCGTCGGGCGAGAACTCCGCGCCGGACGAGGTGCCGGGTATCTCGTCGCCGAGTTCGGCACCGGTCTCGAGGTCGCGCACGCGGATCGTGTACCGCTCGTCGCCCGCAACGTCGACGCCGAACAGCATGAGGCGTCCGTCATCCGACACGTCGAACGATCCGAGCGAGAAGAACTCGTTACCCTCGGCCTCGATGTTGGCGTCCAGCAGCACCTGCTCGCCGGGCACGGGCTCGCCGGGCGTGAGCTCTGGCGGGGTCCAGTCATCCGGCGATGACAGGGGCGCGCGGCACTGCACGCCGTACTGCTTGCCCTCGATCGTCCGGCCGTAGTACCACCACGCGCCGCGACGCGAGGGCACCGACAGGTCGGTCTCGAGCGTGCGCTCCTTGATCTCGCCGAAAATGCGCTCGCGCAGCCCGGCAAGGTGCGCCGTCCGCTCGGCCGTATACGCGTTCTCGGCCTCGAGGTGCGCGATGACTCCGGCATCGTCCTTGGCACGCAGCCACTCGTACGGATCGTCGACGACGTCGCCGTGGAACTCGCGGCTGTGCGGCACGCGGAGCGCGGTGGGAGCGGATGTCTGGGGTCGGGCAATCTCGGTCGGCGAGGCGTCGTGGGTCACGGATCCACGTTAGCCGAGGCATCCGCGCCCGGGTCCTGGCACGAGCTCTGCGTGCCCGTCGGCACCGCTCGCCTGGCAGTAATCGGGGTGTTCGGTGCGTGTAGACCGCGACTACTGCCAGGGGAGCGGGTCTGGGGTCGGGGCGTCAGGGCGACGCGGGGTCAGGGTGACGCGGGGTCACCGGGTGCGACCGCGGGCGCGCCGAGCAGCTCGGCCGCACGCTCAGCGATCGCGTAGACCGGGGCGAGGGTGTTGCAGGTCGGGATCGTCGGCATGACCGAGGCATCCGCGACCCACAGCCCCTCGATGCCACGGACGGCGAGCTCGGGGGTGACGGGGGCTGCGGCATCCGACCCCATGCGCGCGGTGCCGCACGCGTGGAAGAAGGTCGACACCGAACGCCGGATGTACCGCTCGGCATCCTTCCGCGGCAGACGGCCCGGCGGGGCGAGCGGCGCATGGATCAGGTCGGCGAACGCCCGTGTGCCGAAGAGGTCCTGAATCGTGTCGAACGACTCGACGAGCGCGTCGAGGTCATGACGCTCTGCGAGGAAGTTGGGCTGGATGTCAGGGGCGACGCCGGGGTCCGCCGACCGCAGCCGCACGTGGCCCACGCTCCGCGAATCCATCAGCCCCGGCGACACCGCGAACACGTCGCCCGAGAGATCGAACTCGTCACGCACGGCCGGCGTGGCGTGCGGTCCCTGCACGACGAAGGCGTGCAGGTCGGGGGCGACCCCGGCCAGGCTGCTGCGCCAGTTCAGCATCGCGCCGCCGCCGTTGTCGCGCACCGGCCCGAGCGGACCGCGGGCTCGGGCGGTCACCCCCTCGATCAGCGGGTGGTCCTGGTAGTTCGCGCCGATGCCCGGCAGATCGACCCGGGGACGGATGCCGAGGGCACCGAGCGCATCGGCGTCGCCGATGCCCGACAGCATCAGCAGGCGCGGGGTGTCGATCGCGCCCGCGGTCATCACGACACCCCGCCCGGCGCGCGTCAGCACAGGGGCGCCGCCGACGAGGTGCCGAACGCCGGAAACCCGCGGCCCCTCGAACTCGAGCGACAGCACGGGGGAGTCGACGACTACGTCGAGGTTCCGCCGCGACAGCACCGGCCAGAGGTATCCGCGCGCCGCGCTCCAACGCCGCATCGAGCCATCCGGCGCGGTCGTCGCCGAGAAGTTCGTCCACGCCGCGCCTTCGTTCGAGGGGCCGTTCAAATCGTCCGTGACGGGTAGTCCGAGATCGGCCGAGCCCTCCATGAGCGCGACGGCGATCGGGTGCGGATTGCGGGACCGCTCGATGCGGATCGGTCCGCCGGCGCCCCGCCAGGCATCCGCTCCGCCCTCCCAGTCCTCCACGGTGCGGAACAGGCGTGTCATGAGCGCAGCATCCCAGCCCGTCGCGCCCTCGGCGCCCCACCGGTCGTAGTCGGATGGATGTCCGCGGTACCAGAGCATCGCGTTGATCGCGCTACTGCCGCCGAGCACACGTCCGCGGGGAATGGGGATTGTCCGTGCGTCGACAAGAGGCGTCGGGGTGTAGCTGTACCCCCAGTCGTACTCCGACCCCAACAGCGAAACCCACGAGTCGGCCCGGTCGATCGCCTCGACCGTGGTTCCGTCCGAACCGGTGCCCACGGGGCCCGCTTCGATCAGCAGCACCGAGGCATCCGGATCCGCCGACAGCCTGTTCGCCAGCACACACCCCGCAGAGCCGCCGCCGACGATGACCCAGTCATACCCCGGGCGCGCCGCACGAACGATCGGCATCAGTTGTGCTCGCTCGGACCCATGATCGAGATGCCCTCGGTGCGCTCGACGTGACGGACGAACGTGTAGGTGTCTTCGCGGCCGTCGGAGTGCTTGCGCTTGATGCCCGGTTCGAGGATGCCGTCGGTCTTGGCGACGACGATGTACGGCACGGTCGCGGCGAGGCCCGCGGCGCAGTGCTCGTCGAAGGCGTCGAGCGTGTCGACCGTGTACGCGCGCTCGACACCCGCCGCGCGCGCGATGCCCGCGAGATCGACCCGTCCCGAAGCGGTGTGGGTGCGAGGGCCGCCGATCGACTGGTACTGCTCGTTATCCCAGACCACGATGAACAGGTTCTGCGGCTGCTCATTGCCGAGCGTCGCGAGAATGCCGAGGTTGAAGAGTAGGCCGCCGTCGGTGTCGAGCGACACGATGCGGCGGTGGGGGAGCCCGACCGAGAGGCCGAATGCCTCGGCGCTCACGCATCCGAGCTGCTGCTGGAACAGGCTCCCCTCGCGCATGTGCGGGGCGGCGTTGAACCACTCATCGACGGCGCCACCGAGGGAGAGGATGACGAGCTCGTCGTTCAGCCGAGCGCCCAGGGCCTGCATACAGGCGAAACGCGACATGCTCATCGCACGACCTCCCCGCCCAGAACCACGGCCGAGTGGTAGTACGCCGTGTACGACCACTCGAACGCGTCGACGATGGCCTGTTCGATCTCATCCTCGCGTCGGACGACGCGGTACGGGACGCGCAGGGCTCCGAGCAGCGGCTCCATCGTGATGCCGTGCGGGATGGCCCACCAGTTGTTCTCGCCCATCTCGCCCCGGTAGCTCATGATCATGACGACCGGGATGCCCGAGCCGAGCCCGAGACGCGCGAGGTGCTCGGTCGCGGCGCGCAGGCCCGAGTTCTCCATCACGAGCACGGCGCGCTTGCCGGAGAGGAAGACCCCGCCCGCGATCGCGGCGCCCTCTCCCTCGTTCGTGACGGGGATGGTCCGGATGTCGGGGGCCGCGTCCAGCGCCGGGTACAGCTCCTTCAGGAGAGAGTCGGGCAGGTAGGTCGCCACGCTCACCCCCGCACGTTCGAGGCCGCGCAGAACGGCCTCCACTCCGGTCTTGTGCATGGGGTCCTCTCGGCCTTCGGGAATTCGTTGGGGACGTTCAGGCGTACGTGCGGATTCAGGCGTGCGCGCGCAGCGAGACGGCGGGATGGGTCGGCGCGAGGCGCGGCCCGCCGCCCGGGTGCATGCGCTCGCGGAGCGTGGGGCCGGGCGCGTCCGCCAGCAACCCGCGCTCACGCAGGAGCGGCACGACGAGCTCGCAGAAGTCTTCAAAGCACCCGGGCCCGCCGAACGTCGGCTCGAGCATGAAGCCCGCGAGTCCCGTCTCGCGGGCGATCGTCTCGAGTTCGTCGGCGACCTCGACGGGCGACCCGGTGACGAGAAACCCGCGGATGCCTCGGCGCCGGAATCCGTCGAGCACATCGCGCACGCGCACGCTGCCCTGTGCCCGGTACCGGTCGAGCAGGGTCTGCCCCTGCGCGCCGCCGGCGGGCAGCACGACATCCTCGAGCAGTGTGTCGGGGTCTTCGCGGGTCAGGTCGACCCCGGTGAACCCGGCGAACATGACCGCGGCATCGTCCAGGGCGTACAGGGTGTCGAGTTCGGCGCGGCGGGCATGGGCCTCTTCGCCCGTCCGCGCGACGACGATCGTCGCGCCGCTGATCACGGCGATGTCGTCGGCTGGGCGACCCGCCGCGATCGCGCGGGCCCGGACATCCGCGACGACGCCCGCCGCCTGCGGGATCGACTGGCCCTGGATGAACACGGCCTCGGCGTTCCGCGCGGCGAAGGCGCGGCCGCGGTCTGAGGTCCCGGCCTGGAAGAGGACGGGCGTGCGCTGGGGCGTCGGTGGCACGGCGAAAACCCCGTGTCCGCGGTGGTGTTCGCCCTCGAAAGAGACGGGTCGCACTTTCGCGGGGTCCGCATAGACGTTCCGCGCGCGGTCACGCACCTCGGCGTCGTCATCCCACGACTGCTCCCAGAACCGCAGGCACAGCTCGACGAACTCTTCGGCCGCGTCGTAGCGCGAGTCGTGTGCACCCGGGGCAGCCGCCTCGAGGCCGAACAGGGCGTCGGTCGTCGCCTGAGAGCTGCCCGTGACGATGTTCCAGCCGATGCGTCCGCCCGTGAGCCGATCGAGGGTCGCGAAGCGGCGTGCCGTGCCATAGGGCCGTTCGGCCACGGTCGGCGACGTCACCACGAAGCCGAGTGATGTCGTCTGCGCCGCGAGCGCCGCGATCATCAGCATCGGGTCGAGCGCGGGGAACTGGATGCCGTGGGCGATCGTCTCGTCGGGCACTCGTCCGTCGAGCGTCGGGTACCCGTAGGTGTCGGCGAAGAAGAGGAAGTCGAAGCCTGCGGCGTCCAGCGTCTTCGCGAGCGACGTCCAATGCGCGAGGTCATCCCAGTCGTCGCCGCGTCCGTCGGGATGCGTCCACGTCGGCATCCCGTTGTTCGGGTTGACCATCTCGAATGCGCCCAGCAGCATCTTCATCCCTTGGCCGTTCCCGTCATTGTTTGCCGTGACACCGGCCATCAGATGCCAACCATCAGATGCCAACCATCAGATGCCAACCATCAGATGCCAACCATCAGATGCCAACCATCAGATGCCAACCATCAGATGCCGGCCATCAGATGCCAGCCACTAAATGACCGCCACCACGGTCTTGGTCTCGAGGTAGTTCTCGAGCCCCTGCGATCCGTTCTCGTATCCCCAACCGGATTCTTTATGGCCGCCCTTGGGTAGTTCCGGGCCGAGGAACGAGTGGCAGTTGATCCACACCGTGCCCGACTGCAGGCGGGAGGCGATGCGGTGCGCGTTCGAGAGTCCCTCGGTCCACACGCTCGCGGCGAGTCCGTACCGGGTATCGTTCGCCCATCCGAGCACCTCGTCGAGGTCATCGAAGGGCACAACCGCGGCGACGGGACCGAAGATCTCCTCACGCATGATGCGCATGTCTTCGCGCACGCCGGTCAGCACGGTCGGTTCGAAGAACGTGCCGAGGGGTCCTTCGCGCCGCCCGCCCGTGACGACCTCCACGCCATCGGCGGCGCCCTCGCGGATGAAGTCGTCGACGCGCTCGGCCTGCCGCACACTCACGAGGGGACCCAGATCGGCTTCGGCGTCGAGCCCGTGCCCGAGTCGCAACGCCGAGCCGAACGACGCCATGCCGGCGACGAGTCGGTCGTAGACATCCCGGTGCGCGTACACCCGCGCGCTCGCGACGCATACCTGCCCGCCATTGTCGAAGATGCCGCGCGAGATTCCCTCGACGGACGCATCGAGGTCGGCGTCGGGCATGACGATCGAGGGGGATTTGCCGCCGAGCTCGAGCGTCAACCGACGCAGGTCAGCACCCGCGGATGCCGCGAGTTGCTTGCCCACGACGGTCGATCCCGTGAAGGTGATCTTCGCGACACCCGGGTGCGCCGCGAGCGCACTCCCGGCCTCGGTTCCATAGCCGGTGATGATGTTCACGACACCGTCCGGCACCCCCGCCTCGACGAGCAACTGCCCGAGGCGGAGCGCGGTGAGCGGGGTGTCCTCCGCGGGTTTCAGCACGACGGTGCATCCGGCGGCGAGCGCGGGTGCCAGCTTCATCGTGGCCATGAGCAGCGGCGAGTTCCAGGGCACGATGGCGGCCACCACACCGACCGGCTCGCGCACCGTGTAGGCGAAGACCTTCTTGCCCGGGGGAGTCCGTGACAGGGACGTCGGGATGGTCTGACCGAGGATCTTGGTGGGCCACCCGCTGTAGTAGCGGAATTGGTTGATCGCCGCGGGGATCTCGCCGAACCGAGACGTGCGCCACGCCTTGCCCTGGTCGAGGCTCTCGAGCTGGGCGAGTTCGTCCGCGTGCGCCTCGATCAGGTCGGCGATGCGCCAGAGCAACGCACCGCGGGCGGCCGGGGTCATGTCGGCCCAGCCGGGATCGCGCAAGGCCCGGGTCGCGGCAGTCACGGCGGCGTCGACATCCGCAATTCCCGCGCGGGCCGCGCTCGTCAGCAGCGCGCCCGTCGCGGGGTCGCGAGTCTCGAACGTCTCGCCCGACGCAGCTGGATGCCACCGTCCGCCGATCAGCAGGCCGTGCGGGCCCTGATCGAGGAACGCAGAAACGCCCGGGTCGAGGTCTGGCCTCTCGGGCCGGATCGAGTGGTTCATGGAGCATCCTTCGCACTCCGCAGACGGGCGACTGCGCGGGAGTAGCCCCATGTTAGGCGGATGGTCGCGCGTTGTACTATTCGGTTCAGGCGCGCAGATAAAGCATTCTGACCGGGCATATATCCCGGATGTTGCTGGGCGTGCGCGTTCCCGTTTCGTAAACTCTTTGTTTCGCGACCGCCCATCGGCCAGGTTCACAGGCGTCGAGGCGGCACACTCGTCGAGTGACCCGCCCCCTCCTATTGCTGCCCGACCACGTCGTGACCATGGACGATGACCTCACGGTGCTGTCGGGGGTGGGGATCCTCGTCGTGGGCGACACGATCACCGAGGTCGGTGAAGGAAAGGACCTGCGGGTTCGTCATCCCGACGCCGAGATCGTCGACCTGCCCGACCGCCTGGTGATGCCGGGCCTCGTCAACGCACACCACCACTCGGGCATGCTGCGAGGGACGGCCGAGCACCTGCCCGTTTGGGAGTGGCTGCGGCTGCACATCGACCCCATGCATCGGGTGCTGAAGCCGGAAGAGGCAGAAGCCGCTGCCTGGCTCTGCTACGCCGAAGGGCTGCTTTCGGGCACCACGACGGTCGTCGACATGTGGCGCTACATGGATGGCGCGGCCCGGGCGGCGGAGGCACTTGGCAACCGGGTCGTCACGGTCAATTACGTCGGCGAGCACCCCGACTTCGACTACTTCGACACGCTCGATGACAACGAGCGGATGCTGCGCGAGTGGACCGGTGCCGCGAACGGCCGAATCATGCCGTGGGTCGGGCTGGAGCATCCGTTCTACGCGGATGAAGCGGGCATGCAGCGAGCGATCTCGATGGCGCGGGAGTTCGACACGGGGCTGTACACGCACTGCAGCGAGTCCGAGATCGAACTCGCCGACTTCCGTGACCGGTACGACATGCGGCCGATGTTCGCGCTCGAGAAGCTCGGATTCTTCGACGTGCCACGAGCGATGATCGCGCACGCCGTGTGGCTCGATGGCTCCGAGGTCGACCTGATCGCCGAGCGCGGCGTCGGCGTCTCTCATAACCCCGTCTCGAACATGAAGCTCGCGAGCGGCATGGCGCCGATCGCCGAGATGCTCGCGGCGGGCGTCAACGTCGGGCTCGGCACTGACGGCGAAAAAGAGAACAACAACCTCGACATGTTCGAAGAGATGAAGGTCGCGTCCCTTCTCGGAAAGCTCCGGACGATGGATGCCGCGGCGATGGATTCCTGGGACGTGCTGCGCATGGCAACACGCGGGGGAGCGGCGGCGATCGGGCGTGGCGCTGAGCTGGGTGCGATCGAGGTGGGGCGTAAGGCCGACCTGATCGCGGTGCGGACGCACACACCGAGGATGACGCCCCTCCTGGCGGATGGCGGCTACGCCAATCTGCACCACAACCTCGTGCACGCGGTGCGCGGCTCTGATGTTGATCTGACGATGGTCGACGGGCGCATCGTGGTGCGCGACGGCGAGTTGCAGACCGCGGATCTCGGCGAGTTGATCGATCGTGTGCGATTCCTCGCTCCCGACCTGTTCGCCCGCCGGAGCGCGTATCTCGCGGAGCAGGGCGACCCGGACGGACTTTTCGCCGGTCGCTGAGTGACCGGTTGCGGAGCCTGTCGAAGAGACTTTGCTACGTCACGGTGACGAGGGTCCGCTGCCATCCGCTCGACCCGTTGGGCGCGATCGGCGCGCGTTCCTGCGTCTGAACCTCGCCGACGGCGTTCACCGCGCGCACCGTGACGTAATGCGTTCCTGGGGTGGCATCCCAGTCGACGTACCACTGCACCCAGGTGTTGACACCGACGGCGGTCGAGAGGTTTGCGACCTGCCAGTCACCGTCGTCGATCGATACCTCGACCCGCTCGATGCCGACGGTTTGGGCCCAGGCGACACCCGCGATGGGAACGCGTCCCGCGGCGACGGGGTTGCCCGGACGCGGGGTATCGATGCGGGATGACATCTTGATCGGCGCTTCGGCGCTGTACCCGCGTGGGGTCCAGTAGGCCTCGTCCTCGGCGAACGTGGTGACCTTCAGCTCCGTGAGCCACTTGGTCGCCGACACGTATCCGTACAGGCCGGGCACGACCATCCGCACAGGGAAGCCGTGTTCGAGGGGCAGGGGCTCGCCGTTCATCGCGACCGCGAGGATCGCGTCGAGGCCGTCGTTTGTCAGAGATTCGAGAGGCGTGCTCGCCGTGTATCCGTCGACACTGCGCGAGAGCACCATGTCTGCTGCGGCCGCCGGTCCCGCCGCCCGCAGGACATCGCGGATGGGGACGCCCCACCACTTCGCCGTCCCGACGAGATCGCCACCGACCTCGTTGGAGACGCAGGTCAGGGTGACGGAGTATTCGTCCAGGCCCATCCCGACCAAATCATCGAACGTCAGCTCCAGAGGCGTGTCGACCATGCCGACGACGCTGAGGCGCCAGGTCTCGGGGTCGATGGTCGGCACCGTCAGCGCGGTGTCGACACGGTAGAAGTCCGCGTTCGGCGTGTACAAGGGCGAGATGCCCTCAATGTCCAGTTCGGCGCCGGCGGGAACCGTGACAGTCGTGCGGGGTGCGGGAAGGTTCAGTCCGCGCCGAAGCGCCGCGATCGAGGATGTCGTGGCCCCGGCGACACGTGAGCCGATGCCGACCACCACGGCCCCCGCGGCAGCGATGCCGCTGATCAGGAGGAAGCGTCGCCGCGCGACTCCCGAGGCGGGGGAGTCGGCCGCGTCCGATGCTGTGCCGGACGCGCGGGTGGCATCCGAGCGCCAGGCGCGAAGCATCCGTCCGAGCACGATCAGGAGCGCGGCTCCCGCGATCGCACCCGCGACGGACGGAATCCACGAGACGGCCGTTGCACCCGCGCGAGTCACGACGGCGGCGACCGACAGGATGCCTGCGACGCCGAGCGCGACGGCGCCGAGGGGCGGTCGCACGAGCTCGAGAATGCCCGCGATGGCCGACGCGATGAGCACGGCGAGGCCGAGGCCGACGAGCAGTGCGATCTTGTCGTACTCGCCGAAGGTCGCGATCGCGAACTCTTTGAAGGGTTGCGGCACGATGTCGATCACGAACGATCCGACGGCCAGCAGGGGTGACCCGCCGCGCGCGAACAGGAGGGCGAGCAACTCGGCGACGGCGAGGAACACCGCCGCGCTCACGACCCCCGCGAAGGTCGCCCAGACGACGAACCGTTTGGTTCCGCGTCGCTGTGCCGTGATCGGGTTCGCCATGATCGTCTCCGCCCCGCGACACCACTCTGGCCCGCACTCTCGTATTCGCCACGGGTGGGGTATCGGATTGCCGGATCCGCTGATCTGCGAGCGGTCGCGATTGGCCGCCTGGAATCGCGGACACGCGGCGAGTCGCGACCGCTCGGGGGATCCTGTGGTGGACGGACGCGTCGGACGGATGCGGCGACCGGGCGTTGATCGAACGTACGAGTTGTGGCGCGATATGCGGTGCGAGTTGACCGCACCCGGACGTGCTGTCAGGATTCTGCGTGGCTGGTTAACGGAACCTGAACCCACGGTGAACTGTTCGTTCGTCATGCCACCCACGGCGGCGCTCCCTCACAGATCCTCGACGGAAAGCGAACGGTGGAAGCCGCATCATCCGCGAGGATCAGATCTCTGCCGCCGTCTTTCCGGCGCTGATCTTCGCGGGATTGATCGGCGCGACCACATGGAACATGATCACCTGGCTGCTCGGCCTGCCCTCGAGCTCCTTGCACGCCCTGTTCGGCGGGTTGATCGGCACGACCCTCGTCGGTGTGGGGGTCATGGCGATCGATTTCGGGGTGGTGCTGTCGAAGGTCATCCTGCCCGCCGTGATCGCCCCGCTGACGGCCGGCATCATCGCCTTCGCCGCGACCAAGCTCGCGTACTCGATGACCCGCCGCTACGACGGAAAGCCCGACGGTCGCGACGGGTTCCGATGGGGCCAGATCTTCACCTCGAGCCTCGTCGCCTTGGCGCACGGGACGAACGATGCTCAGAAGACGATGGGCGTCATCACCCTCGCCCTCATCACAGTGGGGTGGCAGTCGTCACCCGACCCGCAGCCGTGGGTCATCGTGGCGTGTGCCGTGACCATCGCGCTCGGCACCTACATGGGCGGATGGCGGATCATCCGCACCCTCGGTAAGGGGCTCACGGATATCAAGCCGGCGCAGGGCTTCGCGGCCGAGGCATCCACCGCGTCGACGATTCTCGCCTCGAGCGCTCTGGGTTTCGCCCTCTCGACGACCCAGGTCGCGTCCGGCTCGGTGATCGGTTCGGGACTCGGACGCCGCGGCTCGATCGTTCGCTGGCGCACGGTCGGACGGATTGCGATCGGATGGTTGCTGACGTTTCCGGCTGCCGGCGGTGTGGGCGCGGCGGCTGCCCTGGTGGTCGTGTGGCTCGGCACATGGGGCGTCATGATCGACGCGTTGTTGGCGGTCCTGATCGTTCTCGCGCTGTTCCTGCGGTCGCGTCGCAACTCGGTCAATGCCTCGAACGCGATGAGCGAGGTCGCCGATTCGGGGAAGGCCGTCAATGTCAAGCGGAACCCGCCCCCGACCCGTCGGCAGCGGGCGCTTGCCCGGGAAGAGGCGCGCATCCGAAATGCTGCAGCCGACCGGCGCGCAGACAAGGGGCAGTGAACGTGACGATCAATTGGTTCGCCTTCGTACAGGTGTTCTTCGCTGCGCTCACCGGCGCCGTCCTCGTCGTGGGCTTCTACGCGCTCGGCCTTCGGATGCTCGTGCGTTCCGGGCGTGCGCCGGTGGTCGCGCCGGCCGACTTCACCGACGCCATCGCCGTGATCACGGCCCAGGAGGCGCGCCGGGCCGAGAAGGCTGCGGCGAAGGCCGCGAAGAAGAGCCCGTTGACGGACGGCCAGCGCCGGGTCGCGTTGTGGGCGGCATACGGATGTTTCGGCCTCGCCGCAGCGGCTGTCTTGGCCGGCCTCGTGCTCATCATCGTCGGGCACTGACCTCGACATAGGCTGGGCGGGTGAGTGAGACAACGGTCGCCTTCGGGCAGCATCCTTCCGCCCAGCGCACGATCGTCCACGTGAGCGACACACACCTGCTGGCCGACAACGTTGCGCTCGGCGGCCGTTACGACACCGAGACGAGCCTGCGCCGGACGATGGAAAGGGTCGGCGAACTCCGGCTCGCACCCGATGCGCTCGTCTTCACCGGCGATCTGACCGACCTCGGCGAACCGGACGCGTACGAGCGGCTGCGCGCCATCGTGGAGCCCGCCGCCGCTGAATGGGGATGCCCCGTGGTCTGGGTCGCGGGAAACCACGACGAGCGTCCGGCCCTCCGCGAGAGCTTGCTCGGTCTCGAGCCGACGGAGGAGCCGGTGCTCGGCGAGTGGGACCTCGGGGGACTGCGTCTGCTCGCGCTCGACTCGAGCGTGCCCGGGTGGCATCACGGCGATCTGGACGACGCGCAGCTCCAATGGTTGCGTGCCCGCCTCGCCGAGCCGGCGCCGCTCGGCACGATCCTGGCGCTCCACCATCCTCCGTTGCCGAGCCACGTACCGCTCTTCGGCATCCTCGAGCTGCAGCGGCAGGAGCGCCTCGCCGAGGTCATCGCGGGCAGCGACGTGCGCGCGATCCTCGCTGGTCACTTGCATTACTCGACGAGCGGAACCTTTGCCGGTGTCCCCGTGAGCGTTGCGGCGGCCACGTGTTACACGATGGACATCGCGCGTCCCGCGCTGTCGGTCAATGGCATGGACGCCGGGCAGTCGTTCCACCTGGTGCACGTCTACGACGACACCGTCACCCACTCCGTCGTACCGGTTTCGGGTGCGGCTGACGGTGACTACTTCGCTCCGGAATGGTACGAGCGGATGTCTCGCCTCACCCCCGAGGAGCGACTCGAGGCATTCTCGCGTAAACCCGACAGAAGCGGGTCCGCGAACGCTTGACTTCGAGTGCGCTCGAAGTTCTAGCGTGGGGCCATGACCCTCACCCACGACGATTCGCCGACGCCGGAAATCGGTGTCGCGATCTCCGACGCGGCGGTCGCGACAGGCCTCTCGACACACACCCTGCGCTACTACGAGCGAGCCGGGCTGATGCTCGATCCCGTCGAGCGCGCATCGTCGACCCACCGTCGCTACGGTGACGCCGACATCGCGTGGGTGCAGTTCCTCACCCGCTTGCGGTCGACGGGCATGCCCATCGCGACGATCCGCGAATACACCGAGTTGGTTCGCCGCGGTGACGAAACGGTCGATGCGCGGCGCGAACTGCTCGTCCGACACCGCGCCGCCGTGCTGGAGCAGCTCGAAGACATCACGGCGAGCCTCTCCGCCATCGACATCAAGATCGCCATCTACGAAGAAAAGGGAGCGAACGCATGAAGAAGATCACGCTAGGCACCGACGGCCCCGTCATCGGCCGGATCGGTCTCGGTCTCATGGGTATGAGCGCGTTCTACACCGGGGCCACGCGCGACGATGAGGGCGCCATCCGCACGATCCACCGCGCCCTCGAGCTGGGCGTCACGTTCCTCGACACCGCCGAGATCTACGGTCCCTATGTGAACGAGGAACTGCTCGCCCGGGCCATTGTCGGGCGACGGGACGAGGTGGTCATCGCGACGAAGTTCGGCACGATCCGCCACTCCTCTGACGGTCAGGGCGGATTGGATGGGAGTGCCGAGAATGTGCGACTCTCCGTCGAGGGCTCGCTGCGCCGGCTCGGCACCGACCACATCGATCTCTACTACCAGCACCGGATGGACCCGGCAACGCCTATCGAAGAGACGGTCGGGGCCCTTGCGGACCTGATCGCCGAGGGCAAGATCCTGCATTACGGCCTGTCGGAGGCAGCGCCGGCGACGATCCGGCGGGCGCACGCGGTACATCCCGTGACGGCGCTCCAGACCGAATACTCGCTCTGGAGCCGCGATCCCGAGGCGGTGATACTGCCCACGGTTCGCGAACTCGGCATCGGGTTCGTGCCGTATTCGCCCCTGGGACGCGGGTTCTTGACCGGCGCCATCCGCTCCCTCGATCAGCTCGACGAGAGCGACTTCCGCCGCTCCAACCCGCGCTTTGCAGGTGGGGCGCTCGACGCGAATCTCGAGATTGTCGAGAAGGTCGAAGCCGTCGCGCAGGAAGCCGGGGCGACACCAGCGCAGGTCGCCCTCGCGTGGCTGCTGGCGCAGGGAGATGACATCGCGCCGATTCCGGGCACGCGTCGCATCGTGGCGCTGGAGGAAAACGTCGCCGCGGATGCGGTGCGGCTCTCGCCGGAGCAGATTGCCGCTCTGGGTGAGGTGGGTTCGCCCGTGGGCGAACGGTACGCCGACATGACGCCGGTGAATCGCTGAACCCAGAATCAGCCGACCGGTTGAATGTGCTGGGCTCGCCGGAATTGGCGACGTTCATCGGAGCAATCAGGACGCCGCGCTCACCGTATATCGCGGCGGGCGCGGCGTTGGTCGCGGGTAGGCTCGGGGAATCTCTCTATCCGCCGTGATCGACCCACAAGGACACCACATGGCCTCCCACATCGACGTGGACGCAACGCAGCCGACCCGCACCGAATCCGACTCGCTCGGCAGCCTCGAGATCCCGGCTGAGGCCTACTGGGGAATTCACACCGCCCGCGCGCTGGAGAATTTCCCGATCGCGAAGCGGCCGATCTCGGTCTACCCCGAGCTCGTGCGCGCGCTGGCGATGGTGAAGCAAGCATCCGCCCGCGCCAATCGCGATATCGGTGTGCTCGACGCCGAGAAGTCGGACCTGATCGATCGTGCCGCTCAGCGTGTGATCGACGGCGAATTCCACGATCAGTTCGTCGTGGGCGTGATTCAGGGCGGCGCGGGGACGTCGACCAACATGAACGCGAATGAGGTCATCACGAACGTCGCGCTCGAGATGGTGGGGCGTACCAAGGGCGACTACGCGTTCCTGTCGCCGATCGATCACACGAACCGCAGCCAGTCGACGAATGACGTCTATCCCACTGCCATCAAGGTGGGGCTGAGCCTGTCGCTCGTCAGCCTGCTGGAAGAACTCGATCTGCTGCGCCGCTCATTTCTTGCCAAGGCCGCCGAGTTCCACGACGTGCTGAAGGTCGGGCGGACGCAGCTTCAGGATGCCGTGCCGATGACGCTCGGGCAGGAGTTCCACGGCTTCGCCACGACGCTCGGCGAGGACTATCACCGCCTGCGCGAGAACGCCCGCCTGCTGACCGAGGTCAATATGGGTGCGACAGCGATCGGCACGGGAATCACAGCCCACCGCGGCTATGCGCAGTCGGTCGTGCGCCACCTCAGCCACATCTCTGGGCTTTCTCTGGAGACCGCTGCCGACCTGGTCGAGTCGACGAGCGACACGGGTTCGTTCATGTCGTTCTCGTCGTCCCTCAAGCGCAACGCGATCAAGCTCTCGAAGATCTGCAACGACCTGCGCCTGCTGTCCTCCGGCCCGCAGGCGGGGCTGGGCGAGATCAACCTGCCCGCGCGTCAGGCCGGTTCGAGCATCATGCCGGGCAAGGTCAATCCGGTGATCCCCGAGGTGGTCAATCAGGTCGCGTTCGCCGTCGCCGGAGCGGATGTCACGGTCACCATGGCCGTCGAGGGCGGGCAGCTGCAGCTCAACGCGTTCGAGCCCGTTATCGCGCACTCGATCTTCCAGTCGATCACGTGGATGCGTCAGGCCATGTGGACCCTGCGCGTCAACTGCGTCGACGGGATCACCGCGAACCGTGACCGGCTCGGCGCGATGGTCGGATCGTCGGTCGGCGTCGTCACGGCGCTCACGCCCTTTATCGGGTACGCGGCATCCGCGGCGCTAGCCAAGACGGCGCTGCTTACGGGTCGGAACGTCGGTGACCTCGTCGTCGAGGCGGGACTGATGTCCGCCGAAGAGGTTGCCAAGCAGCTCTCGCCCGCGCGCCTGTCGGGCCTCGAGGCGGTCACCGCGGCGATCCCGGTCATCGTCGCGGCCGAGGATCTCTGACGTCGTATGACCGACCGCTGAGCATCGTCGTTGCCGCCGCTCACCGTGAGCCGATAGGTTCGAGCGCGTACCCACGAGAGGACTCCTCATGAGCGACGCCAACGGACCCGCAGACCACACCCCGCCCCCGCCCGCCCACCCGACCGCACCGTCCGCGCCGGCCAGCGCAGCTCCGGGAGCTCCGGTCCCGGGGAAGACCCTCGGTATCGTCGCGCTGATCGTCGCGTTCTTCGCGAACGTCATCGGCCTGATCCTCGGCATCGTAGCGCTCGTGCAGAGTCGCAAGGCCGGATACAAGAACACGCCGGCAGTCTGGGCGATCATCGTCGGGTCCGTGCTCGCCGTTGTGGGCGTCATCCTGTTGGTCGTGCTGATCAGCGTGTTCGCTGCGGGCGCGGGCGAGCTGCTGCAGCAGTGTGCCGAACTCGGCCCGGGCACCTGGACGCTCGATAACGGCGCCACCGTCACCTGCGGCTAGGACTATTCTCCGGTCGTTGAGCCTGTCGAAACGGTAGCTCGTTTCGTCTCGGCGCTCCGCGCCTCGCTCAACGACCGGGGGCGTCAGTCGAGGATGCGGCAGTGCGTCGTCAACTCGCCGATACCGTCCACGCCGACCGTCACGGTCGAGCGGTCGCGGAGAAAGATCTGCGGATCGCGCGAATAACCCGCGCCGCCCGGGCTCCCGGTCGAGATGAGGGTGCCCGGCAGCAACGTCGTCGTACCCGAGAGGTGCGAGATGAGCGTCGCGACGGAGCGCACCATCTGGTTGGTCGATGCATCCTGCACCGTGTGTCCATCGACGACGGCCCAGATGTGCAGGTCCTGCGGATCGGGGATCTCGTCCGCCGTCACCACGAACGGGCCCGTCGGAGTGAAGCCGTCGAAGGACTTGCAGCGCGACCACTGTGCCTCCGAGAACTGGATGTCTCGCGCGGTGATGTCGTTGACGACCGTGTAGCCCCACACGTGATCGAGGGCGTCCTCGGGCGAGACGTCGCGAGCGGGGGCGCCGATGATGACGCCGAGCTCGGCCTCGTAGTCGACGGATTCGCTGAGGGAACGTGGCCAGGAGGTGGTCTGCTCATGCCCCGTCAGGGAGTTCGGCCAGAGGCTGAAGACCGTCGGCGCGGCATCCGTCTTCAATCCCAGCTCGCTCGAATGGGCCGAATAGTTCAGCCCGATCGCGAGGATCAGCGGAGGACGGTTCGAGACCGAGGCGAAGGTGACGTCGGCGAGCGGATGCCGTGGCACTCCGGCCGGCGGCTGTGTCAACGCCCGGCGCACACGGGTCAGGCCCTCTTCGCCCGACTCGATCAACGACTGGAGGTCGGCGGGACCGTCCTGCACGAGATCGGGGATGGCGATGGACTCATCGCCTTCGACAACGGCAAGGACGGGAGAACTCGCCCCGGAGGGCACGATGTGGGCAAAACGCACACCCCAACGCTACCGCGCGTGGGTCGAGGGGTAGTTTTCGCCGCCCTCTGAGTGAGCATGCCCGCCATATGCTGGCCGGGTGACGTATGCGCCCCCGCCCTGGCCCGACCGCCCCGGTTCGCCCGACCCCGCGGGCTCGGTGCCCTCCGCCGCGTCGTTCGCGTCGCCCTTGGCGCAACCGCAGCACGCCCCCGGGGCATACATCCCGCCCTCGCCCATGCCGGTCTCGGCGTCTGTCGAGTCGGTTCCCGCCGTGCTTCGGAAGGGTCGTCGCGTCTCGATCTGGCTGTTCGCGCTCCTGGCCGTGCTGCTCATCGGACTCGTCGGCTATTTCCTCACCTTCCTCGGTGCGAGCGCCTCCATCATCGGGATGATCGTGGCGCTCGTGCCGTTCGCCGTCGTTCTCTTCGCCGTGAGGGTGATCGACCGCTGGGAGCCCGAACCCCGCGGTCTTGTGGTGTTCGCGGTTGCCTGGGGCGCTATCGCCTCCGTCGGTATCGCGCTGCTCGTCGATCTGGGCCTCATCCTCCTGCTCGGGAACAGCGACTCGTCCGCGCGCGAGCTGTTCTCGACGGTCGTGCAGGCTCCGGTCGTCGAAGAAGTGGCGAAAGCGCTCGGACTGTTGCTGATCTTCGTGACCGCCCGTCGCGCGATAGATGGCCCCGTGGACGGCATCGTGTACGGCGCTCTGGTGGGTGCGGGCTTCGCCTTCACCGAGAACATCCAGTACTTCGCGATCAGCTATCTCGACGGGGGAGCGGGGGACCTCACGGCGACGTTCTTCGTTCGCGGCATCCTCTCGCCCTTCGCTCACGCCATGTTCACCGCCGTGGCCGGCTTCGCGCTGGGGCTTGCAGCCAGACGCGGCGCGACGGGCGGTCGAGCCCTGGGGGCACTCGGCCTGGGGCTGATCGGGGCGATCGCACTCCACGCGTTCTGGAACGGGTCGGCGATGCTCGGCGACTTCTTCGGCCTCTACCTGACGCTCCAGGTTCCGCTCTTCATCGGATTCATGCTCGGAATCCTGGCACTCCGCCGCGAAGAAGCACGCCTCACCCACGCACGCCTCGGCGAATACGCCTCGGCGGGATGGTTCACCGCGCAAGAGGTCGACATGCTCGCCACTCCCGCGGGCCGCCGCGAGGCGCTCCGGTGGGCGAAGACGCTCCGCACCGATCGCTCGCCGATCATGCGCGCCTTCATCGCCGACGCCACCGCGCTGGCCGCGGCGCGCCAGCGCGCGATCTCGGGACGGGATGCCTCGGCCGCCGAAGACGAACGCGTGCTGCTCGCTCGCACGGCCGCGGCGCGGGCCTCGCTTCTATCGATCTGAGGCTGCCTCCGGTCGTCCGGGAAATGACTCAGCGCCCGGTGCCGCGGCGATGCCTGCGTGTCTACCGGGCGCTGAGTTGGCCTGCATTGAGTCTGCCCCCGGCCTGTGAAGGTGTCAAGAGTGCTCGGGGCGGCTTTGACCCGACATCGGCGGTCCGGTTGGATGGAGTCATGACTGCAGACCGCACAAAGCCCACGTTCGACGCCCCCGAGCGCCCCGCGCCCGAGACCCTGGTCGTCCGCGACATCATCGTCGGAGAGGGTGCCGAGGCGAAGCCCGGCGATACCGTGACCGTGCACTACGCGGGGGTCGAGTACGACTCGGGCGAAGAGTTCGACTCGTCGTGGGGCCGGGGCGAAAGCATCCAGTTCCCGCTCCGTGGCCTGATCCAGGGCTGGCAGGACGGCATCCCCGGCATGAAAGAGGGCGGCCGTCGCGAGCTCGTCATCCCGCCGCACCTGGCTTACGGCCCGGCGGGTGGGCACTTCCTCGGCGGCAAGACCCTCATCTTCATCATCGACCTGATCAAGGTCGGCTGACCCCTTTCACGAGGTCAGAGGCTCGGCGTGTCACTCGCGTGCCGAGCCTCTGTCGTGCCTGGTGTGAACCTGGCGCAACCGATCCGTGAACTTTCTGCATTCACGGGAATAGATAAGGGCGCGAGCTCGTTAGACCCCCCGTACCGCCGGGATTCCGGCCCTCTTTGAACCGAAGGACAGACATGACCGACAGCACCGCAGCCCTCACCGAGTTCCCCGGCTACAAGGCCGGCACCTGGACGCTCGACCCCTCGCACAGCGAGGTTCAGTTCAGCGTCCGCCACATGATGATCTCGAAGGTGCGCGGCACGTTCGGCGTGAAGTCCGCCACCCTGACGGCCCCCGAGAACCCGCTCGAGGCCACGGTCGAGGCCACGGTCGATGTCGCGTCCGTCGACACGAAGGACGAGGGGCGCGACAACCACCTGCGCTCTGCCGACTTCTTCGACACCGAGACCTACCCGACCATGGAGTTCCGCTCGACCGGTGTCCGGATCGAGAACGGCGACTTCCTCGTCGACGGTGACCTGACGATCAAGGGCATCACCAAGCCCGTCACGTTCGACTTCGACTTCGGCGGCTTCGGCACGGACCCGTGGGGCAACTACAAGGCCGGCGCGACCGCCAAGGCCGTCATCAACCGCGAGGACTTCGGTCTGACGTGGAACGCCGCTCTCGAGACCGGCGGGGTGCTCGTCGGCAAGGACGTCACCATCGAGCTCGACCTGCAGGGCGCGCTCGCGGCCTGATCTCGTCGCAGCTTCACCTGCGCGAAAAAGGGACGGATGCTCCGGCATCCGTCCCTTTTCGTTGCCCCGAGTCGCGGCGGGGGTCAGGAGCGGCGGCACAGCCGCAAACGGTCCTGCGCCAGCAGGATCCCCAAGAACACGACGATCGCGCCGGCGGGCTCATTCCACGTGAGTGGCTCGCCGAGCACGATCAGGCCCAGCGCGACGCCGACCACGGGGGTCAGGTAGGTGACCGTCGACGCACGCGTCGGGCCCCAGGCGCGGAGGGCGTTCTGGTTCCAGATGTACGCGACACCCGTGCCGAGGCATCCGAGCAGCAGGACGCTGCCGACGATCCAGGGATTGAGCACGACCTCGCCGATCGCGACGACGGGGGTGAGGACGAGCATGATCAGCGCGGCGATGCCGATGTTGAGGAACGAGAACATCAACGCGCTCATGCCCGAGTTGGAGACGAACTTGCGCATGTACGCGAGGCTGAATCCGTAGCAGGCGGTGGCGCCGAGGATCGCGAGCTGGGCGATCATGCTCTGGTCGAGATCGAGACCCTCCCACGGAGCGATGAGCACCATCACACCGAGGATCCCGACCACGATCCCCGCGATCTGCATGCCCTTGAGACGTTCGACGCGGAACAGCAGGCCCGCCATGACCGCCGTCATGATGGGGGTCGTCGCGTTGTAGATGCTCGCGAGGCCCGACGTGACGTGCTGCTGTGCCCACGAGAACAGCAGGAACGGGATGACGCAGAAGGTGATCGCCAGCACGGTCATGTGCATCCACACGCGCGGAACCCGCGGCAGGCGCTCGCGGCGGAGTGAAACGAAGATGCCGAGCGTGATCGCCCCGAGGACGAGGCGCGACCACGCGACCTGGCCGGGCGACATTCCCTCGAGAGCCACCTTCATGAAGAGGAAGCTCGACCCCCAGACGATTCCGGTCAGGGCGAACTGCAGGGCGATCCAGGCGTTGGGCGGTCCGGCGATGGATCGTGCCGGGACGGTCGCGGAGGTGCTGGACGAGGGTTTGGCCGGGTGCTCGAGCGGGGGTGGGGTGGTGCTCACCGGCTGACTCTAGCCCCGGCATCCGACGTTCCGAGGCGTCGGCGGATGCCGCGTCCGGAATCCGCCGACGATCGGCCGTCTCACGCTGATGCACGAGTCCCGCGTGGGCCCCTGCGCCGAGTCAGGGCTGCGGGTCGAGCGCGTCGTACGCGCGGAACCGGGGGCTCCGCCGAACGAGCAGCGCAACGAGGATGACGATGATGAAGCCGCCGATGAGCGGGGGGAACCACAGCGCCGTCACGGTCGCCAGCGTGCCGGCGTAGAGCGCGCCGAGGCGCGGGCCGCCCGCGACGACAACCATGAAGATACCCTGCAGACGTCCGCGGATCGCGTCGGGCACCGCCGACTGCATCATCGTCTGCCGGTAGATCGCGCTGACGTTGTCGGCCGCGCCCGTCACCGCCAGCAGGACCATCGAGAGGACGATGAGGGGAATGTTGGCAACATCCTCACCCAGACCCGCGGGAGCAAACACGCCGAACGCGGCAATGAGGAGCACGCCGCCGAAGCCCGCCGTGGCCGCGCCGAACACCAGGATCGAGCGTTCGATGCCGAGGCCTTGCCGCCGGACGCGCCCGATAGGACCCGAGAACAGGCTGGAGAAGAATGCTCCGGCTGCGATCGCGGCGGTCAGGACACCCGTCGTGATCGCCCCGCCGCCGAGCAGCACCGCGCCGATCGCGGGGAAGAGGGCGAGCGGATGCCCGAAGGACATCGCGACGATGTCGAGGATGTACTGCAACCGGATGTTCGGGGCCTGCCTGAGGAAGGCCCAGCCGTCGGCGAGGGAGCGCAAACCCGGGCGCACAGTGACGCCTTCGGGGCGGATGCGCGGGAGGGTCCAGAGACCGAGGAACAGGGCCAGCATCAGCACGACGTCGACCGTGTAGGTCCACGGGTACCCCACGAAAGCGACCAGGATGCCCGCGAGCGCCGGCCCCGCCATGACCATGATGCCGACCGTGATGCCGCTGAGCGCCGCGGCCGCGGGCAGCAGTTCGCGCGGCACGAGACGCGGGGTGATGGCGGACTTCGTGGCCGAGACGATCGAGTTCGCCGACGAGTTGACGATCGACAGCAGGAACAGCCACGCCACTGTCTCGTTCCCCGTCCACGCCAGAACCGCGAGAAGAAGCGTCGAGACCCAGGTGACGGATGCCGCGATCAAGGCGACCGCGCGACGGTCGAAGTAGTCGGCGAGCATGCCGCCATACAGTCCCGCGAGAATCATCGGTACGAGTCCGGCGACCGCGATCATCGCGACCGCCAGCGTCGAGCCCGTCAACTCGAAGACGTGCAGCATGACCGCGACGATCGTCAGCTGTCCGCCGAGGCCCGCGAGGGTCGATCCGATCCACAACCGGGCGAAGGCCGGGCTCTGGGTGAGGGGGCGCAGATCGATGAAGTGTTCGCGGCGCAGACGCGCCATCACCGGTCCGCCCCGTGTTGCACCCCACGAGGTTAGTCGAGCCCCGGGGCGCGAGACGTCACCAGTGTGCTCTTTCGGCCGCGTTGCGAGGACATAGGTGAAGTCTCGCGCTGCCGACGGGGACTGGTAGACTCTGGAGGTTGCCGTTCGATCGGCCGCGGATAAAGAGAGCTCACGCATCAGGCGATGGGCGCCGCGCAATGAAGAGAAAGGGGATCCCCTCTATGCCGCTTGAATTCGAAGCCAAGAAGGCGATCATCGAAGAGTACGCGACGCACCCCGGTGACACCGGATCCCCCGAGGTGCAGATTGCGATGTTGTCGCAGCGCATCAAAGACCTCACAGAGCACTTGAAGGAGCACAAGCACGACCACCACTCGCGTCGTGGTCTGTTCCTGATGGTCGGTCAGCGCCGTCGTCTGCTCGGCTACCTCCAGGACATCGACATCAACCGCTACCGCGCGTTGATCGAGCGTCTCGGACTCCGCCGCTAAGTCGCACCAGCGTTCAGTCGCTTTCTCGAAGGCCCGTCCCACGGCGTGGGGCGGGCCTTCGTTTTGTCCGGACGCGCCATCCTCGGCGCCGAAACACCCATCGTGAGCCGAAACATCCTGTGTCGACGGATGTTTCGGCGCATATCGGGTGTTTCGACGTCCGGACGGACGGGCGGACGGATGCGCGGGCTGCGGGCCGCGGACGGGCGGCCGGATGAGCCCGAGGGGTGGGCAGCTCAGGGCCTCCGGTATAAGGTCCCCGGTATGGGGATCTCGCTGGGGAGCGGACGACGAACACGGATGCCGTGGCGACGACTCGTCGCGGGCGCGGTCATGACGCTACTGGCCGCGGGTATCGTCGGCGTCGGCGTCGGCGTCGGCAACGCGAGCGCAGCGTCCGCGAGCGAACCGGCCACGGTTGCGGTCGAGGAA
The DNA here is from genome assembly GCF_977993705.1 of Pacificispira sp. HM-600. The sequence continues at coordinate 3,151,244 of NZ_OZ388079.1, forward strand.
TCTCTTGCGTGCGACGACCTGCTGAGCCCCGGCATCCTCGACGCCGTCCTCGCCCGCCGGTTCGTGCCCATCGAGAATGCGACGCCGCTCTTTCCGGCCGACGGTCGGCAATGCTGGTGGGGTGACCCGGGTGGATTCCGAACCCAAATCTTCGCTGTCGGATTCGTGCCCCTTACCGCCGAACAAGCCGCCGCCGAGGGCGAGCGCCTGCTCGCGACCGGGCGTTTCGCGCGCGCCGCCGAAGACGACGTCATCTACCGCGCGATCCCGGCCGATTTCACGAACATGGCCGAGTACGTCGATCCCAGCTTCCGGTTCCACTACGCCGAGGGCTACTGGTTCTTCGTCTACGACCCGACCGCGGAGCTCGAGGAGGGCGTCGAGCAACTGCGGGCCATCTACAACTGGGGTGATGTCCTCGCGGCGGACCTTCAGTCGAACGTTTTGTCGGCGTTCGTGCCGGAGCCCGCCGTCGTGGAGGAAGAGGCCGAGTTCCCGCCCATTCCGGCACCCACCCCCGGCGGCTTCAGCGCCACGACCCCATCGACGCTCAGTGGCCTGCGCACGGCCGCGGAGGTGGACTTCGGCCCCGCCGCGGTCGGCGGATGCCTCGCGGCCGCGCTCGTGCTCGTGGCGTTGATCGGGCTGCCGGGTCGACTGGTCGATTCGGCTCTGTCGTCGCGATACGACGAGTGGGGAGGGTTGCTCCGGCCCGTGTTGCGGCCACTACGAGTCCGGGTGCGCGCCGTGGCTCGTGCCGTGGAGAACCTGCCCACGGTCGTGGTGGTCGGTGGGGGAGTCGTGCTCGCCGCGCTCTTCGCGGCGCTCGTCGAGCCGGACTTCGGTCTGAACGTCGGGTCCGTGCGGCTGTTGCTGTCGCTTGTCGGGGCGTTTCTGATCGAGAACGTGGCGGGCCTGGCTTTACTGGCGTGGTGGCTCGGGCGCAGGGGTGCCCCGGCACGTCTCCGTCTTCGGCTCGGGTCGCTGCTCGTCGTGCTGATCACCGCAGTGGCGAGCCGCGTTGCGGGCTTCGATCCCGGCTTCGTGTTCGGGTTGGTCCTCGGTCTTGCGTTCGTCGGCGAGATGTCGGCACGACGCGAGGAAGCCGGCGACCGGCCGAGCAGACGTGACGTCGATCAGGCACTCGGCGAGGCGACCTGGCTCTTCATCGCCGGCGTTGCTTCGTGGCTCGTCTACAGCGTCGCGGTCGGGCTCTCGCTCGGCGCAACGGGTGGAATGGCCGGCCTGCTGATCGTCGAACTCTTCGCGGGACTCGCGGTTGGATGCCTCGCCGCCCTGTTCGTGGTCTTGTTGCCTCTGCCGGGACTGATCGGCGCGACGCTCTGGGCGCACAGTCGAATTCGGTGGGCGATCGCCGAAGCGGTCGCGATCGGCGTCTTCCTCTTCATCGTCCTCCCGCTCCCGGCGAGCTGGACGACCGTCGGTGCCCCGTTCGCTCTGTGGGTAGCGATGTTCGCGATCTACGCCGTCCTGGCGGTCGCGCTGTGGGCGGTACTGACTTACACCCCCGCGGGCTGGATCGCGGCTCGGACCCGGCCCGAAGCATCCAGACCACCCGAATTCGATTCGCCGTCCGTCGGCGCGCGCCCCTGACGCCGCGCGCCAGTGCCCGCCTTGGGGTCGCGCGAGCGGACGCCCGTGACCGGATTTGAGCTGCACGTCCCGCGGGAGTAATGTCCCCTGAGTGAGGGTTGCCTAACCTCACAACCGGATGCCCCGAAAGCACCCTGGATCCCCTCGAATATCCCGAAAGCCGCGCGATAGCACCGTGTTCGCAACATTTCTGATCGGCCTGCGTGAAGGTCTGGAAGCCGCCCTTGTGGTCGGCATTCTCGTGGCCTACCTCTCTCGCCTCGGGCGTCGCGCTGTGCTGCCCCGGTTGTGGATCGGCGTCGGTCTGGCCGTCGCGCTGTCACTCTCGCTCGGTGCGATCTTCACCTTCGGCGCCTACGCGCTCACGACCGCAGCCCAGGAACTGATCGGCGGACTGCTCTCACTGACGGCCGTAGCCATGGTCACCTGGATGATCTTCTGGATGCAACGGGCCGGTCGAACGCTCAAGAACACTCTGCACGCCGGAGTCGACCGCGCGCTCGCGTCGGCCTCGCTGTGGGGCCTCGTCGTCATCGGCTTCGTCTCGGTCGCGCGCGAGGGTGTCGAGACGACGCTGCTGCTGTGGTCGATGGTGCAGTCCTTCGGCAATGCGCCCGAGGCGCTCCTCGGTGCCCTCCTGGGCCTGCTGGCAGCCGTTGTGCTCGGCTGGCTGCTCGCCCGCGGGATGCTGCGGCTCGACCTGCGCCGATTCTTCACCTGGACGGGCGCGTTCTTGATCATCGTCGCCGCGGGCGTGCTCGCCTACGGCATCCAAGACCTGCAAGAGGCGGGCGTCCTGCCCGGCCCCTTCACGGCGCTCGCACCTCTCGACCCCGCCACGGCCGCCGTCGCGACCGGGTGGGCGGGCATCCCCTTCGGCTGGGCGTTCGACGTAAGTGGCGACATCGCTCCGGGGGGACCCCTCGCCGCGATCCTGCAGGCCACCGTCGGCTTCACCCCGCAGATGTCGTGGCTGCAGATTTTCGCGTGGGTCGCCTACGTCGGGGTCGTCACGTTCGTCTTCGTCCGAAACCTGCGCGCTCATCGGCCCGCGGCGCCCGGACCCCACGAAACCGTGGCACCCACTTCGGATGCATCGGCCGAGGCATCCGCTCCATCTTCTTCTCCGTCATCCGTCCCCGTAAACCAAGGAGCCCCATGACCGCCTCCCGCATCATCGCGAGAACCCTCACCACAACGGCGATTGCGGCGATCGGCGCCCTCGCGCTCGCCGGATGCGTCGCCAAGGCCGATGTCGCCGCCGCCGACGCCATCACGGTGTCGTCGACCGACGCCGGATGTGATGTCTCGGCAGCCACCGCGTCGAGCGGCACGCTCGCGTTCGACGTGACGAATGCCGGCGACCAGATCACCGAGTTCTACCTGCTGGCCGACGACGGACTCCGCATTGTCGGCGAGGTCGAGAACATCGCGCCCGGAGCATCCCGCACGCTCACCGTCGTTGCGCAGCCGGGCGAGTACTTCACGCTCTGCAAGCCGGGCATGATCGGTGAGGGTGTCGGCCGAACCGGATTCTCGGTTTCGGGTGAGAGTGTCGCGATCGATGGCCCTGACGCCGAGCAGAAGCAGCAGGCCGTCGACCTGTACGCCGCGTTCGTGAAGGACCAGGTCGAGCAGCTCGTGCCCGCCGTCGAAGAATTCGCGACGGCCTACGCGACCGGAGATGACGACACCGCCCGCGCCCTGTTCCCGCAGGTGCGTGCCTATTACGAGCGCATCGAACCCGTCGCCGAGGCGCTTGGCGATCTCGACCCGCGCATCGACTATCGCGAGGTCGACGCCGTTGCCGAGGGGCTCGACTGGACAGGCTTCCACCGCATCGAGAAAGACCTCTGGGTTCCCGCGCTCGACGCGCTGAACGCGGATGGCGAGACCTCGGCCTGGCAGGACTGGAACCCGTCGACCACCGAGGAGCGCGCCGCTTTCGGTGACGAACTGGTCGCCGACATCCAAGAACTCGACACGTACGTGCACTCGGACGACTTCCAAGCGGCGCTCGATGCCCAGGGCGTGGCGGGTCTTTCAAACGGCGCGATCGCCCTGCTCGACGAGGTTGCTACCGGCAAGATCTCGGGCGAGGAAGACTGGTGGTCGGGAACGGACCTCTGGGACTTCGCCGCCAACGTCGAGGGCTCCAAGATGGCGTTCTCGCTCGCACGCGACTTCGCGGAGTCGAAGGGCGACGACGGCGCCGCGCTCGTCGACCAGATCGATGAGGGCTACGCCGACCTCGAGGCATCCCTCGCGAAGCACGGATCGCTCGCCGACGGATTCGTCAACTACCGTGAGCTGACCGACGACGACAAGCGTGAGTTCACTGACCTGATCAACGCCCTCGCCGAGCCGCTGTCGCAGCTCACCGTGACGGTTCTGGAGTGATGTGAGCCAAACAATTCCGCCCACGGGCGGGACGGATGCCGGGGCACCCACGGTGGGTACCCCGGCATCGCCTTCCGCTGAAGAGCCCCCTCCCGGCCTGTCGCGGCGCGGCCTGCTCGGTCTGCTCGGCGCCGGCGCGGCGGGCCTCGCGGTCGGCGGCGCGGGCGGTGTCGCTGGGGGCATGGCGATCTCGAGCTCGGCCGCGACCGGGGGCAGCTCGGACGGTGTGCACGCCTTCTTCGGCCCGCATCAGGCCGGAATCGTCACGCCCGTTCAAGACCACCTGCACTTCGCCGCCTTCGACATGATGGCGCGCACCAACCGCGACGACCTGATGAGTCTCCTGCAGGACTGGTCGTACGCGGCCGCGCGGATGACGCAGGGTCTCGATGTCAGTGCGTCGGGTTCGGTCGGCGGTTCGCTCGAGGCGCCGCCGGATGACACGGGCGAGGCGCTGGGGCTCCCCGCGAGCTCGCTCACCATCACCATCGGGGTGGGTCCGAGTCTGTTCCAGAACGCCGCCGGCGACCGCTACGGCATCGCCTCGCGGCGGCCGGCGGGACTCGAACGGCTGCCGGCATTCCTCGGCGACGACCTCGACCCGGCGCTCAGCGACGGGGACCTCTGCATTCAAGCGTGCGCAGACGACCCGCAGGTGGCCGTCCACGCGATCCGCAACCTCAGCCGCATCGCCTTCGGGCGTGCCCGTATCCGCTGGTCACAGCTCGGTTTCGGCCGCACCTCGATGACCACGACTTCGCAGGCGACGCCACGGAACCTCTTCGGCTTCAAGGACGGCACGGCCAACATCCTCGCCGACGACACGACCGGACTGGACGAGCACGTCTGGGTCTCGGCATCGGACGAACCGGTCTGGATGACGGGTGGCTCCTACTTGGTGGCACGGAAGATCGCGATGATCATCGAGTCGTGGGACCGCGTGCGCCTCTCGGAGCAGCAGCGCATCATCGGGCGTTCCAAGGGCGAAGGGGCGCCGCTCTCGGGCGGCGGCGAGTTCACCGAACCCGACTTCGGGGCGAAGGATGCTTCGGGCCGGGCCGCTATCGACGTCGCGAGCCACGTGCGGCTGGCGCATCCGCAGCTCAACGACGGCGTCCGGATCCTGCGTCGCGGATACAACTTCGTCGACGGCAACAACGATCTCGGGCGTCTTGACGCCGGCCTGTTCTTTCTGTCGTACCAGCGCTCGCCCGAGCAGTACGTCACGATCCAGCGGGCACTGTCGACCGACGCGATGAACGAGTACGTCCGCCACGTTCGGTCGGGTATCTGGGCCATCCCGCCCGGAGCGGACCAGGCATCCTTCGTCGGTGCTGGCCTGTTCGCTTGAGTTCTCGCTAGCGCGGTGGTTTCGAGTCTGTCGGGGGCCGTCGGGAGCCGGTGGGGTCGGACCGCCGTCCCTCGCGTCCCGCGAGTCGGGGATCCGCGAACAACCACCCGGCCCGCGGCTCGACAAGGGGGCGGAAGATACACCGCACCGGCTTGGTCGCGAGACCGAGGGCGATCACCACCGAGGCGACGATGACGATGGGCAGCCACAGCCACGTCGGTTCGAGGTTGCGCAAAACCCCTGACTCGCGGAAGGGGTAGAGCACGAACGAGTGCAGCAGGTAGACGTACATCGTGTATTGGCCGAAGTGTGTCCACCAGGTGTTCCGGCGCGGTACCAGCACGAGGAACGCCATGCTCAAGATGAGCGCCACGATCATGAGCGCCAGCCGTACGCCGCCGGCCCACCACTGGGTTCCGCCGAGATCGGCGTACGCGTCGTCATAGAACAGCCAGGTCCGCAGGTTCATCTGCTCCCAGGCATCGACGAAGAACCACGCCACGAAGGCGGCCACGGCCAGGGCCCCGACCGCCGCGACCACGACGAGCGGCGATCGCGAACGCAACAGTCGCAGCCGGTCGACGATGTCGTGCTCGCGCAGCCACCAGCCGAGGGTGAAGAACGGCAGCAGGCCGAGCGTGCGGGACAGCGAGAAGGTCGAGTCGATGTTCGGCAGGTACCCGGCGCCGATCGAGATGAGCACGGTCCACAGCAGCGGCCAGCGCAGCAGGGCCAGATACGGCAGTACGAGACGGAAGATGCCGAGCGCGAGCAAGAACCAGAGTGTCCACGAGGGCTGACTGAGGTCGGGCGAGCCGTCGCCCTCCACGATCCACTTCGTCAGCGTCCAAAGCCCCTCGAAGATCACGTAGGGGAGCAGGATGTCGGTGATGACGCGAGCCATCTGCCGATGAGACGGGGTGCCGGCCTTCGAGAAATATCCCGAGATGATCGCGAACGCCGGCATGTGGAACGCGTAGACGACGAGGTACAGTGCGAGCGCGATATCGGAATCGTAGGTGAGTCGCTGCACGGAGTGGCCGAGGACGACGAGCACGATGCAGGCGAAACGCGCGTTGTCCCAGAAGGGGACGCGTTTCGACGCGCCCGATGTGCGGGGCCTGGCGGTCGCGCCGGTGCTGGCGCCACCGTCGGCGCCGGAGGGGCGTTCGCTCGCGTCGCTCATGGGCGAGCCCACACTACCCTGGCGGGGCGCACACACGGAGGGGGTTGCATCCCGGTATTCTTCGCGTCGAAGTGAGGTGTTTATGACCGTGATCGACGACGCACCCGGCCGGGACCGCGCGATCCCCGACCTCGATTGGCGTGTCTTCCCGGACGGTACGGTTCGCGACGTTCTAGAGGCACCGAGCGGTTCGCTCGCCCGGGTGCGGCTCGGGCCCGACGATGGCACCCGGGTGCTTCTGCTCCCGGGTGTGACGGGGTCGAAAGAGGACTTCGTTCTGATGTTCCCTCTGTTCGCGGCCGCGGGCTACCGGGTCGAGTCGCTCGACCTCGCTGGCCAATACGAGTCGTGGCAGGCGGGTCCGGCGAATCTGCACCCACCCCGCAGCCGGTACGACTATCGACTCTTCGCAGACGACATGATCGCTGCGCTCGAGGATGGCGCGGGTCCCGTGAACGTCCTGGGGTACAGTTTCGCGGGTCTCGTTGCCCAGCAGGTGCTCGTCGAGCGTCCCGACCTGTTTGCGAGCCTGACGCTGTTGTCGACCCCGCCCGGTTCGGGACAGGTGTTCCGCGGCGTCAAGCGCATCGGTCGCTGGAGCGCCGGGGCGTCCCCGCGGACGGGCGCGGCACTGCTGATGTGGGGAATTCGGAACAACCTCAACCGTGTGCCGCCGCGACGTATCGCTTTCGTGCGCGAGCGGTTCGCCCTGACGCGGCGCGACAGCGTGAACGACATCGTCGGACTCATGATGACGACGCCGGATGTCTCGGCGGATGTCGCTGCGCAGCCCATCCCGAAGCTGGTGGCAGTGGGGGATCACGACCTCTGGCCGAGCGTCGAGTACGCCGACTATGCGCGCGCGATCGGGGCGGAGTTGCGCCTCTATCCGACCGGCCACAGCCCTTGCGAGACGACGCCGCACCAGCTCACCCGCGACATGCTCGCGATTTTCGACTCCGCGCGCTGACGCGGGCCCCGGACATCCGTGCCGCCGCGCTCGCGACACCGCGGGAATAACCTGGGCGTACGCGCGTTACACGAGATACATTCACTTGAATAAATGCGTGAGCGAGATCCCAGACCGAGATCCCGAACGCAGAGGGAGAAAGATCGTGGACGACATCACCACAGCACCCGCCGCCGGACAGGCCGTGCAGTTCGGCATCTTCACGGTGAGCGACATCACCGAAGACCCGACCACCGGTAAGACGCCGAGCGAGGCGGAGAAGATCCGCAACACGATTGCGATCGCCAAGCACGCCGAAGAGGTAGGACTCGACGTCTTCGCCCTCGGCGAGCACCACAACCCGCCGTTCTGGTCGTCGTCGCCCACGACGACCCTCGGCTATATCGCCGCGCAGACCGAGCGCCTGCTGCTCTCGACTGCGACGACGCTCATCACGACGAACGACCCGGTGAAGATCGCGGAAGACTACGCGATGCTCCAGCACCTCGCGGGCGGTCGTGTTGACCTGACCCTCGGGCGCGGCAACACCGGGCCCGTCTATCCCTGGTTCGGTCAGGACATCCGTCAGGGCGTTCCCCTCGCGATCGAGAACTACGCCCTGCTGCACCAGCTGTGGCGCGAGGACGTCGTCGACTGGGAGGGACGCTTCCGCACGCCCTTGCAGGGCTTCACCTCGACGCCGCGCCCGCTCGATGACGTGCCCCCGTTCGTCTGGCACGGATCGATCCGCACGCCCGAGATCGCCGAGCAGGCGGCCTACTACGGCGACGGATTCTTCGCCAACAACATCTTCTGGCCGGCGGAGCACTACCAGCGCCTGATCGGCCTCTACCGCCAGCGCTTCGAGCACTACGGTCACGGCACCGCGGCGCAGGCGATCGTCGGCCTCGGCGGTCAGGTGTTCATGCGCGCGAACTCGCAGGACGCGGTGCGGGAGTTCCGTCCGTACTTCGACAACGCGCCGGTGTACGGCCACGGCCCGAGCCTCGAGGACTTCTCGGAGATGACCCCGCTGACGGTCGGCTCGCCTCAGCAGGTCATCGACCGTTACGCGGGGATGCGCGATCTGTTCGGCGACTATCAGCGCCAGCTGTTCCTCATCGATCACGCGGGACTGCCCGTGAAGACCGTGCTCGAGCAGCTCGACATCCTGGGCGGCGAGGTCGTGCCCGTGCTGCGGAAGGAGCTCGCGAAGAACCGTCCCGCCGAGGTCCCGGATGCGCCGACCCATGCCGCTCGCGTCGCGCTCGCCGCAGCGGGTGGCCTGCCGGTGGCGGGTGGGAAGCTCGCCGCGCAGAAGTCCGAGCCGGTCGTTGCCGGATCCTCTTTCGGTACCGCCGCGACGCGCCGGGGAGCCTGACATGACCGCCCGTCGGATCGCGGTCGTGACGGCGGGGCTCTCGAACCCCTCCACGACCCGCCTGCTCGGTGACCGCCTCGCTTCGGCGACCGTTCGCGAGCTCGCGGCGCGGGGAATCGAGGCCACGGTCGACGCAATCGAGCTGCGCGATTATGCACACGACATCACCAACAATCTGCTGACGGGGTTCGCCCCGCCCGCGCTCGAGGCGGCCATCAACACCGTGGTCTCTTCGGACGCGCTGATCGCGGTGACACCGATCTTCTCGACCAGCTACTCGGGCCTGTTCAAGTCGTTCATCGACGTGCTCGACCCGGACGCGCTGACCGGAAAGCCTGTGCTGATCGGGGCGAATGCGGGCACCCCGCGGCACTCGCTCGCGATCGACTACGCCATCCGTCCTCTGTTCGCGTACCTGCACGCGGACGCCATCTCGACAGGCGTGTTCGCCGCGTCGAGCGACTGGGGAGCGCAGGGCGACGGCGTCGCCTCACTCGGTGACCGCATCGACAAGGCGGCCCGCGAGCTGGCATACACCATCGCCCGCCGCGACACCGCGGAGTCGGCCGACCCGTTCGACCCCGCGAACTACCTCGGCGAGGGCCGCTCGTTCGGCCACCTGCTGGGAGGCCTCGCGGGGGAGTAGCCCCGCGCATGCGCTGCTCATCACGGCGGCCTCGCGGCGAGTGCGCCGCTTGTTGTCGAGTGCGCCCTCTGTACCCCGTGTACAGGGGGCGCACTCGCGTCTACCCGGCGCGCTCGGTGGGTGACGTTTGGCACCGAGTGCACGGCTCGTGTGCGAGTGCACGGCTTACATACCGCGCACAACCCGTGCACTCGTGCGGACGTCGTGCACTCGCGGAAGCCGCTCACTCAAAGACCGAGGTTCGGATGCTTCGCCGCGCCCGTCAGGCCCGAGGTGCGCGCCGCCAGCGCGCGGCGAGTACGGCGTCGAGAGCCACGCCGAGCAGCAGCGCGACCGCGATCGAGGCCAGGATCGCCAGCACCGGCGCATTCGGCAGAAGCGTGGCGACGACCGTGCCGACGAGCGCCTGGTAGGCCGCCCATCCCAGCGCGGCGAGCGCCGCGAGCGGCAAGTACCGCGAGGCGCTCACCCCACTCGCCCCCGCAGTCAGGTTGACGGCCAGGCGGGCGAAGGGGATGAATCGCGCCGTGAAGACGATCACGGCCGTGCTGCGCGCCAGACGCGCCCGCGCCCACGTGAACGCGGCGGCGATGCGTGGCCGACGCATCCATCCCCACCGTTCGAGACCGACGCGCCGCCCGACCACGAAGCAGATGGTGTCGCCGAGGAACGCGCCCGCCGCGGCGACGCCGATGATCGTGACGAGGGGCGGGTCCCCGGTGACCACACTCAGCGCGGCGAGCGCCGTCACCGCAGTCTCGCCGGGGATCACGACGAGGAATGCGTCACCGACCACCAGGGCGAACATCGCCAGAAGCGCCCAGGGGCTCGCGGCGATCGCTGCGAGCACATCGTCCATCACCCCCTGTGGATAGCAAGGCCGTATGAACGGCGAGCGAACACGGCAAAGACCGGCCCCGCTGCGGTGCGCGACCCTGCGGCATCCGTCCGGTGACGCGGATGCGTGCGGTCGGTGAACTCTCGGTGCTCAGCCCCGTTTCGGCACATCCGGCGCCCACACCCGCGTCACCCTGGACAGGTGAGAGTCGCCCTGCTGGCGGAATCCGCCCTGCCCCACATGAACGGCGTGACCGGTTCGGTCGCGCAGGTTCTGCGTCACCTCCGCCGCGAAGGTCACGAGACTCTCGTGATCGCCCCGCACCCGGGTGGAGCGGCACCGGGCGCGCGAAAGATGCTGCCGGACTTCACGGACGCACGGACGGAGTTGCTCCGCTCGGTGCCGTTGCCGTCGTACCCCGACGTGCGCGTTGTGTTCGCGCGGACGGCGTACCTCACGAGGCTGCTGCGGGATTTCGCCCCGGATGTCGTCCACCTGGCGTCCCCGTTCGTGCTCGGCTCGCAAGGGGTCGCTGCCGCGGATGTGCTGCGGGTGCCGTCCGTCGCGATCTACCAGACGGATGTCATCGCCTACGCCGAGAAATACGGTGTCGTCGGCGCCGCACCGCTCGTCGCGCGGCACGTTGCCCGTCTGCACCGCCGTGCGACCCTGACGCTCGCTCCCTCGTCGGCGGCGATCGCACAGCTCGAGGCCCTCGGCATCGACCGTCTGCGGCCGTGGGGTCGTGGTGTCGACGCCGAACGATTCGCCCCCGAGCGCCGCAGTGAGGCCTGGCGGCAGCGGATCGCGCCGGGCGAGATCCTCGTCGGTTATGCGGGCCGGTTGGCAGCCGAGAAGCAGGTCGAAGACCTGCGCACCCTGACCGACCTGCCGGGTGTGCGGCTCGTGATCATCGGCGACGGACCCGATCGCGCGCGCCTGCGGGCAGCGCTCCCGACCGCCGTCTTCACGGGATTCCTCGACGGCCTGGATCTCGCCGAGGCTCTCGCGAGCCTCGATATCTTCGTCCACCCGGGCGAGAGTGAGACCTTCTGCCAGACCGTTCAAGAGGCGCACGCGAGCGGCATCCCGGTCGTCGCAACCGGACGCGGCGGCCCGGTCGATCTCGTCCGCAGCAGCATCGACGGGTGGCTGTACCAGCCGGGCGATCTGCGCGACCTGCGGGCGCGGGTCGCCGACCTCACGGGCGACGAGGCCAAGCGCCGCTCGTTCGGCATCGCCGCACGCGAGGGGGTTCGGCACCGAACGTGGGAAGCACTCTGCCGAGAGCTCGTCGACCGATACGACGAGGCCCGCATCCTGCGCCCGATCGACGATGCCCTGCTCGCCCGGGGCATCACGCGGCCCGAACTCCCGCCGACACCGACCGCCCCCACGGCGGCGGCGCCCGGATGGCGGCGGTACGTCGCCCTCGGTGACTCGATCACCGAGGGGCTCTGCGACGCCTCGCGCGCCCCATCCGGGCAGTACCGCGGGTGGGCGGATCGCCTGGCGCTGATGCTCGCGTCCGTGTCGGCCTCCGGGGGTGCCCGAGGCGGATCCGTCCGCTACGCCAACCTCGCGATCCGCAGCAGCCCCATGCGGGATGTGGTGGGCCGCCAGCTTCCGGCCGCGCTCGATCTGCGGCCCGACCTCGTCTCGGTGCTGATCGGCGCGAACGACCTGGTCAAGCAGGGTGCGAACCCCGTGCGCCTCGCCGCCGAGGTCGAACAGATCGTGCGGACGCTGCGCGCGACGGGTGCGGATGTGCTGCTCGCGACGCCGTTCCTGCCGCACCGTCGCGCGGCCCACATCTTCGCCCGCCGGTTCGCGCGATACAACTCGGAGCTGCGCCGCATCGCCCGCGACACCGGGGCGCTGCTGCTCGATGTCGAAGCGCTGCCGAGCGTGTCCCAGCTCGATCTCTGGGCCGAAGACGGCGTGCACCTGCGATCGGCGGGCCACCGTTTGCTCGCCTACCGCGCGGCCGATGTCCTCGGCGTTCCCGACGCTCAACAGCTTGGTCTCCTCGAGGCCGCGCTGCACGCTGACCAAGCGGCGGAAGACGAGGATGCCTCGGGCCCGAAGCGACTATGGCTGACCGCGCACGCCCTCCCGTGGGTGTGGCGGGAGCTGCGCGGCAAGACCGCCGGCGACGGTCTCTCGGCCAAGCATTCCGACTACGTCGTGCTGCCAGGTCGCGCTCGCCGCAGGACGCGCACGAGCTGAGACATCCTCACCCGCGCCAGGCGTACTCGGTCTCGGGGCGTCCCGGAGTGCCCCAGCGCGAACTGCGATCGGCACGCCCCACGTCGGCGAGGTGCTCGAGGTACCGCCGCGCGGCAACCCGCGAGAGACCCAGTGCCGCGCCGGCTTCGGCAGCAGACAGGGGGCCGCTCCCGCGGAGGGCCGCGGTTACGCGATCGAGCGTGTCGGCTGAAAGCCCCTTCGGTGGCGTCGCGGCCGCGGTCGGGTGGAGTGCCCCGAGCAGCGCGTCCACCTCGGCCTGGGTCGCCTGGCCGGATGCCTCGCGCGACCGCCGCCTAAACGCGGCGTACTGCTCCAGGCGTTCGCGGAACATCCCGAACGTGAAGGGTTTGATCAGGTACTGGGCGACACCGAGCGCCAGGGCCGTGCGAACGACCTCGGCGTCGCGGACTCCGGTGATCGCGATGATGTCGATAGGCGCACCCCGGGCGCGGATGAGGCGCGCGAGATCAAGACCGTGACCGTCCGGCATGGTCATGTCGAGCAGCACCAGGTCGATACGTGCGCCGACGGATGCCTCGAACACTGCGGCAACGGCGGCGCGGGCGCCCGCGCACTCGGCGACTACCGCGAACCCGTCGAGCTTGTCGATGTACGCGCGGTGCAGTTCGCGGGTCAGTCGTTCGTCGTCGACGATCAGCACGCCGACCGCCTCATCATCCGCCGTCGCCCTCGCGTCGCCGGTCATGACAGCCTTCCCGGCAGGACGACCCGAAAGGTGGTGGGGGAGTCACTCACGGTGATCTCGCCCCCGTTGGCTGCCACGATGTCGCGAACGAGCGCGAGGCCCACGCCGCGGCCCGACGGTCCCGCGCGCTTCGTGCTGAACCCGCGCTCAAACATGCGAGCACGCACCTCGGCAGGAATCGGGGACCCGCTATCGCTCACGCTCACCGCGACCGCCGTGCCGGACCGATCGATCCGCACGCGAACCCACCGCGGCTCGCCTCCGGCCGCAGCCGCGTCGATCGCGTTGTCGATCAGGTTGCCCACCACTGAGACGGCGTCCACCGCACCCAGCTCTGATCGCGGTGCATCGGGCTCGATGTCGACGCTCCAGCCGACACCGAGTTCGGACGCCTGCGAAGCCTTGCCGAGCAGCAGTGCCTCGACCGCCGGCTCTCCTTCTCGGAGAGGCGACATCCGGTCAACGAGTTCCTGACTCTCGCGCGTGCGCTCCGTCAGCAGCTCGATAGCCTCGGCGCCCCGGCCGAGTTCGATGAGCGCGACCGCCGTATGCATTCGATTGCCGTGCTCGTGCGCCTGTGCGCGCAGCGCCTCGCCGAGGGTCCTCACTGATTCGTAGGACGACACGGCGTCCCGCACAGCGCTCGCCGGCAGGTCGCCCGCCACGCGCCGGGTCAGCCGACGCGCGAGCCACGCGGCGACGGCGCCGATCACGACGAGCGTGGCGGTGAGCCCCAGAATCGCCGGGATGCGTCCCCACAGCTCGCCCGCAACGCTCTGCACGGTCACGCCGGCCGCGACGAGCCCGACGACCCGCCCGTCCACCATCACGGGCACGACGGCACGCACCGACGGTCCGAGAGTGCCGGTGAACTCCTCGAGCACGACCTCGCCCGCGGCGGCGTCCGCGATCGTACCGATGTAGGGCAGGCCGATCTGCGCAGGATCCGGGTGCGTCAGCCGGATGCCCTCCGGCGTCATGATCGTGACGAAGTCGATGGGGGTTTCGGCCGTGACCTCGACGGCGAGGGGTTGCAGCGCATCCGTCGCATCCGTCCCGCCCGCCGCGACCGCCTGCGCAACAGCTGGATCGCTCGCGAGCGAACGTGCCACGGCAAGGGTGAGCGTCTCGGCCTCGCGCCGCTCGTCCGCGAGCGCGACGACCACGAGGGCGATACCGATTACCGCCGCGACCGCGACCACGGCACCGAGAAAGACGAAGAAGACGCGGGATGCGGCGCTCGGCGTGCGGCGCTCGCTTCGGGGCGTGCGGGCCACCACGTCACCTCCTCATCGACGTCGACGTGACATCTCCGTCACATCTCTGGCATATGCAGTCCCATCCTGCCGCGCCGTCCGCGAATCGTGGTGCATCCTGCGCGAGACCAATACGACCGCAACCCGTTTGTCGGCCGTGGCGCGCGCACAGTACTCGCAGGAGATCGCCGAGCAATACCCAATAGGCGATCGCAACCAACGACGGTTCACCAGGAGGCAAAGATGGCTCAGGGCATCCCCAAGACGGGATCATTCACTCTCCCCAATTTCAACTGGCGCAGGGGCAAGAGGTCGTGGGACAAGCACACGTGGCTCTACGTCTCGGTCATCATCGCCGTCGTGCTGGGGGCGAGCATCGGACTGATCTGGCCCGAGGTCGGCATTGCGCTCGAGCCGATCGGCAAGGGGTTCGTGTCGCTCATCAAGATGATGATCGCGCCAATCATCTTCTGCACGATCGTCGTGGGCGTCGGGTCGATTGCCAAAGCAGCGACCGTCGGCAAGATCGGCGGGATGGCGCTTCTGTATTTCATGATCATGACGACCTTCGCTCTGGCGATCGGCCTCGTTGTCGGC
Source organism: Pacificispira sp. HM-600 (assembly GCF_977993705.1). Next base: position 3,166,418 of record NZ_OZ388079.1, read on the forward strand.
AACATCATCCACCCGGGTGAGGGCCTGAACATGACGAACTCCACGTACGACGCCGACACGAGCGAGGCGAAGACGACCGAGGAGTTCATCCTCGGCATCATTCCCACCACGTTCTTCTCGGCTTTCACGGGTGAGAGCGTGCTTCAGGTACTGTTCATCGCCCTACTGGTCGGCTTCGCGCTGCAGAAGATGGGCAAGAAGGGCGAGCCCATCATGTTCGCGGTCAAGAACCTGCAGGCGCTCGTCTTCCGCATCCTCGGCATGATCCTGTGGCTCGCACCGCTCGGCGCATTCGGTGCGATCGCGGCCGTCGTCGGCAAGACCGGGTTCGCAGCCATCCTGAGTCTCGGCGTGCTGATGATCGCGTTCTACATCACGTGCGCCATCTTCGTCATCGGGATCCTCGGCACGCTGCTCTATGTTGTGGCGCGGGTCAACCTGTTCAGCCTGATGAAGTACCTCGCCCGCGAGTACCTGCTGATCGTCGGCACGTCGTCGTCCGAGTCCGCACTCCCGCGCCTGATCGCGAAGATGGAACACCTGGGCGTCTCGAAGCCCGTCGTGGGCATCACGGTGCCGACGGGGTACTCCTTCAACCTCGACGGCACGGCCATCTACCTCACGATGGCGTCGCTCTTCATCGCCGCCGGGATGGGAATGCCGATGTCGATTCCCGAACAGATCGGGCTGCTGTTGTTCATGGTCATCGCCTCGAAGGGCGCCGCGGGCGTTACGGGTGCCGGGTTGGCAACCCTCGCGGGTGGGCTGCAGGCCTACCGTCCCGACCTGGTCGACGGTGTCGGTGTGATCGTCGGCATCGACCGGTTCATGTCCGAGGGCCGCGCCGTCACGAACTTCACGGGCAACGCCGTGGCTACCGTGCTGATCGGAACGTGGGTCAAGGAGTTCGACGCGGCACGAGCGCGGCGCGTTCTCGCCGGTGATCTTCCGTTCGACGAGAGTACCCTGACGGGAACCGACCACGACGGCATGTCGAATGCCTCGGATGCCGTGGGCATCGAGGGGCTCGAAGCGGCCGCCGTCGCTGAAGATGAGCGCATCGAAACCCGCCGCGAACGCGCTGCTCGCTGAGCGAATAGTGGCGAGAGGCCCCTCGACCGGGTAGGTCGGGGGGTCTCTGCGTGCCATCGGTCAGGGTCGGAGCGACCCGGGCGTCGCGTCGAACCGGTCGCGGAAAGCGTGATGGAAGTGCGCCGTGTCGCGAAAACCGGATGCCGCAGCGATGGCTTCGATCGATAGCCCGTGCCAGGCGGGGGAGCGCAGCCGCTCGCGCGCGGCATCGAGCCGCGCCCCGAGCAACCAGTCGCGGAAGGTCTCCCCCGAGGCCCGGAAATCGTTCTGGATCGTCCTGACCGACACGTTGACGAACAGCGCATCGTCGGGCACCCGGGCGAGTGAGGCCGCATCGCGCCGCGCCTCGTGGCCCGGGGCGCGCATGCGCGACAGAATCGTCCCTTCCCAGTCGTAGGCGAGCACATCGGCGTCGAACGTGCCGGAAGACGGACGCTCAGGTCGGATGCCGAGGTACACATCGCAGAGCGCTTCGCGGAAGCTCTCGAACCGATCGGACTCGCGCTGATCCCTCGTCGTCGCGGCGAGGACAGGTACGGGATCGTCCTGCACAGACATTGCGCTCATCGCCATCGACTTTCGTTCCGTGCCAGTGCGGGCGTGGCCGCATGAACCTATCTTCATCCGTGTACGTGTGAGGCTCAAGCGGGCGCTGCCCGAACAGTGCCCGCCTGAGAACCGCGCGATCCCGACTGCGCGATCCCGACTGCACGATCCCGAATGCGCGATCCCGACGAAGATGACGGAGCGCCACGATGACCGATCGACCCACACTTCTGCTCGTCCACGGCGCCTGGCACGGCGCAGGGGCCTGGGAGCCCCTTCAGACCGAGCTTGCGTCACGGGGGTGGGATGTCCGCGCCCTCGATTTGCCGACGGTGCACGCCGACGACCCCCGCGGTCTCAACATGACGGATGATGCGGATGCGATCGCGGCCGCGATCGACGAGATCGGTGGTCCTGTAGCGGTCGTTGCCCACTCGTACGGTGGCGTGCCGACGACGCAGGGTGCGACATCCGATTCCGTCGTCCACATCGTCTACGTTGCCGCATTCGTGCTCGACGAGGGTGAGTCGCTGCTCGGTTCCGTCGGCGGAGTCGCACCCTCGTGGTGGGTCGTCGAGAGTCCGCTGGCGACCGCGGGCACCGTGGCTGAGCCCGCGGCCGGTCTGTTCTTCGGCGATGTCGACGAGGACACCGCTGCCGAAGCCGTGGGTCGGTTGAAGGCGCAGAGCAGCGCCGCGTTCAGCGACGAAGTCACCACGGTCGCCTGGCGTGAAAAGCCCACGACCTACGTCATTACGGAGCAGGACGTGATCTTCCCGCTACCCGCGCAAGAGGCCCTTGCCGCTCGTTCGGGGTCGACCGCGGTGCGGATGGACACCAGCCACTCGCCGTTCCTGTCGAAGCCTGCCGAACTGGCCGACGTCATCGACAACGCGCTCAGCTGAGTCGACGCGGTCGAGGCGTCGTGGCCGGGCTCACCCGAACGGGAGCCTCAGCCCTCGATGCCCTGCTCGTACTGCTCGAGTTCCAGCTCGAGCTGGCGGCGCAGCTCGGCGGTCTGCAGGGCCGTGAGCTCGTCGCCCGCATCGCCCGGGGCATCGCCCATGGTGACCGCGTCGCGCTCTTCGCCGGTGTTGGGTTCTCGTCGATCGGACATCGTCACTCCTCGCCGTACGGGGGCAGGTTATCGGCGCCGACCTCGGTCGAGAGCGCGGCGTCCGCCTCGCCCTCGAGGCCGGCGTCCAGGTCATCATCGAGGTTCTCGTCGTCCGTGACAGTCTCGGTATCGGCGGGCGCCTCCGGGTCGATCGCGTGCGTCGCGTGAATCACCGTTTCGGGGTCTACGGAATTCGAGAGCGCCGCGTCGCGGGCAGCCGCGTCCTCGTCAATCTCCTCGAAAGTGGGCTCGAAGACCATCGGATGCTCCTTCTCAGCCGCTCTTGCGTCGGAACTCGCGCTTGACCGAGGCGGGGCCCTGCGTCGCGTGAACGGCGGAATCACCGTTCAGGTGAGCCTCGCCCTCGCGATGCTTGGCGTTCTTCTTTTCGAGCGCCTCTTTGAATTTGCGCTTGACATCGTCGGCTGCCGCGGTGGGCGCCTTGTCGTCGGTACTCATGTTCGCCAGCCTACGCGGGCCTGCGGCGGCGGGGGAGTGCCCTCGCGTCCGGTTGGGTCCGCGCCGCACGGGCGATTCCGAAGGCCCCGCTGATAGGGTGGGTGACGATGGTGTGGCATTCGTCGTGTCATCAAACAATTTCATACGCATCGCGAACCGCGGTGCACCTGGAGCAGGCCGGCAGAAAGCTGGTCCCCTGTGGTGGTCTCCTCGTCGCGAATGCGCCGGGTGGATTTCTACTGGTGGCCAGCGCAGGCTAGATCGCGTATTGCGCGCCGCGCGCCCATATCTGCCTGTTCCTGCTTCTTCGCACACACTCGTGCGCCATACGGGCGTGCGAGTCGAAACAAAGAAGGAGAGACCTCTTGGAAGGTCCTGAAATCACATCCGCCGAGGCCGTTCTCGATAACGGCCGCTTCGGCACCCGCACCATTCGCTTCGAGACCGGCCGCCTCGCGCAGCAGGCTCAGGGCGCCGTTGCCGCTTACCTCGACAACGAGACCATGCTTCTCTCGGCCACCAGCGCCGGAAAGCACCCCCGCGAGGGCTTCGACTTCTTCCCGCTGACGGTGGATGTCGAAGAGCGCTCGTACGCCGCCGGAAAGATCCCCGGCTCGTTCTTCCGCCGCGAGGGTCGCCCCTCGACCGAGGCCATCCTCGTCTGCCGTCTGATCGACCGGCCGCTGCGCCCCTCATTCGTTGAGGGTCTGCGCAACGAGGTCCAGATCGTCATCACGGTCCTCTCCATTGCTCCGGGTGAGTTCTACGACGCCCTCGCGATCAACGCCGCCTCGGCGTCGACCCAGATCTCGGGCCTGCCCTTCTCCGGACCGATCGCCGGCGTTCGCCTCGCGCTCATCCCGGGCCACGGCGAGCACGCCGACCAGTGGGTCGCGTTCCCGACCGTCACCCAGCTCGAAGAGGCCGTCTTCGACCTCATCGTCGCCGGACGCGTCCTCGCCGATGGCGACGTCGCGATCATGATGGTCGAGGCCGAAGCCACGGAAGGCAGCTGGAACCTCATCAAGAGCGGCGCCGTCAAGCCGAACGAGGCCGTCGTTGCCGAGGGCCTCGAGGCCGCCAAGCCGTTCCTGCGCGAGCTCGTCGCTGCCCAGCAGACGCTGGCCAACACAGCGGCGAAAGAAATCGCGAACTACCCGGTCTTCCTGCCGTACAGCCGCGAGACCTACGATTTCGTCGCGCACCGCGCATACGACCCGCTTGTCGGCATCTACCAGATCGCCGACAAGGTCGAGCGTCAGGCCGCCGACGACGAGCTCAAGGACCGGGTCAAGGGCGAACTGCTCGCGGCCGTCGAGTCCGGCGAGCTGCAGGCCGTCGCGACTCTCGAGTTCTCGGCCGCGTACAAGTCCGTCACGAAGAAGATCGTCCGTGGACGCATCCTCGCCGACGGCGTGCGCATCGATGGACGTGGACTTGCCGATATCCGTGCGCTCGACGCACAGGTCGACGTGATTCCCCGCGTGCACGGCTCGGCGATCTTCCAGCGCGGCGAGACCCAGATCCTGGGTGTCACCACGCTGAACATGCTCAAGATGGAGCAGCAGATCGACTCGCTGTCGCCGATCACGCACAAGCGCTACATGCACCACTACAACTTCCCGCCGTACTCGACCGGTGAGACCGGCCGTGTGGGAAGCCCGAAGCGTCGCGAGATCGGGCACGGCTTCCTGGCCGAGCGCGCCCTCGTGCCCGTGCTGCCCTCGCGTGAAGAGTTCCCGTACGCCATCCGTCAGGTCTCTGAGGCGCTGTCGTCCAACGGCTCGACGTCGATGGGCTCGGTCTGCGCCTCGACCCTGGCCCTGCTGAACGCCGGTGTGCCGCTGCGCGCACCCGTCGCCGGTATCGCCATGGGTCTGGTCTCGGACGAGGTCGACGGACAGACGCGCTACGCCGCCCTGACCGACATCCTCGGCGCCGAAGACGCCCTCGGTGACATGGACTTCAAGGTCGCCGGTACGAGCGAATTCGTCACGGCGATCCAGCTCGACACCAAGCTCGACGGCATCCCGACCTCGGTTCTGACCGCGGCGCTGCAGCAAGCGAAGGATGCGCGTCTCGCCATCCTCGACCTGATCAACGCCACGATCGACGCACCTGATGAGATGGCGGCCACCGCGCCTCGTGTCATCAGCGTGCAGATTCCGGTCGACAAGATCGGCGAGCTCATCGGGCCCAAGGGCAAGACGATCAACTCGATCCAGGACACCACCGGCGCTCAGATCTCGATCGAGGAAGACGGCACCGTGTACATCGGTGCCGTCGACGGTCCCTCGGCCGAGGCCGCTCGCGCGCAGGTCAACGCGATCGCCAACCCTACCAACCCCGAGGTCGGCGAGCAGTTCCTCGGAACCGTCGTCAAGCTCGCGACGTTCGGTGCGTTCATCTCGCTCCTGCCCGGCAAGGACGGTCTTCTCCACGTCAGCGAGGTCCGCAAGCTCGCCGGTGGCAAGCGTGTCGAGAACGTCGAAGACGTGCTGAGTGTCGGTCAGAAGATCCTCGTGAAGATCACGAAGATCGATGACCGCGGCAAGCTGTCGCTCGAGCCGGTCGTGGAAGAGTCCGCCGACCAGGGTGCCGCCGAAGGCGCGCCCGAGGTTGCTGTCTGAGCCTGATCCTCTTCGGATAGACGAAGCCCCTGCGCCCTCGGCGGGTTCGGGGGCTTCGCTGTTCGTCGTGACCAAAGCGTTATGGCTAGTTCATTGGTTCGTCATCGGAACGCGCACGACGGTCGGTGGGCTGCTTTACTCTCGAAGAAAGCGTCGGGGGGCGCGACAGAAGGCAAGAAAAAAGTCGCGACTCGTGGCATCTAGCGCGCGAGGGGGTGGGAGCATGAGTTCCTTCGGCACGGGCACCGACCTGTCGGCCGGGCAAGCATCGCCGCCGCCACACCCCTCGTCGCCCATCCCCATCCTCGGTCCGAGCATCGGACACGGCATGCGCGTCGCTCTCGGCGAGACCGGCCTCGAGATCTTCCCGCTCATGCTGGGTGGTGCGGAGTTCGGCTGGAACATCGATCTGTCGACTAGCCACCGCATCATCGACCGCTATGTCGAGCTCGGCGGCAACGCCCTGCACACGGCGGACGCGTTCTCCGCGGGCCGCAGCGAGCACATCATCGGTCAATGGTTGGCCTCCCGTCAGACCCGCGACGACATGACCGTCGCCGTACGAGTCGGGGCGCACCCCGACAACCCGGGTCTTGGCCCGGTGAACCTCGTGCGTGCCGTCGAGGCATCCCTCGTACGACTGGGCACCGACCACATCGATGTTCTCTATCTCGACGGTGCCGATACATCGGTTCCCCTGGAAGAGACCCTGGCCACGGCCGAGTGGCTGATCGGTTCGGGCAAGGTGCGCCACCTCGGCGCCGCAGCCTTCACGCCCGAGCGCCTCGTCGAGGCACGGATACTCGCCTCAGCCGGCTACCCGCGCTTCACGGTGCTCGACGCGCACTACAACGTCGTGCACCGTGCCGCGTTCGAAGGCGATCTGCGCCTCGTCGCCGGGGCGCAGGGAATCGCGGTCACACCCTCGCATCCTCTCGCTCACGGGTTCTTGTCGGGGCGGCACCGCAGCCGGGACCGCGTCGGCCTGTCGGCGCGGGGTATGCAGGTTGCGGCATATCTCAATCGGCGCGGCCAGAAGGTACTCAAGGCGCTGGACGCGATCGCCCTCGAACTCTCGGTGCCGGACGCCGCGGTCGCCGTCGCCTGGCTCCTCGCGCAGCGCAACGTGGTGGCACCGATCGTCAACGCCTACGCGCCCGAGCACGTCGAAGAACTGACGCAGGGCGTGGGCGTGCAGCTGAGCCGTGCGCACCTGGGCGAGCTCTCCCGCGCCGCCCAGTGACGCTCGCTCGGAGTCGCGGTCGGACCACGCCGAGATCGTTTCGTGACACGGCGCATTCGTGACCTAGGCTGGAAACGGCGTGGCATCGGGGCACGTCGAGACGAAAGTGAGCGAGGATGACGCACTTCATCTACCTCGTTCGCCACGGCGAGCACCAGGATGCCGAGCACGGGCTCGTCGACGGTCCGCTCTCTCCGCGGGGTCAGCGCCAGGCCTCCCTGATCGCCGATCGTCTGTCGGGGATTCCGCTCAGCGCCGTCTGGCACTCGCCCCTGTTGCGGGCGACGGAGACGGCCCGCATGGTCGCCGAGCGGATGCCCGCCGTCACCCCGCAGGCCTCGTCGCTGCTTTTCGACTGCGTTCCGACGGGTATGACGCCCGAGACTCCCGCGGTCTACGAGCCGTTTTTCGGATCGGTCACCGACGCCGAGATCGAGGCCGGTCACGCGCAGATGGCGGACGCCGTGAGCGAGTTTCTCGTGCGTCGCACGGGCGAGGTTCACGAGCTCGTCATCACGCACAACTTCGTGATCAGCTGGTTCGTGCGCGAGGTTCTCGGTGCGCCCGAGTGGCGCTGGATGACGCTCAATCAGGCCCACTGCGGTCTGACGGTGATTGCGCAGAAGCAGGGGCGCCCGTGGACGCTCCTAACACACAACGACCTCGCGCACCTGCCGTTCGAACTCCGCACGGGCTTGCCCGAGACCCACCCGGTCTGAGCTCGGCGGGACCAGCCGCGGCTGGGGTGTATCCCTGGCGCACGCGTTCACAATTCAGTCCCCGCATGTGCTGCAAGGGCGGGTCGCCGCGGATTCGCGCGGCGCTAGAACTTGCAGAGACTGAATTGTGAACAGCGGGCTCGCGTGACGCGTTCGGGCGTCGTTGCTTCCGGCCGCCCGACTCGACCGCAGCGTGCCTCAATCGTGTGGCTACGCCGTCGTATAGGTTCGCTCCGTGGTGCCGCTGGAAAACCGCGATGGAATGGAGACCATCCTCGTGCGCCCGGGGTGGGGTCGCCGCGAGGTGATCGGCCCTGGTGCCCAGATCTCATCGAAGCTTCGGCGTCGGTTCCGAGAGTGGAAGAAAACCTGGCAGCACGTCTTGGACCCGGTGCTCGAGATCAGCTGGGCGAATCCTGAGGTCGGGCGTAGAGGGATCGCTGAGGGGAAGTCTCTCGTGATCGCTTTACAAGACGAGGTCGGACCCGCGTTCCGGGTCGTCGGGGATTTTGATGCCTACGATCCCGATGCCTACGATCCCGATGCCTGAGTCCCAGACACCGACGGACATTCCTGTGGGAGCCGTCACTGCGCGGGCGTCAGGCGTTGAGGACCTTGCCTAACCACACAGTCGCGTTCGGGTTGTCGTTGTAGGGCTCGATCGGAGTGAAGCCCGCCGACGCGTAGAGGCCGCCGGCAGCTTCGAGGGTGTGGTGAGTGTCGAGCACGAGCTCGGCCGCGCCCCAGGCCTGTGCCCGACGCTCGAGCTCGTCGAGGAGCAGGCGTCCCCACCCTCGGCCGCGCGTAGACGGGTCGAGGTAGAGGTGCTTCACTTCGTATCGCACCCCGGCCGGACCATCGGGGATGCGCCGGATTCCTCCGCACCCCACCTCCGTGCGTGCGCCCGCCTCGGCGTCCCCGTTCTGGACCACGAGGAACACTCCATCCGGCGCGACGAACGCCGAAGCATCCGGATACGTCGGTCGATACGCACCGCCCGGGAACACTTCGGCGCGGGCCGCGAAGTACTCGGTCAGCAGGTCATGGGCGGCCGGGGCATCCGCCGCCATCTCGATGAATCGCACCACGGATCGAGCCTATGCCGCCGCGGCCCGGCGTCCCGCCGGGCGTCACAAGGCGAACCTAGGATGGGCACATGACGACACGCGTAGCCATCGTGGGCGGAACCGGGCGCCTCGGCGGTGTGGTTCGCGACGTAATCGAGACGACCGAGGGCTACGAGGTCATTGCCGTGCTGTCCTCGCGCAGCGATATCACCGAGATCGACGGGTCGGATTTGGTGGTGGATGTCTCGAGCCCGGCGGTCTCGATCGACGTCGTCCGTGCGGCCATCGAGCGGGGCATCAACGTTCTGGTCGGCACCTCGGGGTGGTCGCAGGAGCGCATCGCGCTCGTCCGGCCGCTCGTCGAGGCGGCGGGCACCGGCGTCGTCTTCATCCCCAATTTCTCGCTCGGGTCGGTTATCGGCACGGCCCTCGCAGCTGCCGCGGCGCCCTTCTTTCCCTCGATCGAGATCGTCGAGGCGCACCACGAACGTAAGGTCGACTCGCCGAGCGGCACCGCGGTGCGCACGGCCGAGCTGATGGCTGCCGCCCGAGAGAGCGTCGGGCCGGTCGAGGCGCCGCACACCGACCAGCGCGCCCGCGGGCAGCGCGTCGCGAGCATCCCCGTCCATTCGCTTCGCCGGCCCGGCGTGATCGCACGCCAAGAGGTGCTGCTGTCGGGCCCGGGGGAGTCGCTGCAGATCGTCCACGACACGGTCGATCCGGCGTTGGCCTACGCCCCGGGCATCCGGATCGCTCTGGACGCGGCGCGTACCGTACGCGGCGTCGTCGTGGGCCTCGACCGATTCATCGACGTCGGTATCCGCCTGCCGGGAGACGAGCCCCAATCGCCGGTCGACGACGGCGGCGTGCCCGGACAGGTGGCGCGGGTTACCGGCCTGTGAAGGCACGCATCGGGGCGGCCATCATTGCCGTGGTGCTGGCACTCTACCTGGTGCTGGTTTCTCAGCGGGCGTACCTCCTGCTGACGTCAGGCGATCCGGTGGGCATTGCGATGGGAGTCGCGCTGTTCGTTCTGCCGGCGATCGCCGCGTGGGCCATCGGGCGCGAACTCTGGTTCGGGATGCGCGCGGAAAGCCTCGGTCGACGGCTCGAGCGCGAGGGCGCTCTCCCCGACGAGCAGCTGTCCGTGCGCCCGAGCGGGCGGGTCGATCGCGACGAGGCCGAGGCGCTCTTCCCGAAGTACCGCGACGAGGTCGAATCCGCCCCCGAGGACTGGCGTGCGTGGTACCGGCTCGGTCTCGCGTACGACGGTGCGGGGGACCGGCGGCGAGCTCGATCGGCCATACGGCAGGCGATCAGGTTCGAGTCCGCCGAACGGCGCGGCGACAGCACGAGCCACGGTGAGCGTTGACCTCGCGCGGCATGCTCAGCGCCCGACAGGAATGATCGCCGCGACCGCCTCGTCGACGGTCGCGTGCGTGAACGTGAAGCCGGATGCCTTGAGCGCGGCCGGAATGACATGCGCATCGACGAGAAGCACCGCGTCGGCCATGTCGCGTCCGAGTCCCAGCCGGAGAGCCCATGCGGGTGCGCGCAGGACGTAAGGGCGGTTCATGCGCCTCGCCAGCGCGAAGCCGAGGTCATTCGCGGTCGCCCGCGTCGGGCCCGACAGGTTGACGGGACCTTCGAGCTCGGCGTCGATGATGTGCCGGATGGCGCGCACTTCGTCGACGAGCGAGATCCAAGGCCACACCTGTGTGCCGCGGCCCATCGGTCCACTCAGCCCGAACTTCGTCAGCAGAATGAGCGGCTTCAAGACGCTCTCGGGGTGCACGACGGGTGCCGTCCGGAGAAGCGCGACGCGCGCGGTCCCGGCTGTGCGCGCGGTGGCCTCCCATTCGACGCACAGGTCGCTGAGGAATCCGCCACCGGGGCCCGCATCCTCGCGAAACTCGCGGCCGGGCACGGACCCGTAGTAGCCGATCGCGCTGGCGGACACGAATGCCGGAGCGTCGTCGCCGAGTGCCCGCAAAGCTTCCGCGAGGACTCCCGTGGCCTCGAGCCGTGACGAGACGAGGGTGCGCTTGTACGACGGCGTCCAGGGGATGTGCCCGATGCTCGCACCGTTCAGGTTGACGACGGCCGTGGCGCCCGCGAGCACGCTCGGATCGAGCGGCGACCCGTCCAACCAGCGAACCTCCGAAGGGCCCTGAGGCTCACGTCGAACGAGAGTCGTCACCTCGACACCGTCGGCGAGAAGACTGTCGGTGAGCGTCCGGCCGATGAGGCCCGAGGCGCCCGCGATGACGACGCGTTGAGACATCCGATCCGCCCGCCTCAGGCGAGCGTCGCCTCGAGCGTGATCTCGATGCCCGCAAGAGCCTGCGAGACGGGGCAGTCCGTCTTCGCGTCCTGTGCGATCTTGGCGAAGTCTTCAGCGCTGAGGCCAGGTACGACCGCGTTGACGTTCAGGTGACTGCCCGTGATTCCGGTGCCCGGCACGAAGGTGACGGATGCCGTGGTGTCTACGCTCTCGGGCGGGGTGCCGTTCTCGCTCAGTGCGTGCGAGAGCGCCATGCTGAAGCAGGACGAGTGGGCAGCGGCGATGAGTTCTTCGGGCGTCGTGACGGAACCGGATCCCTCGGAACGAGCCTTCCAGTTGACATCGAACGTGCCGGCGTGGGAGGTGTCGAGGGCGACCGTGCCCGAGCCGCCCATCAGGCTGCCCTTCCAGGCTGTGCTGGCTTCGCTCGTCACGCTCATGAGAGTCCTCCGGGTTGGTTGTGCCGCTGCATCGTCGGCACGGATCGCCGACGACCTGTCTTCGGTCAGCCTAATCCGGGCCGCGGACGTGCGCGACGTAACGCCGCTGATTCCATCTCAGACGGCGGGACGCGCGCGTCCGACGAGGCCCGCACGCTGGAGGACGAGATACAGCTGGCAGCCGAGGCACAGTCCGAAGACGGCATTCAGGAATGCCGCGACGAACGCCGCGGCGGCGGAGATCGGCAGCGCCCACGGCACGCCGGTGAGGTGCAGAATGAGACCAATCGTCACGACGAACAGTCCGACGCCCTGCGCAAAGCGGGGCGGGCGAGGATCCTCGAGTTCGGTGGGCGGCTTCAGGCGCGGACGGATGACTCGACGGAACAGCACGCCCCAGGGCGCCGTGCGCGGAGAGGCGACGCCCCACACGAACAGCAGCGCAATCACGAGAATCAGCAGGAAGGCCGGATCGAGTACGCGCTGGGCGAGGGATGCGCGAGCTACATCCCATCCGCTGCCGGCGAGCGAATTCTCACCTGCGACGAACCCGAAATCGGTGCTCCGTGTGGTCGACAGCCCGGTCAATCCGAGCAGCACCGCGACGGCGAGCAGAACAGTGGTGATCGACGCCGCGAACCGCGGGCCGCGCGGGTCGATGCCGGCTGGCACGGCACGGTCAGACACGTTCGGCCTCGGGCTTCGATTGCGGCTCGACCCCGGTCAGCCGCGCGAGCTCCATCTCGATGACGTCGCGGCGCGGTACACCGCCGAAGCGCGTCTGCACGACGCCGGCGCGATCCAGGATGAGTGTGGTCGGGGTCTGCAGAACGTGGAAGTGCTTGGCGATATCGGGACGATTGGTCAGGTCGACGTCCAGGTGGCGGACCCCGGGGCGCGCGTCCGCGACGGCCGAGAGAGTGCGGTGAACGCCCGGGCAGCGTGAGCACATATCGGTGCTGAACTGCAGAAGCGTGGCGACGTCGCCGAGTCCGTCGGCGCCGATTCGGGCGGGCTCAACCACCTCGTGCGCGACGTGATGGTGGGCGCGACCCTGGTTCCAGCGCACCACAATGCCCGCGACAACGGTGACCGTCAGCAAGACGGCCAGTCCGATCAGGGCTTCAACGAGAGTCACAGCAACCCAGGATAGGCGCGCCAGCTATGGTCGGTCGCTTCCCGACCGATTTTGACGGCGACGCCGTAACAATCGGTCGCACGCTCGCGGGTAGTCTGGGCGCGTGACCGATGCCGCTACCTCCGCCGAGTCGACCGTTCCCCCCGTCGAGTTTCGCTCCGACATGACCGTCGAGCTCGTGCGCTCGAGCGCCTCCGACAGTGACGTGTTGTTCGCCGCCCGTGTCTCGACGATGGGCGAGCAGACGCTCGAAGAGGCCGCTTCGGGGGCGGACGCATCCGCTCGTGATCGCGGCCTGATCAACTACCTGATGCGCGACCGCCACGGTTCGCCGTTCGAACACAACTCGATGACGTTCTACGTGCAGGCGCCGATCTTCGTGTTCCGCGAGTTCATGCGGCACCGCATCGCCTCGTACAACGAAGAATCGGGCCGCTACCGCGAGCTCCGTCCCGTCTTCTACGTCCCCGCTGCAGACCGCCGGCTGATCCAGGTCGGCAAGCCGGGTGCATACGAGTTCCTCGAGGGGACCCCCGAACAGACCGAGCTGACGGACGCCGTTACGCGCGAAGCATCCGTCCACGCGTTCGAGGCGTACCAGCGGATGCTCGACGCCGGCGTTGCCCGCGAGGTCGCCCGAATCGTGCTTCCGCTGAACATCTATTCTTCGATGTACGTCACGATGAACGCCCGCGCCCTGATGAACTTCCTGTCGCTGCGCACCAAGCGTGAGGGCACGCACTTCCCCTCTTTCCCACAGCGTGAGATCGAGATGGTGGCGGAAAAGATGGAGCACATCTGGACCGAACTCATGCCGTTCACGCACGCGTCGTTCAACGGCAACGGACGAGTCGCGCCCTAAGGCGTCGGGAACGCGCCCCATGGCCAAGACCGCGCTCATCACGGGTGCCAGCTCGGGACTCGGCACCGAATACGCCCGCCAACTGGCGGCGCGCGGCGCGGACCTCGTGCTCGTCGCCCGCGATCGTGCGGAGCTCGAGCGCCTCGGTGCCGAGCTCGTCCGCGACCACGGCATCTCGTACGAGGTGCTCGCCGTCGACCTCACCAAGCCTCGCCAGCTCCAGAAGGTGACCGATCGCCTCGCCGACGTGGCGCGCCCGATCGAGATGCTCGTCAACAACGCCGGGTTCGGGTTGGATCTGGCTTTCGAGAGCAACGACATCGAAGATGAGGCGCGGCACCTGGCGCTGCACGTCGAGGTGCCGATGCGACTGATGCGGGCGGTGCTGCCCGGCATGCTCGAGCGGGGCAGCGGGCGGATCGTCAACATCGCTTCGGTGGCCGGGTTCATTCCGCTTTCGACCTATGGCGCCTGCAAAGGCTGGCTGATCAGTTTCAGTCGATGGGCGAACGGCCGGTACGCACCGCGCGGGGTGACCGTCACGGCTGTCTGCCCGGGGTTCACGCACACGGGCTTCCACGAGCGGATGGGTCTCGCACCCGGTAACGAAGGTGTGCCCGCCGCGCTCTGGCTCGACGCATCCGACGTCGTCGCGGAATCCCTCCGCGATATCGCCCGCGGCAAGGCTGTCTCGGTGCCGTCGCTGCGGTACAAGGCACTCGTGGCTCTGACCCGTTTGGTGCCGCCAAACGTCGCCGCGCGGGTGGGGGAGAGCGGCCGCTGATCATGCGTTCGTTGCCCCCGACGTCTCCGCGGTCGGCACGGGTGAGGGTCCACCGCACCGCGGCCCGATAGCCTAGGAACCATGACGCACACCGCCAATCCGTTCGGTCAGGTGCTGGTCGCGCTCGTCACTCCGATGACGGCCGACGGCGAGGTCGATTGGCCCGCTGTCGAAAAGCACATCGACGACGTCATCACGGCGGGTGCGGACGGCATCGTCGTCACGGGCACGACGGGTGAGACGAGCACGCTGACGGATGCCGAGAAGCTCCGTCTCGTCGAGGTCGGCAAGGACGTCTCGGCCGGTCGAGCCAAGATCATCACGGGTGGCGGCTCGAACGAGACGGCCCACGCGATCGGGCTCTATAAGGCGAGCGAGAAGGCCGGCGCCGACGGCATCATGATCGTCACGCCGTACTACAACAAGCCCACGCAGGCCGGCATCCTGACGCACTTCCGCCTCGTTGCCGACGCCACGGACCTGCCCGTCATCCTGTACGACATCCCGGGCCGCACGGGCGTCGAGATCAAGTACGAGACGATCCTTCGGCTCGCGAAGCACCCGAACATCCTGGCCGTGAAGGATGCCAAGGGCGACTTCAGTGAGGTCAGCCGGGTGCTCAACCAGACCGATCTGATGTACTTCTCGGGCGACGACGCCAACGTGCTGCCGCACCTGGCGATCGGTGCCGCCGGCATGATCGGCGTGACGGCGAACATCACTGCGACCCCGTACCGGACGATCGTGGATGCCGTGAACCGTGGCGACCTCGCCGCCGCTACGGCGGCGCACAAGCAGCTCGAGCCCCTTGTCCGTGCCGTCATGACGCACGTACCGGGTACGGTCGCGGCGAAGTACATCCTGCACGGCCTCGGCCGCATCGGCAGCCCGCGCGTGCGCCTGCCGCTCGTCGGGCCCGAAGAGTGGGAAGCCGCAACGATCGAGGACGAGCTGGCTCTCGTCCGCGACGTCGCCGGCGCTGACTTCTCGAACTTCCGCCCCGACCGAAACGCGGCCGCGGGCGGCGCGCTTCCCAAGATCCACGGCACCACTCGATAAAGCTCGCTCGTCTCTCACCCAGGCGAACTCTCACACCAAAGCCCGAACGGGCGCCAGATAGCCAAAGCCGCGGACCCTCTATCGGGCCGCGCACACCACAACAACACACGACCGGATGCCTCGCTGCATCCATGGAGGCAGCATGCCCACCAACGTTTACGATCCGCCCGCGCTCGCCGCCGGCACCCTCCGCGTCTTCCCCCTGGGCGGTCTCGGCGAGATCGGTCGCAACATGACCGTCTTCGAGTACGAGGGCAAGCTGCTCATCGTCGACTGCGGCGTGCTCTTCCCCGAAGAGCACCAGCCAGGCGTCGACCTGATCTTGCCTGACTTCGAGCCGATCAAGTCCCGCCTCGACGACATCGTCGGCCTCGTCCTGACGCACGGTCACGAAGACCACATCGGCGCGGTGCCGTACCTGCTGAAGCTCAAGAGCGACATCCCCATCATCGGTTCGGGGCTGACGCTCGCGCTCATCGAGGCGAAGCTCAAAGAGCACCGCATCCGGCCGTACAGCCTCACGGTGCGCGAGGGCGACCGCGAGAAGGTCGGCCCGTTCGACCTCGAGTTCATCGCCGTGAACCACTCGATTCCGGATGCCCTCGCCGTGGCGATCCGTACCCCCGCGGGCCTCGTGCTCGCGACCGGCGACTTCAAGATGGACCAGCTGCCGCTCGATGGGCGCCTGACCGACCTCCGTGCGTTCTCGCGCCTGGGCGAAGAGGGCGTCGACCTGTTCTTGGTGGATTCGACCAACGCGGATGTCCCGGGTTTCACCCCGCTCGAAAGCTCGATCGGTCCGGTGCTCGATCAGGTGATCGCCAAGGCTCCGCGCCGCGTGGTCGTGGCCAGCTTCTCGAGTCACGTGCACCGCGTGCAGCAGGTGCTGGATGCGGCGGCCGCCAATGGCCGCCGAGTGGCATTCCTCGGGCGCAGCATGGTGCGAAACATGACAATCGCGGCGGACCTCGGGTACCTGCGCGTACCGCCGGGCGTGCTCATCGACTACAAGAAGGCCCGCGACCTGCCCGACGACAAGATCGTCTACATGTCGACCGGTTCGCAGGGCGAGCCGATGGCCGTGCTCAGCCGCATGGCGAACCTCGACCACGACATCGAGCCCGGCCCGGGTGACACCGTCATCCTCGCCTCGAGCCTGATTCCGGGCAACGAGAACGCGGTCTACCGTGTGATCGATGGGCTCACCAAGCTCGGCGCCAACGTCGTCCACAAGGGCAATGCCAAGGTGCACGTCTCGGGCCACGCGGCGGCGGGGGAGTTGCTCTACTGCTACAACATCCTCCAGCCCAAGAACGTCCTGCCGATCCACGGCGAGTACCGTCACCTGACCGCCAATGCGCGTATCGCCCACTCGAGCGGCGTTCCCGTTGAGCGCACGTTCCTGGCCGAGAACGGCACGGTCATCGATCTGCGTGACGGCGTCGCATCCGTCGTCGGTCAGCTCGACATCGGCTTCGTCTACGTCGACGGTTCGACCGTGGGCGAGATCACGGATGCGGACCTCAAGGATCGGCGCATCCTCGGCGAAGAGGGGTTCATCTCGGTGATCGTCGTCGTCGATGCCGCCACCGGCAAGATCATCACCGGCCCCGAGATCCATGCGCGTGGCTTCGCCGAAGACGACAAGGTGTTCGACAGCGTCAAGCCGAAGATCGCCGCGGCGCTCGAGGAGGCCGCGCAGTCGGGTGTACGCGACACGCATGCGCTCGCGCAGATCGTCCGCCGCACGATCGGTCGCTGGGTGAGCCAGTCGCTGCGTCGCCGGCCGATGATCGTGCCGCTCGTCATCGAGGCGTAGCCCGCGCGCGATCGCACGGAGACAGGCAACCGCACCCAGGCAGGCAATCACCCGGAGACAGGCAGATCCCACGCAGATCTGCCTGTCTTCGTGTATTCGCCTGTTCTCGTGCGCCGCTACACTCGCCGCATGCCCGCCTCGTTCACCACACGACCCGCCGCCCAGGCGGATGGCGGGTTCTTGGCGGACATGGTTGTCGAAGCGGTCAATTGGCGCGCGGGGGGCGCGCGGCCGCGGCACCAGATTCTGTCCACGCCCGAGCACGGCCGGTTCGTCGCGGGATGGATGCGTCCGAGCGACGCCGGGTTCGTCGCGCTCGACCCGCAGGGATCACCCATCGGTGCCGCCTGGTACCGGATGCTTCCCCGTACCGACCCCGCGTTCGCCCATGTCGGCACGGGAGTTCCCGAGATGATCATCGGGGTCCGGCCGATCTGGCGGGCGCACGGCGTGGGGCGGGCGCTGCTCAAGCAGCTCACGACCCATGCGGCGCAGGCCGGGTTCGCTCGCCTCAGCCTGAACGTCGAGCGCGGCAACTTCGCCGCCGTGTTCTATCGCTCAGAGGGCTTCGCCGTGACGCAACCCGGGGTCGGCCGAGACACCATGGTCAAGCGCCTGCGGTGAGTTCGGGCTGAGACCGGGCTGAAGCGGAGCCGCGTCGCTGCGCCCGAACGTCGCACGTCAGTCGTACCGTGGGGGAATGGCCAGGAGCACCAGCCCGACCAAGAGCGGCCGCGCGCCCGCCAAGGGCACCACGACGCGCGCGCGGAAGCCCGCGCCCGCACCCAAGCGGTACGACGACGAGCCCGAACGTCCACCCGTGATCGCTCGTGCCTGGATGGGCCTCGCCCACGGGGTGGGTGGGGTGTTCCGCGCTTTCGGCCCAGAGACTCTCGAGAAGGATCAGCGGCGCGACGGCTTCCCGTTCTTGCTCGTGCTGTTGGCGATCGCCGGCGGTGTCATCGAATGGTTCTTCATCGGCAACGACGTCGCGGGGACGATCTCGGACTACACCGTCGGAGGCATGCTCGGTCGACTGAGTTTCGTCCTCCCGGTGATGATTCTCTTGCTGGCCGGATGGCTCTTCCGCCACCCCTCGAGCGTGCACGACAACGGTCGGATCGGTATCGGCTTCGGCATGCTCATCCTGACGGGCGCGGGCTTTTGCCACCTGGCCGGCGACAGGCCGGTGCCGAGCTCGGGGCTGCCCGTGCTGAGTGCATCCGGCGGTCTGTTCGGCTGGATGGTCGCCGAACCGTTGGCGCTCCTGACGCCCATCGGCGCCTGGATCGTGCTGGTCCTCGTCGCGATCCTGAGTGTCCTGATCATCACCAAGACCCCGCCGAACCGCATCGGTTCGCGGCTGGGCGATCTCTACGCGTGGATGTTCGGTGAGCACGCGCGGCCCGAGGGTGCCGCCAAGGATCAGGGCCAGGCCCAGGATCAGGCGGAGCCCGAAGATCCGGCGACCCCGTGGTGGCGACGCAACAAGACCGGCCGCGAGGAGGACCCCGAGGGTGGGCTGAGTTCGCAGGACCTCACGGAGTTGCTCACGCCCGGTTCGAGCCACGGCGGTTTCGAACAGGCCATCGCCACGGTGCCGCCGGTTCCGCCCGCCCCGGTATTCTCGCCCGACGCGCTGACCGAGGTCATCGACCCGAACCTGCTCGCCGATGCCGAACGCGCGGCCGCGGCCGCGCGGCAGCACGGGACGTCGATCCATGGCACATCCATTCACGACGACGCCACCGAAGCGGTCGATGACGGCGTGCTGCCCGGACTGTCCGGCCTCGGAACAGACGGCGCGCTCGCGGGAAACCGCCCGGCGAACCCCTATCGCCTGCCGTCCGTCAGCGCTCTCGCCGCAGGAACCCCCGCCAAGGCGCGCTCGGCCGCGAACGACGAGGTCGTGCGTTCGCTCACCGAGGTGCTGCGTCAGTTCGGCGTGGATGCGCGGGTCACGGGCTTCTCGCGCGGTCCGACAGTCACGCAGTACGAGATCGAGCTCGGCCCGGGCGTCAAGGTCGAGCGCATCACGGCGCTGACCAACAACATCGCGTACGCCGTGGCATCCAACGAGGTCCGCATCCTCGCCCCGATTCCCGGCAAGAGCGCGATCGGCGTCGAGATTCCGAACGCCGACCGCGAGATCGTGACCCTCGGCGACGTGCTGCGCTCGGGCAACGCGCAGCAGTCGACGCATCCCATGACGATCGGTGTGGGTAAGGATGTCGGTGGCGGATTCGTCGTCGCCAACCTCGCCAAGATGCCCCACCTCTTGGTGGCGGGGTCGACGGGTTCGGGTAAGTCGAGCTTCGTGAACTCGATGATCACGAGCCTGCTGATGCGCGCGAAGCCGTCCGAGGTGCGCATGGTGCTGATCGACCCGAAGCGCGTCGAGCTGACGTCGTACGCCGGCGTGCCGCACCTGATCACGCCCATCATCACAAACCCGAAGAAGGCCGCCGAGGCGCTGCAATGGGTCGTGAAAGAGATGGACATGCGGTACGACGACCTCGCGTCGTTCGGCTTCCGTCACATCGACGACTTCAACAAGGCCGTCGTCGCCAACGAGATCCAGCTCCCCGCGGGCAGCGAGCGCGTGCTCAAGCCGTATCCGTACCTGCTGGTCGTCGTCGATGAGCTCGCCGACCTGATGATGGTCGCTCCGCGCGACGTCGAGGATTCGATCGTCCGTATCACGCAGCTCGCCCGTGCCTCGGGCATCCACCTCGTCCTGGCCACCCAGCGCCCGAGCGTCGACGTCGTCACCGGTCTGATCAAGGCCAACGTGCCCTCGCGTCTGGCGTTCGCCGTGACGAGCGTCACCGACTCCCGAGTCATTCTCGACCAGCCCGGCGCCGACCGCCTCATCGGTCAGGGCGACGGACTGTTCCTGCCGATGGGCGCTTCGAAGGCGATCCGTGTGCAAGGCGCGTGGGTCAGCGAGCGCGAGATCGAGACGGTCGTGGCGTACGTGACCGGACAGGCGCGACCGGAATACCGATCGGATGTCGCGGCCGTGGCCGAGAAGAAAGAGATCGATGCCGACATCGGCGACGATCTCGAGCTGCTGCTTGCGGCCGCGGAACTGATCGTCTCGACCCAGTTCGGGTCGACCTCGATGCTCCAGCGCAAGCTCCGTGTCGGGTTCGCCAAGGCCGGGCGCCTGATGGACCTGCTCGAGGCGCGCGAGATCGTCGGTCCCTCGGAGGGCTCGAAGGCTCGTGACGTTCTCGTGACCGCCGAACAGTTGCCCGAGGTGCTGGGCATGCTGCGCGGCGACGTGGCCCCGGCTGCACCCGCGGCACCGGCGGCGCCCGCTGCCCCCGCCGCGGCTCCGGCTCCGGCGGCGGGGTACGTGGCGGACACGCGCTACGGTACCGACGCGGTCGCCGACTCTCTCGCTGCCCAGTACGACGGCCTGCCGGTCGTTGACGCTGAGGACAACGACGAGGACGCCTGGGGCCTGACGGGGCGCGACTGATGGCCGTTCCCCGGCAGCTTCCGAACGCGATCACGATCGCGCGGATCCTCTGTGCTCCCGTTTTTCTGTGGATGCTCCTTGCCGATGGTGGCGCGGATGGCCCGCTGCGCTGGTGGGCCGCGGTGCTGTTCATTGTCGCGATCGCGACGGACGGGATCGACGGGTACATCGCGCGGCGCTACAAGATCGTCACCGACCTGGGCAAGCTGCTCGACCCGATCGCCGACAAGGTGCTTACGGGATTCGCCTTCATCGGGCTGTCGATCCTGGCCGAACTCCCGTGGTGGATCACGGTCGTCGTGCTGATCCGCGAGGTCGGGATCACCGTCCATCGGCTGGTCGTCGCGAGTGACCATGTCGTCGCGGCTGCGTGGATGGGCAAGCTCAAGACCGTCGCGCAGGCCGTCGCCCTGTCGCTCGCCCTGCTGCCGCTGGCGACGGTCGTGGGGGACTGGATCGTCTGGGTGAACATCGTGACGATGTGGGTCGCCGTCATCCTCACCATCGCGAGCGGGATCGACTACGTCGTGACCGAGATCCGCGGCTCCCGTCGTTCGCGGACCGCTCGCCGCCCGCACACAGACCCGTCATGACCGACGAGGCGCTGCCCCCGGGGGAGTGGCGCGCGTATGCAGAAGCGGGTGATGCCGCCGTGGATGCGGTGGGTGCGCTCGAGAGCTTGCGCCACCGCGGCTGGACTCTCGGCATCGCGGAGTCGCTCACGGGCGGGATGCTCGCGGCGGCGCTCATCGCGGTGCCCGGAGCGTCCGCCACGGTCGTCGGCGGCATCGTCGCGTACGCCACCCCGCTCAAGCACTCGCTCTTGGGAGTGGACGGGGCGCTGCTGGCCGAGCACGGGGCCGTGCACCCCGAGGTGGCCCGGCAGATGGCAGAGGGCGTCCGTCGTGCCGTGGCGGTCGAGGGGCGTGGCGCGGACGTCGGGATCTCGACGACAGGCATCGCGGGTCCCGACTCGCCCGACGGGCAGCCGGTCGGTACGGTGCACATCGGCGTGAGCACCCCGACAGAGTCGCGGGTCCTTTCGCTGCGACTCGAGGGTGACCGGGGTGCGATTCGTGCGGAGACGGTCCGCTACGCGTTGCGCGCGCTCCTCACTTCCGTATGAGGGCTGCCCTATGAGGAGATGCCGTATGAGGGACGCGACCCGGGAATACCTCGTGTTTCGTCTCCGTTACATTCGGTGATTCCCAGCCTCTGCATAGCGCAGGGCATTAGATTGGCACCATTCGGTGTTGTAAAGTGGCCCACCCGGTGGGGCACAGCGAGGACAGTGAGGAGGGGGCATCATGATCCTGGTTCGTCAAGAGATCGGGGACGTCCTTCGGGACTTCCGTCTGCAGAAGGGTCAGACCCTCCGTCAGGTCGCCGGCAAGGCAAGCGTTGCGCTCGGCTACCTCAGCGAGGTCGAGCGTGGTCAGAAGGAAGCTTCGAGCGAGATCCTCGCTTCTGTGGCTGAGGCGCTCGATGTGCCCATTTCGACCATCATGCGCGAGGTCGGCGATCGCATCTCGGTGATGGAAGGCCTCCAGACCTTCCCGGATGTTGTTCCCGACGACCTCGTCGCGTCGGTCGACGCCGAGCTGTCGCTGCGCTGACCCCGGATGCGTCGAAGCGAATTCGAACGCGCCGTCGAGGATGAGTTCGGCGCCGCCTACGGTGCCGTCGTCACGGCCGATCTCAGCCTGGACGCACTCGGTGGTCGCACGGCTGCTGTTGCGATTGCCGCCGGTGTTGACCCCCGCGAGGTGTGGGTCGCTCTGTGTGCGGCGACGGATGTCCCACCCGAACGCCGCTACGGAGTCGGGCGGCTCGAGCCCCGGTCCTGATATCGCGGCCACACTCGTCTCGATTCGACCGCCCCTTGAGGTCGTGCTAGGCTTGTTTCTTGTGCCGCGGGGTGGAGCAGCTCGGTAGCTCGCTGGGCTCATAACCCAGAGGTCGTAGGTTCAAATCCTGCCCCCGCAACAAAAAGAAGGTCCCGGAAACCGTTCAGGCATCCGGGACCTTCTGCTTTCCCCACCGGGTTGCCGCATACCGAGTCGCACGTCAGGATGGGAAAATGGTCGATGCCGAAGGGATTGCGCATGGCGCGCGACACAACGCATCCGACGATCCTGATCCGGCAGAGAGCGCCCAAGACGGGCGACACGAGACTCCGTCGGAGCGCTACGACCGCAACTGGATCGAGGTGCTGCAGGAACTTCGGGTTCTGCAGACCGGCACCCAGATCCTCACCGGCTTTCTGCTCGCCCTGGCGTTCCAGCCGGCGTTCGCCGACCTCGACGAGGGCCAACGCGCGTTCTACCTGTTTCTGGTCGTTGCGTCTGCGTTGAGCGCCATCATCGCGCTCGCGCCCGTCGCGCTGCACCGGTTTCTCTTCCGCCGACGCGAAAAGGAGCTCATCGTCACCTACGGCCACGCGGCGCTCATCACCGCGCTCGCAACGGTGTCGATCCTGCTGGTCGGAGTGGTCGCCTTTGTTTTTGATGTCGTGCTGGCTCGTGACGCGGCGCTGATCGCGGGAGTGTCGCTCGCGGCGCTGATCGTGGTGTTGTGGGTCGTGGTGCCACTTGTCTGGCGCACCCGCGGGGAGGAGCGGTCATGACTGCACGGGACCGAGGCGCGAGCCCGGGGGCGGCCGTGGGAGTCGCTGTGGCGCAGTTCGCACCGACAGCCTCTCGCGCCGTGAACCTCGAATCCATCGCGGAACTCGTCGAGCGGGCTGTGGCCCGCGGTGCGCGGCTCGTGCTGTTTCCCGAGTATTCGAGCTATTTCGTCGACCCTTTTGACGAGTCGCTCGCTGCCAACGCCGAAACGCTCGACGGGACCTTTGTGGCCGGGCTCGTGGCGCTTGCCGACCTGCACGATATCTGCATCGTCGCGGGCATGGTCGAGCGGGCCGAGGACAACAAACGCGTGCGCAACACGGTTGTTGCCGTCGATGGCGGGGGAGTGCTTGCTACCTACCGCAAGCTCCACCTGTATGACGCGTTCGGCCAGCGCGAGTCCGACTGGGTCGAGGCGGGCGAGATCACCGAACCCCAGACGTTCGAGTGTGCCGGGATGCGGTTCGCCCTGCAGACCTGTTATGACCTGCGGTTCCCCGAGGTGACACGGCTGCTGGCGGACGCCGCAGCCGATGTGGTGCTCGTGCCGGCCGAGTGGGTCCGCGGTCCGCTCAAGGAGTATCACTGGCAGACGTTGCTCCGGGCCCGAGCCATCGAGAACACGCTCTACGTGGCGGCGGCGGATCATCCGCCGCCCCTCGGAGTCGGACACAGCGCCGTCATCGATCCGCAGGGTGTCGAGATCGCGGCCCTGGGAACGGGGACGGACGTCGTGGTGGGTTTCGTGGAGCGCGCAGCCGTCGAGCGCGTGCGACGAACGAACCCGGCGCTGGCGCTCCGTCGTTTCCGCGTCGAGCCGCGGTAATCGCCCCTCTCAGCGGGCGAGTGCGGCGAGACGCCCGGCGGCCTCCTCGAGCACCTCGACACGCTTGCACGCCGCGAAGCGGACGAGCGTCGCGTACTCCGCACGGTGCTCCGTGGTGACGAAGGCCGAGACGGGAACGCCGACGACCCCGGCCAGCTGGGGCAGCTGACGGCAGAACTCCGTGGCATCCGTGATTCCCAGCGGTGCGGCATCCGCCACTGTGAAGTACGAGCCGCGCGGTTCGGATACGACAAAATCCGCCGCGCGCAGACCCGCGCCCAGGATGTCCCGCTTGCGCGCCAGTGCCGAGGCGATGCCCTCGAAGAAGGAGTCGTGCAGGCGCAAACCGGTCGCGATGGCCGGTTGGAACGGCGTCCCGTTCGAATACGTCAGGTACTGCTTGACCGTGTTGACGGCCGTGATGAGCGTCGCGGGGCCGGTGGCCCAGCCGATCTTCCACCCCGTCGTGGAGAAGGTCTTGCCGGCCGACGAGATCGTGAGGGTTCGGTCCCAGCCGCCGGGCAACGTCGCCAACGGCACGTGCGCCACACCGAACGTCAGGTGCTCGTAGACCTCGTCGGCGACGATGATGGCGTCGTGCCGCTCTGCGAGCTCGATGATGCGCTGAAGCACCGGTGTCTCGAAGACAGCGCCGGTCGGATTGTGGGGGTTGTTCGCCAGGATGACCCGGGTGCGATCGGTGACCGCGCGCTCGAGCGCATCGAGGTCGGGTTGAAAGTCGGGCCAGCGGAGAGGAACCGTCACGAGCCGGGCGCCCGCGAGGGCGACGCAGGCGGCGTAGGAGTCGTAGTACGGCTCGAACACCACGATCTCGTCGTCGGGGGAGTCCACGACGGCGAGAAGCGTGGCCGCGATTGCCTCGGTCGCCCCGGCTGTGACGAGAACGTGCGCGTCGGGGTCCAACCGGAGTCCGTAGAAGCGCTGCTGGTGTTCACTGATCGCCAGACGCAGATCGGGGATGCCTCGACCGGGCGCGTACTGGTTGGCCCCCTGCGCGATGGCCTCGCGGGCGGCGTCCAGCACCTCCAGGGGTCCGTCCTCGTCCGGAAAACCCTGGCCGAGATTGATCGCGCCGGTACTCATCGCAAGCGCGGTCATCTCGGCGAAGATCGTCGGCGAGACCGACCCGTCCGGACCGAGCAAACCGGCCCCCGCGGCGGTGCGCTTCCATGCGCCCGTGGGCTCAGACATCCACGCCTCCTGATGCGGCGCCTAGGCGGTCGCCGCGCTCCAGGCTAAGGCAGCCCGTACGCATAGTCGACATGCGGTGGCGTCATATGCAACGCACAGGATCCGAGAGCACAGTGAAGGAGATGTGAACGAAGGAGCACCCGATGACCGACACTCAGGGCACCAGCCCCACCGATGACGAGGCCCGGCTGAACGGCGACGCAACGCCGGCCAGCGAGCACGCAGCAACCGTGCCCGATGCGCCGACCGTGCCCGCCGCAGCGCTGACGGACAGCGCGGCGCCCGCGCCGAGCTCAGCGCCGACGTACGATACCCCGGCTGCGAACAGCGCGGCACCCGCACAGGGCGCGGTGCCCCCGCACACTCCGCCCGCGGCTTCGGCGCACAACGGTTACCCGCCCGCCCCGCCGCTGCCCGGGGCACAACAGCCCTACAGCTCGGTTGCGCCCGCGGCTCCGGCCTACGCTGGCGCCCCCTCGGGTGGACAGGCCTTCGGTCCCGCGGCCACCGCTGCCTACGGTGCACACGCGACGGGCACCCAGCCGACGCTGCCATTCGATCCGGGCCCTGTGGGTGCCGCGCCGCGCCCCCCGCAGAAGAAGTCCGCTGCGGGCCGTGTTGCGGGACTGATCGTCGCCGCGGCGTTGGTCGGCGGTGCCGCCGGCCTCGGAGGCGCGTACGTGGGTACGCAGCTCTGGGCTGCCCCCTCGACCACGGTCGTGCAGAGCGGGTCGACCGTCACGGTCAACAACCCGGACAAGGTCAACGCCACGACGGCGATCGCCGCGAAGGTGACTCCGAGCGTCGTCACGATCGAGGTCTCGGGAGGTGGGTCGGGTGGCAGCGGTTCCGGTGTCGTCTTGAGCGAGGACGGATACGTCGCAACGAACACCCACGTCGTGACGCTCGACGGCGCGACGGGTACCCCGGCGATCCGCGTGACGACCTCGGACGGCAAGATCTATGACGCCGAGATCGTCGGAACGGATCCCACCTACGACCTCGCCGTGATCAAGCTCGAGGATGCCTCGGGCCTGACCCCGATCGAGTTCGCCGACTCGTCCGAGCTGAACGTCGGCGACCAGACGGTCGCGATCGGCGCCCCGCTCGGCCTGTCCAACACCGTCACAACCGGAATCGTGAGCGCTCTGAATCGCAGCATCTCGATCGCCTCGTCCGCTGTGCCGGAACCGCGTGGTGGCGGGGACGAGGACGAGGATGCGCCGGAGCAGGGTCCCGGTCAGGGCCCGTTCCAGTTCGACATTCCGGGACAGCGCGAGCAGAGCCGTCCCTCGGCGGGAACCATCAGCATCGCCGTCATCCAGACCGACGCGGCGATCAACCCAGGTAATTCGGGTGGCGCTCTGGTCGACGGTGACGGCAAGCTGATCGGCATCAACGTCGCGATCGCGAGCGCGGGTTCATCGTCCGGCACGGCCGGTTCGATCGGTGTGGGCTTCTCGATCCCGTCGAACGTCGTCCAGCGCGTCACCGACGAGATCATCGCGGATGGGTCCGCGACACACGGTTTGCTCGGCGCCTCGGTGGTCGCATCGAGCTCTGTGGAAGACGCAACCATCTCGGGCGCGTACATCCAAGAGATCTCGCGAGGCGGCGCGGCGGAAGCGGCTGGCATCCGCAAGGGCGACATCGTCACCGCATTCAACGGGGTGCCGATCACCGACTCGATCGACCTGACCGCTCAGGTCCGGGCGGCCGCGGCGGGAAGCGACGCAACCGTCACGTTCGTCCGTGACGGAAAAACGCAGAGCGTGGATGTCACCCTGGGGGCGCTCGGCTAAAGCCCTCCCAGCTCCACAGGCGACGCCCCCGGCACCCTCATTCGTGAAGAGGTGCCGGGGGCGTCGCCTGTGTTCCGCCCGTCGGATGACCCCACCGGGTAGGCTCGCGTGCGGAAAGGGGATCGTGGCGTCCTTCTCATTCGGTGCGGGCAATGCGGCCAAGCTCGCTCGCATCCCGCTGTATGCGGTCGGTCGTCTCGCCACCCTCGTTATTCCCCGCTCGCGCGACGAATGGGTCTTCGGCTGTGGTGCGGGGATCGGTGATGGGGCTCTCGCCCTGTGGCAGCGGGTTGCCGCCGACGCTCACCCGGCCCTCTGGCTCACCGGGTCCGACACGGAAGCGGCGGATGCCTCGGCCCTCGGCATTCCGCACATCCCACGGACGTCGTGGCGCGGTTTCTGGCGCACGGCGCGTGCACGGGTGCTCGTCGTGACCCACGGGTTCGGCGACGTCAACCGGTACGCGGTCTCGGGTGCGTTCGTCGCGCAGCTCTGGCACGGTATACCGCTGAAGCGGATCGGGCTCGACTCTCCGGAGACGCTCCGCAGCAGCATCCTGCCGCGTTCGCGACTGCTGCGCCGCGTGCTGGGCGCAATGTACCGGTGGGCGGCTCGCCAGATCGACCTGCTGCCGGCGGCCTCGCCGCTCGTGCGCGGGCGACTCGAGTCCGCATTCGGGCTGCCTGATGCCCGCGTTCCGGTCACAGGCGAGCCGCGTGTCGACGTGCTGTCGACGGGAACGCCAGATGAGCGTCGTGAGCGGGCTCGTGCCGTGCTCGCACATGCGGGCCTGCCCCCTCTCGGCGATTCCCGGCTCGTGCTGTACGCCCCGACGTGGCGCGATGGCGAACCCGACCCCGCAATCCCGACGCCCGCGCAATGGCGCGGCCTCATCGATGTGCTCCAGGCGCGTAATGCCGTGCTGCTGGTGCGCTCGCACCCGCTGGGCGCCGGCGACTACGAGCCGCCGTTCGCGACCGACCGCGTGCTTCCGCTCGGCAGCTCACGGCTCCGGGATGCAACCCCCGCTCTTCCGGCCCTGAGCGCGCTGATCACGGACTATTCGTCCATGGCCTTCGATGCCTCGCTCGTGCCGCTCCCGGTGCTGTTTCTCGCGCCCGATGTCAATGCGTACGCCCGCCGGCGCGGCTTCTACGGGCGTTTTTCGGATGTCGCGGGCACCGATGCGGGGGTGAACTGGGATGACACCGTCGCTCAGCTGGACGCGCTGCTCGGCGATCCGGGTGTCCGTGAGGAGCGGATCGCTCGCGCCGAAGAACTCAGCGCGAGGGTCCACAGCTACCGGGACGGCGAGAACACCGCGCGGGTGTACCGTGCGATCCTGAACGGGGCTCAGCTGCGAGGCCGAGTCCCCGAGCACCGAAAGAGCACCGCATGACCTCCGCACGTTTCGACAGTGACGGCACCGAAGAACTCGTGCTGCAGGGGAGCGGGCCGCGTCCCGATACGGTCTGGCTCGACGGCCCCCGGGCGCGCGTAGACGCCGTCGTGACAGGCGGCGGGAAGACCTGGAAGGCACGCCTGCCGCTCGCAGCTTCTCGGTGGGGTGGTCCGAAATTGCCCCTGCCCAGCGGCTCATACACGATCCGTGTTCGGACGACGGCGAACGCCGCAGACGAGGCTCTCGTCACCGATTCACTGCCCCTCAGCATCCTCGACGGCCTGCGCGCGACGCTCGAGGGTGAGCACGCCACGCTCGTCATCGGGCCCCCCGTCGATCCGGCGTACGACTCCGGAGCTGGTCAGGACGCACTCGCGCGACGCTACGTCGGTCGCACCTCTCCGCTCGAGAACGCCGTCTTCTTCGAGAGTTTCTATGGCCGTTCTGCGAGCTGCAACCCCCTCGCGATCGATCGCGAACTCGCGCGCGTGGCGCCCGCGGTCACCCGATACTGGAGTGTCGTAGACCTCTCGATCGCGGTTCCCGAGGGCGCGATCGCTGTCGTCGAGGGAAGCCCCGAGTGGTGGCGGGCGCGCGGCTCGGCTCGGCTGCTCGTCGTGAACGACTGGCTTCGTCGGGCCTACGCGCGGCGGCCGGGTCAGCATGTGCTGCAGACGTGGCACGGCACACCGCTCAAGCGACTGGCTCTGCATCGCCCGGGCTTCGACCCGCGGCGGGCCGTGGCCGTCGTGCGGGAATCGCGGCGGTGGAACGTCCTTCTCGCGGCGAACCCGTACAGCGAGAACATCCTTCGCAAGGCGTACGCCTTCCTCACCCGTCCGGTGTGGGTCGAGGGCTATCCCCGCAACGATGTCCTCACGACGGGAGATGGGGCGGCGGTGCGGGCGCAGCTCGGAATCGCAGCGGACGAGCGGGTGCTGCTGTACGCGCCCACGTGGCGCGACGACCGTGACCTCATCGTCGACTTCTTCGACCCGGCCGAGCTTGCGCGCCGGACCGGGTCGGTGGTTCTGGTGCGGGGCCATTCGCGGACGCTCCCGGCGGGGCGGGATGCCGCTGGCGCGCGGGTCATCGACGTGACGCGATATCCGGATGTCTCGCGGTTGTTGCTTGCGGCGGATGCGCTGATCACGGACTACTCGTCGATGATGTTCGACTTCGCCGTGACGGGCAAGCCGATGCACTTCTTCGTCCCCGATCTCGAGCACTACCGCGGCGAGCTGCGGGGCTTCTACTTCGATCTCGAGGCGCACGCGCCGGGGCCGGTCGTCCGCACTCTCGACGATCTCGTGGACGCGATCGAGGACCCGGCGACGCAGACGACCTACGGCCCCCGGTACGACGCCTGGCGGCGGAAGTTCTCCGCTCGCGAGGACGGTCGGGCGGCGGAGCGGGTTGTGGCTCGCATCCTCGATCAGGGCTTCGTCGATCGCGGCTGAGAGCGCGATAGTCCTCGTCATCGTTCGTGTGAAGGCTCTCATCTTTTCGGCGTGGTTTTGGCGTGATTTGGGGGCTTTTCGGGGCGTGGGTGTCGGTGGTGGCCCGTAGAGTTTCGAACATGCATTCGATGGTTCGTGGGGTTGACGCCAAAGCTCGGGACTTCGCAGACCGGTGCGCTGAGGCGATGCGTGTGGCCGAGCAAGGACAGGCCGCACTGGCCCGCATTTTCGCGGAGGCAGCCGCGGAGGGGATGCACCGGGTCGCGGAACTCGCCTCGCCCTCGTCGCGTGAGGCGGAACTGCCTTTTCGTTCATTGGCGGCGGAACTGGGGGCCGCGACGAACATGTCCGACCGGACGGTGCAACGCCGCATGAACGATGCCGCGGTGCTGGAGGAGTCGTTCCCAGCCACGTTCGACGCGTGGGATGAAGGACGGGTCAGCGGCGGGCATGTCGCGGTGATCATGGAACACGGCCTACCACTCACGGATCCTGACGCGCGGGCCGTGTTCGAACGTGAAGCGCTGGTCCGGGCTGAAGGGACAACGCCGGGACGCCTCGGGGCGTCGCTCGCGCGGCTTGCGGAGTCCCTGCAGCCGCGCCCGCTCGCGGAACGGCACCAAGAGGCGCGCGCGTCGCGAGGTGCGTGTGTTCGGGACATCGGGGATGGGATGGCGGAGTTCAGCACCATCCAACCCGCCGTCCTCGCGCACGCGATGCACGACCGGATCACGCAGCAGGCCCAGGCGATCAAGAACGCCGACCCCACGGATGTGCGGACCCTGGATCAGATCCGCGCCGACCTCGTCGCTGACATGCTCCTCACCACCACACCCGACGCGCAGACCGGTGCGGGAATGTCGGACGGGTTCGGTGGACTCGGGTCGATCCAAGCGATCGTGAACGTCACCATCCCCGCCCTCGCGTTGGCGGGCGTCACGGATGAGCCCGCCGACCTGGTCGGGCGGTGCCCGATCGACCCGGCTACGGCCCGCCAGCTCGCAGGGCACGCGGCCGGGTGGGATCGGGTCCTCGCCGACCCGATCACGGGATGTGCTCTCGCGGTGGACCGATATACCCCGTCGGCGGATATGAAACGGTTCCTCCGGGCTCGGGATCAACACTGCCGATTCCCCGGATGCCGACAACCCGCCCACCGGTGCGATCGAGACCACACCCTCGACTACGCCCTCGGCGGCGCCACGGATGTGTGCAACCTCGCCTGCCTCTGCAAACGACACCACACCCTCAAAGGCGAAACGGCGTGGACCGTCCGACAACTCGGCGGCGGAATCCTCGAATGGACCTCACCCGGCGGCCATGTCTACATCGACAAACCACCGCCCGCGCTGGTCATCTTCACGCCCTCTTCAGACCCACCGCCGTTCTGAGACACCGCGGTCACTCAGACTGCGGTCGCTGAGCCGTCGGCCACTGAGCTTGTCGAAGTGACCCGCTGTGACCCACGCCCTACGGCAGTGGGGTGTTGCGGTCGCCGAGACGCGACGTGTCGACCGTCTCGTGTGCGCCACGAATCAACCCGACGATGAAGCCCGTGCCCCACGCCAGGTGCATCGTGGGCAGCACCGCGAGAGTCCAGAGTTTGTCGCGCCATCCGGTTCCGCCACCGCGTCCCGCGGCGACCGCGACGATCAGCACAGCGTAGGCGGCGACCGGCAGATAGACGACGGATGCAACGAGCGCCGGCCATCCGCTGATCACGCCCGTCACCTGCAGAACAGCGAGGACGATGCTGAGGGCGACGTCCACGACGAGCGCGGGAGGTGCGAAGAATCTCAGTGAGTTGCGCCGACCGTAGCGACGGACCAACTCCCCGCGCCAGGTTCCCGTGGCGCGGAACTGGCGAGCCAGTCGCACCCAGCTCTCGCGGGGCCAGTACGTCACGGAGAGCGTCGGATCGAACCAGACGCGGTAACCGGCTGCCCGGATGCGCAGGTTGAGCTCCCAATCCTCACCGCGTCGGATGCTCTCATCGAACAGCCCGACCTCGTCGAGCACCGAGCGTCGAAGCACCCCGAGATAGGCCGATTCGGCCTCACCCTCGCGGGTACCACCGTGGTAGGCGCCACCGCCGAGGCCGATGGGGGAGTTGTAGGCGCGCGCGACCGCCCGCTGGAACGGGGTGCGCCCGGAGGCGTGCATGACGCCGCCGACGTTCGCGGCGCGCGTACGTTCGAGGGTCTGCAGGGCGAGACGCGTGTAGTCGGGCGCGAGCTCGGAGTGCGCATCGACGCGCACGATCGTCGGCAGCGTGCTCGCACGAATCGCGGCGTTCAACCCGATCGGGATATCGGCGGCGGGGTTGTCGACGAGGGTGATGCGCGGCTCTCGATCCGCGAGCTCATGGGCGAACTCGGTCGTGCCGTCGGTCGAGGGCCCCAGGGCGAGCACCAGCTCGGTCGGGCCGGCCACGTCCTGATCCAGAACGGTCTGCACGGCCCGCTCGAGGTAGCGACGTTCGTTGAGCACCGGCATCACGAACGACACTCCGGAACCGGGCGCAACGATCGGTGCGTCCCGATCCGTCGTCGCGTCCGTCCCGCGTTCCTCCTGATGCACCCGTCGATCATGTCACGAGGCTCGCCGTGGACCCGAGTGGGCGCTGGGTAGGCTGATCGGATGAGTCTTGTGTCGGATGGCCGCAAACTCGCCACGTTGGCGCGGCGAGCCCTCACGAACCGCACTGCTCACCGAGGCGTGCTGCAAGAACTCGAGAACCGCCCACCGCACCCCCCGCGGCACTTCCGAATCGCCGTCTACTTCGCCGACGGCGACGTGAACATGTACCAGATCAGGCAGTGGTACCGGCCGCTCGCCGAGCTAGCCAGTACCTGGCCGGTCGTGGTGCTCTCGCGCTCGGCCACGGGAGCGCGGGCGATACTGGCCGACGGCGTGCTTCCGGTGGCGTACGTGCCCTCGGTACGGAGCCTCGAGGAGTTCGTCGCGACGCAGGACATCCGCATCGTCCTGTACGTCAACCAAAACACCCGCAACTTTCAGATGTTCCGCTACGGGCATCGCTGGCACGTCTTCATCAATCATGGTGAGTCCGACAAGATGTACATGACGACCAACCAGTTCAAGGCGTACGACTTCGCCTTCATCGCTGGGACCGCGGCGCGTGAGCGGCTGTCGCGGGTGCTGTGGGACTACGACTTCGATCGTCGGGCCATCCCGATCGGGCGCCCGCAGGCGGACTACTACTCGGGTGAGCTGCCGTACACGCCGGATGAGCGCACCGTTGTACTGTATGCCCCCACCTGGGAGGGCGACCGGCCCTCGGCGCACTACGGGTCCATCCGCACCCACGGCGAGCGGCTCGTTACCGAGTTGCTCGTGACGGGTCGGCATCGCGTCATCTACCGGCCGCATCCCCGCAGCGGCGTGATCGACCCCGAGTACGGTGCAGCGAACGCACGCATCATCGCCGCGATTTCCGCGGCCAACGCGCGGGATGCATCGGCGCACCACGTCTACGACGATAGGCCGGAGCTCGGCTGGCAGCTGTCTGCGGCAGACATCGCGGTGGTCGACATCTCGGCGATGGTCTACGACCGGCTGGCCGCGGGCCGCCCACTGCTGGTCACGAAGCCGGGCGACCCCGAGGCATCCGTCGACACAGGCGGATACCTCGCCGCGTGCGAGTGGCTCGATGCCGAAGCTCCGACGGGCTTCGTCGCAGAACTCGAGCGCGTCACGGATGATGCCGAGGTCGCTGCGCGCCTCGGTTACTGGGTGGAGCACTACTTCGGCGACGTTCGCCCGGGCGCTCCGACCGCGACATTCCGGGCCGCGATCGAGCGCCTCATGAACGACTGGGACACCTGGCACGCGCGCTCCGTCGCCGCGGGCGACCCCGAAGAAATCGACGAGGCCGAGTTCGACGCCTGATCCGCGCCATCGGCGCCGACTCATGGCGCGTACCGCCAGACGTACTCGC
This sequence comes from Pacificispira sp. HM-600, assembly GCF_977993705.1. Next base: position 3,200,454 of record NZ_OZ388079.1, read on the forward strand.
TCCCATCGTCCGGCCGGAACCAGGCCACGGTGATGACGCAATCTTCGGGATCGACCGCGCACAGGCAGAGCTCCGCGCTCTCGCCCGGCATCATTCCTCCCCACAGGTGCGTCTCGACGCGTTTGGTTCCGCCGTGATCGGCTCCGACGTGGACGAAGACCCGCACGACATCGAGCGGTGTCGCGCCGACGTTCGAGACAAGACTGTGGCTGTCGTGCAGGCGCTCGACGTGCCAGGGGACGGGGTACGCGCGATCTCGTGAACGGTCGCCACGAGGGACCAGGGGTGTGAGCATGCGAGGCACGCTAGGGTCGAGCGCGGACAGCGCGGGGCCGAATCGGGCCGCTCTGACGACCGTCGGTGGAAAGCCTGCCGCACGGGTCGCGGGGGAGGACGGATGCGGGGGCTTACGCCTGCTCGTCGGTTGCCGTATCGGCGTCCGACTTCTTCTCGTCGAGGGCCTTGTTCTTCGGTCGGGGAATGATCCGGCCGACAGTGCCCGCTACTTTGCGCCCCGCGGACCCGGCACCGTGAGCCGCACTGCCGACAGCTCCACCCACGACGCCTGCGATCGTGCCACCGAGCCGCGATGCTCCCGCCATCGTGGAGTGCTCCACGCGCCGGGCTCCGGGACGGGGCTCGAGGTCGGCGGGCAGTTCGAGCGGCGGGGCGCCGAACGCCCGACGCGAGCCGACCAGAACGCGACGGCCCAGGATGTTGTTGCCCGCGCCGCCGACGGCAGCGCCGATACCGAAGGGCAGTGCCTTGCCGACCCACGACGCACCGGCCTTGGCTGCGAACTGGTGTACGAAGACCGTCTTCAGGCGATCGACGAGGGGACCGACGGCGGCGCGTGGGAGGGTCTTCGTGACCATCTCACCCCAGTAGGCGGGGCGAGCCGTGCCCTCGCCCGCGGCTTGACCCGCGAGTTGGGCGACGAGGTCGACCCCCTCCTTGCCGAGCATGAGCGTCAGGACCAGCGCACGGGCGCGGTCAGGGTCCTCGATGGCGATGCCGTGGACCTCGGCGACGGACTGCGCGAAGAGCGTCGTCGATTCGAGGAATCCGATCGTCTCGACTCCCGACAGTGCAAGTGTGACACCGGTCCCGATGCCGGGCACGACAGCGGTCGCACCGACGGCAGCGCCGCCTGTTGTGACGGCCGCGAGATAGCGTCGCTCGAGCATACGAACGATATCCGCGGTCACGGCATCCGGGTGCCGGAGTCGGATGCTGCGGATGTGGGCCACGACGAGCGGACGCTGGATCGCGAGCGCACGGTCGAGAGCACGAACGATGCGCGGATGCTCCTCCGAACCCACGGGCGGAAGGCCCCCCTGCCAGGGGGCCTCGTCGGACAGGGAGTGGATCCTGTGTACCTTGTCGGCCATCCTCGCGAGCCTATCCGCGAGGGCTGAGGACGGGCTGGAAGAGTCCGGCTCAGACGAACAGGTTGGCTCGCTCGAGGTCCTCGGCGAAGTCCACCTCGACGGCGTACAGGTCCGAGATGTCGAGGGGCTCGACGAGCAGCGCGTTCTCGATGATCGCCAGCTCGAGGCCACGCTCGAAGTAGTCCTGGTCGTCGACCCGGCCGAGCTGGTGCGTGAACGCCTTCTTGTCTGCGGCGGAGATGTAGTTGATGCCCACGGCCTCGCCGATGCCGCCACGAACCGTCTTCGACAGTTCGTTGATGTAGCCCTCGGCGGTGACGGTGTACTTGACTTCTTCGTCGCTGACCTTGGCGGTGTTGACCGAGACGAAGGACTGCCCGCGTTCGATGAAGTCGATCGCGCGGCCGAGAACGCGGGGGTCGAAGACGACGTCGCCGTTCATCCACAGGACGCCATCGCGACCGGTCTTCTCGAGGGCGCGCAGCAGCGACTTGGACGTGTTCGTCTGGTCGTACCGATCGTTGTAGACGTAGTCGACGTCCGGGAAGGCCTCGACGATGGTCTCGGCGCGGTAACCGACAACCGTCGTGATGCGGGCGTCATCGCCAAACGCGCTGTAGACGTTGTCGTGCTGCTGACGCATGATCGACCGGCCATCGCTCAGCTCTGTGAGCGGTTTGGGCAGGGCGCGACCGAGTCGCGAGCCCATACCGGCTGCGAGGATAACTATTTGTAGGCTCATGATGCTCCAGAAGTTCGTGTGCGTTCACCATCAATTCAGATACGCGACACGCCTTTGTGCTCCTGTCATGCTACAGATCGACCCTGGGAAGCAGCAGGGGCGGATCGCCGTCGTTGTCCTTTCGTGACACGAATGACCGTTGGCTGTGAATGCCCGGCACGTCCCCCGGGTCTGGGTCCAGATGGTTGATACGTTGGGTCGGTGACCGCTCCCACGCCTGACCCGCGGGATCCTTCCGACAAGGCAGCGACTTCCCCCGCCGAGCCTCAGCGAGCCCCCAAGGTCCCGCCGCGTCCGCGTGCACCCCGTGCGCCGCGGCCCCCTGCGCCGCCCGCCGACTCGACGCCGGCAGGCGACAAACAGACAGACGCTGAATCGCAGAAGGTTGTTCCGGCGAGGGATGATTCGACCCCGGCCGTACCGTCGAAGCCTGCGCGGCCTGCGGCCAAGACCTCCGGTTCGCGGGCTGCGCGAAAGCCCGCCGCTCCACGGCCGAGCGGCTCTACTGCCCGCAAACCCGCTGCCCCTCGCAAACCTACGGCGCCTCGCGCCGCGAAGAGTGCACCGAGTGCTCCGTCCCGGACACCTCCCGTGTCGGTTCCCGGGCCCCCGCCGCCGCTGCCCGTGTCGGCTCAGGCGGATTCGGCAGTCACGGACGCCGAGGCGCGCCCCGTCGAGGCGCCACCTGTTGAGAAGGCAGACATTCCGCCGATCCCGCCGCTCTTTCTGCCGGAGCCGGCAACGACCCCCGATTCCGAGCGGACGGACACGGCGGGCGAACGGGGCGAGTCTGATCTCGTCGTCTCGGATGTCGCTGAGCACGATGTAGCTGAGCCCGAGATTGAGGAGCCTGTCGTGGACGAGCCCCAGGTCGACGAGCCTGTCGCCGACACGGATGAGGATGTCGTCGACGAATCGATCGACGATGTGATCGTTGACGAGCCCGTTCCCGCTGCGGTGATCGATCCCGACATCTTCGGTAGCTCCGCCGACAACGCGCCCGAGTCAGCCACGCCGGCGCTGGCCCTCCGCGGCGTCGTCAAGGAGTTCGGCAACACGCGTGCTGTCGATGCCATCGATCTGACGATCCCCGCGGGGTCGTTCTTCGGACTCGTCGGCCCGAACGGTGCCGGCAAGACGACCACACTTTCGATGATCGCCGGGCTCCTGCGTCCGGACAGCGGAACGATCGAGGTCTGCGGAATCGACTCGGCGACAGACGCTTCGCGGGCGAAGAAGCTCATTGGTGTGCTGCCGGATCGTCTGCGGACATTCGACCGCCTGACCGGCCGCCAACTGCTCTATTACTACGGTGTGCTGCGGGGGCTTTCGGCGTCGGTCGTGCAGTCGCGCATCGCCGATCTCGCGCGCGCGTTCGACCTGGTCGACGCACTCGGCCGCGTCGTGTCCGACTACTCCGCGGGCATGACGAAGAAGGTCATGCTGGCCGGCGCGATGATCCACTCGCCTCGCGTTCTCGTGCTCGACGAGCCGTTCGAGTCGCTGGATCCGGCGTCGTCACAGGTCATCCTCGACATCCTCGAAACGTATGTCGAGCACGGCGGCACAGTGGTGCTCTCGAGTCACGGTATGGCGCTCGTCGAACGCGTCTGCACCCGGGTCGCGGTCCTCGTCGAAGGCGAGGTTCTGGCAACGGGAACCGTCGATGAGGTGCGGGGCGAGATGACGCTCGAGCAGCGCTTCGTCGAACTCTCGGGCGGCGTCGACGATGCGGAAGGTCTCGAGTGGTTGCACACGTTCTCCGACTGAGGGCGACGCTTCTCGTCGGTGCGCTTCGCGGCGATTCGTCACATGTGGTTCGCGCTGTCCTCGGGCTCGCCGCGCTGATCGCGTTTGCAATCATCGGATGCCTCGGCATCCTGTCGCTCACCGACGCGTCGTCCGATCGCACCGGCACGGTCCTCGTCTGGACCGGCTCAGCCCTGGTGCTGGCCTTCGCCCTCGCCCCCGCATTGACGGGGACCCCCGATCCTCTCGATCCTCGCCGTTTCTCGGTGTTCGGTCTGGCCCCGCGGGTACTCGTCGCGACGTTGAGCCTCGCGTCGCTCATCAGCATCCCTCTCGCGCTCGTCGTCGTGCTCGCGGTCAGTGGTGTGGTCGTCCGCGTGGATGACGGTACGAGCCCCGTGCTCGCGACCGTCGGTGCGATCCTTGCGGTCCTCACGTGCGCGCTCGCGGGTCGGGTCGGCTTCGCTTTGGCCACGATCGCCGTCCGGGAAGGGCGCGGCGGATCGCTCGTCGGGCTGTTCGCGCTGGGAGCTCTCGCCGGTGGTGTGCCGATCGGCGTGTACCTCGCGACAGCCGCTGATACCCCTGCTGTTCCCGTCGAATCGGTGGCGGAGATCCTGGCGCTCACTCCCTTCGGCGCCGCCTGGGCGATCGGCAACCCGAACGCGAACGCCCCCGTGGCAATCGTCATCGCCGTCTCGACCCTCGTCGTCCTGTGGGCTTCGTGGTCCTGGCTGGCTCATCGCCTCATGTCGGGGGCGATCCGTTCGACGCCCAGCCACGACCACGCGGGCCTGGGTTGGTTCGGCATCATGCCCGCAACCCCCGGCGGGGCGATCGCGGCACGCAGCATGATTTATTGGCTGCACGATCGCCGATATTTGATGAACGTCGTGATCGTGCCGGTTGCCGCCGCCATCTCGATCGTGCCCCTTCTGGTGGCGGGGGTGTCGATCGAGACAGCCATCCTCGTTCCCGTGACCCTGACCGCCCTCTTCCTCGGGTGGCTTCCGCACGATGACGTCGCGTACGACTCGACCGCGGTGTGGATGCACGTCGCATCCGACGTCCACGGCGTATCGGATCGTGTCGGACGGCTCGCGCCCATCCTGCTTTTTGCGACTCCCGTTCTGGCGATCGGATTGCTGTTCTCTGTCGCGGTCCACGGCAGTTGGGACGTGCTTCCCGCGATGATCGGACTCTGTGCCTCGTTGTATCTGTCGGGTCTCGGCCTGTCGAGCATCGCATCGGTCGTCGCCCCGTACGCCGTCACACGGCCGGGCGACAACCCCTTCCGGCAGCCGCAGCGCACGGGCTCGTCGGGCGTCATAGCCCAGGGCATCGTGTTGTTCGGCTCCATCGTCGTGAGCGCTCCGGCCTTGCTGTGGACGTGGCGAACCGTCGCGGGTGACGCCGAAGCGAGCATGTCAGCGCTGGGTCTGGGACTCGGGATCGGACTCGCTGTGTTCATCATCGGGGTGGCCATCGGTGGGGCCGTCTTCCGCCGTCGCGGTGGTCGGCTGCTCGAACTTGCCGAGACCGCCTGAGTCGGGCCCCACCGCCTCTCGCGCCGATAGACTGACCAGCCATGAGCACGCCTCTCGATACCCCAGACCAAGGCGGCCTTGCCACCCTCGAACGCGAACTCGAGGAGCTGATTCGCGAAGAGAACGTCGAACCCGGCGATCACGAACGCTTCTCGCATTACGTCAAGAAAGAGAAGATCCTCGAGTCGGCTCTGACGGGCAAGCCGGTGCGGGCGCTGTGTGGCAAGAAGTGGACTCCGGGTCGCGATCCCGAGAAGTTCCCCGTCTGCCCTTCGTGCAAAGAGATCTACGAGTCGCTGCAGACCTGATCTTCGTCCAAGAACTCGGCGCTAACGCCCGACCATGACGGTCGGGATCGCCGGACCGGACTTGCTGAGTGCGAGCGCGTGCAGAGGCAGCTCGGCCCGCGCAACGGCGTGATGTGCTCGGGCGGCGCGGGTGCCCTGTGGCCCCTCTGCCGCGGTGCCGATCTCGCCGTCGACGACGAGTCGGACCTGGAGCGCTCGGGCATGGGAGGTGACGGATGCCGAGGCATCCGGTCCCGCGCCGTCGACCGGATCGGAGGTCACGAGTTCGCTCGTCGCGACACCGTTCTCGAAGTTTCGATAGGCGGACTTGCGGCCACCAACCGAGGCCTTGGACGCGGATGCCTTGGCCACCGAGATCCAGTTGCCCGCGGCATCCTGGCGCGCCACCAGCTTGTAGACCATGCCGGCGGTCGGGACGCCCGACCCCGTGACGACCGAGGTGCCGACCCCATAAGCGTCGACCGGCGAGGCGGCGAGGGCCGCGATGGCGTATTCGTCGAGGTCGCTCGTGACGATTATGCGCGTCTCGGTCGCGCCGAGGTCATCCAGCTGGGCCCGGACTGCGGTGGCGACGATCGGGAGGTCACCGGAGTCAATCCGGACCCCGCCGAGGTTCGTACCGGCGACGCGGATGGCGGTCTCGACTCCGCGGCGGATGTCGTAGGTGTCGACGAGGAGCGTCGTGCTCGGGCCGAGGGCGTCGACCTGGGCGCGGAAGGCCTGTTCTTCCGTGTCGTGCAGGAGTGTCCAGGCGTGTGCGGCCGTGCCCATGGTGGGGACTTCCCACCGGCGACCGGCCTCGAGGTTGCTCGTCGCTGCGAATCCCGCAATGTAGGCGGCGCGCGCGGCGGCGACAGCCGACTCTTCTCCCGCTCGGCGCGAACCCATCTCCGAGAGGGGGCGGGCGCCCGCTGCCGTCGACATGCGGGCGGCGGCCGTCGCGATGGCCGAGTCGTGGTTGAGCACGCTGAGGGCGAGTGTCTCGAGCACGACCGCGTCCGCGAAGGTGCCCTCGACGGTCAGCACGGGGGAGCCAGGAAAGTACAGCTCGCCCTCCCGATAGCCGGAGATCGAGCCGCGGAAGCGGTAGCTCTCGAGGTAGGCGAGGGTTTCGGCATCCACGATCTTCTCGTCGCGGAGGAAGGCGAGCTCTTCGTCGCCGAAGCGGAAGTCGCGCAGCAGACCGAGCAGGCGCCCCGTGCCCGCGACGACGCCGTAGCGTCTGCCGCCGGGCAGGCGACGTGCGAACATCTCGAAGACGCACGGGATGTCGGCGGTTCCGTCGCGGAGCGCGGCGCCCAACATCGTGAGCTCGTAACGATCGGTGTGCAGGGCGCTGCTGCGGCTGCCGGCCGGGTCGGTCATGCGGGTCACTCTACCGACGCGGGGCCTGCGCATCCGCGCCGGTAGGCTGGGGAACCATGAATGACGCGCCGATCGGAATCTTCGACTCCGGTGTCGGCGGACTCACGGTAGCCCGGGCGATCGGCGACCAGCTGCCCCGCGAATCCCTCGTCTACATTGGCGACACCTTGCACTCGCCGTACGGCCCCAAGCCGATCGCGGATGTGCGGCGGTACTCGCTCGAGGTGCTCGACTCGCTCGTCGACCAGGGCGTGAAGATGCTCGTGATCGCCTGCAACACGGCATCGGCCGCGGTGCTCGGCGATGCCCGCGAGCGCTACGACGTACCCGTGGTCGAGGTCATCCGTCCCGCCGTCCGCACGGCGATCGCGACGACCCGCAACGGCCGCATCGGCGTGATCGGCACCGAGGGCACGATCGGCTCGGGCGCGTACCAGGACATGCTCGAACTCAACGATGCACTCACGGTTTTCGCCCAGGCGTGCCCCGCGTTCGTCGACTTCGTGGAGCGGGGCGTGACGGGATCGCCCGAGCTGCTCGAGATCGCCGAGGGGTACCTCGCGCCGCTCCGGCACGCGGGCATCGACACTCTGGTGCTCGGCTGCACGCACTATCCGTTTCTCAAGGGCGCGATCAGCTACGTGATGGGACCGGATGTCTCGCTCGTGGCGAGCGACGACGAGACCGCGAACGACGTGTATCGCCAGCTCGTGACCCGCGACCTGCTGACCTCGTCGGATCATCCGGGGTCCCACGTCTATGAAGCGACGGGGGGATCACCGGATGCCTTCATCGACCTCGCGAACCGGCTGATGGGGCGCGAGGTGCGCTCCGTCCAGCTCGTGCACACCGGAGCCATCGAGCTGCCGCCCACTGACTGACGCTACGAAACTCCACGAACGAAACGAGACCGACATGACCGAGATCATTCGCGCCGACGGGCGCACCCCCGACCAGCTTCGTCCGATCACGATCGAACGTGGCTGGAGCGCGCACGCCGAGGGATCCGCGCTCATCTCGTTCGGCGGCACCAAGGTGCTGTGCACCGCATCCTTCACGAACGGGGTGCCGCGCTGGCTGGTGGGCAAGGGCAAGGGCTGGGTCACGGCCGAGTACGCGATGCTGCCGCGCGCGACGAACAGCCGCAACGACCGCGAGAGCGTCAAGGGCAAGATCGGCGGTCGCACGCACGAGATCTCGCGCCTGATCGGCCGGGCGCTGCGTTCGGTCGTTGACACCAAGGCGCTCGGTGAGAACACGATCGTCATCGACTGCGATGTGCTGCAGGCCGATGGCGGCACCCGCACCGCCGCGATCACGGGCGCCTATGTGGCCCTCGCCGACGCGATCGAGTGGGGCAAGCGCAAGAACTTCATCGCGCAGCGCTCACAGCCGCTCCACGATTCCGTAGCTGCTGTCTCGGTCGGAATCATCGACGGCGAGCCGATGCTCGACCTGGCGTACGTCGAGGACGTTCGTGCCGACACCGACATGAATGTCGTCGTGACGGGCCGGGGACTCTTCGTCGAGGTGCAGGGCACCGCCGAGGGCGCCCCGTTCGACAAGCGCGAGCTCGACGCGCTGCTCGAGCTCGGTGTCAACGGGTGCGCGTCGCTCCGTGAGCACCAGCTGGCGGCGCTGGCGGTCGAGCGCTGATGTGCGTTTCGACTCCTCGCTTCGTTCTTCGCGGGGCGACCGGGGTCGGTCGTTGAGCGAGCGCAGCGAGACGAAACGCCGCGTCGTGCTCGCCACGCACAACCCGCACAAGGTCGAAGAGTTCGGCGCGATCGTCCGTGAGACGCGTCCCGACCTCGAGGTGATCGGCTACGACGGCCCCGAACCGGTCGAGGACGGTGTCACCTTCGCGCAGAACGCTTTGATCAAGGCCCGCGCGGCGGCTCTGCACACCGGACTGCCTGCCCTCGCCGACGACTCGGGCATCTGCGTCGACGTGCTCGGCGGCTCGCCGGGAGTGTTCTCGGCCTACTGGGCCGGGCACGCGAAGGATGCTTCGGCCAACCTGACGCTGCTGCTCGACCAGCTCTCGGATGTCGCGGATCCGCACCGCGCCGCCCAGTTCGTGTCGACGATCGCGCTCGTCGTTCCTGCGGCCGACGGGGGAGAAGCCGCCGAGCATGTCGTCGAGGGGCGCTGGCCCGGTCGCCTCGCTCTGGCCCCCTCGGGAGAGAACGGCTTCGGCTACGACCCGATCTTCGTCCCGGACGGCCAACCGGACGGTGCCGAGCGCTCTGCCGCCGAGTTCTCGTCGGCCGAGAAGAACGCTTCGTCGCACCGCGCTCGCGCTTTCGTCGCGCTCGTGCCGTTGCTGTCGACGCTCTCGCTCTAATCTGCACGATCCGCGCGAGACGCGGATGAGAATCGAAGTCATGCTCAGTTTTGGCCGAATCACGTTCTCAACACATGTCTTGAACCCCGTCTTCTTGCGGTTTCAGACTTGCCCGTGTCCACCGTTTTGGACACGACATGGACACATGCTTATGCACAGGACGCGGCCTAGCTCTGAATATTTGACGCGTCTGGCCATTCACGCCTCTCACGGTCCCTATCGCCCGACAATGCCGGTGTGTCCGCAACGTTCGTTCCGTCACGCCCCACACGTAACCAGCGCGGTTTGACTCCCCTAGGCGCGCTCGGACGCCTCGTCATAGCCCGTAGGGTGACGGTAGAACCGGCCTCGGACACCTTTGTGGGGCGGCCGAAGATAGTGGCGGGGCGCGTGTCGGTGGCGTGCGGTTTAGTAGACGTGCGCGATAGTCTCGCCTGAACAATCGCCGGAGGACCCGTGCCCCGATCCATCCCCGCCTTCCCGAATCCCGACATGCTTGTCTGGGCTCGGGAAACTTCGCGCTTGGAGCCAGGTGTCGCCGCAGCGAAACTCTCGGTAGATGAGGCCCAGCTGCTCGCATGGGAGCGCGGAGATCCAGGCCTAACCGTGGCCAAGCTCCAGACTGTCGCCGACCTGTACCGGCGTCCCCTTGCCGCCTTCTTCCTCAGCGAGCGACCTCCAGTCGAGGAGCGGGTTCGCGATTACAGGCGTCCCTGGCTGACGGCGCGGCGTCGTGAGAGCCCGATTCTCGCCGCTGAGATCCGACGCGCCGAGGCACAGCGCGACAACATGCTGGAGATCATGGATCTGCGGGACGATGAGCCGGACAGCGAGTGGAAGGAGCCTGCCCGGTTTAAGGATGTGGCGGCGCGGGCTCGGATAATGCTCGACGTTCACTCCCTTATCAAGCTTCCGGGTCAGTCAGGAAAGCCGACCGACTGGTTCTTTTACTGGAGTAGCGCCCTGGAAGAGGTGGGGGTTCTCGTCGTGACCGCGAACGCTGTCCCCAAAGAGGAAGCTGATGGGTTCTCTGTCGCGCTTGACCCGGTGCCTATCGTCGGCGTGAACGGGTCCACGCATTTCAACAGGCGCATCTTTACGCTGCTGCACGAATACGCGCATTTATTGCTCAACACCTCCGCCCTGTGTGATCTGCATGAGGAATCAACCGGAGCAGACGACGTAGATCGCATCGAAGTCGAGTGCAACCGTCTCGCCGCCGAGATGCTTGTGCCCACTGCTGCCTTCTCCCAACGCCCCATCGTGCTCAACGCGCGTGAGAACGCCGAGGACTGGGAGTTATGGCAGTTGCGCGAGGAGGCACGTGCCTGGGGCGTCAGCCCCGAAGTCATCCTGCGGAAGCTCTTCACGCACGGCAAGGCTAGCCAGGAGTTCTACGAGAACTGGCGCGAAGGTTACAACGACATCGACCGGTGGTCCAACGGACCAGAACCTAGGAAGGCCAACGGTGGCGACGGCCTGCGCACCAAGGTGCGCAATCTCGGGAAGGGCTACGTACGAAACGTGGTCAGCGCGATGTCAGAGGGCTTATTGAGCACGTACGAGACCTCCAACATGCTCAACGCCAAGGTGGATCAGATACCCAAGCTGTTGGACCGCGCGCGCATCCCAGAGGTGGACTGATGTACTCCGTGGACACGAGCGTCCTGATCACCGCATGGCGGGACCATTATTGGCCGGACGTTTTTCCAGGTTTCTGGGAGAAGTTCAACGAGGCGGTCGACGCGGGAGTTCTTCAGGCGATTGACCCTGTCAAAGGCGAGTTGACGAAGCGGGATGACGACGTGGCGAAGTGGGCGAAGGCGCGGCCACATTTTTTCGTTCCGCTGGACCCAGATATCCAGGCAGCTACTGCGGACGTGCTGAAGACTCATCCGGGCTTGATCACTGCGGGTGGGAAGCGGTCGACCGTCGACCCGTTCGTGATCGGGTTAGGCATCGCACGCGGATTCCCTGTCGTCACGTACGAGAAGTTGTCCCCGAGCATCGCGAAACCCCACATACCCAACGTCTGCAATGACAAGGGGCACGCTGTCTTCAACATGGAACAGCTCGCTCGCGCTCTCGGTTGGCAGTTCAACTCCTAGCGGGCGCTGATCGCAACGATCATGTACGTGTGGGCGCGACGTGCTCGCCGTTGATTGCCTCGGGCAGGGCGGTGGTCACGGTTGAGAAGGGCGAAAAGGTCGGCGATCTCCAACCCGGACCCGGACAACATCCGGAGCACGTCAACGTGCAGGAGGTGGAGTCGGTTTGAGAGTGTCCTATCGCCACACTTGATCAGCCACGACCGCCCCTGCGCGGTACGCGTGCGGCCTCTGCGAGCCCGTCTGGTATAGACCCAGAACGTATTCCATCGACTCGACGTGGTGCAGACCGTTCGGCCTTGCCATGTCTGTGTCCAATCCCTGAACCTGTGATATATCGCAGGCAGATGGGGAGACGCTGGCGGCGCTGCCAACTCCCGACGAGTGACTCTGAGAATCGAAGTCATTCTCGGCTAGGCGAAACGACCCGGCATCGGGCATTCTCGGGCCTAGCCTGGACACATGCACGATCACGCGTCGGCCGGGGGATGAGTATTCGCTCCTCTGAGGGCCACAGATATTGAGGTTGAGGGCCACGTTCTGATCGACGTGATCGCGTCGGTGGGGACCACTCGATATTCGGGTTGAGGGCCACCGTTCCTAGGCTCCTTCTGCCGCGTGGCCAATCACGCGGCAGAAGGAGTGATTCGGATGGTACGCAAGATCAGAGCGAAGCTGGTGCTGAGGCTTCGGGGGGAGGGGTTCTCGGGGCGGCAGATCGCCGCGCAGGGCATGTCCCGCACGAGCGTGGCCGCAGTCATCGACGCCGCCGACCGTGAAGGCGTCCGCTGGGACGACGTCGCCGAGCTTGACGAGGCGACGGTCTATGCGCGGTTGTTCCCCGGACGTGGTGAGCATGACAGCGTTCACGCGCAACCTGAGTGGGAGGGGGTGCATCGCGAGCTCGCGAGGGTCGGGGTGACGTTGAAGCTGTTGCACGGCGAGTATCTCGACGCCTGCCGGGCGACGGGATCGCCGGCGATGGGCTATGACCGGTTCTGCAAGACCTACCAGCAGCACCTCCTGATCGCCGGCGCAGCGTCGCGCGTCGGTCACAAGGCGGGCCAGAGCGTCGAGGTCGACTGGTCAGGTCCGACGATGCAGCTGACCGATCCGGTCACCGGGCAGCAGACGCGGGTGTTCTTGTTCGTCGCGACGTTGCCGTTTTCGAGGTTCGCGTTCGTCGAGCCGGCGCTGGATATGAAGCAGGACACCTGGTTGCGCGCGCATGTCTCGATGTTCGCTTGGTTCGGCGGGAGTGTTCCTCGGATCGTGCCGGACAACCTGAAGACCGGGGTGATCAAGCATCCTGCGGAGGGTGAGGTGGTCCTGAACGACGCGTATCGGGAGCTCGCGGCTCACTATTCGGCAGCGGTGCTGCCGGGGAGGGTGAAGAAGCCTAAAGACAAGGCGAGTGTCGAGAACACCGTCGGGAACATCGCGACCTGGGTGATCGCGAGCTTGCGGGACCGGACCTTCGCGACGCTGCCGGAGCTGCGCGCCGCGATCTATGAACGCGTCGACGCTTACAACACCGAACCGTTCCAGAAACGCGCCGGATCACGAGCGAGCGTGTTCGAGGCGGAGGAGAAGCAGCTGCTGCGGCCGCTGCCGCAGGTTCCGTTCGAGATTTCCCGCTGGGTTTATAGGCGTCGGGTTCAGAAGAACGGGCACGTGGTGTTCGAGCGGAACTTCTACTCCGTCCCGTTCGCCCACATCGGCCGGGCCGTTGACCTGCGGGTCACGGACACCACCCTCGAGGTGTTCGCCGGGGATCAGCGGCTGACCAGCCACCTCCTCGCGCCGACCGGGGTGGTGAACGAGTATCGGACGCATGACGGGGATCTACCGGACGGGCCGCGTTATCGGCAGTGGGACTCTCCGCGGGTCAGGGAATGGGCGGCCCGGATCGGGGAGAACACCACCACAGTCGTGAATCGGATCTTCGAGTCGGTCCCGGTCGACGAACAAGGCCTGGGCGCCGCGTTGGCCGTATTGCGGCTGACCCGCCGCTACTCCGCTGCTCGTGTTGAAGCGGCGGCGGAGGTCGCGTTGACCCGCGTTCGGTCGCCGCGTTACGCGCACCTGAGACCGATCCTCGAGACCAGGCAGGACGACCCCGACGCCCGCGACGCATGGTCGACACCAGGCCGAACGGCCGAGCCAGCCGGGTATGTCCGCGGCGCGGACTACTACGCGGGAGGCACCCGATGACCCGCATCGACAGCGAGAGCAAGAGGAAGCTGCGGGAGATGGGCGTCACGGCGCTGGTCGACGCGTTCGAGGTCCAGGACGACACCCTGACGCTGGGGATGGTGTTCGAAGAACGCATCAAGCTCGCCGTCGACGACGCACACGCCACGTTCACCCACGGCAAGGTCGAGGGACTGATCCGCCGGGCCGGGCTGCGTTACCCGAACGCGGACCTCCGCCGCCTCGACCTCATTGAACAGCGCGGCCTCGACAGAGGGATCATCGCGCAGCTGGGCACCTGCGCGTTCATCAGCAGGCAGCAGAACGTCGTGTTCCAAGGGTTCACCGGCTCCGGGAAGTCCTACCTCGGCTCGGCGCTGGCGAAGCAAGCCTGCCAGCACAGGTATCGGGCGCACTACGTCCGCATGCCCGACCTCGAGGAGACCTGGGCCGCGGCCCGTGACCGGCCCGGCGGGAAGGAGAAATGGCTCCGCAAATACGCCGCGTTCACGCTGCTGGTCATCGATGAATGGCTCCTCGACCCACCCAGCGACGACGTCCGCAGCATGCTCCTCGAGCTCCTCGAACGGCGCTACGACTCCACGTCGACGGTGTTCTGCACCCAATACGCGAAAAAGGACTGGCACCAACGCCTCGGCTCCGACGTCCACGCCGACGCGATCATGGACCGCATCGTCCACAACACCATCTGGATCGAAACCGGCAGCACCAACATGCGCGAACACACCAACATGAGCAGCTGACCCGACGCCGGTGAGCGCCAGCACGACGGCTGGCGCTCACCGGCAATATCGTCTGGCCCTGAACCTCAATATTCGGTGGCCCTGAAACACGATAATCCCCGGCCCCCAAAGCTCCGAATACTCAGGGGAGGCATCCGAAACGCCTCGAACCGACGGCTGTTGGCGATCTCGCTGGCGATCACGGCGATCGTGATGGTGGTGCAGATCGTCGGCGGTGTGCTGAGCGGATCGCTCGCGCTGCTGGCCGACGCGGCGCACATGTTCACCGACACGGCGGCCCTCGTCATCGCGCTCGTCGCGAATGCCGTCGCGTCGCGACCGGCCGATGACCGGCGCACCTACGGCTATCAGCGCGCCGAGGTGTTCGGGGCGCTGATCAACGCGGCCGTGCTGATCGTGCTGTCGGTCTGGATCGCGGTCGAGAGCGTCGGACGTCTCATGGCGCCGGGGGATGTCGACGTCGAGGGCAGTGTGATGCTCGTCATCGCGATCGTCGGGCTCGTCGCGAATGCCGTCGCGCTCTGGCTGTTGAGTTCGGCGCAGCGGAACAGCATCAACGTCCGCGGGGCGTATCTCGAGGTGATGGGGGATCTGCTCGGGTCTGCGGCGGTCATCGTCGCGGCGCTCGTGATCGTGCTTTCGGGGTGGGTACAGGCCGATGCGATCGCGTCGCTGCTCATCGCCGCCATGATCGTGCCGCGTGCGATCGGGCTGTTGCGCGAGGTGTTCTCGGTACTGTCGGAGTCTGCTCCGCAGGGCACGCGGATCGCCGAGATCCGCGACCATATTCTGGGCGCGCCGGGCGTCGCCGACGTTCACGACGTGCACGTCTGGCAGTTGACGCGCGGGGCGCCGGTGTTCACCGCGCACGTCGTGGTCGAGCCCGCCGTGCTCGAGGCTGGGAGAGCAGCGGAACTCCTCGCGAGCCTGCAGTCGTGCCTCGCGGATCACTTCGACGTCGCGCACTCGACGTTCCAGATCGAGCCCGCGGGACACGCCGACCGCGATCCGGCCGCGCACGCGTGACGGGGGTCGGTCACACCACAGGAGCGAGCTTGGTCAAGAGCGTGTGCTCAGCGAGATCGGCGAGGCGTCGTGTCGCGGGTGACAGGTACGTGCCCTCCCGCCAGATGAGCGCGACCGTGTCGTACATGGGTTCCGCGAAGGCTGTCACGTGGATGGACTCGGGGAACGCCGCGCCTTCCGCGATGGTGCGGCAGACCATAGTGTCGGCTGCACTGGTCGCGACCAGGTTGAGCGCCGTCTCGACGTGCTCGACCTCGATGGCGGGATCGATGGTCAGTCCGCGCAGTCGCGCGCGTTCGAGCAGCTGCCGCCGGGTGGGATCGTCCCAGCCGGCATACGCGTCGTACAGCACGAGCTTCGCGTCCGACACCTCCTCGATCGTCACGGGTCCCTTCTCGGGACGGCGGTGCGCGGATGCATAGACGACCTCGTCGCGGAAAAGCGGCTTCACCTCGAGTCCGTCGTCTGTGACGGGAAGGACGACGAGACCTGCTTCGATCTCGCCCGAAATAACCGACTCGGCAACGAGCGAGGAATTAAGACCGACGAGACGCACCTTGACGCGTGGGTAGCGCGTGTGAAAACGCTGGACGAGATCCGATAGGTCGTAGTACGCGGCGTTGCGCAAAACGCCGAAGGTGCACGTGCCGCCTTCGAGCGATGCGAGGGCGCGGATGGCGTCGACACCGTTCGTGATGGCTGTCACGGCCTGCAGCGCATGCTCGCGAAGCTCCAATGCAGCCGCCGTGGGGACGAGGCGTCTTCCACCTCGTGTGAAGAGCTTCAGACCGAGTTCGCGTTCGAGACGGGCGACGAGTTCCGAGATGGATGCTTGGGTGGAATCCAATTCGTTTGCCGCGGCGGTGAAGCTGCCTTGTTCCAGCGCGGCCAGGAATGCCTTCAATTGCGTCAGAGTCATGTGCACTGCCTTTCGTGGGTGCCCATCGAAGTATAGGCAAACACGTTGGTTTTCACCGTACTCAACGGGCTTGTGGGTGATCACTGTGATCCCTACTGTTTCACGCATGCGCTTTTCTCCTCCTTTGCTCGCTCAGCTCAGCAGTTCCTTCGTCCACCTCAAGACGCCCGCGGTCGACGCTCCCGCCGCTCAGCGCGATCCGGCCGTCATCCGCACCGTCACCGAGATGTTGCAGACGATCGAACGGGGCGGGCTGGATGCGGTGCGCGACTACGCGCGCAAGCTCGACGGGTACACCGGTGGCGAGATCGAGTTGTCGGGTGCCGAGATCGCGAGGAGTGGCGCGCAGCTCGAGCCCGCGCTGCGCGCGGCTATTGAGCTGGGCTCCACCCGCACCCGAGCCTTCGCCGATGTCCAGCGGGGGAAGCTCGTCGACTTCTCCACCGAGCTCGAGCCGGGGTTGACCACCGGCGTGCGTTACATCCCCGTCTCGCGGGTGGGCGCCTACTTGCCTGCCGGCCGATTCCCGCTCACAGCATCCGCATTCATGACTGTCGGTGTCGCCAAGGCGGCCGGAGTCCCCTCTGTCATCGCATGCACCCCGCCGCAGCCCGGCGGGCGTGCCAATGACGCGGTGGTCTATGCCGCTCATGTGTCCGGAGTCGACCGGATCTTCGTGCTCGGTGGCGTTCAGGCGCTCGCGGCGATGGCTTTCGGTTTGCTCGAGGAGTTCCCGGTCGACATGCTCGTGGGAGCGGGAAATGCTTATGTCGCTGAGGCCAAGCGTCAGCTGTTCGGCACTGCCGCGATAGATCTCCTTGCGGGGCCCTCGGAGGTGGCGGTCCTCTCCGATGAAACGGCAGACCCAGAGATCGTCGCGGCCGACCTGCTCGGTCAGGCGGAGCACGGCCCGAACTCACCGGCCGCTCTGGTCACGACGTCCGCCGAACACGGAGCTGCCGTACTCAAAGCCGTCGAGCGTCAGCTGGCGGGGCTCGCGACGGCATCGATCGCGGGACCCGCGTGGCGGGACTACGGCTCCATCACTGTCGCCACGGATCGGGAGACGGCCGTCGTCCTCATGGACGACCTTGCCCCTGAGCACCTCGAGGTGATCACGTCGGATGACGAGTGGTATCACCAGAACCTGCGTAACTACGGCTCGATCTTCCTGGGCCCGTGGAGCACGGTCGCGTACTCCGACAAAGGCATGGCGGGCACGAACCACGTCCTGCCCACCGCAGGGGGCGCCAAGCACAGTGCCGGGCTGTCGGTCTCGAGGTTCCTCAAGCCGCTCACGTACCAGCGCATCTCGCGCGAGGCGACGCCGAGTCTTGCGCACGCGGTGCAGGTCATCTCGGATTCCGAGGGGATGGCCGCGCACAGCGCCACTGCGACAATGCGCCTCGCGACATATCGGGAGCCCGTGCACACGGCATAGTGACGAGCGGGCGGCCGGACGGTCGCTTCCAGGACAAGGAGAGACGATGGAGCACGAGGACGCCAGTGACCCCGCGTCGCACAGGGTGCGCGCGGTTGCGGTCAGCCCGACGATCCGCTTCGGCGACGTCGACGGCAACATCGCGCGCGTCGCCGAAGCGCTCGATCACGTCGCGGGCGATACCGCCCAACTCGTCGTCGCGCCCGAACTGACCACGAGCGGGTACGTCTTCGTCGACCGGGCCGAGGCACGGGGGCTCGGGATGTCGCGGTCCGACACACGGCTCGCGTCACTCTCCCGCGCGATCGGCCCACGCACCGTCGCGGTCGTGGGGTTCTGCGAGCGTGACGGCGACGATCTCTTCAACAGTGCCGCGGTCATCACGCAGGACGGCATCCAGGCGGTCTACGCCAAGTCGCATCTGTGGAGCGCCGAGTCGATGATATTCCGTCCGGGACCGACGGCGGGCGCCGTCGTGGACACCGCGATCGGGCGTGTCGGTGTGGCGATCTGTTACGACAACGAGTTCCCCGAGGTGCCTCGTCGGCTCGCGCTTGCCGGTGCCGACATCCTCGCGCTGCCGGTGAACTGGCCGCTTGTGCCCCGCCCGCGCGGAGAACGCCCGCCCGAGACCGTTCAGGCGATGGCGGCCGCACGCTCCTCGAGGCTGCCCACCGTCATCGCCGATCGCCACGGCGCCGAGCGTGGGGTCGTCTGGACGGGCGGTACGGCGGTGATCGACGGCGACGGCTGGGTCGTCGCCGATCGCCACGGCGCCGAGCGTGGGGTCGTCTGGACGGGCGGTACGGCGGTGATCGACGGCGACGGCTGGGTCGTCGCCGACAGCGTCCGCGGCAGCGCCGATGCGGTGCTGGACATCACGCCCGGTCACAAGGCACTCGGGCCGTGGAACGACCTCTTCGCTGACCGACGCCCCGAGATCTATGAGCCATCCGCACCCGACACCCGAGAAGGACAACGATGAACGAGCCCCGACCTGAGATCGAACAGACCGAAGTGGCGTTGCCCACGACCGCGGGCATCGAGGTGAAATCGATCGACTGGGTACCCCTATCCGAGAGGACGGGAAAACCGTCGAGCCTCTTCTCGCTCTGGTTCATGTCGAATGCCAATCTCACAACACTGGCTACCGGGATGGTGGGCGTGGCGCTGGGGGCTAACCTGGCGGTGTCTCTGCTCGCGATCATCACCGGCGTGTGCGTGGGGACCGTGTTCACGGCGTTCCACTCGGCGCAGGGCCCGCAGCTGGGACTGCCGCAGATGATCCAGTCGAGGGCGCAGTTCGGCTACCGGGGCGTGGCTCTAGTGTGCCTCGTCGTGATCGCCAGCATCGTTGGTTTCAATATCTTCAATCAACTGCTCGCCGGTGAAGTCCTGACGATGACGACAGGGGTCGACGCGGGGGCAGGATGGTACATCCTGATCACCGCGCTCTCGTTGACGCTCGCGATCGTGGGCTACCACTGGATCCACCGTGTGCAGAAGTGGCTCACCTGGCTCTTCCTAGCCACGTTCGGCGTGTTTACGGTCGTCGCCGTGGTGGTTCTTCCTCTGCCCGACGGCGCGCTGTCGCTCGGCGAATTCAACGGGCCCGCGTTCCTCGTCCAGTTCGCGGCG
The DNA here is from genome assembly GCF_977993705.1 of Pacificispira sp. HM-600. Next base: position 3,219,992 of record NZ_OZ388079.1, read on the forward strand.
GCAGCGGCGTATGCGCTCGGCTGGGCGCCCTACGTTTCCGACTACTCCCGGTACCTTCCGCCCCAGACAAGCCCACGAAAGGCGCTGTTCTACACCTCTTCCGGCGTCATCGTCGGCGCCGGATGGCTCATGGCGCTGGGTGCATTCGTCGCTTCGCTCTTCTCCGACGCCGATCCCGTGCAGGCGATCGCCGCCACGGCCGATGCTCTCCTGCCCGGCCTGGGTGTTGTCCTGCTGTGGAGCGCCCTGCCTGCCCTCATCACCGTGATCACGATCAATATCTACGCGGCGAGCATTGAACTGATCACCGTGGCTGACTCGTTTGCGACCGTTCGGCCGACACGCAGGACACGCATCGTCGCGTGCACGATCGTCGCCCTCGCGGGCCTTCTGGGCGCGGTGTTCTCGACCGGGGAGTTCTTGGCTTCGTTCGGCAGCTTCCTCGTGATTCTGCTCTACGTGCTCGTCCCGTGGACGTCGGTGAACCTCATGGACTTCTACTTCATCCGCCGAGGCCGCTATGCGATCGCGGAGATGTTCCGCCCGCATGGCATCTATGGCGCGTGGGGATGGCGCGGCATCGTCGCCTACCTCGTCGGCATCGCGGCCATGATCCCGTTCGTCGTGACGACATGGTTCGTCGGGCCGCTCGCGCAGGCCATCGGCGGCATCGACATCGCGCTGTTCGTGGGCCTCGGTGCATCCGCACTGGCCTACGTGCTTCTGGCCCGGGGGCTGGACCTCTCCGCGGAGCGCGAGCTCGCTGCAGAAGAGGGCGACGCGTTCGGCGTTCGTTCGGTCTCGTTCGACCAGGCTCGCGGCTGAGGGCTGTGCCGGTCCCTGGTGTTGTCGCGCCGGGGACCGGACCGCCGCCTGCTTCGCCCTCGGGGGAGGACTTCGGCGCCGGGAGAGGAGTATCGCGCTTGAAGCATCCTCATCCCGTGCCGAAGTCCTCCACTCCCGCAGATCCGACGCTGATTCAGCCCTCACGCACCACGTCGGCGGGGTCCTTGTCGGGACGCAGGCCCCGCCAGCGCGCATGACGCAGCGACCCATCCCGGGTCCACTCGGCGAACTCCACCTCGGCGACGAGTTCCGGCCGGACCCACAGGGCGTCCGAGGCATCCGCCGCCGGGACTCCGACGAACGGATTTGTATTCGTTCGCAGCGGCGTCAACGCCTCCGTGAGCCGCGCGAGGGTCGCATCGCTGAAACCGGTGCCGACACGCCCTGCGTACTGCAGCCCATCCGGACCCGGAACACCGAGCAGCAGTGACCCGATCGATCCGCTCCGGCCACCGCGGCCCGGCCTGATGGCGCCGATCACGACCTCCTGCGTGTGTGTGAGCTTGAGCTTCAGCCACGACTCGGTGCGGATGCCGCGGCGATACGCCGACGCCGGGTCTTTCACCATCACCCCCTCCAGGCCGAACTCGCGAGCCGTCGCGAGGGCGGCGTCCAGATCGTCGAAGACGGGCGGCGCAGACAGCGGAGGTCGGGCATCCGTCACGACACGTTCGAGCAAAGCCCGACGCTCATGCAGGGGGAGGGCCGCAACATCCGCTCCGTCGTGCTCGATGATGTCGAACACGTAGTACGTCACCGGAGTGCGCCGGGCCTCGGCGGCGATGTCCTGGGCCTTGACCAGATTCATGCGGTGCTGCAGAAGCGAGAAGCTGGGTCGACCCGTCTCATCGAGCGCGACGAGCTCCCCATCGAGCACCGCGGGTTCGGGCGGGAGCCCGAGCGACTCGGCCGTGAGTTCGGGGTAGCGCGCGGTGATGTCGGTGCCACGACGACCGATGAGGCGGAGCACATCGCCATCCCAGACGCCGAGGGCACGGATGCCGTCCCACTTGAACTCGACCCATGGCTCCGCGCCGGCGCGTGCCGACCAACGCCGGATCGACCCGGCCGCGAGCCCGGGTGTGGAGCCCGTCGCGAGCATCGGGCTGAAGCGCTCGCCGGAGGGGATATCGGAGTGTGGCGGTGATTCTTCGTCCAGGGCAATGACGGGCGTGCCTTCCGGCTGCGGCTGGCCCGAGGCATCCGTCTTCATCCGATGTAGCAGCCAGGTCGACTTCTCGCCGTCGCCGTCCGTGCGGATGAGTGCGAGGCGCACCGCGCCGAGCGGGCCGCCGGGACGCCCCTTGAGGGTGAAGATGATCTCGTCGTCGCGCCACTTCTCGAGCTCGTAGCGTCCGTCGTCCCAGATCGTCATCGAGCCCGCGCCATACTCGCCCGCCGGGATCGTGCCCTCGAATTCCGCGTACTCGAGGGGGTGGTCCTCGGTCTGCACGGCCAGGTTGTTGCGCCCGGCGGTCGGGGGGATGCCGCGGGGCACCGCCCAGCTGGCGAGCACGCCGTCGCGTTCGAGGCGCAGGTCCCAGTGCAGGCGAGTCGCGTGGTGCTCCTGGATGACGAAGCGCGGGCGTTCCCCCGATGCCTCGGAAGCGCCCAGCGCGTTGGCCGGCACCGGTTCGGGGGTCTTGCCCGCCTCGCGTTTGGCGATATACACGGCGAGGGGTCCGTCGTCCGCGGCGCGACCGCCCGCGTGGAAGCCGAGTGCGCTGAGGGGGTCGCCATCCGCTTCCACCCTCTCGAGCACCTCGGCGAACTCGAGGTGCGCCAGGCCCGGGTCCTCGAGCTCGTCCCATGTTCGAGGAGCGGCGACCGTCGGGCGCAGGCGTCCGCGCAGCGAGTACGGCGCGATCGTCGTCTTGGCGCCGTTGTTCTGGCTCCAGTCGATGAACACGCGGCCGGGGCGCGCGGCCTTGTTCATCGCGCTGACGACGAGGTCGGGATGGTCCGCCTCGACGGCGCGCGCGAGCTCCTTGGCGAACGCCGAGATCTGATCGCTCGTCTGTCTCGCGTCGAGCGCGGCGTAGAGATGGATTCCCTTGCTCCCGCTCGTGACGGGGTGCGCGTCCCAGCCCATTCCGGCGAGGATCTCGCGGCACCAGCGCGCGACCTCGGCGCACTCCGCGAGCCCCACTCCAGGACCGGGATCAAGGTCGAGCACCAGCCGGTCGGGGTTGCCGCGGGCGCCGTCCGCGGTGAAGCGCCACTGCGGCACGTGCAGCTCGAGGCTCGCGACCTGCGCGAGATAGACGAGCGTGGCGACATCCCCGACGAGGGGATAGTCCTTCGGCCCGCCCGAGTGCTCGATCGGCGTGCGCCGAACCCAGTCGGGTGCGCCGGCCTCGAGGTCTTTGGCGAAGAATGAGGACTCGGGATGCTCCGCCGTGCCCACGCCATCCGGCCATCGCTTGCGGGTCACGGGTCGCCCCGTGACGTGCGGGATCAGGAACGGCGCGATGCGCGTGTAGTACGCGATGACCTCGCCCTTGGTCGTGCCCGTTTCGGGGTACAGCACCTTGTCGAGGTTGGTCACGCGCAGGCGGCGCCCCGCAACACGCACCACCTGCTCTCCCGCCATGCGTCGAGGCTACTCGTCCTCCTCTCTCGACCTCCGGAACCGCTCGCCTGGCAGTAGATGCGGTGTAACGCGCGTGCGCATCACGTTTTGTGCCAGGGGAGCGGGTGTGGCGGCGGACCTGGGCGGCGGGTGCCGGGAGCGGATGTCAAGCGCTGGCATCCGCGTGCGGCAGGGGTGTGTACTGGTCACATGAGAGCGATCTGGAAGGGTGCCGTCGCGTTCGGCCTCGTGAACGTGCCGGTGAAGGTGTATGCCGCTACCGAGGATCACGACGTCTCGCTGCACCAGGTGCACGCGGCGGATGGCGGACGCATCCGGTATCAGCGCATCTGCGAGATCGACGGCGAGGTCGTACCCTATGCCGACATCGATCGGGCGTTCGACGACGGCGAGCAGACCGTCGTTCTGACGAAGGATGACATCGCCTCGCTCCCGTCCGAGCGCAGTCGCGAGATCGAGGTCGTCGAGTTCGTGCCGTCCGGGCAGGTCGATCCGATCATGCTCGACCGCTCGTACTTTCTCGAGCCCGATTCGACGTCACCGAAGGCCTATGTCCTTCTGCGGCGGACGCTCGAAGAGACCGACCGCACCGCGATCGTGCGGTTCACGCTGCGCCAGAAGACGCGCCTCGCGGCGCTGCGGGTGCGGGGCGACGTGCTCGTGTTGCAGACCTTGCTGTGGTCGGACGAGGTGCGCGAGGCATCCTTCCCCGCGCTCGACGAGCCCGTCAAGATCTCGGCGAAGGAGCTCGAACTCTCGGCGAGTCTCGTCGACAGCTTTGCCGAGGACTTCCGCCCCGACGATTTCGTCGACGACTACCAGCGCGAACTCAAGACGCTGATCGAGGCGAAGCTCGAGCAAGGGGACACCCTCGACACATCCGCGACCTTCGGCGGGGCGGCCGAAGAAGACAAGGGTGGCGAGGTCATCGACCTGATGGACGCCCTCCGCGCGAGCGTCGAGCGGTCCCGCGCCGCGCGCGAAGGGGGAGGGACGAAGAAGGATGCGCCTGCCAAGAAGTCAGGGGCGGGTTCGAAGCCTACCGCGAAGACCGCCGAGAAGTCGGCGCCGAAGAACAAAGCCGCGAAGGCATCCTGACGGAGACCTGACGCGCGGCCCTATGCGCCGGGGCGGTGCTCGCTGTGTGAGTCGTGGTGGCCGATCTCGGGCGCCTTCTCGAACACCTCGGGCTCGAGCACGAGTTCCTGAGCTTCGACGGCGTCCGTGAGGACATCCTCGCCCGCGGCTTTCTTGGCCTTCCGGCGTTCGCTGAAGTAGTGGTACGCCGTGACGAGGAGCGTTCCCGCCACAGCGGCGAGCAGGATGACGTCGATGTACTCCGCGACGAAGTCTCCGAGCCCGGGGATGAATCCGATGACATACCCGATCATCGTGAGCCCGAAGCCCCAGATCATCGCGCCGATGAAGTTGTAGAGCGAGTATCGGCGCCACGGCATATGACCGACGCCCGCCGCCACCGGGGCGAAGGTGCGCACGATCGGCACGAAGCGCGCGATGATCACGGTGAGACCGCCGTATTTGGCGAAGAAGGCGTTCGTCCGCTCGACGTTCTTTCGGCTGAAAAGCCCGGATTCCTTGCGCTCGAATATCGCGGGGCCGCCCTTATGGCCGATGTAATACCCGACCTCACCACCGAGGAAAGCTGCGAGCGCGATGAGCAGCGCGACCCACCACACGTTGATTCCGAAGACGCCGTTCGGCGCGACATCGCTCGCGTGCGAGAGCAGCCCCGCCATGATCAGAAGCGTGTCGCCCGGCAGCAGGAAGCCGACCAACAGGCCGGTCTCGGCGAAGACGATGAAGCAGACCACGAGAAGGGCCCAGGGGCCCGCCGCAGCGATCAACGTCTCGGGATCGAGCCAGGGGATGAGGGCTGCAGGCTGCACGAGTTACTTTCCCGTCGTTCTGGGGCAGGTCGCCCGCCTCGCGGATGTGCGAAGAGTCAGCCCCGTGCGGAAGGTGGGACTTGAACCCACACGCCCGAAAGCACAGGAACCTAAATCCTGCGTGTCTGCCAATTCCACCACTCCCGCGAGACTCAATAGTCTACCGATCCCCTCGACCATTCCCGAGAGGTGAATACTCGCGGTTCTATACATAGAACCACAATGTATAGTTCTGCAAGGGTAGGAGGTCCCATGAACATCGACAAAGACCTGGTCGCCGCGATGGCAGCACCACTCGTGCTCGCGATCCTGAATGACGGGCAGAGCTACGGCTACGCCATTCTGAAGCGCGTCCGCGAGCTGTCGGCAGGTGAACTCGAGTGGACGGACGGCATGCTTTACCCGCTGCTGCACCGGCTGGATCGCCTCGGGCACGTCGAGGCCGAGTGGGGTGTTTCGCCCGAGGGTCGCCGCCGTCGCAACTATCGGATCACGGATGCCGGACGCGCACAGCTCGTCGAGCAGCGCCGGCAGTGGGCCACCGCAACCCGCACTTTGAGCGGCATCTGGGGCCTGGCAGCCCCAGGCAGCCTTCCGGGCAACTTTCCTGGCGGCATCGCCGTGGCGGGGGCGTGACGTGGGGGCGCTGGATGACGGCGTGCAGCAATGGCGTGCTTCGCTGGCGCGCGGACGGGTGATCGACTCGGCTGATCTGGATGAGCTCGAGGAGCACCTGCGCGATCAGGCGGAGGATCTCACCGAGTCGGGGTTGAGTGAAGACGAGGCGTTCTTGATTGCGCTGAAGCGCCTCGGGGCGGCGGACCGCCTGACCGCGGAGTTTGCCCGCGAGCACGGCGACCGTTTGTGGAAGCACCTGGTGCTCGCTCCCGAGGTGGATGCTGAGGGTGCCAGGGCGAAGCATCCGCTCGTCGTCATGATCGCGTTCGCCGTCTTCGCTGCCGTGGCGATTCAGGTCGGGCGGATCGCGGCGGGGAGTGACGGCGGCATGGCTTCGTGGTTTCCGCGCAACGTGAGTCTGTTCGTGCTTCCGGTGCTGGCGGGGTACCTCGCGTGGACGCGTGGTGTCACTCGATCGCGAGCGGCCGTTCTCGGCGGCATCGTGGCGATTCTCGCGGTCGGCGTGAACGTGTTGCCGTTCGACGATTCGTCGTCGACCGCCACCCTCGTGGCGATACATCTGCCGGTCGTGTTGTGGTTCGTCGCGGGCGCTGCGTATGTCGGTTCGGAGTGGCGGACGAGCGCCCGGCGGATGGACTTCATCCGGTTCACGGGGGAGTGGGCGATCTACCTCGTGTTGATCGCTTTGGGTGGCGGGGTGCTGGTCGGGTTGACCGTTCTGGTGATCTCGCCGATCGCGCCTGAATCGATCAGCGGGCTGGATATGTGGACCGTACCCTCGGGCGGTGCTGCCGCTGTGATCGTCGCGGCCTGGCTCGTCGAGGCTAAGAAGAGCGTGATTGAGAACATCGCTCCCGTGCTAACGGCGATCTTCACGCCGCTGTTCGCCGTCATGCTCGTCGCCGCCGCGGTGCTCTATGCCGTCGCCGGCATCGGTCGTGAGTTCGACCGCGACCTGCTGACGGGATTCGACGTGCTGCTGCTCGTCGTGCTCGGACTGGTGCTCTACGGGCTCTCAGCCCGGCCCGAAGCGGCGCGCGCGGGAGTGATGGACGTCATCCGTCTCGTCGCGGTGGTGGCGGCACTCGTGCTCGATGCCTTGGTGCTCGGCTCGCTCGTCGGCCGTATCGGTGAGCTCGGACTCACGCCGAACCGCATCGCCGCGATCGGTCTGAACGCGCTGCTGATCGTCAACCTTGCGGTCACGGCGTGGCTGTCGATTCGGCTTCTGATCGGGCGCGCACCCGCGTCGCGCCTGGTCCGCTGGCAGACGTCGTATCTACCGGTATTCGGCGTGTGGGCGGCGGTTGTCGTGCTGGTGGTTCCGGCGCTGTTCGGCTTCGCCTGATCCGGCGAGCACCCGGACGTGCGAGCGAGGGATAAACCCGGCCCTCACGCATTCGTTCGCATGGCGATGCTGCCTATCGTGAGGTCATGGTGGCGAGGTGATGGACACGACCCGGCTCTGGCGGATCCTGCTTCTCGTGGTCGCGGGATTCAGCGCGCTCTCAGCGATTGGCGGCGGCGTCGGACTGATGACACCGGGGTCGCTCGGCATGCCCGCGTGGTGGGTGGAAGACAGCGGCTTCACCTACCTCGGCGCCGGGCTGGTCCTGCTCATCGTGGTCGGCGGCACTCAGACTCTCGCGTTCGTGCTGCTGTTGTTACGTCGCCCGTATGCGGCTCTGGCGAATGCGGTCGCGGGATTCGGCATGGTGCTGTGGATCTATATCGAGGTCGTGCTGCTTCCGGTCTATTCGGTCCTGCACACGATTTACATCGGCACGGGCATCGCGCAGCTCGCCCTCGCGTTCGCGTGCTTGGGTGTGCTGCGACGCGATGCGGGTCTGCCGGTCGACTGACGGCCTCGTCGCGTCAGTCGGTGAACCGGCGGTCGGTGAAGTATCAGCCCTGGAGTCCTCGGTTGTGCATTGCGATGATGATGGCCCCAGGCACGAAGGTCGCGAAGCCGATCGCGGTTGAGCCGATTCCGATCGCGGGCCCGAAGAGGATGACCCCGAATACGACAGAACCGGCACCCGCAGCACGAAACGCCGTCGAGCGTGCGGGGGTATGTTCGGGCCGCGCCCACACCGAAAGACGGCTCGAAGCGTTGGCGGCCGACAGCAGCATCGCCGACCAGGTCAACAGCCCCATCCCGAAGATGACGCTGAGCACGGCGAGGGAATCCACGCCTCGATTCCAACAACCGGACGGCGAGCGGTCAAGCCTGCAGGGCGAGTTTGTGAGCAGCGCCACGCGCCGCCTCTCGGTGCGTCTGTGGATAACTCCGGATGCAGCCGCGGGCATCTTGCGAGGATGCCCGGGTGTCGATCTCCCCGAGCCCCGCCCTCGCTCACCCCGCCGCGCGTCCCGATGCGGCTCCCGAGGCCGTGGTGGCGGCTCGGGTGCGCGACCGGCTTCGCGCCGAGCACATCGACCCAGCCCGTGATCCCGACGCGGCACATCGTTTCGCGCTCGCCGAGGTGCGGCGCCATAACGACGTGGCTCTCGCCCGCGGTCTTCCTCTGGTCGAGGATGAGGTGGCCTGCGTGCGCGGTGCCCTGGCCCAGGTCACCGGGTTCGGGGCGCTGCAGCCATACCTGGACGATCCCGGGGTCGAGGAAATCTGGATCAACGCCCCCGATCGGATATTCGCCGCCAGAGCGGGAGTTTCCGAGCGTTTGCTGATTCGCCTGACCGACGAGCAGGTGCGTGATCTCGTCGAGCGGATGCTCCATCCGACCGGACGACGGGTCGACCTCAGCCAACCCTTCGTGGACGCGTCGCTGCCCGACGGGTCCCGTGTTCACGTCGTGATCCCGGATATCACCCGACGCCATTGGTCGGTCAACATCCGCAAGTTCACGCCCGCCTATCGCGACCTCGATGCTCTCGTCGCCCTCGGGTCGCTGCGTCTCGACGACGCGGATCTGCTGCGCGATGCGATCGCCGGAGGGCGCAGCATCCTGGTCTCGGGCCCCACCCACGCGGGCAAGACGACGCTGCTTGCGGCGTTGATCGCGGCATGCCCGCCTGATCATCGGGTCGTGACTGTGGAGGAGACATTCGAGTTGGGTGTCGATGCTCCGGACATCGTGGCGCTGCAGGGACGGCAGCCGAGCCTCGAGGGCACCGGTGAGGTTTCGCTTCGGCGTCTGGTGAAAGAGGCGTTGCGGATGCGTCCGGACCGGCTGGTCATCGGAGAGGTGCGTGACGCCGAAGCGCTCGACCTCGTGTTGGCCCTCAACACGGGGGTGCCCGGCATGGCCTCGATCCACGCGAACACCGCGAAGGATGCTCTCGCCAAACTCGCCGCGCTGCCGCTCTTGGCGGGTCGAAACATCGATTCATCCTTCGTCCTGCCCGCTATTGCCGCGGGCGTCGACCTGGTCGTGCACTGCTCGCGCTCGGCGGACGGACGGCGCCGAGTGAGCGAGATCGCGGCAACGACGGGCCGGGTCGTCGGGGGAGCGGTCGAGTTCGAGCGGGTCGGGGGCGAGCGGGTCGGGGGCGACGCGTGACGTTCTTGTGGGGCGGCGTGCTCGGTGCGGGGTTGCTCTTGGTGCTGTCGCCCTGGCTCTGGCCGAGCCGTCCGTCACGACCCTCGCGTGCGGGGGCGAGCGCGCTCTCGCGGCTGCTCGACGAAGCCGGGATGTCACACGTGCGGCCTCGTGTTCTTGTCGCCGTGTCGCTGTTGCTTGCCGCAATCGCTTCGGCTCTGGTCTGGCTCGTACTCGGCGTGCCGATTCTTGTGATGTGCGCAGCGGCATTCGGTGCGGCGGCGCCCGTGTTGTGGTTGCGCGCTCGGCGCACCCAACTCATCCGGTCGCGGCGTGGGCTGTGGTCGGATGTCTGCGATCACCTCGTTTCGGCCGTGCGGGCGGGGATGTCCCTGCCCGACGCGGTCGCGAACCTCGCGGTTTCGGCGCCCCCACTCTTGCGGCCCGCGTTCTCGTCATTCGCACGCGACATGGCGGCTTCCGGTCATTTCGATTCCAGCGCCCTGCGCCTGAAGGCGCTGCTCGCCGATCCCATCGCCGACCGCATCGTCGAGACGCTCCGGATGGCGCGGCACGTCGGCGGTACTGAACTTCCCGGGGTGCTCCGGGCGCTCTCGACGGCCGTGCGGGCGGATGCTGCGCTGAGGGCGGAGGTCGAGGCGCGTCAGTCGTGGATTCGGGGCGCTGCGCTGCTCGGGGTCGTCGCGCCGTGGGTGATCCTCGCGCTGTTGTCGCTGCGACCAGAGGGTGCCCGTGCGTACACCAGCCCCGAGGGCATCGCTCTCGTGATCGCGGGTGGGCTCGCCTCCGTCCTGGCTTATCGGCTCATGCTCGGCCTGGGGCGCCTTCCGGAACCACGGAGGTGGCTCGCGTGAGCGGCGTGTCGATGGGTGGTGCCCCCGTGAGCACGATGGCGCTCGCCGTCGTGCTCGGTACGGCGTTCGGACTCGGCGTGTGGCTCTTGATCGCCCTGTTGCCGCGGTGGCGCGCGGTTCCTCTCGAGCGTCGCATCGCGCCCTATGTACGGGAGGTGACGGATCCCCGAGGCGTCACGCCCTGGTTGGCGACGGATGCCTGGGCCGCCCCGACCCTCGGGCGAGCATTCGCGGCAGCGGGCATCCGGTTCGCGGGACTCTTCGGGAGCTCGGCGACGATCGCGCGGCGGTTGGCGCAGGCGGGACGATCCGGCGGTGTCGAGGAGTTTCGTGCGCGGCAGCTCGCGTGGGGGATCGGAGGCTTACTCGCCGGATCCGTCGTGCTGATCGGGGTGACCGTCGCGGGGCGGTTCACGCCCGTGGCCGCGGCCGTGCCCGTGATCGCTGCGGTCGCGGGCGTCGTGCTGTGTGATGCCCTGCTGCAACGCGCCGCGAAGGCACGGCGGGCGCGGTTGCAGGAGGAACTTCCGCCGGTGCTCGAGTTCTTGGGATTGTGTCTGGCCGCGGGCGAAAGCCTGCTCGATGCTCTGCGTCGTGTCGGCTCGATCGGTAGCGGTGAGCTGTCGCGCGAGCTTGCGGGGGTCGTCCTCGAGACGGGCACTGGGTCGTCCCTGGGGGAATCGCTCGGGTCGCTGTCGCGTCGTCTCGAGTTGCCCGCTTTCTCGCGTGCTGTCGATCAGCTCGTGGCCGCCATCGAGCGGGGCGCGCCGCTCGTTCAGGTGCTGCAGGCGCAGGCGGGTGATGCGCGTGAGGCCGCGCGGCACGAACTCATTGAGCGGGCCGGGCGGTCCGAAATTCTGATGCTCATCCCTCTGGTCTTCTTAATTCTTCCCCTGTCTGTCATTTACGCCGTTTACCCGGGTGTTTTCATGCTGCGCCTCGGGCTCGGCTGAGGCCTCAACGAAAGGATCGACATGTACGCAACAGTCACCTCAATGATCGGTAGGCGAGCACTCTCGGCCCGCCGGAGCCTCGCCGGGCTTGTTCGGGATGAGCGCGGCGATGTACCGGGCTGGGTCTTGATCACACTCATGACTGCCGGGCTCGTTGTGCTGATCTGGGCCCTCGCCGGGCCGGCTCTCGGGCAGCTCTTCCAGCAGGCGATCGCGCGCGTTTCGGGTCTCTGACCTCTCATGGCCCTGCGTCGGTGCCGCCTAGATGAGTGAGTCCGTTTGGCTGGGTCGGCGTGGATGCTGTTAATCGCAGGCGGAGGGTGTTAACCCCGGTGTGTGAAAACTGAACTCAACACCCTCCTGATCACACTCTACGTCCACCTCGATGACCGGATCCTGCCCGCGATCGGCTTCACCCGCGATCACCACCCGGGCCGCAAACCCGCCCTCAACGACGCGGAATTGCTCTGCCTGCTGGTCGCGCAACACCTGCTCGGGATCGCGTCGGATCGGAAATGGATCCGATACGCGCACGCTCACCTGAAGGGCATGTTCCCGAACCTGCCCGGCCAGTCCGGGTGGGGCAAACGCGTCCGCCAATCCACCGGGCTTCTCTCTGCGGTGATCACCGAGCTGGCCCGTGACACCCCGTCCTGGGGTGAGATCACCCGGCTGGTGGACTCGACCCCGCTACCGTGCGGGAAATCGCGGGAGACCGTGAAACGCTCAGACCTCGCCGGGCACGCCGACTACGGATACTGCGCATCCCACTCCCGATACTTCTGGGGCTTCCGGCTCTATCTGATCTGCACTCCCGACGGAATGCCCGTGATCTGGGGACTCGCGAGCCCGAAGATCGGTGAACGCGAAGCCACCCAAGCGATGCTCGACCACGACCGACACCTCATCCAGCCTGGACAGGTGATCGTTGGCGACAAAGGCTTCGCTGGGAAGCAGTTCGAGGACTTCGTCACCAACGACCTCGGCGCGCACCTGATCCGCCCCGACCGCAAAGACGAGACCCCCAGGTTCGGGAAACTCGGCAGCATCCGACAATGGGTCGAGTCCGTGTTCGACACCCTCAAAGGCCAACTCACCCTCGAAGACCACGGCGGCAGAACCCCCGCAGGCGTCTACTCCCGCGTCGCCGCAAGACTCCTCGCCCTCGCCGCCGGCATCTGGCACAACTGGCTCACCAACGCCCCCGCCAAACGCTCCCTCATCGCCTACGACCACTGAACCAAACGGACTCACTCATCTAGGCGGCCTCGTGCTCGATTCGCGCGGCTCGGCGCCCGTCGAGTTCGTGCTCGTCGGCGTGGTGCTGACCGTGCTGACCCTTGCCATCGTCCAGTTCGGCGTCGCCGTGTATGTGCGGAATGTTGTGCACGACGCCGCGGTCGAAGGAGCGCACCGCGCTGCCCTCGCCGACACGACGCTCACCGAGGGCGAGGCGCGAACGCGCGACGTCATCGCGCGCGCGGTGGGCGAGGCATTCGCCGAGGATGTGTCGGCACGCGACACGGAGCATCTCGGATACCCGGCAGTCGAGGTCACGGTGCGCGCCACGCTTCCGCTGATCGGCCTGATCGGCGTGCCGTGGGCGCTGGAGGTGACCGCGTATGCACCCGCCGAAACCCTCGACTAGCCGGGTGGTGCGCCGCGTGATGTCCGGGAACCTGCGGGGCGATGAGCGCGGCTCGGCCCCGCTCGAGTTCATCGTCGTCGGGCTCCTTCTTCTCGTGCCCCTGGTGTATCTGATCGCCTCGCTCGGGCTGATCCAGTCGCACGCGCTGGGCGTCGAATCGGGGGCGAGACACCTGGCCCGAGCGATCGCGATGGCGCCGGATGCGCCGAGCGCCGATGCCCGTGCGGCTGCGATTCTGCAGACCACCGCTTCGGAGTACGGCATCGCAGCGGGCAGCATCGACGTCGGCTTCGCCTGTGTTCCCGCGGGCGGGGCTTGTCCGCGCGCCGGGGCAACGATGATCGTGTCGGTTGCGGCCCAAGTGCCGCTGCCGCTCGTGCCGCCCGTGCTCGGCCTCGACCACATCGCCAGCGTGCCGGTAACGGCCACGGCGGTTCACAAGATCTCGCGGTTCTGGGGTGCCGAATGAAACGCCGAATGCGCGGACGCGGAACGATCCGACACCGGTTGGGCGTGGACCCGGATGACGAGGGCTCCGTCCTGCTGCTCACACTCGGCTACGCCGTGCTCGCGATCGCGGTGATCGTCGTGGGCGCGAACGCCGCGAGCCTGTACCTGGCGCAGAAGCGCGTCGACTCCGTGGCTGATGCCGCGGCGCTGGCCGGTGCGGACGGATTCGCGCTCGTGTTTCAGGGAGGCGAACCGCGCGCGGTCCTGACCGACGAGGGCGTTCGGTCGCAGGCGAGCGCGCTGGTCGACATCGCCGGTTCGGGGGTCTCGCTCGTGTCGGCGACGTCGCCGGACGGAGTCTCCGCACGGGTGACCGTGGCAGCCACCTGGCATCCGATTCTGTTCTCGGTCTTCGTCCCCTCCGGGGTCCCGCTGGACGCCACCGCGACCAGCCGCACCGCCGTCGACTGACCCGCGGGTAGTCCTGTCACGTAAACCTGAAAGGAATCTGGTCCGGAAGCGGACTTATTTCGCCCCGGCGAGGGAGCATCGGTGCCGAAATTCCCTTCGGATTTACGCGCGCCGCTCGGGCTTGGGTTCGGCCTCGGGCTCGACTCCGGCTCGGCCTTGGGCTCCGGCTCGGCTTCCGGCTCAGTTTCGGTTCAGCGCACGCGCGGCACGAACCGCGGGACGTAGCGCGAGAACGCGACAGCCCCCACGAGCCCGACCACGCCGATCAGGGCCACCGCACCGCCGATCGACCACACGGCGGTCACGCCCGACACCAGCAGAGGCGTCGCCGCGCCGCCCGCGTCGGTGAGGGTGCGCCACGACCCGAGGAACGGCGCGGGGTTCGACTTGGGCGCGACATCCGCGCCGAGCGTCAGCAGGATGCCGCTCGACAGGCCGTTGCCCACGGCAAGGACCATCGCGAATGCCGCGAACCACATGGACGCATCGGCGAGGTCGTGCGTGACCGACAGGGCGAGGAATCCGCCGCCCATCAGCACCATCGACGGCAGAACGGCCCAGAGCCGCCCGAAGCGATCCATGATCTGGCCGCTCACGTAGAACAGGGCGAAGTCGATCGCCCCCGAGATGCCGACGACCAGCGCGATGGTGGACGCGTCGAGTCCGATCGACAGTCCCCAAAGCGGCATGACGAGCTGGCGTGCCGAGCGAACGGACGACAGGGAAGCGGCGGCCAGGCCGAGCCGAGCGAGAACGCCCCGGTTCCGCCACATCGTGCGGAGCACACCGATGCGCTCGGACGTAGGGATCGACCCCGTGACGGCCTCGCCCGTGTCCTCGCGGTCTACCGCCTCTGGGTTGACCGCCTCCGGGTTAACGGCCGCCGGGTTAGCGGCCTCTGGGTCGACGGCTTCGGGATCGGATGCGCCGAATTCGGCACCTGCGGCGGCTCGGGCATCCGTCGGGCGCGGTGCCGAGGCATCCGTCCCCGTGCTGCGTGACTCCTCTGCGGCGATCCGCGTCTCGGGGTCGGGCCCCAGCAGAACGAGAAGGGCGGTGGCGACGAGGCAGATGCCGAAGAACCAGAGCGCCGCGTCTTCGGTGCCGAAGATCGCCAGCAGCGCGGCGGCGATGAAGGGACCGACGAACATGCCCAGCCGAAAGGTGCCGCCGAGTAGCGACAGGGCGCGGGCGCGGTAGAAGATCGGGACGCGCGTGGTCATGAACGAGTGGCGGGCGAGCCCGAAGACCGCGGCGCAGAGCCCGATCAGCAGAACGGATGCCATGAGTACACCGATGTTCGGAGCGATCAGTGCCCCGGCGACGCCCAGCAGCGCGATGCCGAGCGCGATCGCCATCGACAGGCGCTCGCCGATGCGGGCGACGGCCCATCCGGCGGGCAGGTTTCCGACCAGCTGACCGACGACGAGAGCGGATGCCACGAGCCCGGCGACCGCGATGTCGGCGCCGAGACGGGAGGCCAGGACGGGCAAAAGGGGCAGGACGGCGCCCTCGCCGACGGCGAAGAGGACGGTCGGTCCGTAGATCATCGGGGCGAAACGTCCGAGCACCGCCGCGGTCTCCCGCCGAGAGCCGTCGCCCGGGGAAGGCAGGGGCGGGCGATGGGTCACGTGCATCCACGTTAGTCTGGACTGTCATGCTCGACTTCGATCTCTCCGCCGAAATCCAGGCGCTCCGTGCCACCTTCGCCGACATCCAGGCGGTGGTGGACGTCGACGCACTCCGCAAAGAAATCGAGCGGCTGAGCGATGCCGCCGGTGCACCCGATCTCTGGGACGACCCGGATGCCGCGCAGAAGGTCACGAGCGCACTGAGTCACCGCCAGTCCGAGCTTGCGCGGATCGACTCCGTCGAGAGCCGCCTGGACGACCTCGAGGTTCTCGTCGGGCTCGCGCTCGAGATGGACGACGAAGAGTCGGCCGAAGAAGCCCGCAAGGAACTCGCCGAGCTGACCGAGACGATCGGCCAGCTCGAGGTGCAGACGCTCCTCGACGGCGAGTACGACCAGCGGGGCGCGGTCGTCACGATTCGCTCCGGCGCGGGCGGCGACGACGCGACCGACTTCGCCGAGATGCTCATGCGCATGTACCTGCGCTGGGCCGAGCGCCACAAGTACCCCGTCAAGGTCATGGACACCTCCTATGCGGAGGGTGCGGGCATCAAGTCCGCGACGTTCGAGATCGACGCCCCCTACGCCTACGGCACCATGTCGGTCGAGGCCGGCACACACCGTCTCGCCCGCATCAGCCCGTTCGGTTCGGCGGATAAACGCCAGACGTCCTTCGCCGCCGTCGAGGTCATCCCCGTCATGGAAGAGGCCGTCGAGGTCGACGTCCCGGAAGGAGACATCCGCGTCGACGTCTTCCGTTCGTCGGGTCCCGGTGGTCAGTCCGTCAACACGACCGACTCGGCCGTGCGCATCACGCACCTTCCGACCGGGCTCGTCGTGTCGATGCAGAACGAGAAGTCGCAGATCCAGAACCGCGCCGCCGCCATGCGCGTGCTGCAGACGCGCCTGATGCTGCTGCAGCGCGAGGAAGAAGCGGCGAAGAAGAAGGAGCTCGCCGGTGTCATCACCGCGAGCTGGGGCGACCAGATGCGCTCGTACTTCCTCTACGGTCAGCAGCTCGTCAAGGACCTGCGTACCGGCTACGAGGTCGGCAACCCCGCGGCCGTCTTCGATGGTGACCTCGACGGACTGATCGCGGCAGGCATCCGCTGGCGTAAGCGTCCGGTCGACGACTAATCCGACGCATCCTGCAGGCCATCTGACGCGAGGGGGTGTCGCTCGGGGGCCAGCGCGCGACCGCGCTTAGGCTCGGATCGCCATGATCAGGTTCGAAAGCGTCACCAAGACTTACCGCGGTTCTCAGAAACCCGGCCTCGCCGGCGTCGATTTCGAGGTGAAGCGCGGCGAGTTCGTCTTTCTCGTCGGCGCATCCGGGTCAGGTAAGTCCACGTGCCTGCGGCTCGTGCTGCGTGAGGATGTGCCGTCCGCCGGCCGCGTCGTCGTCCTCGGACGCGACATCGCGACCCTGTCGAACCGCAAAGTTCCCTACTTCCGCCGCCACGTGGGGGCTGTGTTCCAGGACTTCCGGCTACTGACGTCCAAGACGGTGTTCCAGAACGTCGCGTTCACGCTCCAAGTGACGGGTTCATCGCGCGGATTCATCCAGCAGGCCGTCCCCGAAGCTCTCCAGCTCGTCGGCCTGGCGGGCAAAGAAAAGCGTTTCCCGCACGAGCTCTCGGGCGGTGAGCAGCAGCGCGTCGCGATCGCCCGTGCGATCGTCAACCGCCCGCAGGTGCTGCTCGCGGATGAGCCGACCGGAAACCTCGACCCCGCGACATCCATCGGCATCATGCAGCTGCTCGCACGGATCAACGCCGGCGGCACCACGGTCGTGATGGCCACGCACGAGGCTGGCTTCGTCGATCAGATGCAGCGCCGTGTGATCGAGCTGTCGGCGGGCGAGATCGTTCGCGACGAGACGCACGGTGGCTATGGCGATACCTCGCAACTGCCGAGGCTCGCGCCCGAGGCCGCGCGCGGTGCCGAGTCGATCGCCGCGCTCACCGCTGTGCTCGAGCTGCAGCAGCGGGTCGCCGCAGGCGAGGCCGGGCCCGCGACGGGGCCGCTCGAGGTCGCCGGCGCTGCGGTCGATGTGGTCGCCGAGGCGGTGGGCGCTTCGACAGGCTCAGCGGCCGGGGAGACGGCTAAGGTTCCTGAGCCTGTCGAAGGGACCACGGGAACCGCCGAGGCCGAGGTCGTCGCTTCGACAAGCTCAGCGACCGTCCCGGGCTCAGCGACCGTGCCGGGTTCAGCGACCGTGCCGGGTTCAGCGACCGTGCCGGGTTCAGCGACCGTGGCGGGCTCAGCGAGCGGGGCGGAGCGGGCGACTGCGACGGTCCCTGAGCCTGTCGAAGGGACCCCCGGAACCCCCGCGCCCGCGAAAGAGGAGCCCACGCGCGCCTCGCTCACCGGACCGATCGTGATCGATCTGCCGGAGCTGCCCGAGGTCGGCATCGCCGATCGCCTGGGTCTCGGGGAACGCGACGAGGACGACACCGTGGGGTCGACGTCGTGAGGGTTCAGCTGATCCTGGCCGAGGCGTTCTCGGGCCTGCGTCGCAACGCCTCCATGGTGATCTCGGTCGTGCTCGTCACATTCGTGTCGCTGACGTTCGTGGGCGCCGCGATGCTGATGCAGATGCAGATCGGCACGATGAAGGACTTCTGGGCCGAGCGTGCCCAGGTTGCCGTCTACATGTGCACGTCGATCTCGACCGGCGCGACATGCGCCGAGGGCGAAGCGACGCAGGAACAGGTCGATGCCGTCGCTGAGGCGCTCGTCTCGCCTGCTCTGCAGCCCCTCATTCGCGACACCCGCTTCGAGAATCGTGACGAGGCATATCAGGCCACGATCGAGCAGTTGGGCCCGGAGTACGCCGATGTCATCACCCCCGATCAGGTGAACCAGGCGTTCTATGTCAACCTCGTCGATCCCTCACAGTCGGCCGTCATCGTCGAGCGGTTTAGCGGGATGCAGGGCGTCGAGCAAGTGCAAGATCAGTTGCAGTATCTCGAGCCTCTGTTCCAGGCACTGACGGTCGCAACGTATATCGCGGTCGGCATCGCCGGGCTCATGCTCGTCGCGGCGGTGCTGTTGATCGCGACGACGATTCGCCTGTCGGCCTACGCTCGACGGCGAGAGCTCGGCATCATGCGGCTGGTGGGAGCATCCAACCGCTTCATCCAGACGCCCTTCATTCTGGAGGGCGTGCTGGCAGCTCTGCTCGGCTCGGGTCTGGCCAGCGTCGCGATCTGGGCGGGCATCACGTTCGGCGTTGACGGATACCTGCGCGATCGCGTGACGTTCATCACCACGTGGGTGGGTGCGGGCGAACTGTGGGTCGTGATCCCGGTGATCATCGCGCTCGGCGTCGTGCTGGCCGCGCTGTCGGCGGGATTCGCCATCCGTCGCTGGCTGCGCGCGTAACGCTCGGGCGGTGTCGGGTCCCTTCGACAAGCTCAGGGACCGGGCGGCTGCGGGAACTCAGGGACCGGGCGGCTGATAGACTGACCGGCTGCCACTCGGGCAGTACGGCAACGTCCGTTCAGTAACGTCAGCGGGGAACACCATGGTCAAGGAACGCGGGGAGAAGGTCGTCGCGACCAACCGTCGCGCGCGCCATGAGTACTCGATCGAGAAGACGTACGAGGCGGGGCTGGTGCTCACGGGCACCGAGGTCAAGTCGCTGCGGATGGGCCGCGCCAACCTCTCGGACGGCTACGCCTACATCGATGGCAACGAAGCCTGGCTCGATGCCGTGCACATCCCCGAGTACTCGCAGGGGCACTGGACCAACCATGCCACCAAGCGCGTTCGCAAGCTGCTCTTGCACCGCGACGAGATCGTCAAGCTCTCGCACGCCGTGTCGGCCGGCGGATACACGCTCGTGCCGCTGAAGCTGTACTTCTCGGATGGCCGCGCCAAGGTCGAGATCGCCGTGGCCAAGGGTAAGCGCGAGTTCGACAAGCGCCAGACTCTGCGCGAGCGTCAGGACAAGCGCGAGGCCGAACGCGCGATGCGCACGAAGAACCGCCTCGGCGACTGATACGTCGTGAGCGGAGCGTGCGTTTCGTCTCGCTGCGCTCGCTCAACGACCGGGGTACGCTCGCTCAACGACCGGGCCGACGCTCGTTGAGCGAGGAGCGAAGCGACGAGTCGAAACGCGCTAAGCGGGCTACGCCTCGGCCTCGGCCACCGCACGGTCCGTGAACGCCTGCTTCGGCACGAACGCCAGCAGCACCGCGGCCGCCAGGGCGGTCACACCGCAGACCACCCACACGGTGACGTAACCCGCGAACGATCCCGCGGTGCCCTCGGCGGCGCCCGCCGCGCCCGTTGCACCCTGGATCAGCGCGATCCCGAAGACGCACGACGCGATCGCGCCGCCGACGGTCTTGACCGAGTTGGTCAGCCCGGTCGCGACACCCGTCTGCGTGGGCGGAGCAGCGGATGCCGCGGCTGCGGGCAGTGCGGCGACCAGCGCCCCCGATCCGAACCCGACGATCACCATGTTCGTGATCACCTGCGCGTACGTGTCGTGGAACGGGAGGAACATCAGGAATCCGATGCCCACCAGGGTCGACGCGCCCATCAATGTCAGCCGCGGCGTGATCTTGCGCGCGATGGGTGAGAACAGCAGAGCGCCGACGATCATCGCGATCAGGTACACGCCGATGATGAGCGAGGTCGTGAAGCCCGCGGTGCCGAGCCCGTAACCGTAGACCTCGGGGTCGGTGCGCGCGAAGGTCGACAGGGGGGCCTGCGCGCCGAGCACGCTGACACCGAACAGCCCGGCGGTGAGAAAAACCGGGCCGAGCGCGGGGGAGCGGAACATGCGCACATCGATCAGGGGATCGTCGTGGCGAAGCTCCCACAGCGCGAACGGGATGACGAGCAGGATGCCGAGGGCGACGAGTCCCCACGAGAGCACATCGCCGACCCCGTTCAGCCGCAAGAAGCTGAGGCCGCCCGTGAACGCGATCAGGGCGAACGAGATCAGGACGAGGCCGACGGTGTCGAAGCGCCCGCCGACCGGTTCGGGCGATTCTTTGACCCCGAAGAGGATGACGAAGAAGCAGATCACGACCGCGATGGCCGGGATCAGCAACACGACGGTCAGCGGTAGCGAATCGACGAGCGCCCCGCCGATGAGGGCGCCGCTGATCGCGCCCAGCTCGAGGGCCGCGACCAGCAGCCCCGCGGCCCGCGCGGTCAGCACGGCACGGCCGGGCATCGACCGCGAGCGCGACCAGATCAGCGCGATCTCGAGCGGCAGCCAGACGACATAGAACCCCTGCAGCGCCCACGCCGCGAGGAAGATCGCGAACGAATCGGTGAAGGGGAGGACGAGGGATGCGGCGGCCGTGACGGCGGTCGACACCAGAAGCATCCGCTTGTGTCCGACCATGTCGCCGAGCTTCGCGAGTGCCGGGACGACCAACGCCGAGAGCATCAGTTGCGAGCCCTCGAGCCAGTTGACGTCGGCGTCGTGGATGTCGAGGTTGCGCGCGATGTCGGTGAGCATCGGGGTGTAATACCCCTGCAGAATCCCGCTCGTGAACTCGACGAAAGCGAGGAATCCGACCACGCTGGCGAGGGCGCCCAGGGCTCCGGCACGAGGGTTCATCGTCGATCTCTCTGTTGGGGTGCGATCACTGTAACCGCTGCAGGAGCGTGCGGTGGAACAGTTCGCCGCGTTCGAGTTCGGCGATTTCGACGCTCTCGTCGACGCCGTGGATCGAGGCTCGCTGGGCGGACGACATCGCCAGCGGCGCAAAGCGGTACACAGCGGGCGCGAAGCGGTGGAAGTGTCGCGAGTCGGTCGCGGCCATCATCACGTAGGGGACGGTCCGAGCCTCGGGGTGCGACGCCGCGACGGCCTCTGTGATGAGGGCGAACTGCGCGTTGTCGGTCGGAGATTCGGGCGACGGTTCGCTGCCCTCGACGACTTCGACCGTGATGAGCGGGTCGTGGGTGCGGCGGCGGACGCGGCGCACGGTCGCGGCGACGGTCGAGCCGAGAGCGATCCGCAGGTTGAGCGTGACGGATGCCTGTGAAGGCAGCACGTTCGCGGCGGTTCCGCCCTCTTGCATCGTCGCGGCGATGGTCGTGCGGACGAGCGCCGCGGGTTCGCCGCCGAGCGCTGCGAAGACCTGCGCGGTGAGGGGCCGCACAGTGGCGAGGGTGCGCAGCAGGGTGCGAGCAGGCTGGGGCGTGCCGTCGGCGAAGAGTCCGAGCATCCGGGCGATTGCGCGCGGCGTGCGGGCCGGGAACGTGCGGGGCGTGAGCCGGTCGACGGCACGGGCGACCCGGCCGACCGCCGTGAGAGTCGGGGGAGCGGATGCGTGGCCCCCGTCGCCCCGTGCCGTCAGGCGGAGGGTCGCGATGCCCTTCTCGCCGACGCCGACCATCGCCGCCGTGCCCGCGACGAACGGCAGGGGTGCGTCGACGACCGCGCCGCCCTCGTCGAGCACGAGCCAGGGGATGATGCCACGGTCGCGGAGGGTTCTTGCGATCGTTTCTGCGGCGTTGCCGAAGGTCTCTTCGTTGCCGCCGAGCGAGATGTAGACGTCGCGCGCCGGGGCGAAGCCCGTGGTCAGGAGGTTCTCGACGGCCTCGAGCGTGACGATCAGGGGCCCCTTGTCGTCGAGCGTGCCGCGGCCGTAGACCGAACCATCCGCTATGCGTCCTGCGAAGGGTGGGTAGGTCCAGGCGTCGGTCGGGTCGACGGGGACGACGTCGTAGTGCGCCATCAGGACGACCGGATGCTTCGGGTTGCTCGTTGGCGCGCCGGGCCAGCGGAAGAGCAGGCCGAAGTCGGTGATGCGCTCGAGTTCGAGGCGTTCGTGGATCAGGGGGTACAGCTCGGCGAGTAGGGCGACGAAGTCTTCGAATGCCTGGGGTCCTCGGTGGTCGAGCTCGGCGCTGACGGTCTCGAGCTGGATCATGCGGCTCAGGCGTTCGGCGATGCCGGGCCGTGGCGTCACGGTCTCTGCAGCTGCACTCATGATCTTCACCCTAGCCACCGTCATCGGCCGGATTTGCGGTACCGACCTGTCAAAGAACGCTGCATCTGAGCAGAGAATCGAGCGTTTTGTGACGGCTCGAGTGGATGGTCGGCCTCAGCGTGCGGCGAACCGGGCCTCGACGCCGGCGGTCACCGTGATGCCCTGGGGCTGGAAGTCGAGGGTGGGCGAAGCATCCGAGGCCATGGCGCGCATCATGCGCGGGCCGGGGTCGGCTTCGGGGTGTCCGAGCAGGCCGATGTCGGCGATCTCGAGCGGGGTGACGGAGGCGTGGCCGATGGCGTTGGCGTAGGCGCTGGCGCGCGAGACGGCGGTCTGGACCGCGTGGGCGGCGACCTCGGCCTCGACGGTGCGGCGGGTTGCGGATGTCAGTTGCCAGGTGACGCCGCCGACCTGGACGCCGTCGCGTTCGGCGACGGCCGACACCCACCAGGACAGGGCGGCGAAGTCGGTGAAGGTGGCGACGACCTCGACACTCGCGTGGTGGACGAGGGGGAGTTGCTTGCCCTCGTTGTTCCAGGGACGTTCGGCCCAGACGCTCGCGCGCTGGCTCGACCATTCGCTCACCTCGCCGGATGCTTGGCGTGCGGCGAGCTCTTCGCGCAGCGGTGCGGCGATGGCGGCGATGCGTTCGACGACCGGGCCGCGCTCGGATCCATCGCAGCGGACGCTGAGGTGGACGACCCCTTCTTCGGGGGCGATTCGGGTTTCGTGTTCGCCGCGGACGGTGATGATGACGTCGCTCATGCCTGTGACTCTAGGCGCTCGCGCTGAGCGGTTGGGGTGCGAGGCGGTGAGCGGATGTACGAGATCGCCCTCCGGTGGCGAGTGCGCCTGCGGTGCGCGATCGAGCTGTCGCAGAACGCTCCATCTGGGCGGCGGATGCAGCAGTTCTTGACAGTTCGGCGGGCTGGCTGGGTCGTTGAGTGAGGGGCGCAGTGACGAGTCGAAACGTGTGTGCGGGTTGCGTGCGGTGGCATGCGTTCATCGTTTCGTCTTGCTGTGCTCGCTCGACGGCCGCGGTGCCTTGGCGCGCGCTCGCGCAACGGCCGTGCTCCGCAACGGCCATGCTCGCTCAACGGCCGTGCTCCTGACACGGGCACGGCCGTGCTCGCTCGACGGCCGCGGTGCCTTGGCGCGCGCTCGCGCAACGGCCGCGCTCCGCAACGGCCATGCTCGCTCAACGGCCGTGCTCCTGACACGGGCACGGCCGTGCTCGCTCGACGGCCGTGCTCGTGCCACGGGTGGGGTGGTTCTAGAAGGGTGGTGGGGGCCCGGTGGGGGTGAAGCGGACGCGGGAGGGTGGGTCGTCGATGTAGATCTGGCCGGTGGGGCTGGTCCATTCGAGGACCCCGCCGCCGAGGTTTCGTACCTGCCAGGGGGTGGCGTGTTTGAGGGAGTGGTGGCGGCGGCAGAGGTGGTGAAGATTGTGAACACATGTCGTTCCGCCGAGTGCCCAGTCGTGGCCGTGGTCGATGTCGCAGCGGTGGACGGGTTGGCGGCATCCGGGGAATCGGCAGTGTTCGTCGCGGGCTCGGAGGAAGCGTTTGAGGTCGGCGCCCGGGGTGTAGCGGTCGACGGCGAGTATTCCGCCGGTGATGGGGTCGCTGAGTACCCGGTCCCACCCGGATGCGCGACCGGCCAGGCACCGGGCCGTATCGATGTCGATCGGGGCGCGTCCGACGAGTTCGGCCGGTTCGTCGCTGAGACCCGCAAGTGCCAATGCGGGGACGGTGACGTGCACGATCGCGCGGATGGCGCCGAGCCCGCCGAAGCCGAGTGACGGGTCGGTGGCGGTGTCGGTGGTGGGGTCGTCTTGCGGTGCGCTGGTGAGGAGCATGTCGGCGAAGATGTCGGCCCGGAGTTGGTCGATCGTGCGCGGGTCGGGGGTCAACTCCGGGCCGCAATCAGAGTCACCCCCATCATCTTCCGCACCAGCACCAGCACCAGCACCAGCACCAGCACCAGCACCAGCACCAGCACCCGTGCCATCCGCCGCCACGGCGGCGGGCCCGAATGACGCACCCGGCTCGGCTGCGGCGCTCGCTGTGCGGACCGCTCGCGCCTGCTGCGTCAACCGGTCGTAGATGCCGTGGACGAGGGTGGCGGGCCCGGTGTAGATGAGTTCGCCCATCCCGTCGGGCCGGTCGGTGACGGTGACCGCACGGTCGGCGCGCGCATCTCGGTGTCGTTCGGTGACGGTGCGGGGTTGGAGGCGTTCGGCGAGAGCCTCAACGGCAGGGCGCAAGCGAGACGGCGAGAGATTCTCGGCTCGCGCCACGGCCTCGACGGCAAAAGCGAGGCGGGCCTCGGCGTCCAGGATCGGGGTACCCGCGTCGACGATCACGCGCGCGTGGCCCACGAAGATCCGCCCCTCTTCGAGCGCCTCGAGCACCGGGGTGAACCCGTCAGCGAGCACCCCGGCGTCGTTGATCTGCCGTTGAACCGTCCGGTCGGACGCGCGGACCGCGAGCGCGAGTTCTGCTGCGATCGAGCGGAGGTGCATCTCACGCTCCCGCGCATCGGAACGCAACACCGCCGAACGGGATGCCGCGAGCTCGCCCGCTTTCGCAAGCAACCGAACCTCGGCCGCGTGCACCTGTGCGGCTTGCTTGCGCAGTGCCACGATTCCCTCGACCAGACCGAGGAGGGAGACGTCGTCGAGCGCCCCCACGTCCACGGTCTGATTCGAAGTCATATTCGATACTCTATGGACGACCTCCGACATTGCGAGGGAGGCGGCTAGTAGTACTTGGTTAGGTGCTTGTTAATGGTCGGGATGGCTGTTAACCTCGCGGCGTGCGGGCAGATGAGATAGCGCGGGTGCGGGCGGGGTTGGACGAGTTCGTCGGCGAGGTATTCGCGTCGCTTCAGCGGAAGGATCAGCGGGCGAAGGGTGGCCTGTATCTGCAGGGGCTGATGCTTGAGGGCCGCCGGAAGTCGATGCAGCCGATGGGAGACCGTCTCGGGATCGATTACCAGCAGTTGCAGCAGTTCGTGTCCTCGTCGCCGTGGCCTGTCGAGCCGGTCCGCCGGCAGCTCGCCCGCAAGGCGGTCGCGGTCATTGAGCCGGAGGCGTGGGTGGTCGATGACACCGGGTTCGTCAAGGACGGCCCGGCTTCACCCGGGGTCGCCAGGCAGTATTCGGGGACGCTGGGGAAGGTCGGGAACGTGCAGATCGGCGTCTCGATCCACGCGGTCACTGATCAGGCGTCCTGTCCGCTGGGGTGGCGGCTTTTCCTCCCCGAGGCGTGGGACGACACCTGCTCGGAAACGAACGAGCACGCCGAGCTGGTCACTGCCCGCCGGGTCAAGGCGCAGATCCCCGATACCGTCCGGCACCGACCGAAGTGGGAACTCGCACTGGAGATGATCGACGAGGCCGCGACCTGGGGTCTGGTGCCGCCCGTGATGGTCGGTGACGCCGGCTACGGAGAGATCGGATACTTCCGCACCGCACTCACCGACAGGGGCATCCCGTATGTGGTGCAGGTGAAGTCCTCCACGAGCGTGCACGACGCTGCCGCCCGTTTCGAGATGCCCGAGCGGACCGGAAAGCGAGGACACCCGTTCACGACGGCCAGCTACCAGACCGCGCCGGTGCAAGCGAAGACATACGCCGAGGACCTCCCCGCCGACGCGTTCGAGCAGGTGTCGTGGCGGCAGGGCTCCAAAGGCACCATGACCAGCCGATTCGCCGCCCGCCGGGTCCGCCCCGCGAACCGGAACCTGCCCCGTGAGCCGGACGGATCATTGCCCGAGTGCTGGCTCCTCATCGAATGGGCCGAGGACGCCGCAGAACCCACCGACTACTGGCTCTCCACCCTCCCGCCCGACACGCCGACCTCAGAGCTGGTCCGGCTCGGGAAGGTCCGGTGGCGCATCGAGCACGACTACCGCGAACTCAAACACGGCCTCGGCCTGGACCACTTCGAAGGCCGCACCTGGCTGGGATGGCACCACCACGTCACCCTCGTCACCGCCGCGCACCTGTTCATCACCCTCCAACGATTGGCCACCGACCCAAAAGCCCGAGGGGCAGCCTGAGCTTCTACGGCATCCTCCGCGAACTCCAAACCGCGGTCACCCGCCTCCTCAGCTGCTGCCCCTACTGCCAACGCGCCGGACCCACCTAACCAAGTACTACTAGCGAGGGGCGCGGCTAGCGGGGGAGCAGCGGTATGACCTCGCGAAGGTCCACGCGACCGACCACGAGCGGTGCGGCGGCCCGAACGGCCGGCTTGGCGTTGAACGCCAGTCCGAGCCCGGCTACGGCGAGCATCGTCAGGTCGTTCGCGCCATCACCGATCGCGATCGTGCGTGCGCGCGGAACGCCGTATTGCGTGGCCCATTCCCGCAATCTGTCGGCCTTCGCCTCACTGTCGACGATGGCGCCGTCGACCGTGCCCGTCAGCATCCCGTTCGCCTGCACCAGACGGTTCGCCTGCCACATGTCGACGCCGAGCGCGGGCGCCACCGTGTCGAGGATCTCGTGGAAGCCTCCGGATACGACCCCTACCAGACCTCCGCGCTCGTGCACGGCGGTGATCAGCTCACGAACGCCGGGAGTTGGTTCGATGCGAGCGATCACACGAGCGAAGGCCGAAACCGGGACCCCGGCCAGGACGGCAACGCGAGTACGCAGACTCTCGGCGAAGTCGACCTCGCCGCGCATCGCGGCCTCCGTCGCGGCGGCGACCTCGGGTCCGCGACCCGCCTCGTCAGCGAGTAACTCGATGACTTCGTTGCGGATCAGCGTGGAATCGGCGTCCAGGACGACGAGCAGGCGGGGGGCGTCGGAATTCACCCCCCGAGGCTAGCGCGGCGCACCCGCGCCGCCGCGCAGCCCCGTGGTCATAGGGCCGAGTTCAGGGGTCGACGCGAACGTTCTTGCCGACGACCGTGAGTCCGGAATCCGTCACCGTGAAACCGCGGGCGAGGTCCCGTTCGCGATCGACTCCGACGGTCGCCCCGGGCGCGAGTTCGACGTTCTTGTCGAGGATCGCGCGATGGATGCGAGCGCCCGAGCCGACCCGGACGTAGTCGAAGAGCACCGAGTCGGTGATCGTCGACCCACCGCCCGCGAGGGCCCACGGTCCGACGACGCTCCGCTCCAGATGCGTGCCCGAGAGCACGGATCCGAGCGAAACGATCGAGTCGATCGCGTTGCCGATGCGTCCGACGGAGTCCCGCACGAACTTCGCGGGCGGCGAGTTGACCGTCTGCGAGTGGATGGGCCAGTCCGTGTTGTACAGGTTGAAGATCGGAAGCGTCGAGATCAGGTCCATGTGCGCGTCGAAGAACGAATCGATCGTCCCCACATCGCGCCAGTAGGCGCGATCGCGGTCGGTCGACCCGGGCACGTCGTTGCGCTTCATGTCGTAGACGCCGGCCTCGCCACGTCCGACGAAGTAGGGAACGATGTCGCCGCCCATGTCGTGGTTGGACGTCGCGAGCTCGCCGTCTGCCTCGACGGCCTCGATGAGGGCATCCGCATCGAAGATGTAGTTGCCCATCGAGGCGAGAACCTCGTGGGGTGCATCCGCGAGACCCTCGGGGCTCTGGGGCTTTTCGAGGAAGTCCCGGATGCGGGTCGGGTCCGCCTTGTCGACGTCGATGACACCGAACTGGTTGGCGAGCGAGATCGGCTGGCGGATTCCCGCGACCGTCGCGCGCGCGCCCGATTCGATGTGGGCCTCGAGCATCTGCCGGAAGTCCATGCGATAGACGTGGTCAGCGCCGATCACGACGACGATGTCCGGCTTCTCGTCGTTGATCAGGTTCATGCTCTGCAGGATCGCATCGGCCGATCCCGAGAACCATCGCTTACCCAGTCGCTGCTGCGCTGGCACCGAGGTCACGTACGAGTCGAGCATCGTCGACATGCGCCACGTCTGCGAGATATGGCGGTCGAGGCTGTGCGACTTGTACTGGGTGAGCACGACGAGCTGTCGCAGCCCCGAATTTATGAGATTCGAGATCGCAAAGTCGATCAAGCGATACTGCCCCCCGAAGGGCACCGCGGGCTTTGCTCGGTCTGCCGTCAGTGGCATCAAGCGCTTGCCCTCGCCGCCGGCGAGGATGATTCCGAATACCTTCGGCGGTGTAGCCATGCCGACAGACTATGCCCCACTTCCGACGACGACTAGCGTTGCAAGCATGCGCGTCGACATCGTCACCAAGGAGTATCCGCCTGAGGTATACGGAGGTGCCGGTGTTCATGTCACCGAGCTCGTGCGAGCGCTCCGGACCCGTATGGACGTGCGGGTCCGAGCATTCGGCGCGCCCCGTGACGAAGCGGGTACGACGTCATATGCCGTTCCCGGTGAACTCGCTTCGGCGAACCCCGCCGTGCAGACGCTGGGCGTGGATCTCGAGATCGTCGGGGATGTCGCGGGCGCAGATGTCGTCCACTCGCACACCTGGTACGCCAACTTCGCGGGCCACACGGCGTCGTTGTTGCACGGAATCCCGCACATCGTGTCGGCGCACAGCCTCGAGCCACTTCGCCCTTGGAAGGCGGAGCAACTCGGCGGCGGGTACGCGGTGTCGAGTTGGATCGAGAAGACGGCCTACGAGTCGGCCGCCGCGGTGATCGCGGTGAGCGGGGGCATGCGCACGGACATCCTGCGCAGTTATCCGTCCCTGGATCCCGACAAGGTGCACGTCATCTACAACGGTATCGATGTCGACGAATGGGCCCCGCTCGATGACCCGGACCTCGCGCGCGGCCTGGGGCTGGACCCCGACCGTCCGTCGGTCGTCTTCGTCGGGCGCATCACCCGGCAGAAGGGGCTGCCGTACCTGCTTCGTGCTGCCGCCCTGCTGTCGCCCGACGTCCAGCTGGTGTTGTGCGCCGGCGCGCCCGACACCCCCGAAATCCTCGCCGAGGTCGAGTCCGCCGTCCGGGGTCTGCAGCAGGAACGCGGCGGCGTCGTCTGGATCGACCGGGTGCTGTCTCGACGCGAGCTGCGGGCGCTGCTGAGCGCCGCGACGACTTTCGTATGCCCGTCCGTGTACGAACCCCTCGGGATCGTGAACCTGGAAGCCATGGCCTGCGGTGCGGCCGTGGTCGGCACCGCGACGGGCGGCATCCCCGAGGTCGTCGACGACGGGGTCACGGGTCGACTCGTCCCGATCGAACAACTGCAGGATGGTTCGGGTACACCGGTTGACCCCGACCGGTACGTGCGCGATCTCGCGAATGTGCTGACCGAGGTCGTCAGCGATCCGGCCCGAGCCGCCGAGTACGGGCGCGCGGGACGCGAACGAGCCGCCGCATCGTTCAGCTGGGACCGCATCGCGGCCGAGACCCACGACCTCTATGCGCGCGTGGTGGCGGGGTAGGTCGCTGCCCGTTAGCGGGCGGATGGCCCGATAGGCTGGGGCAATGGCCGGGGTCCTGCAGTTCCATGATGTGGTCGTACGCCGAGACGGTCGCGACATTGTCGATCACCTGAACTGGAGCGTCGAAGACGACCAGCGGTGGGTGATCCTCGGTCCTAACGGTGCAGGCAAGACGACGCTGCTCCAGCTCGCCGACACCGTCATGTACCCCACGAGCGGTGAGGTCCACGTTTTGGGCGAACGCCTCGGGCGGACGGATGTCTTCGAGCTGCGCCCGCGCATCGGTTTCGCGTCGTCGGCGATGGCGCGTCGGATGCCCGCGGACGAGCGTGTGCTCGATGCCGTCATGACCGCTGCTTTCGCCGTCCTCGGCCGGTGGCGTGAGGACTACGAAGACATCGACGAGCGTCGTGCCCTGCGCGTGCTCGCCGAGTGGAACCTCGATCACCTCGCGGACCGCACGTTCGGCACGCTCTCGGACGGCGAGCAGAAGCGGGTGCAGATCGCACGGGCCGTCATGACCGACCCCGAGTTGCTGCTGCTGGATGAGCCGACCGCAAGCCTCGACCTCGGCGCTCGTGAGGAGCTTCTGACCCTGCTCGGCGGTTATGCCCAGGCGCCGACGACGCCCGCCATGGTCATGGTGACGCACCACGTCGAAGAGATCCCGGTCGGGTTCACCCATGTGTTGCTGATGAGGGATGGATCGGCGGTCGCGTCGGGCCCACTTGAGGAAGCACTCACCGCCGAGAATCTGACCGAAGCGTTCGGTCTGTCTATCGCCCTGCGCTTCGACGAGGGTCGCTACACGGCCCGCGCCACGGGCTGAGGCCGCTCGGTCCACCCATCTCTGATAAGATCGGTGCTCGGTGCCAGCGCAGGATCGGCGCACCAGAGACTTCTTCTTCCGCAATCGCCGCAAGGAACACCCCATGAAGACTGCAATCCACCCCGACTATCAGGCCGTCGTCTTCCGCGACCTCGCCTCGGGCGAGACCTTCCTGACCCGCTCGACGGTGTCGAGCGCCAAGACGATCGAGCTCGACGGTGTCGAGTACCCGGTCATCGACGTCGAGATCTCGTCGGCTTCGCACCCGTTCTACACGGGCAAGCAGCGCATCATGGACTCGGCCGGCCGTGTCGAGAAGTTCAACCAGCGCTTCAAGGGCTTCGGCTCCAAGTAACTTCGACGTCCTTCAGACGTTCACGGAAGGCCTCGCTTCGGCGGGGCCTTTCGCGTTGCCCGCGACCGGCATGGACGAGGGCATGAGGCGCCACGTCAACCATCGTCCCCAACTTCGGCGGCGGGTAGCCATAGCGTCATCCGCAGTCCGTCTTCGGGAAGGTGGAGAATTTCGTAGCGCCGAGCAACGATATCGGCGTTTCCGACACGAATGTTCCTGACGGCCGTGCGCCGCTGCTCCACGATGTGCCCGCTCCACCATTCTTCGAACTGCGCACTCCGTCCGCGCAGCTCGAAGACGAGTTCGCGTAGCGAGGGATCGTCTAAGTTGTCCGCGTTTGCCGCACGCAGGTGGGCTACGGAGCCGCGGGCGATCTCTTCCCACTCGACGAAGATCTTCCGTGCTCTGCTGTCGAGGAGCAGATATCGACAGGTGTTTCGTTCGTATGGGGTGAGGTCGGCGAATCCCTCGAAGAGTGCGAGTCCGTCCTCGTTCGCCGCCACCATATTGCTCAGCCGGTCCAACACGTATGCGGGGTTGGGCCTCACCGCATCGACGAGGGCAGTCATGCGCGCGATGAGCAGGTTTTCGTCACGAACCGCGCGGGGATGCTCGGTAGGACTGGTCTCACGGAGGCGAAAGAGGTGCAGCGTGGCGTCGGGCGTCAGGTGGAGTGCCCGCGCGAGCGCGTTCAAAACTGCGTCGCTGGGATGCGCTTCCCGACCCTGCTCCAGCCGCGTGTAGTAGTCCACGCTGATCCCGGCTGCTACCGAGACCTCTTCGCGGCGGAGTCCGCTGACGCGGCGTCTGGCGTTGCCGTCGCTGGGCTGGGCTCCCAGGCGGACATCCGCTCTACGTGCGCGAAGAAATTCGCCGAGCGGGTGGGGCATGTAGATCTCCTGGGTACTCGCCCGCGGGTGGGTGCGGGGCTCCTAGGAAGACTACGGACTTCCGCGGTGAGGAAGCATCGCACACGCTCTTAGCAGGAGCCCGTCGATCGAAGGAGGCACCGTGGCAAAATACACGCACGGATACCACGAAGCTGTTTTGCGATCACACCGTTCGCGCACCGCCGAGAACTCCGCCGCACATCTGCTTCCCCTGTTGGGCGCCGGCGATCGGCTGCTCGATGTCGGAGCGGGCGCGGGAACCATCACGGTCGATTTCGCGAACATTGTTGCGAGTGTCACCGCGACGGAGATCGGGCCGGAGGCACTGGAGCTCACGTGCGCGACGGCGGCCGAGCGTGGCGCGACGAACATCGACTTCCGGGTCGGAGACGTTCATGCGCTCCCGTTCGGCGACGATACGTTCGATGTGGCGCACGCCCACCAGGTGCTGCAGCACGTTGACGACCCGGTTCAGGCGCTGCGCGAGATGGCGCGCGTGACGCGGCCCGGCGGGATTGTTGCCCTTCGAGACAGCGACTATGGGGGATTCCGGTGGTGGCCGGAAAATCCGCAGCTCGACAAGTGGCTGGACCTCTACCGATCCGTGGCCGCGCATAACGGTGGCGAACCCGATGCCGGGCGTCGTCTTCTCTCGTGGGCGCATTCAAGTGGCTTGACCGATGTCGTCGCGACCTCCAGCACATGGTGCTACTCGAACCCGGAGGAGCGCGTCTGGTGGGGACACATGTGGGCGGATCGAATCGTCGATTCGGCGATCTCCGAGCAGCTTGTCGGTTTGTCTCTCGCGACCGAACGAGAACTCGCCGAGATCAGCGCCGCCTGGCGGGAATGGGCGGCGAGCGATGACGGATGGTTTTCCGTACTGCACGGCGAGATCATCTGCCGGGTGGCCTGAGTCAGCGGATCGGCCACGCGCCGTCGAGGGCCTCGCTCGGCTCGAGACGACCGACCTTGATGAAGTACTCGGTCAGGCTCTCGGCCTGAGCGCGTGCCCATGAGATCTGGCGCGTGTGCATCTCGTGTTCGCTGAGGGGGAGTCGGTCGGCGTAGCGGGCGGCGATGGCCTGCGCCACACGGCCGGCGGCGACCGCGTCATCAGCAGCCGTGTGCGCCGCCTCGAGCAGCACGTCGTAGTGGGCGGCGACCGCGTCGAGGGTGCGCTTGCCGCGCCGGTACCGGTCGAACGTCTTGTCGACGACGAGGGGGTCGATCACGGGGGATGGCGCGAGGATCGGTTCGATGCCGTTGCGGAGGGCCTCGTACTTCAGAAGAGAGAAGTCGTAGGGCGCGTTGTAGGCCACAACCGGGATGCCGGCGGCGAAGATCGCCCGCAGCTCGGTCACGATCTCGGCGACGACCTGCGGCGCGGGAAGCCCGTTCGCCCGGGCGAAAGCGGTCGTTATGCCGTGCACGGCCGTCGCGCCCTCGGGAATCTCGATGCCCGGGTCGGCCATCCACGATCGCTGGCGCGTCACTGTGCCACTGGCATCCAGAACGCCGACGTGGGCGGTGACGATGCGGTCGGTCTCGACATCCACGCCCGTCGTCTCGAGATCGAACACGCCCAGGATGGTCGACCAGCGCGGCGCAGCGGGTGCGAAGAAGTCGTCGCCGAAGAGCGGCTCGGGAAGGACCTGCGACATGTCAACACGTTATGGCCCCGCACCGACATCGCGCGCCAGGCTCACCGCGGCGGACCGGACAGCACGCCGGTAGTGACGCGAGGCATCCGTAGACTCGCAGGGTGAGCGCTCCCCAGTCCTATGCCGAACTTCTGGCCGCAACTCCCGTCGTCCGGCGCGAGGTGGAAGCGGGTGGCGGCGTCACGGCCTACTGGGAATACGGTCCGACGGATGCCGACACCACCCTGATCGCGGTGCACGGCTTTCGCGGCGAACACCACGGCCTCGAGCCCGTCGTCGCGCACCTGCCGGGGGTTCGCGTGATCTCGCCCGACCTGCCGGGCTTCGGCGAGACGCCGCCCCTCCCGGGAGTGACGCACGATCTCGCCGCCTACGTCGGGTGGCTGCGCGAGTTCGTCGCTGCGGTCGCACCCGGCGCGGTCATTCTCGGCCATTCGTTCGGCTCGATCGTCGTGTCGGCGGCTGTTGCCGAGGGGATGCCTGCCCCTCGCGTCATCCTGGTGAACCCCATCGGTGCCCCGGCGCTCGAGGGTCCGCGCGGCGTTCTGACGCGGCTTGCGATCTTCTATTACTGGGCCGGTGCGCGCCTTCCCGCGCGTTTGGGTGACGCCCTCCTGCGCAACAAGGTCATCGTGCGCGTCATGAGCGTCTCGATGGCGAAGACGAAGGACCCCGAGCTGCGCGCGTTCATCCATGACCAGCACGACACGTACTTCTCGCGGTTCGCCGATCGCGACATGCTGCGCGAAGCGTTCGTGACCTCGGTGTCGCACGACGTGTCGGAGTTCGCCGCCCGCATCGTGCAACCGACGTTGCTGATCGCGGCCGAGCGCGACGACATCACGCCGATCGAAGCCGAGCGTCACCTCGTGAAGCTCTTCGCCGATGCTGAACTCGTCGAGATCCCTGATGTCGGGCACCTGATCCACTACGAGACCCCGGCCGTGGCGGCCCAAGCGATCAGGCGCTTTCTCGGTCGGCCTGACGCTTCCGGTACGCGATGACGTTCATGCGATTGCCGCAATTGCCGGTGTCGCAGTAGCGCTTCGAGCCGTTGCGGGACATGTCGACGTAGACCGACTCGCAGTCATCCGCGTCGCACACACGAACGCGCGCGTACTCGTCTGAGCGGATGACATCGACGAACGCCATCGCGGCTTCCACCAGGATCCGTGTAGCGAGGGGAACGTCATCGGACGTGGCGTGAACGTGCCAGTCGTAGTCGTTATGGATCACCAGGCGGGGGAGTGCGCCGCCATCGTGCAGCATGGCGTTGACGAGGGGTACAGCACCCTCACGGTCGACCTCCCAGAGGGCGCGCAGCCGACCACGGATCTCGCGCATCTCGGCGAGCTCGTCCTCGTCGTGCCGGATGCTTCCGGTGTACGGGTGGACGCTCAAGAATTCGTCGAGATCGGCAACCGTCGTCAAAGCGTCCTCGCCCTCGCTGGAGGTGCTCGGGTGCGTGTTCACCAGGTCCACGGTGGCAAGCAGAGCGGATCGCGTGTCATGGATAAAAACCATGTTGACTCCTGACGGTATTGTCTGAGAACATCAGTCAACCTCGTCATTAGTGTATGGCAGGTTTACTCCTGACATCCTTTCGTGTGAACGGACGCACATGGTCCAGAGCCTGACGGCCCCCCTCCCCACGATGCGCTCGGACCACCGCGCCATCGGCATCGTGACCGGGCTCGCATCCGCCCTCGCGTTCGCGTCGAGCGGGCCACTTCTCAAGCCGCTCATCGAGGCAGGGTGGTCGACGGGAGCTGCGGCGTCGGTCCGGATGAGTGGGGCAGCGCTGGTGATGCTGCCGATCCTGATCCTGGCGCTTCGTCGTGACCCGGGCATCCTGCGCCGCAACGCGGTCATCATCGTGGGATTCGGGGCGACCGGTGTCGCCGGGTGCCAGCTTTTCTATCTCGCCGCCATCCAGAGGATGCCGGTCGGTGTGGCACTTCTCGTGCAATACCTGGCGCCGGTTCTGCTGGTCGGGCTCGCATGGATCCGAACGCGTCGTGCGCCCGGCCGCCTCGTGCTGCTGGGCTCGGCCGTGAGTATCGTCGGACTCGTCTTCGTGATCGACATCGGGGGAGCGACGTTCGACGCCCTCGGTGTTCTCTTCGCCCTGGGCGCGGCAGTGTCGCTCGGCGGCTACTTCCTGCTCAGCGAGCGTGCGGGTGACAGCCTGCCCCCGCTGGTTCTCGCCGCGGCAGGACTCGTCGTCGGTTCTCTCCTGTCGGGGGCACTCTTGCTGGTTGGCGTGCTGCCGTTCGCCGCGCCGCCCGTCGAGGTCGTCCTGGGTGGGGCGACGGTGCCCTGGTATGTGCCGCTGGTGTGGGTCATCCTGATCGCCACGACGCTCGCGTACGGCCTGGGAGTGCTTGCCGTCACGCAGATCGGCTCGCGCGTCGCGTCGTTCGTCGGCCTGTCCGAGGTGCTCTTCGCGATCCTCATCGCGTGGCTCGTGCTCGGCGAGCAGCCGACATTCGTCCAGGTGATCGGCGGCGCGCTGATCGTCGCGGGTGTGGTCTTCGTCCGGCTGGGAACGCCGTCGACGATCGTGCCGGTGCCTAACGTTCCTGTCGTGCCAAGTCCATGAGCGGGCGCAGCCGATAGGGGATGACTTCACCCATGACCAGGGACGTCTCGGTGCGCTCTACACCCGAGATGGCGAGGATGCGGGCATCCACCTCGAACAGGTGACGGGCGTCGCGACACGCGACGTGCACGAGCAGATCGACCTGACCGCTCAGCCCGTAGGCCTGGATGATCTCGGGGATGTCGACGAGCTGCGGTGCGATTTCGGGCAGCTCTTTCTGCCGCAGCATGACCGAGATCGCCGCCTGCAGCGGGTACCCGATCGTGTGCGCGGCGATGGTCCGCTCGTAGGAGAGGAACACGCCCGCTTTCTCGAGCTTCGCCATCCGGGCCTGAACGGTATTGCGCGACAGACTCAGACGCTCGGCCAATGCGACCACGGTGGCCCGGGGGTCGTCTGCAAGCGCGCTGAGGAGCGCGAGGTCGGCGTGATCGAGCTTGCCCATAGTCGGTGACTTTACCCGAATCCGACGCTCCACTTTACGCATCCTGCTCAGCGGCTCAGAGAGGCACTGAGCGAGCTGATGAGACGGGCGCCAGTACGGACCTACGCGCCGGACGTGATCTTCGGGTAGAAGAGTCCGAGGCCGTGCTTCGTACCCACCCGATAGGCGTCGGCGTATGTCTGCGGTTCCGGCTCCGACCCGTCGCCGTACTTGGCGAGCAGGAGTCCGAGAAGTCCCTTACCGGGAGGGCTCAGCGGTTTGTCCCTCTGCGATCCGTGTGCGAGGTCTTCGATCTCTTCTTCGTCGATCTGCCGGGGTAGGTACATGGGGTGCACGGTGGGCCAGGTCTTCGGATCGCGCGGCACCTCGAGGTTCACGACGGGGAACAGGGTATTGGCACCCGCGTCGCGACGCGTCAAAGGCTCGAGACCGTGCAATCGGCAGAGGGTCGCAATCACCGACCCGTGATGCATCTCGTCATGGACGATCGTTCCCGAGCGGGTGTAAGCCGACACGGCGATCGCCGGCACACGCGCGCCGAGGCGATCGAACCGAAATCCCATCTCGCCCTCCGGCGCGTCCGCGTCGGGGGGAGTGGCCGCGGGTGGCGAGACGTGATCGTAGGTGCCCCCGTGCTCATCGAACGTGATGAGCAGAAGCGTGTTGAGGGCGTTCGAGCCTTGCGGCGTCGCGCTCTTCTTGATCGCGTCGTACACGTTGGCGACGAGAGCCTCACCCGCGCGGACATCCGAGACCGCGGAATCGACGACCTCGGTGCCCTCGACCTCGCCACTGCGGAGTGCACCGAACGGCGGGTGGAAGTCGTTGTGGTTATAGATCATGCGCGGCTCGATGAACGCGTAAGCCGGAAGGGTGCCGTTCTTCGCGTCCTGATAGAAGTCCGACATATGTGCGAAGTGCTCGGTACGCCAGTGCGTCTCGAGCACTGGCGCGTGCATGACGCCCGTCAGCGAGACGAGCTGCATCTCATCGAAGTAGATCTTCCAGCTGATCCCCGCGCGATCGAGATGATTGAAGATCGTGTCTCGGGGCGCCGCATCCAGCCACTTCTCGTAGCCACCCCCGCCGCGGTTCGTGACAAAGCCGTGGGACGTGGAAGCGTGGAAGAAAGAGCGGTTGCAGTAGGTCTGGCTGGGCACGGCCGCGAACCAGTGGTCGAACACGGCGAACTCGCGCGCGAGCGTCGACAGGACGGGCAGCATCTCGGGCGAGAAGCCGCCCATGATCTGATTGGCCTCGTCCGGCGTCGCCTTCTTGCCCTTGTGAAGCTCTTCGTAGTTGACGTGATAGTCCTTCAGGAAGCCGTCCATGGTGGGCTTCGCACCGTCTTTCGGCGCATTGAAGGGGGCGCCCATCTCGTTCCGCCAGAGTTCAGCATTACTCGCGGGATCAACGGTGCCGAAGAGTTGCGTGTTGACGTGCGGATAGGCCTCGCCCGGGTCAGGATTCGGCTGGCCCATGATCACGTCCGTCGGGCCGGCATAGACGTGCGCGGAGACGCGATTCCCGTCGGGGTCGGGGTTCGAATAGTTGCCGAACGCGAGGCCCTCGAAGGTTTCGCCGGGCGGAAGGTTGTCGGGCGTGTACAGCCAGCCCAGGAGGTTATCGAAGGAACGGTTCTCGCCCATCAGGACGACGACGTGATCGAAACCCGGGACCTCTCGGGGCGCCAGCGCCCCGAACTCGTCTTGATTTGCCATCGAACTGCCGATTGCGGCGCCGGCGGCGCCCCCGACCGCGCCACCCACGAGCAAACCGGCAGCGGCGATACCGCCGGCTCGCAGAAAATCGCGGCGGCTACGGCTACGGCCACGCTCGCTCGGCGCGTCACCTGGGGGTGTCGCGTTTTCCGCAGCGTCTCGCGGGTCAACAGAATCACTCACTGCGTCCTCCGCGTTCAGGCTAGCGGCGCTCGCGGCAATCCGAGCTCAGGCCCGGGTCGTGCTGGGGAAACCGTCGCGTGAGGCGCCGGCGTCATCCGTCGCGAGGCGGATACCCGTGCTGCCGAGACTGCCGCCGACCTCGAGCTGGAACCGGAACGGGTAACCGTTGGCGATGCGTTCACCCGGCCGCGGGAGCGCGCCGTCGCTTGCCACCCGCACGACCTCGGCGATGAGTGCGCCATGCGCGACCGCGATGATGGATGCCCCGGGCATCTCGCGTTCGACATCCGTCGAGATCTCATCCAGTGCTCGCAGTGCTCGCGCGCGCAGATCGGCCGCGGATTCCGCTCCCGGAATCAGATCGCGCTCGGCGGAGCCGAAGAGTGTCGGCACTTCGGCGACAAGGGCACCCTCGGCCTCACCGTAGCCCCGCTCACGCAGCCCCGGATACTCCCGTGGACCGGGCACTCCGAGGGCTTCGGCGATGATCGCGGCCGTCTCGATCGCCCGGGACAGGTCGCTCGAGACGATCGCCACGGGGCCGGCGTCCGCGAGTTCTATGCGGAGCAGTTCTCCCGCCGCGCGAGCCTGCACGCGGCCGGTTTCGTTCAGCGGGATGTCGCTCAGACCCTGGATGCGCCGTTCGCGGTTCCAGTCCGTCTCGCCATGGCGCAGGAGGATCAGATCGGTCACGTCTCCGAGCCTACGGGCAGGAGTCAGCGGGTTGCCGCGAGTCCAGCGGCGAGTGCGCCGAGGACTTCGCTGGTTCCGGCGTCGATCTTGATGGTCGCGCGGTTGTCGGCGCGGGTGACTCCGCGGTTCACGATGATCACCGGAAGTTTGCGCCTGCGCGCCCGTTCCACCAGACGGATGCCCGAATTCACGACGAGCGATGAGCCCGCGATCAGCAGGGCCTGGCTGGTCTTCAGCAGTTGCTCGGCCTCGCGAAACTTCTCGGCGGGGATGAACTCGCCGAAGAACACCACGTCGGGCTTGAGGAGCCCGCCGCACACCGAGCAGTCCGGAACGACGAACCCATCCGTCGACGAGGGAAGGACATCGCCGTCGGGGCCGAGCGGGATGTTCTCGGGCATCGTGACCCAGGGATTGTCGATCTCGATGCGTTCGGAGATGTCGCGCCGGTCGAAGACCTGGCCGCAGTGAGTGCAGAACACGCGACGCATTGTGCCGTGCAGCTCGACGACTCGGCCGCTGCCCGCTCGCACGTGCAGCCCGTCGACGTTCTGTGTCACGACACCCGTGGCGAATTCGTCTGCCTCGAGCCGGGCGATCGCTTCGTGGCCGGCATTCGGTTGAGCGCCCGAGAACGCGTGCCAGCCGAGGTGACCGCCGAGCCAGTAGCGGCGTCGCGAGGACTCGTCTGCCATGAACTGCTGGGCCGTCATGGGCGAGCGAACGGGGGCGCCGTTGCCGCGATAGTCCGGGATTCCGGAGTCCGTCGAGACTCCGGCGCCGGTGAGTACGGCGACCCGGCGTCCTCTCAACGTGGCGACCGCGCGGTCTATCAGCGCGGTCGTCGCGGAATCCAACTCCGAGACAGACGTCATCGTGCCTCCTCGCCGTAAGTGTAGGCGTCGAGGTTTTCCGGGATGTTACGCGAGCAGGGTCGGGCGAACGGGCACCCTGGGCCCGGGGCGGTGGGAGGATGGAGGGTGTGAGCGCAACTCCCGCAGATGTGAACCCCGTCGTCCTCTACGCATCCCCGGCCGCCGCCGGTGGGCCGGAACACGTCGAAGTGCCCGTCGCCTACGACGCGCTCCTGCTGGCGAGCTTCGGCGGACCCGAGGGCCAGGACGACGTGATCCCGTTCTTGCGAAACGTGACGCGCGGTCGTGGCATCCCCGACGAGCGACTCGAAGAGGTCGCCCATCACTACCGGCACTTCGGTGGGATCAGCCCGATCAACGCTCAGAACCGTGAGCTGAAGGTGAAGCTCGAGGCCGAACTCGCCCGCCGAGGCATCGATCTGCCCATCTACTGGGGCAACCGCAACTGGGCGCCGTACCTCGATGAGGCCGTCACGGCCGCGGATGCCGCGGGGCACCGCAGACTCCTCGCCCTCGCCACGAGCGCCTACAGCTCGTTCTCGAGCTGCCGCCAGTACCGCGAGGACTTCGCTCGCGTGCTCGACGAGACCGGTCTGGGCGGGACGGTGACGATTGACAAGATCCGCCAGTTCTTCGACCACCCCGGTTTCATCGCCCCGTTCGTCGCCGGAGTGCGCGAAGCCGTCGCCGGGTTCCTCTCGGATGGCATCGCGCCGGGCGAGATCCGGGTGCTCTTCTCCACGCACAGCGTGCCGATGGACGACGCGCGGCGATCCGGCCCGCGCGACCGGGAGTGGGGTGAAGGCGGCGCCTACGAGACGCAGCACCTCGCGGTCGCCGCGTACGTGATGGCGCAGATCGCGGAAGAGATCCCGGATGCTGCGGATGTTCCGTGGCAGCTGGTCTACCAGTCGCGGTCGGGTCCGCCCTCGCAGCCGTGGCTCGAGCCGGATGTGTGCGACGTGATCGAGGGGCTGCCCGCAGAAGGCGCGCGAGCCGTCGCGATCGTTCCCCTCGGCTTCGTCAGCGACCACATGGAGGTGCTCTGGGATCTCGACACCGAGGCGATGGAGGCCGCGGCGGAGGCGGGTCTCGCCGCCGTTCGAACCCCGACCCCCGGTGTCGACCCGGCGTACGTTGCGGGCCTGGTCGACCTCATCGAGGAGCGCCTGAAGGGCACCCCGACGGCCGAACGCCCGCACGTCACGAAGCTCGGGCCCTGGTTCGACGTGTGTCGGCCGGGGTGCTGCGAGAACGTCCGCGCGGGATTCAAACCCGCGGCATCCGGTATCGCGCCCTGACCGTTCGCCATTCGGCCCGTCCCTAGGATTGAGCCCATGCGCATCCATATCGCCACCGATCACGCGGGGCTGGAATTCTCCACTCGCCTGCAGCACCACCTGAGCGACCAGGGCCACGACGTCGTGGACCACGGCCCGCTCGAGTACGACGCCCTCGACGATTACCCGGCGTTCTGCATCCGTGCCGCTCAGGCGGTCGTTCGCGACCAGGCCGCCGGCATCGAGACGCTCGGCATCGTCTTCGGTGGATCGGGCAACGGTGAGCAGGTCGCGGCGAACAAGGTGCAGGGCATTCGCGCCGCGCTGGTCTGGAACGTTGCGACCGCGGAACTTGCGCGCGAGCACAACGACGCGAACGTCATCGCGATCGGTGCGCGCCAGCACACGTTCGACGAGGCAGCGAAGTTCATCGACATCTTCATCGCCACGCCCTTCACGTTCGAAGAACGGCACGTGCGCCGGATCGGCCAGATCGCGGCGTACGAGGCGGACGGTTCGCTCCTGCCCGATCCGCGCGCGACGCCGGTCGAGAACGGCGGTGCGGCACCGAGTCGCGGGGGAGAAGACATCGACGCCTTCGATCCCGAGGTCGGCTGATGCCCGAAGGCCACTCCGTCCATCGCATCGCGCGTCAGTTCGAGCGAAACTTCGTCGGTCAGCGCGTCTTCGCGTCGAGCCCGCAGGGACGTTTCGTCGAGGGCGCCGCACTGCTCGATGGACGTACGGCGACGGATGTGCGAGCTGTCGGCAAGCAGATGTTCCTCGCGTTCGAGGAGGACCTGTGGTTGCGCGTGCACCTCGGGATGTACGGCGCATGGGACTTCGCGGGCGAGATCGTGGTGGATCCGACGATCGCGGCGGCAAACGGACGCATGGGGCAGACGAATCAGCGGGGGACGGAGTTGGATGCCCCGGTCTTCGATGCCCCGGTGTTCGATTCAGCGGGTGAGAACTCGCTGACCTCGATCGGCGCGCCGCGTCGTGCTCGGGTGCACGTTCGTATGTCCGAGCAGACAACGGGCCTCGCGGACGAGGGTTCGGAGTGGCCGCCGCCGATCGTGGGGCAGGTGCGCCTGCGCCTGATGACCGAGGTGACCAGCGCGGACCTGCGTGGCCCGACTGCGTGCGCCCTGCAGACGCCCGATGAGGTGGCGGCGACGATCGCCAAGCTCGGCCCCGACCCGCTCGTGGATGACCTGGCAGAGGGCGAGGAACGCTTCGTCGCCGCGGTGCGCAAGAAGCCGACACCGATCGGGCTGTTGTTGATGGATCAGTCGATCGTCAGCGGTATCGGCAATGTCTATCGGGCAGAAATGCTCTTCCGCGCGCGCCTGAATCCGCACACGCCGGGGCGTGACGTGCCGGAAGAAGTCGTGCGGGAGCTGTGGCGCGACTGGACGCATCTGCTCGCCATCGGTGTCGAGACCGGCCAGATGATGACGATGGACGATCTCGATCCGGATTGGTACCGCCGCGCCATGGCGCGCCGCGACGATCGGCACTGGGTGTACCACCGGGCGGGCCTGCCCTGCCGCATCTGCGGCACCGAGATCGTGCTGGAAGAGGTCGGGGGACGAAAGCTCTATTGGTGCCCGCAGGACCAGCGCTGACCCCCCTCGGTCCCGCTCCGTGGTCACACATCGACCCTCGCGCGCGCTTCCGACATCGTTCTGCGACAGCGCAACGCCTGGCACGTCGGCCGATCTAGGCTGGGCGGGTGCGCCAGAACCCCTCCTTTGCGATGACCGACGTCGGCGAGCTACGACGGCTCGTGAATCAGCACCCGTGGGTCACGCTCGTCAGCGACACCCCCGACGGACTGGTCGCCTCGCACTACGCCGTGATGCTGGACCCGGCACGTGATGACCTCACGATCGTGGGGCACGTCGGCAAGCCCGACGACCTGATCCACGGTCTGGGTGAGCGTGAGCTGCTCGTCGTCGTTCAGGGCCCGCACGGATACATCTCGCCGTCCTGGTACGGCAGCGTCTTCTCCGGACCTGTCGCGAGCGTCCCGACGTGGAACTTCGTCTCGGCTCATCTGACGGGCGTGCCAGAACTCCTCGACACGGATGAGAACCTGCGGGTGCTCGACGCGCTCGTCGACCGGTTCGAGTCACGGATGCCAGAGCCCCGGGGCATGTGGCAGGCGCCGAACGACGCCACGTTCATCGAACGCCTCGAGCGGGGCACCGTCGGCTTTCGTTTGACGCCGTCGCGGGTCGTCGCGAAACGCAAGCTCAGCCAGAACCGGCCGGGCGACGTCGTCGAGACGATCATCGCCGAGCTGGCGGAGGGCGG
This sequence comes from Pacificispira sp. HM-600, assembly GCF_977993705.1. The sequence continues at coordinate 3,263,699 of NZ_OZ388079.1, forward strand.
GGCGCACCCGAATCCACCGCTCGCCGCCGAGATGCGTCGGGCGCGCGACGCGCAGATTGCGGCCGCGAAACCCGGCGGGACCACGCCCGCAGCCACTGAGCGAACCGGGGGCTTCCCGTCGTGAACGTCGGTGAAACCGTCGGGATGATCGCGAACGCACGCATCGTCGGCGCCGCGATGCCCCTGCCCCTGGGCGACGACCCGCATGACGTCGTGCTCGCGGGCGGGCGAATCGTCGACATCGCCCCGGCTGGCGCGCTGAAGCATCCGGCATCCGCGGCTGTGCTCGACGCGGACGGCGGATGGCTCATGCCCGGGTTGTGGGATCACCACGTGCACCTCACACAGTGGGCGCTGCGGGCGGCCCGCGAGCCGCTCGATCACGCGTCCTCCGCCGCCGAGGCGACGCGAATCATGGCTGCGGCGCCGGTGCTCGCGGATGGACGCCGCATCGGCACGGGATATCGCGACGCGCTGTGGGCGGACGAGCCCGAACGCCTGCTGCTCGATGCAGCGACGGGCGATGTCCCGACGTACCTGATCAACGCCGACGTTCACTCGGTATGGCTCAACACGGCCGCGCTTCGTCGCGAGGGACACGATCCCCTCGGCTCGGGCGTCTTGCGAGAGCTGCCGGCCTTCGAGATCTCGCGGCGACTCAACGCGATCGATCCGGCCCGCGGCGATGTTCTCGTCGATGCTGCGGCGCGCGGGGCCGCGATGCGGGGGATCGTCGGTGTCGTCGACCTCGACATGGCATGGAACGAGGATGCCTGGGTGCGCCGTCTGGCGGCCGGTTTCGATGCGCTCCGGATCCGGTTCGGGATCTACCCGGCAGATCTTCCGCGCGCCGTGGCCGAGGGACTACGTACCGGCGATGCCGTTCGCGGCGCGGCATCCGATCTGGTGCGCGTCGGGCCCTTCAAGGTCATCACAGACGGGTCGCTCGGCACACGGACCGCGGCCTGCTCGCACCCGTACCCCGGCACCCACGGCGACCACGGCGTGATGACCGTCCCGCCCGAGGAACTGCTGGAACTCATGACCGTCGCAACGGCCGGGGGCCTGGAGTCCGCGGTGCATGCGATCGGCGATGTCGCCAACTCGCACGCCCTGGACGCATTCGCGCGGACGGGCGCGGTCGGCACGATCGAGCACGCGCAGCTCGTGGCCCACGCAGACCTGCACCGCTTCGCGCGCCTCGGGGTCGCCGCGAGCGTGCAGCCCGCGCACGCGGTCGATGACCGCGACATCGCCGACCATGAATGGGCGGCGCAGACCGCGCTCGCCTACCCGCTCCGCGCTCTCGCGGATGCGGGCGCCGAGCTGCGGTTCGGATCGGATGCCCCGGTCTCGGCTCTCGACCCCTGGACCGCGATCGCGGCGGCCGTCTACCGGACGAACGACGACCGGCCGGCCTGGCACCCCGAACAGTCCGTGCCATTCGAGCTGGCGCGCGCGGCGTCGACCGAGCGCGGATCGGGATCGGATGCCGTGGGCATTGAACCCGGTGCGGTCGCTGACCTCGCCCTGTGCGAGGCCGACCCCCGTGTCGCGGACGCCGCGGGGCTACGCGGAATGCGCGTCGCCGCGACGATGATCGCTGGCCGGCTCACGCACCGGGCCTGAGGCATCCGCTCTCCTCACGAGAACCTGTCCGGGGAAACAGGAGATCTGCCGAGAACAGGAGATCTGCCGAGAACAGGAGAATGCGCGCGATACCGTCCTGTTCTCAGCGAACTTCCTGTTGTCGGCAGCAACGCAGAAGGGCCCCCGGATGATCCGGAGGCCCTTTTACAGCGCCTGAGGCGCGGGGTCTTTACTCGCTGACGTGAGCGAACAGGAACCAGCGGTCCTTCTCGAGGCCGCGCTTGATCTCGACCGCAACGTCCTGGCTGGTCAGGTCGACCTCGTCGAGGCCGTCGATCGCGGCCTGCAGGTCGATCAGGATGGCGTCCATGTCGGCGATGATCGCCGGGATCTCGACATCCGACTTAGCGAAGCCGGCGGGAACGCCGGTCGCTCCGGCCTTGGCCGCAACGGCTGACACACGGGCGTCGATCGGCAGGCCGAGGGCGACGATCCGCTCGGCGGCGAGGTCAGCCCAGCCGCCCGCGTTCGCCACGACGGTGTCGAGCAGCTCGTGAACGCCGATGAAGTTGGCGCCGCGCACGTGCCAGTGCGCCTGCTTGCCGTTGATCGTCAGGGCCTGCAGGCCGAGGACGACGGGGGAGAGGAACTGGGCGGCCGCAGCCGACACATCAGGGTCGCTGACGGTTGTGGAAACGGTCTGAATCTTCGTCATTTTGGTCCCTCCGGCCGCGATGTTCGCGGCGACTCTGGGGTAAACGCTACTCAGCCTCAGACATTCCGCAAGCAAGCTGAGGCTCGGCTTAGTGCCGGAAACACGCGGCAAATCACACGACGATGCGGGCATCCCGTGAACGACCGGGTAGCGTCGTCTGGTGCCCTCCGCAGACCATGAACTCGGCCCGCAGAATCTGGGCGCCCCGTCGCAGATGCTCCGACGCGAACGACGAAATCGTTCTCCCGAACACGCAGAGCCGTCGCGTTTCATCCCGCACGTACAGGGATTGCGTGCGATCGCCGTCCTGTTCGTGGTGCTCTATCACTTCTGGCCGGGTCGTCTCTCGGGCGGATATGTCGGTGTCGACGTGTTCTTCGTCATCTCCGGGTTCCTGATCACCGGTCACCTCATGCGCGAGCTCGAGGCGACGGGTGGCGTGCGACTCGCGCAGTTCTGGGCCCGTCGTGCGCGGCGGCTCCTGCCCGCGTCGCTTTTGGTCCTGTTGTTCTCCGCCATCGTCGTCGCATCGCCGTACCTCTTCCCGCTGTCGGCGCTCCCCAACGAGATCCGCGAGATCATCGCCTCGGCGTTCTACGTCGAGAACTGGTATCTGGCATTCGCTTCCACCGACTACCTCGCGCTCACGGGGGAGCCGACCACGGTGCAGCACTACTGGTCGCTGTCGCTCGAGGAGCAGTTCTACGTGCTCTGGCCGTTGGTCATGCTGCTCGCGGCATGGATCGGCGTGAAGTTCTTCCGCGGCGCCCGACGCCGCGCGATCATCACGACGCTCGGCGTTGTGACCCTCGCATCCTTCGTCTTCTGCGTCGTCTTCACGATCACGAACCCGGCTCCCGCCTACTTCGTGACCTTTACCCGCATGTGGCAGTTCGGGGTCGGAGCGCTCATCGCCCTGGTCCCGATGTTGCGGATCCGCAACGCGATCGGCAGCTTCGTGCTCGGCTGGGCGGGCATCGTCGCGCTGCTGTACGCCGCCTTCCAGTTCGATGGACAGACACCGTACCCCGGGTACATGGCTCTCGTGCCGACGCTCGGAGCGGCGGCCGTGATCGCCGCGTCGAACACCGCGCGGTGGTGGTACCCGACCCGCATCCTGTCGATCCGTCCCGCACAGTTCGTCGGGGACATCTCGTACAGCCTCTACCTGTGGCACTGGCCGCTGATCGTGATCGCGCCATCCGTCCCGTTCTGGGGTTTGACGATCTACCACCGTGTGACACTGCTTGCCCTGTGCTTCGTGCTCGCCTGGCTCACGAAGAAGTTCGTGGAGGATCCGGCGCGAGCCTGGAAGGTCCTGACGAAGCGCCCGCCGCGCGTGACTCTCTGGGCGTCGCTGGTCGCGATGATCCTCGTGGGGGCGACCGCGGCCGGCGCCTGGGCGATCAACGCACCCGCTTATCGCGAGGGCGTTGCAGCGATCGAACAACTCCGTTCCGACCCGCCCGAGTGCTTCGGGGCGGCGAGCGTGCTCGATTCGGCCTGTGCCGACGTCGACTTCGGCGACCAGGTGCTGCCCGCGCCCGGTTTCGCTGCCGCGGATATGCCCGCCGACGAACAGTGCTTCGTGCAGCTCAACGACTCCCGTGCCGTCACGTGCGAGTTCGGATCGGATGCAGCGGATGCTCCGCGTGTCGCGCTCATCGGCGACAGCCACGCGTTCCAGCTGCTGTCGACGTTCGAGCGCATCGCAGCCGAGAACGGATGGCACCTCACGACGCTCTTCAAGGGCGCATGCCCGTGGAGCACGACACCGCTGTCGACGCCCGGCGCCTTCGGGGCCGCCTGCGCCGACTGGCGCGAGAACGCGGTCGAGGTGCTCGACGGCGGCGACTTCGATGTCGTCTTCACGGCGGGGCTCTCGGCCACACCGTTCTCGTCTGCGGGGTACGACAGCGTGCACGACGCCGCCGTGGCGGGCTACCGCGAAGCATGGAGCGGGATGCTCGATCGCGGCATCCCCGTCGTCACCGTCGTCGACAATCCGGTCTGGGAGAACGACCCGAACAAGTGCCTGCGCACCCAAGGGGTGGGCAATTGCGATGGTGCCCGTGACGACCTGCTGACCGACCAGGATCCGCTGAAGGATGCGGCGGAAGGCACCGCTGGTGTCACGCTGCTCGACTTCACCGATGTGTTCTGCGACGACACGACGTGCTTCCCGGTCGTCGGCGGGGCGAACGTGTACCGAGACGAGAATCACCTGACAGTGTCGTTCGTCGATTCGCTCGCGCCGCAGTACACCGCTGCGCTGCGGGATGCGATCTCGGCGGGTGTCCCAGGGGAGTAGGGCGCGCGGGCCGGTGCGCGGGTCGTAAGGTCGGATCCATGACCGTTTCAACCGATGCATCCGTTCTGTCCGTCGCCGGACGCATCCCATCGCTCGATGAGACCGCGTTCGTCGCGGCCGGAGCGCGACTCGCCGGCGCCGTGCGTCTCGACGCGGGGGCGAGCGTCTGGTACAACGCGATCCTGCGCGCCGACCGCGACTCGATCTCGATCGGCGCGGGCAGCAACATTCAGGACAACGTCTCGGTACACGTCGACAGCGGCCACCCGGTGGTGATCGGCCGTGATGTCTCGGTCGGTCACAACGCCGTCGTGCACGGGTGCACGATCGGCGACGGGTCGCTCATCGGCATGGGCAGCGTGGTGCTGTCGGGTGCCGTGATCGGTGCCGGATGCCTCGTGGCTGGTGGCGCGGTCGTTCTCGAGGACATGGAGATTCCGGATGGCTCGCTCGTCGCGGGCGTGCCGGCCAAGGTTCGGCGGGCGCTCACCGACGAGGAGCGCGCCGGTCTGCTGCGGAACGCCGAGGTGTACGTGGTGCTGTCCGCCGAGCACGCGGACGCCGCGCCGGCCTGATTCGCACCCGTACGGTCGCTGAGCCCGTCGAAGCGACGCGCAGGCTGTCGCCCGCTCGGATGCGCTTCCACACAGCACGATCGCCCCGCCGCTCGGCCTACGGCCGAACGTCAGGGCGAGAGAGGGGCTGACGAGAATCGAACTCGCATCATCTGTTTGGAAGACAGAGGCTTTACCACTAAGCTACAGCCCCGAATTCAGCGCAATTATGCCGAAAATGGGTGATTCAGTTTTGGTCGATCCGCCGCGACGAGGCGCGGCATCCGAAAGTCTACCGGAACGCAGACGCGGTGCTGTCCGGGTCGCGGAGGCAGGGGTCACTTCGACAAGCTCAGCGACCGGGGGTTGGCTCAGTGGCCGAAGGCGCTGCTCATTGACCGTGCGGGAGCAGCGCGATCCGGGCCGCGACGGCGCGGTGAGGGACTCGGCTAGACTCTTGGGGGTCGTTTCTTACCCGCGTTGACCCGCGGGGCCACCCCGGGGCGTAGCTCAGCTTGGTAGAGCGCCCGCTTTGGGAGCGGGAGGCCGCAGGTTCAAATCCTGTCGCCCCGACGGACGATCCACACAGACCCTGACCCGCAGCGCAATCGCGCGTGCGATCAATCACGAGGAGAACAACCAGCATGGTGAATAGCACCGTCGAGCAGCTCAGCCCCACGCGCGTCAAGCTGCACATTTCGGTCACGCCCGAAGAGCTGAAGCCCAGCATCTCGCACGCCTACGAGCACATCGCCCAGGACATCCAGGTGCCCGGCTTCCGCAAGGGCAAGGTGCCCGCGCCGATCATCGACCAGCGCGTCGGTCGCGGCGCCGTCATCGAGCACGCCGTGAACGAGGCACTCGACCGCTTCTTCCGCGAGGCCGTTAACGAGAACAACGTTCGCGTTGTCGGGAAGCCCTCCGCCGACATCGTCGAATGGCCGAGCGACAAGGACTTCTCCGGCGACCTCAAGGTCGAGGTCGAGGTTGATGTTCGCCCCGAGGTCACCCTGCCCCCGCTCGAGGGCATCACGCTGACGGTCGACGCCGTCGAGGTCGACGAGTCGGCTATCGACGAAGAGCTCGATCGCCTGCGCGGCCGTTTCGGCACGCTCATCACGGTCGACCGTCCCGCCAAGACCGGTGACTTCGTCGAGCTCGACATGGTAGCCACGATCGACGGCGCCGAGATCGACCGCGCCGGTGGCGTTTCGTACGAGGTCGGCTCGGGCGAACTGCTCGAGGGCATCGACGAGGCCATCGACTCGCTCACCGCGGGCGAAGAGACCACCTTCCGTTCGACGCTCGTTGGCGGCGACCACGCCGGCGAAGAGGCCGAGGTCGTCGTGTCCGTCACCGCCGTCAAGGAGCGCGAGCTGCCCGAGGCTGACGACGACTTCGCTCAGATCGCGAGCGAGTTCGACACCATCGCCGAGCTGCGCGAGAGCCTCAGCGAGCGGGTCGGCCAGCAGTCGGCCTTCACGCAGGGCTCGGCCGCGCGCGACAAGCTGATCGAGACGCTCCTGGAGCAGCTCGACATCCCGGTTCCCGCTCAGCTCGTCGAGGACGAGGTGCACACGCACCTCGAGGGCGAAGGCCGCCTCGAAGACGACGTGCACCGCGCCGAGGTCACCGAGGCGAGCGAGAAGCAGTTCCGCACGCAGGTCGTGCTCGACAAGCTCGCCGAGGACGCCGACGTGCAGGTCTCGCAAGAAGAGCTGAGCCAGTACATCATCCAGTCCGCGGCCCAGTACGGCATGGCCCCCCAGGAGTTCATGCAGGCGTTGCAGCAGGGCAACCAGCTGCCCGCGCTCGTCGGTGAGGTCGCCCGCAACAAGGCCCTCGCCGTTGCGCTCGGCAAGGTCACCGTCGTCGACACCAACGGCAAGCCCGTCGATTTGTCCGGTTTCATCGCCGTGGATGACGAGGAGCTGGACGAGGACTTCCTCGACGCCGAAGAAGAGGTCGTCGAAGAGGCCGAAGAGATCGCGGACGCTGCGGCCGAGGCCGACGCCGTGATCGAGGCCGAAGAGAAGCCGAAGAAGAAGGCGCCTGCGAAGAAGGCTCCCGCGAAGAAGGCCGCCGACAAGGCGTAGTCGCCCGAGCGACAAGAGGGGGGTGGATGCCGAGGCATCCGCCCCCCTCTTCCTGTCCCCACGCGCACACCGACCGGCCTGGGGCGTCAGAATCCCGTTGGGGCGCGGGGCCCCGCGCCCCAACGGGACCTCAACGCCCCAAGTTGAGAATTGCGACGCCCCAAGTCGAGAGGGGGAGCGCGAGGCGCGGGCCCGCCGCGACACCCGCTCTGCCCAGGGCGAACACGGGCGAAGCCGCCGATCCGCGCCGGTAGATTCGTCGCAGACGTACAACGAATGGGAGCAACGATGGCCGAACCATTGATGGCAACGAGTGTCTTCGACAGGCTGCTGAAGGACCGCATCATCTGGCTGGGATCCGAGGTGCGTGACGAGAACGCCAACGAGATCTGCGCCAAGATCCTGCTGCTCGCCGCGGAAGACCCCGAGAAGGACATCTTTCTCTACGTGAACTCACCCGGTGGCTCGATCACCGCCGGTATGGCGATCTACGACACGATGCAGTTCGTGCCGAACGACATCGTCACGGTCGGCATCGGCATGGCCGCCTCGATGGGACAGTTGCTGCTCACGAGCGGCACGAAGGGCAAGCGCTACATCACGCCCAACGCGCGTGTGCTCCTGCACCAGCCCCACGGTGGGTTCGGCGGTACGTCGAGCGACATTCAGACGCAGGCCCAGCTCATCGTCTCGATGAAGAACCGCCTGGCCGAGATCACGGCAGCGCAGACGGGTAAGTCCGTCGAGCAGATCAACGAAGACGGTGACCGCGACCGCTGGTTCACCGCCGATGAGGCCCTCGAGTACGGCTTCGTCGATCACATCCGCGCGCACCTTTCCGACGTCACTGGTGGCGGCGGGACGGCTAGCTGAGGCATCCGAAGGACAGACAAGGAAGCATGAATATGGACATCCCCACCTTCGGCTCGGCCGCGGCAGAGGGTCTCGCGCATCGCGGACTCCAGGCTCCCGGATCGCGCTACATCCTGCCCCAGTTCGAGGAGCGCACGGCCTACGGCTACAAGCGTCAGGACCCGTACAACAAGCTGTTCGAGGACCGCGTCATCTTCCTGGGTGTTCAGGTCGACGACGCCTCGGCGGATGACGTCATGGCCCAGCTTCTGGTGCTCGAGAGCCAGGATCCCGACCGCGACATCATCATGTACATCAACTCGCCCGGTGGTTCGTTCACCGCGATGACGGCGATCTACGACACCATGCAGTACGTGTCGCCGCAGATCCAGACCGTCGTGCTCGGTCAGGCGGCCTCGGCCGCCGCCGTGCTGCTCGCGGCCGGTGCCCCCGGCAAGCGTCTCGCGCTGCCGAACGCGCGCATCCTGATCCACCAGCCCGCCATGGGCGAGGCGGGGCACGGGCAGGCGTCCGACATCGAGATTCAGGCTGCCGAGATCCTGCGCATGCGCACCTGGCTCGAGGACACCCTGGCCAAGCACAGCAACAAGACGCGCGAAGAGGTCAACCGCGACATCGATCGCGACAAGATCCTGAGCGGTGTCGACGCCGTCGCGTACGGCCTCGTCGACCAGGTTCTGACGACACGCAAGCGCGTTCCCGCGGCACTCACCAAGTAGTCCAGGGCCGGCTCGCCCCGGCATCGGGTCAATACGACCGGATGTCGGGGCGAGTTGTTAGGCTCGCACTATTGTCCCGCCCGGTTGTCCGGGCATGCATGAGGAGGAGCCCGATGGCCCGCATCGGCGAAAGCGCAGACCTGTTCAAGTGCTCCTTCTGTGGCAAGAGCCAGAAGCAGGTCGTGCAGTTGATCGCCGGTCCCGGCGTCTACATCTGCGACGAGTGCGTCGAGCTCTGCAACGAAATCATCGAAGAGCGGATGGCCGAGGCTGGCACTGGTGTCGTCTCGGACTTCGAACTTCCCAAGCCGCGTGAGATCTTCTCGTTCCTCGAGGAGTACGTCGTCGGGCAGCAGGATGCCAAGCGCGCCCTGTCCGTCGCCGTCTACAACCACTACAAGCGCGTGCGTGCGCACGGCACGATCCAGTCGGCCGAGCAGCGTGCCGAAGAGGTTGAGATCGCGAAGAGCAACATCCTGCTCCTCGGCCCCACGGGTTGCGGCAAGACGTACCTCGCTCAGACGCTCGCGAAGCGCCTGAACGTTCCCTTCGCGGTCGCAGACGCGACCGCTCTAACGGAGGCCGGATACGTCGGCGAAGACGTCGAGAACATCCTGCTGAAGCTCCTCCAGGCCGCGGACTTCGACACCAAGCGCGCCGAGACGGGCATCATCTACATCGACGAGGTCGACAAGATCGCCCGCAAGGCTGAGAACCCCTCGATCACGCGGGATGTCTCGGGCGAGGGTGTGCAGCAGGCTCTCCTGAAGATTCTCGAGGGCACCGTCGCCTCGGTTCCGCCGCAGGGCGGACGCAAGCACCCGCACCAGGAGTTCATCCAGATCGACACGACGAATGTTCTGTTCATCGTCGCTGGCGCGTTCGCGGGGCTCGAAGAAATCATCTCGTCACGCGTCGGTCGGCACGGTGTGGGCTTCGGTGCCCGTCTGCACGAAAAGGACGACGACCAGAACCTCTTCAGTGAGGTCCTGCCGGAAGACCTGCACAAGTTCGGCCTCATCCCCGAATTCATCGGCCGTCTGCCCGTCGTGGCATCCGTGTCCCAGCTCGACCGTGAGGCGCTCATCGAGATCCTCACCGGCCCGCGCAACGCTCTCGTGAAGCAGTACCAGCGCATGTTCGAGCTCGACGGCGTCGAACTGGAGTTCGAACGCGACGCGCTGGACGCCATCGCCGAGCTCGCGGTCGGCCGCAAGACCGGTGCCCGAGGTCTACGAGCGATCCTCGAGGACGTTCTCGGGCCGATCATGTTCGACATCCCGTCATCCGAGAACGTCGCGAAGGTCATCGTCACCCGCGCCGCGGTCGACGAGGGTGCCGAGCCGACCCTGATCATGAACCGCGCGAAGAAGAGCGCCTAGCCCTTCCGGCGTTTCGTCTCGCCTGCGGCTCGCTCAACGACCGGGTGCCGGTCATTGAGCGAGCCCGCAGGGCCGAGACGAAATGACGACTCAGGCGTCGAGGCCCCGACGCGAGAGCAGGGGCTGGATGTCGGCATCCCGGCCCCGGAAGTCGCGGTAGGCCTCGAGTGGGTCCTGGGAGCCGCCCACACCCAGCAGACGCTGGCGGAATCGGTCGCCGTTGTCGCGGCGCAGACCCCCGTGCGTGCGGAACCACTGCACGGTGTCGGCGTCGAGTACCTCGCTCCAGATGTAGGAGTAGTACCCGGCGCTGTAGCCGCCCGAGAAGACGTGGGCGAAGTAGGTCGAGGCGTAGCGCGGCGGTACGGCCGGCAGATCGAGCCCGATGTTGGCCAGCGTCGCGCTCTCGAAGTCGGCCACAGAGGTGACGGATTCGGCCGCGCTCTCGGAGAGGGAGTGCCAGGCCTGATCGAGCCAGGTCGCGGCGAGGTATTCGCTCGTCGCAAAGCCCTGGTTGAAGGTCTCGGTCGAGCGGAGCCGGTCGACGATGTCTTCCGGCAGGGGCTCGCCCGTCTCGACGTGCCGAGCGTAGTTACGGAGAACCTCGGGCCACAGAATCCACATCTCATTGACCTGGCTCGGGAACTCCACGAAGTCGCGATGCACGTTCGTCCCCGCGAAATGCGGATAGGTAACGGTGGCGAACAGGCCGTGCAGCGCGTGCCCGAATTCGTGGAAGAGCGTCGTGACCTCGTCGAGCGTGAGGAGCGTCGGCAGGCCCGCACCGGGCTTGGACACGTTGAGGTTGTTGACAACGACTGCGCGCGTGCCGCGGAGGGCGGACTGCGACACGATCGAGTTCATCCATGCGCCACCGCGCTTGGAATCGCGCGTGTACAGGTCGAGGACGAAGAGCCCGACGGGGGAGCTGTCCTCGTTGAGGACTTCGAACACCCGCGCTTCGGGGTGGTACGCCCGCAGGTCGGCCCGCTCGATAAACCGCACCCCGTAGAGCTGCTCGGCCGCGTAGAAAACGCCATCCTGCAGCACGCGCTCGGCCTCGAACCAGGGGCGGAGCGCCGCCGTGTCGATGTCGTAGTGCGCCGTGCGCACCTTCTCGGTATAGAACGCCCAGTCATGCGCTTCGATCGCGAACGGCTCGGGCTCGGCATCCGCGAGTACCTGCAGTTCTGCGCGCTCGCGTTCGGCATTTCGCGCGGCCGGGACGGCGAGGCGGCGCAGCAGCTCGTGCACGGCTTCGGGCGACCCGGCCGTTTCGTCGGCGGTGATGTAGGCGGCGTGCGATTCGTAGCCGAGCAACGCGGCCCGTTCGGCGCGAAGACGCACGATCTCGGTGAGGACGGCACCGTTGTCGTTCGCGTTTCCGCGGTTTCCGCGCGAGCGGGATGCATCCGTGATCCGGCGACGGCTCTCGCGGTTCGTCAGGACCGAGAGGTACGGATGCCCCGTGAACAGCGTCAACGTGATCGCGTACGCGCCCTCCCGCCCGCGGTCGGCTGCCGCCTGCGCCGCGGCCGAGATCTCGCCCTCGCTGAGGCCATCGAGCTCCGTCGGGTCCTCGAAGATGACGGCGAGGTCGTTCGTGTCGGCGAGCAGATTCTTCTCGAAGGTTGTGGTGAGCACCGAGAGCCGCTGGTTGAGCGTCGTCAGTCGTGCCTTGGCCCCGGCATCCAGTCCCGCACCGGCGTGGTTCATCTCACGGTGGTGGCGCTCGACGAGGAACTTCTGCTCGGCATTCAGGTCGAGGTCATCGATCTGTTCGAGGATCGCCGAGATGCGATCGAAGAGTGCGCCGTCGAGCTGAATCGCGTCCTGATGCGCCGCCATGAGAGGTGCGAGCGTCTCTTCGATCTCTTGAATCTCGGGCGTGGCATCCGCCGATGACACCGTGTAGAACGTGTGGGCGACGCGGCCGAGCAGCTCTCCGCTCTGCTCCAGCGCGATCAGCGTGTTCTCGAAACTGGGCGTTTCGGCGTCCGCCGTGATGGCGTCGATCTCGGCGCGCTGGGCGGCGAAACCCTGCTCGAAGGCGGGCAGATAGTGCTCGGGCAGGATGGCCGCGTAATCGGGCAATTCGTACGGGAGGAGGCTGGGGGAGAGCAGGGGATTCGAGACATCAGAGGCCATTGATCCAGCGTATCCCGGCATCCGTCGGACCCTTCGACAGGCTTTGGGGTCGTCGGTGCGCTCACGGGATCGACCACGGTCGCCAACGTCTCCTCACGGTCGCTGAGCCCGTCGAAGCGACTCGCTGTGCGCGGCGATCCGGATCAGCCGAATTCGTCGTCCGGGTCGTGACGCACGACGGCCTCACCGTCGGCGTTCAGCTCGACGATGACACCCGAGTCCATCTCCGCGATCGGGCGTCCCTCGAGCCACGTCAGAGTCCAGCGCGACTTCGGCGCTCCGGCCTGAGCGGGGCCGGTGGCCTCTTCGACCTGAGTGATCGCGTCGCGAAGAGCTGCGGGTACGGCAGCGGGCGGCTCGTCTCCCGCCGTCCATCGGGTTCCGAGTTGCATGTCAGACCTCCGGTGCCAGTTCGATGGACGAGACCCGAGTGGTCTCGCCCGCGATGAATTCGATGTTCTCGATGCGGCCGACGGCACGCAGATCACCCTCGGCCAGGCGCAGCGCGGCGATGGTCGCATCCGTGCCCTCGATCGTCGCCTGCGCAACAGGGGTCTTCTGCGAGGCCTTCGCCTCGGTCTTGGCGCGACGGATGCCCGTCAGGGCCTCGCTCGCGGCGACAAGTACCGCGGGGTCGCCGGGGCGATCCATCGCGCTCGGCCACGGGCTGGTGTGCACCGACTCGTCGTGGAACCACGACCACGCCTCTTCCGCCGCGAACACGAGCACGGGTGAGAAAAGCGCGAGCAGCGTCTCGAGAGCGATGCGCAGCGCGAGAGCCGCCGACGCCTGACCCTCGTTCGTGCGGTCGTATGCGCGCTCCTTGACGAGCTCGAGGTAATCGTCGCAGAACGTCCAGAAGAACGACTCTGTCACTTCCAGCGCGCGGGCGTGGTCGTAGTTCTCCAGCGCCTTCGTGGCGTCGCGGACGACGCCGTCGAGGGTGGCCAGCATCGAGGCATCCAGTGCGTGCGTCACCTCGGCGCCCTCGGGAACCGGGAACGACAGCACGAACTTCGCCGCGTTCAGCACCTTGATCGCGAGGCGTCGCCCGATCTTGATCTGCGTCGGGTTCTGCGGGTCGAAGGCGGCGTCGGTGCCGAGCCGGCTGGATGCCGCCCAGTACCGGACCGCATCCGAACCGTGCTGGTCGAGGATGTCGGCGGGCGTGACGACGTTGCCCTTCGACTTCGACATCTTCTTGCGGTCGGGGTCGACGATGAAGCCCGAGATCGCGGCATCCGTCCAGGGCGCGCGGCCGTCCTCAAGCGCGCTGCGGAGCAGAGTCGAGAAGAGCCAGGTGCGGATGATGTCCTGGCCCTGGGGGCGCAGATCGAACGGCGCCACGAGGTTCCAGAGTTCGGGATCGCGCTCCCAGCCGCCCGCGAGCTGTGGAGTCAGCGATGAGGTAGCCCAGGTGTCGAAGATGTCGAGCTCGGGGGTGAAGCCACCCGGCACGTCGCGCTGGTCGGCGGTGTAGCCCGGTGGCACATCGGTCGAAGGGTCGACCGGCAGCTGGCTGGCGTCGGGGGTCAGCACGCGGTCGTCGTCGCGCTCACCGTTCTCGTCGAGGGGGTACCAGACGGGGATCGGCACGCCGAAGAAGCGCTGGCGCGACACGAGCCAGTCGCCCGTGAGGCCATTCACCCAGTTCTCGTACCGCACCCGCATGAAGTCGGGGTGCCACGAGATCTCCTTGCCCAGGGCGAGAAGCTTCTCGCGCAGCTCGGCGTCACGGGCGCCGTTGCGCAGATACCACTGGCGTGTCGAGACGATCTCGAGGGGCCGATCGCCCTTCTCGAAGAACTTCACGGCGTGCGTGAAGGGCCGCGGGTCGCCGATCATCTCGCCGGACTCGGCGAGCAGCTCGACGATGCGCTTCTTGGCGCTGAACACGGTCTTGCCCGCGAGTTCCGCATACGCCGCCTTCGCGGCATCCTTCTGGAGCGCCTCGGGGGCCTCGGCGATGATGCGGCCGTCGCGGCCGATGATCGTGCGGTTGGGCAGGTCGAGCTCACGCCACCAGATGATGTCGGTCACATCGCCGAACGTACAGATCATGGCGATGCCCGAGCCCTTGTCTTTCTGGGCGAGCGGATGCGCGAGCACCGGCACCTCGACACCGAACAGCGGGCTCGTCACGGTCGTGCCGAACAGCGGCTGGTACCGCTCGTCATCCGGGTGCGCCACGAGCGCAACGCACGCGGCCAGCAGTTCGGGGCGCGTGGTCTCGATGAAGACGTCCCCCGTGCCGTCCGCCTTGTGAAAGGCGAGGCGGTGGTACGCGGCGGGCTGGTCACGGTCTTCGAGCTCGGCCTGGGCGATCGCCGAGCGGAAGTCGACGTCCCACAGCGTTGGCGCGAGGGCGCGGTAGGCCTCGCCGCGCTCGAGGTTCTTGAGAAACGCGAGCTGGCTCGTGCGGATCGTGTCGTCCGAGATCGTGCGGTACGTCTGGGTCCAGTCGACGCTCAGTCCGAGATTTCGCCAGAGCGCCTCGAAGGTCTTCTCGTCCTCGACGGTGAGGCGCTCGCACAGCTCGATGAAGTTGCGGCGGCTGATCGGGACCTGGTCGGCGGCCTTGCTCGACTTGTTGTCGCCGCCCTCGAACGGGGGCGTGAAGTCGGCGTCGTAGGGGAGCGTGGGGTCGCAGCGCACGCCGTAATAGTTCTGCACGCGGCGCTCGGTCGGCAGGCCGTTGTCGTCCCAACCCATGGGGTAGAACACGGTCTTGCCGCGCATCCGCTCGAACCGCACCGTGACGTCGGTGTGCGTGTAGCTGAACACGTGGCCGATGTGCAGGCTCCCGGACGCCGTCGGCGGGGGAGTGTCGACGCTGTAGACGCCCTGACGGCTGGATGCCTGGGCCGCTGCACGATCGAAGAGATAGGTGCCCGAGGCATCCCACTTCGCATCCCACTTGTTTTCGAGGCCCTCGAGAGCCGGCTTGTCGGGTACTTCGGCCATGGGTGTCTCCTCGATATGTGCGGCACGGTGTGTGCGTGCCTGAGTGTGGGGATGTTCGCTCAGTTTATCGCGCGGGCTGGGCGCGCTGCGCGTTCACTCGGGAGGATCTGGTCGCTCGGGAGGATCGATATGCGCGCATCCGTCCTCCTGAATAACCAGATCCTCCCGAACGAACGGCGGCTCCGGTGCGGGGAGTCCTCCACAGGGTCAGGAGCGGCGCGTAGTCCACGATTCAGGAGAGGATGCCTCGGCGCCAGCGCGCTGAGATGTCGAATGGGTTGATGGATGTGGTGTCGTTCGTGCGGGCGCGGGGTGGCGTGGTTCGCTCCGAGGTGCTTCGCCGTGCAGGAGCCACCAGTCGTCAGCTGACGACCGCCGTGGCCGATGGGCGACTCTTGAGGCCGCGCCGCGGGTGGCTCGCCGCTCCGGGAGCGGATGCCGACCTGATCGCCGCCGCCCGAAACGGTGTCGTACTGACCTGCATCACGCAGGCACGGCGACTCGGTCTATGGGTGCTCGAGAATGACCGGCCACATGTCGGTGCGCCACGGCACGCGGGCAATGTGAGGGTGCCCGCGGCAACGATGCACTGGCACAAGCCGGTCGTGCCGAGGCATCCGGATGCGCTCGAGGATCCGATTGAGAACGTGCTCGCGCTCGTTGCCGCGTGCCAGCCGTATGAGTCGGCGCTTGCCATCTGGGAGTCGGCACTGAACAAGCAGCTGGTCGAGCCGGATGCGCTCAGACGGATGCCTCTGCCCGCCGCCGCTCGCAAACTTCTCGAACACGCGAGCCCCTGGTCGGACTCGGGGATCGAGACATTCGTCGTGCCGCGGCTGCGGTGGCTGAGGTTGCCGCTGCGACGTCAGACCTGGATCGCGGGACACCGGGTTGATCTGCTCATCGGGGACCGACTCGTGCTGCAGATCGACGGCGGGCACCACGTGGGCCCGCAGCGCGAACAAGACATCGCGCACGATGCGGCGTTGCGGCTGCTCGGCTACCACGTGATCCGCGTCGGCTACTGGCAGGTCCTGAATGGATGGGCGGAGGTGCAGGAGATGCTCATGCGCGCCGTGGCCCAGCGACTACACGTGGTGTGACGGCTACGAGCTCGAGAGCCCCGCCCATCGATCACGCGACACGGCAAA
Source organism: Pacificispira sp. HM-600 (assembly GCF_977993705.1). The sequence goes on from NZ_OZ388079.1 coordinate 3,280,202, forward strand.
CGCGAGGTGCGGCATGTCGATATCCCGATAGCGCGTGATGAAGCGGCGGCGCACGGTCATGCCGAGCCGGATCGCGACGTTCATGGACGCGAGATTCGTGTCGCGCACCTTCGCGTACACAGCGTCGACATCCAGCGTCGCGAAAGCCCAGTCGATGCTCGCTCGCGCCGCCTCGGTTGCATAGCCTTGGTGCCAGTGGTCTCGGGCGAGGTGGTAGCCAACCTCGATCACCGCGTCATCCTCGATCTTCTGTGTCGTGATGCCGCAGTCGCCGATCACCTCGCCGGTCGCCTGCAGCACCACGGCCCAGAGACCGAAGCCGTCCGTGACGTACCGCTCCCTCTGGCGCTGGATCCAGACGTGCGTCTCGTCGAGATCGAACCCGTGCTCGTAGGCCGCCATTGCAATCGGGTCGCCGAGCGCGCGGTGCAGGGCTGAGGCATCCGTCTCTGCAAGATCGCGGAGAAGCAGCCACGGGGTCTCGAGCAGCACGGGTGTCAGTCCTTGACCTGAATGCCGAGGGCTGCGGCGAACGCCGCGGCCATGCTTTCGACCTGCGTGGAATCGAGGGTCGTCCCGCGAAGAGCCGTTGCGTCGGTGAGTGACAGCATCTCGAGCCCGCGAAGGTCGACGTCCGTAGCGCGGAGCCCGCGCACATCCACCTCATCGCCGCGGGTGTCGTCGAACCGCACGCGGGTCGCTGTCGCCTGCGGCAGATCGAGGCTGCCGATCACGCAGTTGGCGACGAGCAGGTCTTCTATCCGTGCGCCGCCGAGTGAGAGATAGTCGATGCGGATGCCGCGAAGCTCGACCTCGTCGAGGTCGGCGGTGGCGAGATCCAGGGTGCCGATACGCCCGCCTACAACCCGCACTCGGCGGAGCCGCGCCCCGCGCGCAGAGATCGTCGTGGCACGCAACTGGTCGATGTCGACATCCACAACGCTCGCCCCTGTCAGGGTGAGCGCATCGACGGATGCCCTGAAGAAGCGGCACTCGGAGATCTCGGAGTGCGAGGCATCCGTTGTCTCCTCCAGCGCCGTGAACGACTGCTGGAAGTGTTCGGCGCCCCGACGCAGGCCGGGCGCGACAGTCAACTCGCGGGGGAGATCGGGCGGCGAAACCCTCGGTGCGAACGGATGTTCTTCGCGTCGGGCCATCCGTCGACGCTATCGCGAGACGCGGGTGGGACGTCCCGCCCCCGTACATCCGAGAGGTTCAATCGCAGCCAACGCTGGCCCACCGGACACATCCGGGGTATGGCGCCCCAAGACTCCTCTCAGATGTTCACCGGGCGCCCGCACGGTCGCCGCTTGCTCCGGGTAGACTGGCGGCACGAGCATTGATCCGGCCATCACCGGGGAGCTCTCGGAAGAACAGGACCCCGCCGTCACGATGGGGTCCTCAGTAGAACCGAGCGGGGCAGGCCCGTCACAGCCGCTGTGAAAGTGGCTGCGCATAGCGGCAAGCAGGGTGGTACCGCGGTTCGAGCGGCGAAGACTCCCGAAAGGGATCGGATCCGACGGGTCGTCCCGGCAGGAAGCACACGACAGCACCTGCGAGAAGCCATGACATACCCCCAGCCCTCAGCGTTCGGACCCGCCGCCGATGCGATCCCCGCGAGCCCCCGCTTTCCCGAGATCGAGCGCGAGGTGCTCGACTTCTGGCGCGACGATGACACATTCCGCGCGAGCATCGCGCAGCGTGACGGCAGCGAAGAGTGGGTCTTCTACGACGGCCCGCCGTTCGCCAACGGCCTGCCCCATTACGGGCACCTGCTCACCGGGTACGCCAAGGACCTCTTCCCGCGCTTCCAGACCATGCGCGGCAAGAAGGTCGACCGTGTCTTCGGGTGGGACACGCACGGACTGCCCGCCGAGCTCGAGGCGATGAAGCAGCTCGGCATCACCGAGAAGGCGCAGATCGAGGCCATGGGCATCGACACCTTCAACGCCAAGGCGCGTGAGTCCGTGCTGGCCTACACCCACGAGTGGCAGGACTACGTCACCCGCCAGGCGCGCTGGGTCGACTTCGGCAACGGCTACAAGACCCTCGACACCTCGTATATGGAGAGCGTGCTCTGGGCCTTCAAGACCCTGTACGACAAGGGCCTCGCGTACGAGGGCTACCGCGTGCTGCCGTACTGCTGGCGCGACGAGACGCCGCTGTCGACCCACGAGCTGCGCATGGACGACGACGTCTATCGGATGCGTCAGGACCCGTCCGTCACCGTCACGTTCCCCCTCGTCGGGTTGAAGGCCGAGGCGCTCGGTCTGACCGGCGTGCGAGCACTCGCCTGGACGACGACGCCGTGGACGCTGCCGACGAACATGGCGCTCGCCGTGGGTCCGGACATCCGGTACGTCGTCCTGCCTGCGGGCCCCGCGGGAGCCGCCGATGTGCACCGCACGCCGGATGGCGAAGCGGATGACCCGATCGAGGCATCCGCGCACCGCTACCTGCTGGCGGCCGACCTGCTCGCGGGCTACGCGAAGGATCTCGGCTACGAGAACGCCGCCGCCGCTGCCGAGGCCGTCGAGCGCGAGATCATGGGCGCGGAGCTCGCGGATGTCTCCTACGACCGGCTCTTCGACTACTACGCGGATGCGGAGATCTGGGGCACCGACAACGCGTGGCGGATCCTCGTCGACGATTACGTCACCACGACCGACGGCACGGGCATCGTCCACCAGGCGCCGGCCTACGGTGAGGACGACCAGCGGGTGAGCGAGGCCGCCGGCATCCCGACGATCCTGAGTCTCGACGACGGCGGGCGGTTCCTGCCCGCCGTGACGGATGTCGCGGGCGACCTGTGGATGGACGCCAACACGCCGCTCATCCGCGTGCTGCGCCAGGCCGGGCGCCTCGTTCGCGAGGCCAGCTACGAGCACTCGTATCCGCACTGCTGGCGCTGCCGGAACCCCCTGATCTACAAGGCCGTGTCGAGCTGGTTCGTGCGGGTCACGGACTTCCGCGATCGGCTGGTCGAGCTGAACGAAGACATCACCTGGGTGCCCGAAAACGTCAAGCACGGCCAATTCGGCAAGTGGGTCGAGGGCGCGCGCGACTGGTCGATCAGCCGCAACCGCTACTGGGGTTCGCCGATCCCGATCTGGAAGAGCGACGACCCCGAGCACCCGCGCGTCGACGCGTACGGTTCGCTCGAAGACATCGAGCGCGACTTCGGCAGACTGCCGCGGAACGAGGCGGGCGAGGTCGACCTGCACCGCCCGTACATCGACCAGCTCACGCGCCCGAACCCCGACGACCCGACCGGCCAGAGCACCATGCGCCGCATCGAGGACGTCCTCGACGTGTGGTTCGACTCGGGCTCGATGCCGTTCGCTCAGGTGCACTACCCGTTCGAGAACCGCGACTGGTTCGACACGCACGCCCCCGCCGACTTCATCGTCGAGTACATCGGGCAGACGCGCGGCTGGTTCTACGTCATGCACGTGCTCTCCGGTGCGCTGTTCGATCGCCCGGCGTTCAAGGCGGTGTCGGCGCACGGCATCGTGCTGGGCAGCGACGGACAGAAGATGTCGAAGTCGCTGCGCAACTATCCGGATGTCTCGGAGGTGCTCGACCGCGACGGATCCGACGCCATGCGCTGGTTCCTGATGTCGAGTTCGGTGCTGCGGGGTGGCAACCTCGTCGTGACGGAGGAGGGCATCCGCTCGGGCGTGCGGGAGTTCCTGCTGCCGCTCTGGAGCTCGTGGTACTTCTTCTCGACGTATGCGAACGCCGCCTTCGCTGGTGGCCCTTCGACAGGCTCAGGGACCGCGAGTGCAGGCTACGAAGCCTCGTGGCGCACCGACTCGACCGATGTGCTGGATCGATACATCCTGGCGCTACTCGGCGAACTCGTCCGAGATGTTGCGGCCGACCTCGAGGGTCTCGATTCGACGACCGCGGCCGCTCGCCTGCGCGACTTCGCCGAGGTGCTGACCAACTGGTACATCCGCCGCTCGCGGGACCGTTTCTGGGTGGGTGTCGACCCGTCCGACCCGACGACGACTGAGACATTCGACACCCTCTACACGGTGCTCGAGACCCTCACGCGCGTTGCGGCTCCGCTCATCCCGCTCGTCAGCGAGCGGGTGTGGCAGGGGCTGACGGGTGGGCGGAGCGTCCATCTGCAGGATTGGCCGGATGCCGACGCATTCCCCGCGGCCCCCGACATCCGAAAGGCCATGGATGCCGTCCGTGACGTCTCGAGCGTCGCGAACGCCCTGCGCAAGAAGGAGGGCAGGCGCGTACGGCTGCCCCTCCCTCGACTAACCGTTGTCGTGCCCGACGCGGCATCTCTCGCGCAGTTCGAAGCGATTTTGCTGGAAGAACTCAATGTGAAGTCCGTGCAGCTGGCGGAGCTGCGCCCGGAGTCGTACGACGAGTACGGACTCGGCCTGCGACTGGTGGTGAACGCGCGGGTCGCAGGGCCGAGGCTCGGCAAGCGCGTGCAGCAAGTCATCCAGGCCGCGAAGGCGGGGGCCTGGGTCGAGGACGATCGCGGAATCGTCGTGAAGACCGCTGACGGCGACGTCGTGCTGCAGCACGGCGAGGGGTCGCTCGACAGCGACACTTCGATAAGGCCCGAGGGAGAGGCCATCGGGTTGCTCGTCGCGACCGATGGTTTCGTCGTCCTCGACACGACCACGACGCCCGAGCTCGAGGCCGAAGGCCTGGCGCGCGACATGATCCGCGCGGTGCAAGACACCCGAAAGGCGGCCGGATTCGACGTCAGCGACCGCATCCACCTCGGCATCACGTTCGAGAACGATGCGGATGCACAGGCCGTTTCTGAGGGCTTCGAGTTGGCGGATGTCGCGGGCGAGACCCTCGCGGTTGAATACCTGCTCGGAACGAAGGACGACACGCTGCGCGGGTCGTCGCGCAGCTTCGCGGGCGATAAAGCAAAAGCGGAGCACCAGGCATCCTTCGCCGCGGGAGCCTTTGCGAACACCGGAGCATTCACCGTGGCCGTGACCCGAGCGGAAGGCCGCGCATGACCGACAACCTGCCCGAAGAGAGCACCCCGGAAGACGCCGCTCGAGCGGATGCCGTCTACGCGGCGCTGCTCGCGCGCGCCGGGGAGCGGTGGGTACAGCCGCGCAAGGAGCGCACCGCGCGCCTGCTCGATTACCTCGGCGATCCGCAGCGCACGTATCGCGTCGTGCACGTGACCGGCACGAACGGCAAGACGAGCACGAGCCGCATTATCGAGAGCCTGCTGCGCGCCCACGGGCTGCGGACGGGACTGTTCACGAGCCCGCACCTCGAGCGGTTCACCGAGCGGATCATGATCGATGGGTTCCCCGTGCTCGACGCCGCGGTGTCGGACGCGTGGGACGAAATGACGCCGTTCGTCGCACTCGTCGACGCCGAGCTCGTCGAGGCCGGCGAAGAGCCGCTGACGTTCTTCGAGCTGCTGACCGCGCTGGCCTTCGTCGCGTTCGCGGACGCTCCGATCGACGTCCTGGTGCTCGAAGTTGGCATGGGCGGGTCGTGGGACTCGACGAACACCGCGGACGGGGATGTCGCGGTGTTCGCCCCGATCGACCTCGACCACGCCGACCGACTCGGCGACACGATCGCGAAGATCGCCGAGGTCAAGTCCGGAATCATCAAGGACGGAGCGGCTGTTGTCTCGGCCCGCCAACCGGCCGAGGCCGCCGCGGTGCTGCGCGCAGCGGCCGCCGCCCGGGGCGCGACGATCGCGTTCGAGGGAGAAGACTTCGCGTTGACCTCTGATCGCCTCGCGGTCGGGGGGCAGCTGATCTCGGTCCGCGGACTCGTCGGCACCTACGACGATGAGTATCTGCCCCTCTATGGCGCCCACCAGGGCGCGAATGCGGCCCTCGCGATTGCGGCCGTCGAGTCCCTCATCGGGGGCGCGACACAGCCGATCGCGGGAGACATCCTGGCGGACGGCCTCGGTGCCGTGACGTCGCCCGGGCGCCTGCAACTGGTCGGCACGAACCCGACCGTGCTGGTCGACGCCGCGCACAACCCGCACGGTGCGCGCGCCCTGGCGGAGGCCCTGCGCGCCTCGTTCGACTTCGACGAGTGGGGCGTCGTCCTCGGTGTCCTCGGGGACAAGGATGCCGCGGGCATCGTCGCGGCTCTCACGCCCATCGCGACCGAGGTCTTCGTGACCGCGCCCGATTCCGACCGGGCCGACAGCCCCGACGCGCTCGCCGACATCGTCGAGGACGCGGGGCTGCACGCGAGCGTGCACCCGAACCTCGACGACGCGGCGGAGTCCGCGCGTGCCTGGGCCGCAGAATCCGCTCGTCGCGCCGTGATCGTCGCCGGATCGGTCGTGCTCGCGGGTGAGGCCGTGTCGCTCGCTGCGAGCGAGGGCTGGAAGAGCGGGGCAGCGTCGTGAGCGCCGCCCGGCAACCTCGACAGCGTCGCCCGCGCCCGAAGCGGAGTCTGACCGCTCAGCTCGCGTCGGTCGTTCTGGGGTTCGAGGCGATCATCGTCTTTCTGGGTGGGCTCGTGATCTTCGGCCTCAAGGTGCTTCCGGCAGGCATTCCCGACTGGTTCGGCATCGTGGCGGGGGCCGTCGTCGCTGTCGTGATGATCGCGACGACCGGATTCGTCGATAAACCGCGCGGGATCGCCACCGGCTGGGTGCTGCAGGTGATCGTCGCGCTGTCGGCGATCCTCGTTCCCGCCATGCTACTGATCGCCCTCATCTTCGGTGGCATGTGGGCGTACGCCACCATCCAAGGACCGAGAATCGAAGCACGAACGCGCGCTGCGGCGCCGGAAGGAGAAACACAATGATCACGGAAGAGACGCTCGTTCTCGTCAAGCCCGACGGTGTCGCACGAGGCCTGACCGGAGACATCCTGGCGCGTATCGAACGCAAGGGATATGCGCTCGTCGACATCAAGCTCGTCGAGCCCGACCGCGATCTGCTCGAGGCGCACTACGCCGAGCACGCCGGCAAGCACTTCTACGAGCCGCTGCTCGAGTTCATGATGTCGGGCCCGTCCGTCGCGATCCGCCTCGCCGGCAACCGTGTGATCGAGGGGTTCCGCTCGCTCGCCGGCACGACCGACCCCACCGGCGCGGCGCCCGGAACCATCCGCGGCGACTTCGGCCGCGACTGGGGCCTGGCCGTACAGCAGAACCTCGTGCACGGCTCGGACAGCCCCGAGTCGGCCGCACGCGAGCTCGGTATCTGGTTCGCCTGAACTGACTTCGAGGAGTCCAGCGGGTCACTTCGACAAGCTCAGTGACCCGGCCCAGCGGGTCACTTCGACAAGCTCAGTGACCCGGCCCAGCGGGTCACTTCGACAAGCTCAGTGACCGAGTCCGGCTGTTGAGCGAGCGTCGGCGAGTCGAAACGCGGATACTGCGCTCAGAACAGGTTGTTCAGCACGTCGAGGCGCAGCTGCGCCAGGATCGCGACGATCGCGTAGCTGACGACTGCCATCAGCGGCACCCATCCCATCAACGTGTCGGCAGCCTTGCGTACCCCGGACGGCACGGGCACGATCCCGGACCGGAAGATGTGCAGCGTCACGGCGAAGAACGTCGGGATCGTCACGAGCCAGGTCACCATGCACCACGGGCAGAGCGTGCCGAGAACGTAGATGCTCTGGCCGATCAGCCAGATGACGAAGCCGATCGCGAAAATCATCCCGACCTCGAACAACCACCAGAACCAGCGCGCGAAGCGTGCGCGGGCGAGGATGGCGACGCCGACGACGATGGGCGCAACCCATGCGCCGAGTCCGATCAGCGGGTTCGGGAACCCAAACACCATGCCCTGCCATGACTCGAGGTTGGCGCGGCACTGCACGAGGACGCTGAAGTCGCACGACAGCGACGCGTTCGGGTCGGCGAGCAGATGGATGCGTTCGAGCGTCAGTTGAAACGCGGCCCACCAGCCGATTACGCCCGCAATGATGAGCCAGACCGCGAGGGCGACGGGTCGGGTGTGCGTCTGGGAGGGCGTTGCCATGCATCGGATTATGACACCGGAGTCTGCGGGAACGGCGTGGGCACAGCCGGACAGAAGGACGCGTGAATCGTGACACGAGGGCGTCGCGCGCGGCGCGGGGCGGACATTCGCCCCCGGATGATGCGATAATGAGATCTAGATGCCTCGCCGGCCGCGCCGGACGGGTATCGACGAAGACTTCGGGCGATGATCGCCCTTCGCAGCACGAGCCACGGGCCTGCTGCAGACCGAGTGAGTTCGCGGCACCGCAGGTGCGGTGCTGCACGAGATTTCGCCAGGTGACGCGCGGATGTCGCCCGGCAGGGAGTGCGCCAGCGATGGCTGATGACAACAATGACAATGACCGCAACGACCTTCAGGAAGCGTCACCGGCCGAACCGCCGTTGACGCGCGTGGAGGACGCCCCGCAGAGCGAGGGTGCCCCTTCTGAGCCCGAAGGTGCCTCTTCTGAGCCCGAGGGTGCCTCTTCTGAGCCCGAGGGTGCCTCTTCTGAGCCCGAGGCTGCTCCGTCGCTCGACGAAGCAGCGCCCGCGACCGAAGAGGCCGCCCCGCAGACCGAGGAGCCTTCTGTCGAGCCAGAGTCGTCTGCGGCTGAGCCCGCGGCGCCCCAGGCTGAGCCCGCTGAGCCCGAGGCTGAGCCCGCAGAGCCCGAGGCGTCGGCGCCTGAGTCCGAAGCTCCCGCGGCGGAAGCATCCGAGGCTCGAGCGCAGCCTGAGTCCGCGCCCGAGCCGGAGTCCGCGCCCCAGCCGACTATTCCCACTGCGGTAGCGCTGGGACTGCTCCCCGAGGTCTTCGTGTCGCAGGTCTCGACCCAGCTCAAGTTCTATGCGCCCGAGATCGTGCCGCTTCCCGCGGCCCCGACAGGTCGGGACGAGCGCCCCGAGCGGGACGAGCGCCCCGAGCGGGACGAGCCTGACGAGCGCAACCCCCGCGAGTCCCAGGGCTCGTCGCGTCGGCGCAACCGCCGCCGTGCGGGCGAAGAGACCAACGAGCCGCAGGATGCATCCACGGTCGTCCGGGTGCGTCAGCCCCGCGCCGTCGAGGTCATCACCGAGCCGCAGCGCATCAAAGGCTCGACGCGCCTCGAGGCCAAGAAGCAGCGTCGGCGCGACGGCCGCGAGGCCGGTCGGCGTCGTACCGTCGTCACCGAGGCCGAATTCCTCGCCCGCCGTGAGGCCGTCGACCGAGACATGATCGTGCGTTCCAAGAACGGGCGCATCCAGATCGCCGTGCTCGAGGACAAGGTTCTCGTCGAGCACTACGTCGCCCGTAACCAGGACGCGTCGCTTATCGGCAACGTCTACCTCGGTCGCGTGCAGAACGTGCTGCCCAGCATGGAGGCCGCGTTCGTCGACATCGGTCGCGGACGCAACGCCGTGCTGTACTCCGGCGAGGTCGACTGGGATGCCGTCGAGACGGGCAACCAGCCGCGTCGTATCGAGCTCGCTCTGAAGTCCGGCGATCGCGTTCTCGTCCAGGTCACGAAGGATCCGGTCGGCCACAAGGGCGCCCGTCTGACGAGCCAGATTTCGCTGCCGGGCCGCTACCTCGTGTACGTGCCGGCGGGGTCGATGAACGGCATCTCGCGGAAGCTCCCCGACACCGAGCGGGCGCGCCTCAAGCGCATCCTCAAGGAAGTCCTGCCCGAGTCATCCGGTGTCATCGTCCGCACTGCGGCCGAGGGCGCGACGGAAGACCAGCTCACGCGCGACGTGCAGCGCCTCACGAGCCAGTGGGAGCACATCTCGTCGCAGCTCGAGAACGTGCAGGCGCCTGCTCTGCTGCACTCGGAGCCCGACCTCTTGGTCAAGATCGTGCGGGATGTCTTCAATGAAGACTTCACGAAGATGCTCATCCAGGGCGAAGAGGCGCAGCGGACCATCGAGGGTTACCTCGAATCCGTCGCCCCGGACCTGCTGGAGCGCATTCAGCCGTACGAGGGCGACCGCGATCCGTTCGATGAGTTCCGGGTGACGGAGCAGATCGAGAAGGCCCTGGACCGCAAGGTCTGGCTGCCCTCGGGCGGTTCGCTCGTGATCGACCGCACCGAAGCGATGACGGTCGTCGACGTCAACACCGGCAAGTTCGTCGGCTCGGGGGGAAACCTCGAAGAGACCGTCACGAAGAACAACCTCGAGGCTGCCGAAGAGATCGTTCGCCAGCTGCGGCTGCGCGACATCGGCGGCATCATCGTCGTCGACTTCATCGACATGGTGCTCGAGTCCAACCGCGACCTCGTGCTGCGACGCCTCGTGGAGTGCCTGAGCCGTGACCGCACGAAGCACCAGGTCGCCGAGGTCACCTCGCTCGGCCTCGTGCAGATGACCCGTAAGAAGCTGGGGCTCGGCCTGCTCGAGACGTTCAGCGAGAACTGCGAGGTCTGTGCGGGCCGCGGTGTGATCGTGCACCATGACCCCGTCGTCAAGCACCGCTCGTCGTCGTCCGCGCCGTCCAGCAACGGCGGGTCGAACCGTCGTCCGCGCGGTGGCAACAACGGGTCCAACAACGGCGGCAACGGCAACGGCGGCAACGGTGGAACCCACGTGATCACCGAGGGCGTCAAGTCGGCCCTCGCCCAGATCGCCGCGTCGACCTTGGGCGCCGCACCCGAAGCAGAGTCGACGGATGCGCCGGCCACCGCCGTCGCAACGGTCGAGGAAGTGCGCGAGACCATCGAGACTCTCGAGTCGCTCGAGATCGTCCTGCCCGAGGGCCCTGTCGCTCCGGTCGGCGACGGCGAGCGGAAGAAGCGCCGCAAGCGTCCGGAACAGCGCGGCGACCGCGCTGAGCGCGGGGGCGAGCGAGGCGACCAACGGTCCGAACAGCGTTCGGCCGCGCCGAAATCCGAGAAGGACCAGCTGCTCGACTCTGTGCTGCAGGCTCTGCCCGAGCCGAAGGCTCCGGGTCAGGGACGTCAGCGTCGTCGTGTGTCGACCGGGATCGTGACGGGCACGCCCGTCACCATGCCGAGCGCTGACGAGTAGGCATCCGAACTCGCTGCCGCTCGCTCAATGACCGACACCGTTCGTTGAGCGAGCGCTAGCGAGACGAAACGCACCTCAGCGTGTTCCGCTTCCGCTCGCTCAATGCCCGGGCGAGCGCCGCTCGCGCGCCGTGACGCGCAGCCCGGAGTTACGGAGCGCGTAGACGAGCTCGCGCGCCGTTACCTGGCGTGCACCGGCGGCGATGAGTCGTTCGACAGCTTCTTCGGGAACGTCGTAGTGGTCGAGATCGAACCCGCGGCGGGGGATGTTCTGGGCGGCGGCGAAGGCATGCAGCTCGTCGAGGTTGTCGTCGCTGATGAGGTGCGCCCACAGTCTTCCGTGGGCCGGCCATCGCGCCGTGTCGATCAGGATGGCCATTCGCAGATCTTATGCCGCGACGCGCGGGGTGGATGCTTTTGCCGCATCCGGTTCCGTCGGGTAGACTCGACCCTTGGTGCGTCACGTGCTGCCGCTTTGCGCGCGGCACGATCAGAGCGAAGCTTCCGCACCGCACCACGGGTAGTACGGAATCTCACGGGATACCGTGCCCCGCGGAGCAAAGACTTCCGTGACATTTGGAACTACAAGGTTCCCCAGAGAAACAGGTGTGAAGTGGTTTACGCAGTAGTGCGCGCCGGTGGCCGCCAGGAGAAGGTCGAGGTCGGCACGATCGTCGTGCTCGATCGCCAGAAGGCCAAGCTCGGCGACAAGATCGAGCTGCCCGCGGTGCTCCTGGTCGACGGAGACAACGTCACCACCGACGCCGACAAGCTGGCTCAGGTGACCGTCACCGCCGAGGTTCTCGGTGAGCTGCGCGGCCCCAAGATCATCATCCAGAAGTTCAAGAACAAGACCGGTTACAAGAAGCGCCAGGGGCACCGTCAGGACCTCACGCGCGTCAAGGTAACCGGCATCAAGTAAGCGCGGGAGATTCGAGATGGCACACAAAAAGGGCGCAAGCTCCACCCGTAACGGTCGCGACTCCAACTCCCAGCGGCTGGGCGTCAAGCGCTTCGGCGGCCAGGTCGTCAGCGCCGGCGAGATCATCGTCCGCCAGCGTGGAACGCACTTCCACCCGGGCGCCGGCGTGGGTCGCGGTGGCGACGACACGCTGTTCGCGTTGCAGGCCGGTTCGGTCGAGTTCGGCAAGAAGGGCGGCCGCAAGGTCGTCAACATCGTCGTCGCAGCGGAGTAACAGCGCGACAACCGCAATGTGGTTTTCGGTCAGGGGGCGGGCTTCGGCTCGCCCCCTGACCATTTTGTGAAAGGAGTGCACGATGGTCTCATTCGTTGACCGGGTGACGCTCCACCTGCGTGCCGGCAAGGGCGGAAACGGCTGTGTCTCGGTTCGTCGCGAGAAGTTCAAGCCTCTCGCGGGACCGGATGGCGCGAGCGGCGGCAACGGTGGCGACATCGTCCTCGTCGCCGACCCGCAGGTCACGACGCTGCTGTCGTACCACCACTCGCCGCACCGCACGTCGAACAACGGTGCGTTCGGGGCCGGCGATCTGCGCCAGGGCGCCGCGGGCGAAGACGTCGAACTTCCGGTTCCCGTCGGAACCGTGGTGAAGGATGCCGCGGGCCAGCTCCTCATCGACATGGTCGAGCCCGGCACGCGATTCGTCGTGGCGCCCGGTGGTATCGGTGGTCTCGGAAACGCGGCCCTCGCCTCGCCCAAGCGCAAGGCGCCCGGTTTTGCGCTGCTCGGCACCCCCGGGTGGGAGGGCGATGTCCTTCTCGAGCTCAAGGTCGTCGCCGACGTGGCGCTCGTCGGTTTTCCGTCGGCGGGCAAGTCCAGCCTGATCGCCGCAATTTCTGCCGCACGGCCCAAGATCGCCGACTACCCGTTCACGACGCTGCATCCGAATCTCGGTGTCGTTCAGGCGGGCGAGGTGCGCTTCACCGTGGCCGACGTGCCCGGTCTGATCGAAGGCGCCAGCGAAGGCCGCGGTCTCGGTCTCGAATTCCTCCGTCACGTCGAGCGCTGCACCGCGCTCGTACACGTGCTCGACTGCGCGACGCTCGAGCCGGGCCGCGACCCGCTGTCAGACCTCGACGTGATTCTCGCGGAACTGGGCGCGTATCCCGTGCCCGAAGACCAGCTGCCCCTCCTCGAGCGTCCGCAGTTGATCGCGCTCAACAAGATCGACGTGCCCGAGGGTCGCGAGCTGGCCGAGTTCGTGCGGCCCGAGCTCGAGTCGCGCGGCTACCGCGTGTTCGAGATCTCCACCGTCGCGCACGAGGGTCTGCGTGAAATGACCTTCGCCCTGGGCGAGGTCGTCGCCGAACATCGCGCCGAGCTGGCCGCGAAGCCGGCGCCCGAGCGCATCGTCCTGCGGCCGCGCGCGGACAAAGAGAAGGACTACACGATCCGTGTCGAGGGTGGCACCTACGGCAACCTCTATCGCGTGCTGGGCGATAAGCCCGTGCGCTGGGTTCAGCAGACGGACTTCCAGAACGAAGAGGCCGTGGGCTACCTGGCCGATCGCTTGGCCAAGCTGGGCGTCGAAGACGGCCTTGTCCGTGCTGGGGCCGAGCCGGGCTCGACCGTCGTCATCGGCGAGGGTGACGGTGTCGTCTTCGACTGGCAGCCGACGCTGAGCTCCGCGGCCGAACTCATGACCGCCCCGCGCGGCATGGACCCGCGTCTCGACATGAACACGCGTCGCACCACGTCGCAGCGCCGCGAGCGCTACCACGAGCGGATGGATGCCAAGGCAGACGCCCGTGCCGAGTTCGAGGTGCAGCGGCTCGCCGCCGTGGAACGTGGCGAGGTCGAGGGGGACGCGTGAGCACCCTGCACCGCGCCGATATCGCCGCCGCTAGGCGGATCGTCGTCAAGGTCGGTTCGTCGTCGATCAGCGGCGATCAGGCCGCGACGATCGATGCCATCGTCTCGGCCCTCGCCGATGTTCACGCTCGAGGTACCGAGGTCGTGCTGGTCTCGTCCGGTGCCATCGCGACCGCATTGCCGCTCTTGAACCTCGAGGGCCGGCCCACGGATCTCGCGACGCAGCAGGCAGCGGCCGCCGTCGGGCAGAACGTCCTCATGTGGCGCTACCAGACGAGCCTCGACCGCTTCGGTGTGCTGGCGGGCCAGGTTCTCTTGACCGCCGGTGACCTCGAAAACTCCACGCCGCGCTCGAACGCGCGCCGGGCGATGGAGAGACTCCTGGGCCTACGCATCCTGCCGATCGTGAACGAGAACGACACCGTCGCCACCCACGAGATCCGATTCGGCGACAACGACCGCCTCGCGGCCCTCGTCGCCGAACTGATCGGCGCTGACGCGCTCGTCCTGCTCAGCGATATCGAGAACCTCTACACGCGGCCGCCCGGCCAACCCGGCGCACGTCCGATCGAGCGCGTGACGTTCGGCGACGACATGAGCGGCTACGAGTTCGGATCCGTCGTCGTCAACAGTGTCGGCACCGGCGGAGCGGCCACGAAGGTCTCGGCGGCACGTCTCGCCACAGCAGCCGGCGTCGGGGTGCTGGTGACGAGCGCCGCACGCGTCGCGGATGCGCTCGGCGGGGCCCCCATCGGAACCTGGTTCGAACCCGACCCGCGGGCGACCCCCGTCACCCCGACCGGGCCCGTTCGCACAGCGTCGACGAGCGCAAACCTCCCCGCTGCGGCCGCTGATGCCCCCGCCGGCAGCGGCGAGCCCGCCGATACACTGGGCTGATGACCAGCACCGCCCCCAGCGCTACGTCGAGCATCCCTGGCGATGAGTCTTCTGCGGATACGTGGGGCGAAACGACAGCCCGCGATCGGATGCGTCTGGCGAAGTCGGCCTCCCGCAGTATTGGGCTCCTCGGCGATGGGGACAAAGCGGGCATGCTTCGCGCGATCGCGCACGCCATCGACGAGGCATCCGATCGCATCATCGCTGCGAACGACGAGGACCTGGCGCGCGGGCGCGCGACGGGCCTGTCGGAGTCGCTGCAGGATCGACTGCGATTGGATGCTCCGCGCGTAGCCGCCCTCGCCGAGGCCGTGCGCGCCGTGGCCGAACTGCCAGACCCCGTCGGTCGCCTGCTCGATGAGCGGGTGCTGCCGAACGGTGTCGTGTTACAGAAGGTCAGTGTGCCGTTCGGTGTCGTCGGGTCGATCTACGAGGCTCGGCCCAACGTCACGGTCGACATTGCGGCGCTGGCGCTCCGCTCCGGCAACGCCGTCGTGCTGCGCGGCGGGTCGGCTGCCGAGAAGTCCAACGCCGCGCTCGTCGACATCATGCGCACGGCCCTCGCCGACCGGGGCATCGATGCGGAAGCCATCCAGACCGTCGACGACTTCGGACGTGAGGGTGCTCGTGAGCTCATGCAGGCGCGCGGGCTCGTGGATGTCCTGGTGCCTCGGGGCAGCGCCCAGCTGATCGAGACCGTGGTGACCGAGTCATCCGTTCCCGTCATCGAGACCGGTGCCGGCGTGGTGCACATCGTGCTCGACGAGTCGGCACGGCTCGAGTGGGCCCGCGACATCGTCGTGAACGCCAAGGTGCAGCGCCCGAGCGTCTGCAACGCCGTCGAGACCGTGCTGGTCGTGGGGTCGGCCGCTGAGCGCGTGTTGCCCACCGTGGCTCTGGCGCTCCAGGAGCAGGGTGTGACGGTGCACGGCGACGAGCGAACTGCTTCCCTGATTTCGGATGTCGTCCCGGCGACCGACGAGGACTGGTCGACCGAGTACGGCACTCTCGATGTCTCGATCCGTGTTGTCGACCACCTGGACGACGCGCTCGCCCACATCCGTGAGCACTCGACCGGACACACCGAGTCGATCATCACGGACGACGAGGCTCACGCCGAGCGGTTCCTGGCCGAGGTGGACGCTGCGGTTGTGATGGCCAACGCATCCACGCGTTTCACCGACGGCGGGGAGTTCGGGTTCGGTGCCGAGGTCGGCATCTCGACCCAGAAGTTGCACGCGCGGGGCCCGATGGGCCTGCCCGAGCTGACCAGCACCAAATGGCTCGCGCGCGGCGCCGGGCAGACCCGCCGATAGTTCTCTAGACTGGGGACTCACGCCCACACCCGAACGGAGCATGAGAATGACGCTTGTCACGACGATCTTGGCCGCGGCCGAAGAGGGTCAACAAGGCAACGTCGCGCTGGAGACGGTGGGTTTCTTCGTCATCGCGCTGGTCGTGTTCGCAGCGCTCGCTCTCGTGGTCTTCTCTTATCGCGACGTGGCCAACCGCCACGCAGGCAAGGCCCAGGCGTTCGCCCAGAGCCACGGCACGCCGACGGAAAACGCGGCAGTCGAGCACGGGACGGCGAGCGGCCACTAGGTCGGGCATGACGACGGACGCAGGGGAGCGGCCCCGGATCGGGGTGATGGGCGGCACGTTCGACCCCATCCACCACGGTCACCTGGTCGCCGCCAGCGAGGTCGCCAGTCACCTCGACCTCGACGAGGTCATCTTCGTGCCGACGGGAACGCCCTGGCAGAAGCAGAAGGTCAGCGATAGCGAACATCGTTACCTGATGACCGTTATCGCGACGGCTTCGAACCCGGGATTCACGGTCAGCCGCGTCGATATCGATCGCGGTGGTCCGACCTACACGATCGACACATTGCGGGATCTTCGGAAGCTGCGCCCCGATGCCGACCTTTTTTTCATCTCAGGCGCGGACGCGGTAGCGCAGATTCTCAGTTGGAGGGACCATGATGAGCTGTGGAACCTCGCGCACTTCGTCGCCGTGAGTCGCCCCGGACACGTCCTGGACACCGGGGGACTTCCGAGTGAGGTCGTGAGTCAACTCGAGATTCCGGCACTCGCGATTTCGTCGACGGACTGTCGCGAGCGAGTCCACCGGGGTGACCCGGTGTGGTATCTCGTTCCTGACGGGGTCGTCCAGTACATCAGCAAGCATCATCTCTATCGGAGCAACGCATGAGCACACCCGAGCAGCCGCTGACGCGGAAGAAGCTCCGCGAACTGCACGCGACCGGGTCACTTCCCGTTCAGAACGAGGCGTCGAGCGCGGACGAAGAGATCGAAGAAGACACGTACGTCGCGGCCACTCCGCCACCCGCCGCCCCGCTCGCGCGTGCGGCAACCCCCGCCTTCACCCCGCCGGCGCCGATGCCCGACGCCCACGTCGATCTGGGCGTCTCGCCTCTGACCCGCCGCCAGGCGCGCGAACAGGAGCGCATCCGCACGGCGTCCGTCCCGGTCATCACGCCCGACGTCATCGCCGCACAGATGCCTGTGTCGGCGCTCGGCGAGCCCGCCGCGGCGCGGTACACGCCGTTCTCGGCACCCGTCGCCTCCGGAGCTGTGGTTGCCGAGCCCGCGGTGCAGGGCGGCAAGGCCGACGACAAGAAGTCGGATGACAAGAAGTCCGGTGGCAAGAGAGCGGCCGCGAAGAAGGCGGAGGCGGCGAAGGCCCTGGATGCCGAGGCGTCCGATTCTTCCCGCGAAGGCACCTCGCGCGACGGCGACCACGCTCGCGGTATCGATGCCGCGCCCGCCGCGACGGTCGACCCGCAGTTCGGTGCGCACTTGCTGAAGGATGAGGAGATCTCGACGAAGCTGCCTGCTTCGTTCGACGAGCTCATCGTGCGGAACTCGTCGTCGACGGGTGCAATCGGTGCGTCGAGCGCGTTGATCCTGTCGCAGACGCCCAACATGCCCCTGCTGTCCGGCCCCGTGAATGCGACCGGTGAGGTGCTCATCACGGGCACGTTCCATCTGCCCGACGGGCTCGGGTCCGCCGGTGGCGACCCGCGTTCAACGGACGGTAAGGACATCGATTCGGTTCTCATCGATGGTGAGCTGCCCGCTTCGTCATCGCCGACCCCTATCGCCGCGAGCGCCGCGATCAGTACCGTGCGCGGCACGGGCGAGATCATCCGTCCGCCGGCGCCCGAAAAGGGCGGCCGACTCCTCTTCTCCCTGGCGATCACGGCGGGCGTTCTGGCGCTCGCACTCGTGGGCGTCCTCATCCTCGCTTTCGTGAATGGTGCTCTCTAATGCCCGCAACTGACCGCGCACGTGAACTCGTGCAGATCGCGTCGGCCGTCGCCGATGCCAAGGGTGGCGAGGATCTGGTCGCTCTGGATGTCTCGGGCCCGCTTCCGCTCGTCGATGCCTTCCTGATCGTCACGGGGCGCAACGAGCGGAACGTCGGCGCGATCGCCGACGAGATCGAAGACGCACTTCATGAGGCGGGCGTGAAGCGCCTGCGTCGGGAGGGCCGCCAGGAGGGGCGCTGGGTTCTGCTCGACTTCGGTGACCTCGTCGTGCACGTCTTCCACGAGCAGGAGCGTGTGTACTACGGGCTCGAGCGTCTGTGGAAGGACTGCCCGGTCATTCCGATCGAGCTCCCCACCCCGGCCGCCGCAGCGGCCGAATAGGCCTCTTGGTCGCTGGTCGTTCGCGGCATCCGTCTCGATTCGAGTGGGCGCCGCGGATGTAGTAATCTGGCGGGGTTGCCTCGGCTCGTTCGGGGCAGTGTTTGGGCCTGTGGCGCAGCTGGTAGCGCACCTGCATGGCATGCAGGGGGTCAGGGGTTCGAGTCCCCTCAGGTCCACAGAATTTCGGCAAGCGCCCCTTCGCGGGGCGTTTGTTGTTTCACCGACATACGTGTGGATGTCCCGTCAGGCCCCGGCCTGGTTCAGCTTCGCTTTGGGACGATGAAGCACAGGCGACCGGGAGCGAGGGGCAAACGTGGCGGAGGAATTGTCGGTAGGTGACCGCGTGAGCTGGGACACGCCGCAGGGACGCACCCGCGGAACTGTCGTGGAACCAAAGACGAGCGACTTCCAGTTCGCCGGGCAACATTTCACTGCGACATCCGACGAGCCGGCGTACATCGTCGAATCTGAGAAGAGCGGAAAACAGGCCGCGCACAAACGCTCCGCTCTGCGGAAGCTGAAGAGCTGACGCCCTGTGGGGTGGCGCGGGCGAGTCTGCTGATGGTGCCCGCGATAGCGTCGGTGCTGTGACCCTCCTCTCGCACGATGCCGTGACGCAGTTCGCCGTACTCGACGCACTGTTGGCGGGTGCCTACGAGACGGGGATGCCGGTGGCCGATGCGCTACGCGCGGGTGACTTCGGGATCGGATGCTGCGACCGGCTCGGCGGCGAGGTGGTGATCGTCGATGGGCGGGCGTACGAGTGCACCGTGGATGGTGCGCCGACGCAGATGGCGGAGACCGACATCCTGCCGTTCGTCGATGTCGCGCCGTTTCCGGATGTGGCTGCGACGCAGATCGACAATCTCGATCTTGCGGGGTTGACCTCGCACGTCGAGGGAAAGCTCCTGAGTCGGAACCTGTTTCACACGGTGCGGTTCGACGGCGTCGTGACCTCGGTGCGCGTGCGGGTGACGCCGCGGCAGCACCATCCGCTTCCGCCGCTGACGGAGGTCACCCGTGAGCAGGTCGAGACGGTGTTGGCCGAGCGGACGGGGACCCTGGTCGGGTTCTGGGCGCCGCGGATCTACCAGGGCATCGCCGTTGCGGGTCTGCACCTGCACTTCTTGGCTGAGGACCGGATGGACGGCGGTCATGTGCTGGATGTCACGGTCGGTGCGGGTGAGTTGCGCATCGCGGCGTTCGCGCGGCTCGACCTGCATCTGCCCATCGACGACCTGTTTTTGCGGACTGAGCTGACCCACGACGCCGACCACCGCATCGTCGCCATCGAGGGTGGCGCCGCGGGCTGACTCTGAGGACCGCGCTCACGAGCGGACGCGACACGCCGTTCCGGCCGTATGTGGAGCGGCGTGTTGCGTCCGTTCGGTGCGTTTCGACTCGCTTTCTCAACGGTCGGCGGCGGGCGTTGCGTTGCGGCGCTCGTTCGACCCGGCTCAACCGGCGACGATGCCCTGCCAGATACCCGCGGCCCAGCCGAGCTGCGCCGGTCCGCACCCACCCGAAGCCTGCGTCGCCCCGCGGGCGGCGGCCATGCAGTTCGCCAGCAACTCGGGGTTCTTGTTGAACAGGGTCTGGTACGACGGCGACGCCGTCATCTGCTTCCACACGCGGAACTGGTACTGGTGCGCGAGTTCGTGCGTCATGCCCCAGACCTTTGTCACGTAGGGCCAGTTCGCGACCGCGGACGACACCATGATCGTGCCGCTGCTGCTGGCACACGCAGGAGCCGTCACCCCGCCGCAGTTCCCGTCGTATTCGACGAGCGCGTACCCACCACCGCCGACGTTGTTCAGAATCGCGCGCATCTCGGCGAACCATCCGGCGCTACCACCACCCGTCGAGGGTGACGAACCCGTGCCACGCGTCACGGCAGCCGAATACGACCGCGCTGCCGCCTCCGCGGCCTTACGGCGCTGCTCAGCCTCGTACGCCTTGACCTTCGCGTCCACCTCGCTCGTGGCGCGCTGGACGGCCGCGGTCGGTTCTGCATAGGTGCTGGCCTCGGCGGGCGCCGCAGTCACGGTCGCCTGCGCATCGAGCGCGGCCTGGCGCTGTGATTCGACGTCGACCTTGTTCGCGGCCGTGTCGAGGGCCGTGCGCAGCGCGGCGATCGCGTCGACGAAGGCGACCCGCGCGGCCGCCGCTTCGGACAGGGCGGATGCTTCGGTGTTCTCTTCATCGATCGTGGTGCGGAGCGCGGTCAGGGACGCCGCGGCATCGGTGATCTGTGTTTCGAGAGCGAGCATCCGTGACTCGCGAATATCGGCCACGC
The DNA here is from genome assembly GCF_977993705.1 of Pacificispira sp. HM-600. The sequence goes on from NZ_OZ388079.1 coordinate 3,300,819, forward strand.
CGTTCAGCTCGGCGACTTTGATCGTGCCGAGCGTGATGGTGAAGACCGCGATGCCTGACACCACGACCAGCGTCCATGACGATGCCCTCACTCGAGGAACCCTTCCGTGGATCCCAGTGCGGCCCGCGCGTCGTCGTTCTGCGCCTGGCGATCGGCCGCGCGAGCGGTGAGTTTGTCGACCTGGTCGAGGTGATCTTGGAGGCGCAGCTGCAGCAGGGTGATGCGCTCATCGAGCTCGATCAGACGTGCTTCCGCCCTCGTCTGAGCCGTCACTCCGATCCCGAACGCCACGAGCGTGCACACGACGGCTACGGCGGTGAGCAGCGCGACGAGTCGACGGCCCCGTGCGCGGCGCCGTTCACGACCGTTTTCGTGATCGTGCGGGCGCGTGGACGGGGACGTCTGCGCTAGGCGCCTGTCCTTCGTCTGCTGGAACACGATTCCCCTCCTCGTGACCTTTTCTTGCCCCTGATCGACCGGATTTCGCCGGTTGATGCTCCCCGATCCGGAGTCTAGGTCGGACAATCGCCGGAAACGGGGAGGCGCGGCGGCTTGGCACAACACCCGAACTCTCGACGCGTGTCCGGCGCGCTTACCCGCCAACGGTCCGGCGGTTCGAGAGGATTTCGACGTGGCGACAGGCTCCGTACAACGCGCGCTCGGCGTCGTCGTGTTGACGGCTGTCGTTACGGCGATGCTCGGTGTCGCCGTCGTTGCTCTTCTGCCGCCGATCTGGGTCGCGGCCACGACGCTCGTCGCGGGAGAAGACACCACGACGACGATTCGGGGTGAGAGCGTCGAGGCATCCGTGCCCGTGCCCGCCGGCTGGGCGATGCGGCCCACGTTCGCCGATGAGTCCCGGGTGACACTCACGAGCCCCGACGGTCGGATGCAGGTCGATCTGGCGGTCCGTGATGACGGCGACCCCGTGGTGGCTCTCGGGGACATCTCCCCACGACCGCTCGATACCCTCAGCCGCGAGCGGACGGTCGCCGGCCGGGAACTGCTGCACGCGAACACAACGGACGGCGAGCTCATCGTCGGCGTCGTGGTGTCGGGCGACGCCCTGCTGACTTTCGTGTCGGGTCCGCGCCAAGGGTATGACGCCGAACTCGCCGAACTCCTCGCTGAGATCGACGTGGCGGAGCGGCGGGTGACGGGGTGACCCGTCGGAAGCTCCTAACCTCGGTGCTCGTCGCCGCGGGAGTCATCGGCCTGTCGGCGTGTGCACCCGACACCGATCCGTCGTGGACACCCGCCCAGTGGCCGATTGTGGGACGGATGCTGACGGCTCCACCGCCACCGGTGGATCCCGCGGGCATCGCGCTCGCGTCGCAGCGGATCCGTAACGACGCGGTGCGGGTGGAGGCGCGTTGGGCGTACCTTCCCGGCGCGCAGCCGTTGAACGAGAGAATCGAAGCGGCGGTGCGGACCGCGATCGGCGAGCAGTCCGCGGCGGTCGGTGTCGCATACGAACCGCAGGTGTTCGGCGTCGAGGCTGCGCTCCGTGAGCGCGGGTGTGTGGCCGGTGTCACGGCGCTTCCCGCTGCCGAGTTGCTCGGCGCCTCGACCGACTCGCACACGGTCGTGGTGTGCGAGATCGTGCACGCGGCCGGGTCGACCTTCGGCCAGCGCCTCCGAGTCGTGCGCGGCTCCGCCACGGCCCTCGAGATGGACCAGATCACGACGGTGTACACGGATGTTGCGACCGGCGCCGTGGACGACGGAGCGGCGCTGATCGGTGAGACCGATGTGCTCTGGGAGGACGTCGTGTCGGTCGCTCGGCGCGCCGCGGGGGGACTGAGCCTGATCGCTGTCGGGCAGCCGTCGGCGGAGCAACGCGCATCGCTCGCGCGTGCGCTGCAGGACGTCTCATTCGTGGGTGGCGAACTGATCGTGCCGCTGCCGGTGGGTTTCACGGCGCCTGAACTCGAGGGGCTCGCGGGTTGGCAGACGCCCGATGCGGAGCATCCGGTCTGGGTGTCGCTGCCGCGGGAGTCCTACGATCCGGCGCTCACAGACTTCGGACGCGTCATCGCAGACGCCCAGGGACCTTTTTTCGGGCCGGCGACGGCGGGTGCGGCGTTTGACCGAACGCCCTGTGATCTCGTCCCGTGCATGGCCCTCACCTTGGATGACGGTCCGAGTGGGCTGACCGACGGCATCCTCGACGCTCTCCGTGATCGGCACTCGTCGGCGACGTTCTTCATGCTCGGACGCAATGCCCAGAACAGACCCGACACCGTGCGGCGGGTTTCGGCCGAGGGGCACGAGATCGGTAACCACACCTGGAATCATCCGGATCTGACGACTCTCGCGGACGAGCGGATCGCGGCCGAGCTGCAGTCCACCGGCGACCTGCTGCGCTCGCTTTCGGGTCAGGCCGTCTCGACATTCCGCCCGCCGTACGGCGCGCTGAATGATCGCGTGCTGGGTGTGGCGGGCATGCCAGCGATCCTGTGGAGCGTCGACACCCGGGATTGGGCCGGGCCATCCGATGTCGACCTGCTCTCGTACGCGGTGAGTGCTCCACGCGTCGGCACGATCATGCTGATGCACGATATTCAGGGTGCGACGAGCCGGGTCATGCCCGGGGTGCTCGATGGCCTGCTCGATCGCGGGTTCAGCCTGGTGACCCTGTCGAAGCTCTTCGACGGACAGGTTCCCGGCGGGATCGTCCGGTACGCGCCCTGATCGTGGCGTTCGCGACCTTCGGGTTTGAATGCTTGGCGCCTCAATGCTCGTCGTTTTAACGATCGCCGTTTCGCGGCCTGGCGCGGGCGCTACGGTGAACACGTGAGCTCTGCCCCGCGCTGTCCGCACTGTCGCCACTTCGTCTTTCTCGGCACGTTGACGTGCCCCAACTGCGAGGGTGAACTGGGCTTCAACTTGCTCGACCGCTCGTTCTACGGCATCCGTCAGGGTCGCGCCGTGATCGAGGGCGTGACCTGGTACACCTGCTCGAATCGCGGCTGGGGCTGCAATTGGCTGGTGCGAGAGGATGCTCCAGCGGGCACGTGCTTCTCGTGTCGCCTCACCCGTCGCCAGCCGGACAGCAACGACACCATCGCCCTCGAAAAGCTCGGGAAGACCGAGGAGGCCAAGCGGCGCCTGATTCTGCAGCTGGGTGAGCTCGGGCTGCCGATCGTGCCGTGGGATGTGAATAAGGGCGGCCTCGGGTTCGATCTCGTCTCGAGTCTGTCGTCCGGCGAGCGAGTCGTGATCGGACACGCCAACGGCATCATCACGATCGACTTGGCCGAGAGCCTTGATGACCGACGCGAAGCCTTGCGCGTGCGGCTCGGCGAGCCGTACCGCACGATGCTCGGTCACCTGCGGCACGAGGTCGGCCACTACTTCCAGAACGTTCTGTTGTCGGACGACGCGGCCTGGGATCGATGCCGGGCACTGTTCGGAGACGAGCGCGCCAGCTACCAGGACGCGATCGCTCGCCACTACTCGCGCGGCGCGCCCGAGGGGTGGAGCGCGTCGTTCATCTCGGAGTACGCCACGATGCATCCGTGGGAGGACTTCGCGGAGACGTTCGCCCACTACCTCCACATCACCGGCACCTTGCAGACGGCGGCGGCGATCGGCATCAACCTCGACGCGGGCGTGACGAACCGCGACACCGATGTCGAACCCTTGGAAAGCTACCGGGACGAACCGATCCAGCGCCTATTGACCGACTGGGACTGGATGAGTCAGGCGTTCAACCGCATCAACCGCTCGATGGGTTCGGCGGACCTGTACCCGTTCGAACTGGTCGGGCCCGTGCGCCACAAGCTCGCGTTCGTGCACGACATCGTCACGAAGGCGCCGCTCACGTTGCCCGAGCAGATCGCCTTGGCGCTGCCGCGGGATACCGAGCGGACCTGAGCTCGGCAGAACGGTTTGTCGGAGGGCGCGGCTTGCTCAGGGGTACTTCGAGGGCTGGCACCACAGCACGATGAGCGCGATGCCGCCGAAGGGCACCAGGGACAGAAGGATCCACGCCCAGTGCAAGCCGGCGTCGCGGAGGCGCCGCACCGAGAGCGCGAGGGTCGGGATCAGGATGCCGAGTCCCCAGGCGAGAAACCCGAGACCCGAGAGGTAGCCGAGGATCGGCACGACGCTGAGGAACATCAGGCCGATCGTGATCAGCACGGAGAAGAGGGTGAAGTACCAGAACTCGGCGCGCGTGGCTCGGCCCTCGAACATCGCATAGCGCGTGAAGACGACGCGGATGGCATCGCCCATGCCGCGTACGAGCGGCCGCGTGTCTGCGGGGGAGCGCCACACGCCAAGGGGTGGCGGGGTGTATCCCGAACCGAGCTGACCGCCGGTACCGGGAACGAGCGGGCGATAGACGGATGCGGGTGATATCGATCCGGGGGCCGCCCGTGTGGACACAGCTGATCCGGTCGGGACGACTGTGTACGGCGGCGTCGCGTACGGCGGGATGCTTGTCTGCGTCGGGGGAGTCGGAGACTCGGAATGGAGCAGCGCCCGTGGTTGCGCCCCGGGTGCCGCCGGTACGGGCGAGGTCTGGTTTGACCAGGAGAGTCCGTCCCACCAGCGTCGTTGACGGGCGTCGGCCGGGTCGGGATACCAACCTGCGGGGGGCGGGGATGAAACGGGCGGGGGTGAGACGGCCATGGTGCTCCGAATCGGTGGCGATGTATCCACTATTCAACAGCACCGCGTCGCGTCGAATCACCACGCCTAAGCTGGATCGGTGATGCAACGGCGCGGAACCCTCACCGCTGTGGCGGCGGCTGTCGCGCTGCTGTGCGTCGCACCGTCCGCGGCTGCTGCCCGTGCCGCCTCGCCGGAGGTGACTGCTGCGGCTGCCGCGTCCGCATTCGTCGCAGCCTCCGCATCGCCGTCCTCGGACGCGGCGTCCTTTGATTCACCGTCCACGGAGCCGACCGCGACGGATTCTTCCGCAGGGGTTCGCGTCGTTGCGGGCGACGATGCGGCGCTGGCCGAGCGTGCGTCCGCCATCGTCGCGGCGATGAGCCCGCGCCAGAAGGCCGGCGCCGTCGTCATGGGGCATCTGCCCTCCACCGATCCCGCCGCCGTGCGCAGGTACATGGAGCAGACGGGCGCGGGCGGCTTCATCGTGATGGGCGCGAACGTGTCGGGTTCCGAGTCGGCGCTGCGCGCGCTCGCGCAGTCAGCCTCGCTCGATCCCGCACTGCCCGCACTGGTGGCCGTCGACCAAGAGGGCGGCGATGTGCGCCGGTTGAAGTGGGACGACTTTCCGTCGTCGCTGACGCTGAAGTCCGCGCCGCCCGAGTCGACGACCGCGGCTTTCTCGGGACGCGGCTCTCTCGTGGAGCGCGCCGGTATCGATGTCAACTTCGGGATCGTCGCGGACTACACCGACGATCCCGGCTCTTTCATCTATCGCCGCTCGTTGGGGACGGATGCCTCGGCTGCCGCCCCACGTGTCGCTGAGGCGGTGGCGGGTGAGGCGTCCTTCGTCGATTCGACGCTCAAGCACTTTCCGGGTCACGGCGCGGCCCCGGGCGACTCGCACCGCACGATTCCTTCCACGGACATGTCGATCGACGCGTGGCGCGCCGGCGAAGCGCTGCCGTTCCAGGCGGGCATCGACGCCGGGGCTCAGCTGGTGATGTTCGGGCACCTCGCGTACACGTCGGTGGATGCTGCCCCGGCTTCGCTGTCGGTGGCCTGGCACGACATTCTGCGAGACGAACTGGGGTTCACTGGAGTTGCGATCACGGATGACATGGCGATGCTGGAGGCATCCGGAATCGCTGCCTATCGGGACCCCGTCGCGAATGCGGTCGCGGCTCTGGTCGCCGGAAACGACATGGTGCTGGGCGTAGCGTATTCGTCGGTGGAGCGTGCGAATGCGGTGATCGACGGAATCACCGGTGCCGTCGCGTCGGGGGCTTTGTCTTCGGAGCGTTTGGACGAGGCCGCGACACGTGTCGTCGCGCTGCGCCTGAGCTCGGCGACTGCCGGCGCCCTACCCTGCAGCGGCTGCTGACGAGCTCGCTCAACGACCGGGGTGTCGTTCGTTGAGCGAGGAGGGCAGCGACGAGTCGAAACGGTGGTTGTCGGCGGTGTCGTTTCGTCTCGCTGTGCGCGCTCAACGAGCAGGGTTTGTTCGCGGGTGAGGGTCAGAACGGCGCGGGTGATGGTCAGAACGGGATGAGCTCGAGCGGGTCGAACTGGAGCTCGTCGAAGTCGATGTCGTCGGGGTCGAGTTCCTCGGGCACCCGCGTCGTCGAGGCGGGGATGGGGTCGTTGGGTATCTCGTGTTCGGGGTCGGGTGCGAATTCGATGGTGCTGACCGGTGTGTCGATGTAGATGCGGCCGGTGGGGCTGGTCCATTCGAGGATTCCGCCGGGGAGTTGTCGGACGGTCCAGGCGGTGTTGTGTTTGAGCGTGTGATGTCTCTCGCAGAGGCAGGCGAGGTTGCAGACGTCTGTTTGGCCGCCGTGGGCGTGGTCGATGGTGTGGTCGACATCGCAGCGTTTGGCGGGCATGCGGCATCCGGGGAATCGACAGTGTTGGTCTCGGACGGTGAGGTGTCTTCGTTGCTGCTCGCTCGGTCTATATCTGTCGACGGCGAGCACCTGGCCGGAGATCGGATGTGTGAGGATCCGGTCCCAGCCCGGTGCCTGCGCGGTGAGCATGCAGGCCGTTTCGGGATCGACGGGGGAGTGTCCGACGAGGAATGCGCTCTCGTAGGGGTCGGTGATGCGCTTCTCGATGAGCGACATGACCGGGACGGTGATCTGGACGGTGGCGCGGATCGCTCCGAGGTCGGTGTGGCCGGTGGGTGCGGCGGTGAGGAGCAGGTCGCCGAGGATGTCGGCTCGGATCTGGTCCGTCGTGCGGACATCAGGTGAGTCCGTGGGCCCGTCGTCCCCGCATCCGCCTGCGTCGGTAGTCGTGCCCGCGGACCCGTCGCCCGCGCCAGTTTCGACGCGGCGTGCATCAATGACGGTTCGTGCCATTTCGCTGAGGCGGTCGTGAACGCCGTGGGCGATGACGGCGGGGAGGATCGCGCGAAGCTCAGCCATGCCGTCGTCGAGGTCGGTGACCCAGACGGTGCGGTCTTCGACGGCGCGGCGGTGGCGTTGTTCGAACGTGGTGTCGGCGTACCATTCCGCCCGCCGCTTCGCCAACGGCGTCAAACGGGTTGCGGATTCGGTCGCTGCGATCTGCAGGACGTCCTGTTCGAACTCGCCCCGCATCTCTGGCGTCTCGATGACGGTCCCGGCCGTGACGATCGCCCGGACGTGCGCCGCCGAGATCACCCCGGCATCCAGTGCTTCCAATGTCCCGGTGTAGTCGTGCACGAGGGTTGCGGCTTCACCCATTTGTCGTTGCACGGTGCGGTCGCTGACCCGCAATGCGGCGCCGATCTCGGCCGCGATCGACCGGTGCGGGAAACCGGCATCCGACCCGACCCGACCGGTGTCGGCTTCTTCGGTCCAGTCCGCCGCGATGGTTTGTGCCTCCGCCAGCGCGCGGGCTTCCTCAGCATCGAGCCGGGCTTTCGCGGCACGGATCTCGATCAGTTTCGGCAACAACAGGTCCATCCGCGCGTCAGCCCGAAGACGGGCATTCACTGCGGATTCGGTCATGACTACATCATCCGACCAACCACCGACACTCGACCCCCGAAAACAACCCCGATCAGGCCTTCGCACATGAGAAGAACATGAGAAGAACCCGAGACGGGGGATGCGCCGCTCAAGCCGGCCCAGCGGCAGCGAGTCCTGGACTACCTGTCACAAAACGCTCTATCTGATCGCGAAATGCAGCAGTCTGTGACGGCTCGATCACCGACGCGGCGTGTGATTACGACGCCAGCGGCTCGATGAGTTCGGGCCCGTTATTGCGGACGTTGCCCACCGCCCGGCTGACGACATGATTGGCGAGCGTCGCGGCGACGGATGGTGCGGCGTCGATCGCGGCGTCGAGGATGTCGCCGATGTTGTCGGTGTCGGTATCGAGCCAGGCCTCGGCGTGGTCCATGTCGACGAACAGCGGCATCCGGTCGTGGATCGAACCGAGGTCGCCGATCGAATCGCGCGTCAGAATCGTGAAGCTGAGCACCCAGCGCGCCGGGTCGTCGTCCGCAGCGGCGGGGTTCTTCCACCACTCGTAGAGCCCCGCCATGAGCAGGGGCGACTCGTCCGCCGGGTGGATGTAGTGCGGCTCTTTGCCGTCGTCGGTCGTCTTCCACTCGTAATAGCCCGAGGTCGGCACGATCGCGCGACGCTTCTCGAGCGCACCACGGAACATCGGCTTGTCCTCGATCTCCTCGGAGCGCGCGTTGAACGCGCGCGACCCGATCGAGACATCCTTCGCCCAACTCGGCACGAGGCCCCAGCGCGCGGCCTCGAGGCGTCGGGTCGGAGGGTCCGTCTTTGCCGAGTCGAGGACGATAGCCGCCCGGTCGGTGGGAGCGATGTTGAACGACGGTGCGGGCAGGTCTTCGGCCACCGTGTCGACATCGAGCAGGGCCGTCAGATCGGCCGGAGGTCTGGTCACCACGAAGCGTCCGCACATGCCTCAAACCCTACGCCGGGCCTCCGACGCCCCGCGGCTGTTACCGGTGCCGCGGCACGCCCTTGAGGATGCGATCGACGACGTTTTTCGGACCGTGGATAGCGACTCCCACCAGATCGAGGTCAGCGCCCGCGGATGCCGCGACCACTTCTCGATTCGCCGCGTCATGCCCCGTCGCGAACATCCCTTTCACATAGACGGCCACGCGAATCTCGCGAGCGACCGCCTTGGCGCGCACGGCTCGAAGTGTCTCGACATCTCCCTGCATCACCATGACCGGTTGCCCCAGCATCGCCAGGTACTCCGTGCCATCCGCATCCGCGTAGGGATCGCCGAAAAGTGTGACATCAGCGGCGATCCCGCTCGAGAGGAACGCGGCGACGTTGACCGTCTGCCACGGCTCGAGATCATCCCGCAACACGAGGGCGATGCGGGTGGGAAAGCGCACGAGTTCGTCAACCATGCTCCGATCCTCGGCCCCCGGCATGCGTCGCGTCTTGTACGTTTCTGGCATGGATCCCGACACGTGGATGCGGGCTTGGCACCCGGCCGTGCCTGCCGTGCGCGAGGTGCTGCACGCCCGGATGACCCTCCACGCCTACCCGGCCCACACCCACGCGGACTGGACGTTGATGCTGGTGGACGAGGGAGCCGTCGCCTACGGACTCGGTGGACGACCGAGGATCGCGGATGCTCGCTCGGCAACACTTCTTCCTCCCGGAATTGCCCACGACGGACGCGCGGCGCCCGACAGCGCGGGCTTTCGCAAGCGCGTCGCGTACCTGAACGCGTCCTGGCTACCGGAAGCTCTGGCGGGACACGCGGTCGATCAACCCGATCGGATCGACATCTTCGAGCCGACGCGTCGTGCTCATCGGGCCTTGGCCACGCCGGGAGAAGAGCTGGCGGCCGAGGGCGCGCTCGTCGAGAGCGCTGACCGTCTGGGCGCGGCGCGCGGTCGGACGATGCAGCCGACCCGAGACCGTGCAGCATCGCGTCGGCTCCGCGATCTGTTGGAGTCGCGGCTGACCGAGGGGATCACCCTCGTTGAGGCGAGCCGCCTATTGGACGCCGACCCGAGCCACCTGGCGCGCACGTTCACGGCGCACTACGGACTGCCGCCGCATCGCTACGTGACGGGTCGCCGTGTTGATGTAGCCCGCGGTCTGCTGCTCACAGGTATGAGGCCGGCGGCGGTCGCCGCGGCGGCCGGATTTCACGACCAAGCACATCTGACGCGGCACTTCCGTCGGGTGCTCGGCACCACCCCCGCGCGTTTCGCGCGAGACGGAACAGGGCCGGGCACCGTGCCATCGCCCATTGCGTGAACGGGTCCTCTGTCGGCCGGTCCGAGCGATGCTTGTGCCGGGGCACCGGACCACATTCCGGTGGAACTCGTCAGCAGAGGCCTTTATAGCTCCGATCCGGGCGGTTCGCGCAAGGTTCTCCGGAGTGTTGTCCGCGTCGAGGGTCAGACGAGGCCCGCGCGCTCCAACTTGTCGAGGATGCCCGCGCCGTCCGACGCCGTGACCCACGGGGCCTGGGCATCCGAATGATCGTCGATGGTCTGACGTCCACCGGCCAGCACGGCCTCGGTGGTCGAGAGGCGACGGATCGCAACGGCGGCGACGTGCCCCGAGTGATCCTTCGCGAACTCCGTGTAGATCGACTCGTCGTGCTGCCCGTCGTCGCCGATGAGTAGCCACTGCACCTGCGGGAACTCCTCAGCGAGGCGGCGCAGGTTGTCGAGCTTGTGCTCGCGGCCACTGCGGAACCACCGGTCGTGCGTGGGACCCCAGTCGGTCAGCAGGATGCCGCCCGGCGGGAAGAGGTGTCGGGAGAGGAAGCGAGTCAGCGTCGGCGCGATGTTCCACGCCCCGGTGGAGAGGTAGATCATCGGGGCGCCGGGGTGACTACGCACCAACCGCTCGAGCAGCACGGCCATGCCCGGAACGGGCAGACGAGCGTGCTCGTCGACGACGAACGAGTTCCACGCGGCGACGAGGGGACGGGGGAGCGCCGTCACCATGACGGTGTCATCGACATCCGACACCACGCCGAACTTCACATCGGACCCGACGATGAACACGCGCGCCTCTACGGGCTTGCTGTTCTCGACGGACAGTTCGAGCGTCTGCCACCCGGGCTCGAGCTCGGCTTGTATGACCGTGTCGACCACGCCCCCGCGGTCAGACACGACGGTGTGCGTGCGACCCGCGATCGTGATCTTCACCTCGGAGTAGCCGACGGGGATGCCGACGAAGCTGCGCCATCCGCGGAGGCTGCTGATCTCACCCGACTTCGTGTCGCGGGGTGGGCGGACGATCAAGACTCGTCCGACGACGCGCACCCAACCCTCGCCGCCGTACCCGGGGAACGGGACGATGCTCGCGCTCAACCCGCGGCGGCGAGCACGCTTCTCGCGCCAGGCATGAAATCGGTGCTCGAGTCTTGCCAACCAGAGGATCTTGGCGGGACGAGCGGGGGCCTGCGTCGAAGTGGGCATCGACCTCAGTCTTTCATGCCCTCCGGTGCATCCTCATCGTGCAGGTGACGGCGTTCGATACGTTCGATGACCTTCTTGCCAACAAAAACGAGCACGATGAACAGCACGATGATGCCGACGAACAGGTAGCCCGCGAAGTGCACGGTGTCGGCCAGTTCGCGATACGTGCCGGCGGCGGCCGCCGCGACGGAGACGTAGAGCGTTGCCCAGAGGATGCAGGCGGGTGCTGTCCACGCCAGAAAGCGCCGATAGGGGTAGGCGCTCATCCCGACCGTCAGCGGTACGAGTGAGTGCAGCACGGGGAGGAAGCGCGACAGGAAGATCGCCGGCCCGCCGCGACGCCGGAGGTAGCGCTCCGATCGTTCCCAGTTCTTCTCACCGATACGCGCGCCGAGACGAGAGGCGCGGATGCGTGGGCCCAGCCATCGTCCGATCCAGAACCCGATGCTCTCGCCGATGAGTGCCCCGATCACGACGGCTACCCCGAGCAGGACGCCCTCGATCGGCGACGACACCGCGGTCGCGGCGACGATCACGATGGTGTCGCCGGGAACGATGAGACCGATCAGGATGCTCGTCTCGAGCATGATCGCAACGCCCGCGAGCAATGTCCGCAACACCGGGTCGACGCTCTGGACCGAGTCCAGCAGCCACGAGAGGAACTCGTTCACGCGTCGAGCCTACGATGCTCAGGTACCCGTACCCTGGGTGCGTGCCACAGGATCTCGACGTCGAGTCGCTCGCCGACTGGATCGAGCCCGCCGAGGCGTTCGCAGCCCTGGAATCGTCGCATCCGAACGTTTTCTGGTTGGACGCCGGTGCCGACGCCGAATCAGGCTGGAGTTTCGTCGGATTTGGCCTGCCCTCGGCGGTCGCCGAGGTACGGGATATTCACCTGGCCGGGGCTGCCGGCGAAGCGGATGGCCCAGACCGCGAGTGGCCCGCGGGCCCGTTTCGGGGCGGTTGGGTCGGCTGGTTCGCGTACGACGTCGCGGCCGAGCGCGCCGGTGCCCCGGCCCGCGGCGCCACGGGGGAAGCAGGCGAGGATGCGTGGATGCACGTCAGCGCCTGGTTCGCCTTTGATCACGCCGGCCGCCGGGCGTGGGCCGTTTCGTCCGGGACGGAGTCGGCGTCGTGGGCGGAGGAGGTCCGAGCGGCCGCGAGCGTGACAGCCGAGCCTGTCGCGCCCGTCGACCCCGCGTCCGCGTCCCCCGTACAGCGGTCCGCCACCTCCCGGCACACCCCCGTCGAGTACGAGGCCCTGATCGCACAGTGCCACGACGCGATCCGCGCGGGTGATGCCTACCAGCTGTGCTTGACGACGCGGTTCGAGGTCGAGACATCCGATTCTCCGGTCTCTGTCTATAGACGACTGCGCGGCTCGAGCCCCGCACATCACGGCGGGTTCGTGCGGATCGGCGGAGTCAGCCTGCTGAGCGCGAGTCCCGAGGAGTTTCTCGGCGTTCGCGACGGCATCGTGCGCACGCGCCCGATCAAGGGCACCCGGCCGCGGGGCGCCGACCCCGAAGCCGATGTTGCCCTCGCCCGCGAACTGCTCGCGAGCGAGAAGGAGCGCGCCGAGAACGTCATGATCGTCGACCTGATGCGCAACGACCTGTCACGGGTGTGCGAGGTCGGCACCGTGCGGGTCGAGGCGCTGCTCGCGGTGGAGACGTACCCGCACGTCCATCAGCTCGTCAGCACGGTATCGGGGCAGCTGCGCCCGGGCAGCACGGTCGGCGAACTTCTCGACCGCGCCTTTCCGGCGGGGTCGATGACGGGGGCGCCGAAACTCTCGGCCATGACCATCCTGCAGAAGCTCGAGGTGGGGGAGCGCGGGATCTATGCCGGATGCTTCGGGTGGATCGGCCTCGACGGCACCCTCGATCTCGCCATGGTCATCCGCTCGATCGTCATGCGCGATGGCCACGCCGTCGTCGGAGCGGGCGGCGGCATCACCTGGTCGTCCGTTCCTCTCGAAGAGGTGCGCGAGGTCGGCATCAAGGTGCGGGCACCACTCGCCGCGCTCGGCGCCGCGCTGCCCGCCGGCTGGTAGGGGCAACCGCGCTCATCTACCGCCCGGCGAGCGGCGCAGGCGGGTCCGGTAACCTGGAAAGCGCCTGTGCGCATCCCGAACCCCCCGCTCGATTGGTTTTCTGTGTCCCAGACCGTTCCCACCGACAACGCTCCCGACGCCCCCGGCGATGCCCAGGGCGACGGCGCGCGCTACGACGCCGCCGCGATCCAGGCGAAGTGGCAGGCCGCGTGGGAGGCGAAAGACCCGTTCCGGGCCGGGGGAGAGGGCGACACCCGCCCCCGTAAGTACGTGCTCGGGATGTTCCCCTACCCCTCGGGCGACATGCACATGGGCCACGCCGAAAATTACGCCTACGTCGACACGGTGGCCCGCTTCTGGCGCCACCGCGGCTATAACGTGCTCAACCCGATCGGGTGGGACTCGTTCGGCTTGCCCGCCGAGAACGCGGCCATCCAGCGCGGCGTCGACCCGCGTGAGTGGACCTACGCGAACATCGGGCAGCAGAAGACGAGCCTGCGCGCCTTCGGCACGTCATACGACTGGAGTCGCGTGCTCCACACGAGCGACGACGACTACTACCGCTGGAACCAGTGGCTGTTCCTGAAGCTCTACGAGCGTGGGCTCGCCTACCGCAAAGATGCCCTGGTCAACTGGGACCCGGTGGATCAGACCGTGCTGGCCAACGAGCAGGTGCTGCCGGATGGCACGTCCGATCGCAGCGGCGCGATGGTTGAGAAGAAGAAGCTCACGCAATGGTTCTTCAAGATCACCGACTACGCCGACCGTCTGCTCGATGACCTCAACCAGCTCGAGGGATTCTGGCCGCAGAAGGTCATCCAGATGCAGCGCAACTGGATCGGTCGCTCTATCGGTGCCGACATCGACTTCGAGATCGAGGGTCACCCCGACACCGTGACGGTGTTCTCGACGCGCCCCGACACGCTTTACGGCGCGACGTTCTTCGTCGTCGCGCCCGATTCCGATCTCGCGCAGGAACTGGTAGCCGGCGCCGATGCTGAGGTGGCCGAGCGTTTCGTCGCCTATCTCGCAGACGTCCGCCGTGCGACCGATATCGAGCGTCAGAGCACGGATCGCCCGAAAACCGGTGTTTTCCTGGGCCGCTACGCGATCAACCCGGTCAACGGCGCCCGCCTGCCGATCTGGGCGGCCGACTACGTCCTCGCCGATTACGGTCACGGCGCCGTCATGGCCGTGCCCGCGCACGACCAGCGCGACCTCGACTTCGCCCGCGCGTTCGACCTGCCGATCACCGTCGTGGTCGACACCGCCGCCCCGATCACGGGGGCGATTCCGGTGATCGAGCTCGACGACGAGGGCGTTCCGATCGATCCGGGTGCCGACGCATCCGGTCTCGACGACATCGACCCCGCACGCACGGGCGTCGCCCTGACGGGGGAGGGACGCATGATCAATTCGGGTCCGCTCGACGGGCTCTCGAAGCGCACGGCCATCGCCCGCAGTGTCGAACAGCTCGAGTCGATCGGAAAGGGTCGCGCGGCGAAGTCGTACCGCCTGCGCGACTGGCTGATCTCGCGCCAGCGTTTCTGGGGCACGCCCATCCCCATGCTGCACATGGACGACGGCTCGATCGTGCCGGTTTCCGAAGACCAGCTCCCGATCCGTCTGCCCGACGTGCAGGGTCTCGACCTCACGCCCAAGGGTGCCTCACCCCTCGGTGCCGCCGAGAACTGGGTCAACACGGTCGACCCGGCCTCCGGTGCACCCGCCCGTCGCGACCCCGACACGATGGACACGTTCGTCGACAGCTCGTGGTACTTCCTGCGCTTTCTCTCGCCGGGCAACGACGAGAAGGCATTCGACCCGCGCGAGGCCCAGCGCTGGGCGCCCGTCGATTCGTACATCGGTGGCGTCGAGCACGCCATCCTGCACCTGCTTTATGCACGCTTCATCACCAAGGTGCTGTTCGACATGGGTCTGGTGGACTTCACCGAGCCGTTCTCGTCGCTGATCAACCAGGGCATGGTGACGCTCGGTGGCACGAAGATGTCGAAGAGCAAGGGCAACCTGGTCGAATTTGCCGCGAGCATGGAGTCCCCGGGTGCCGACGCGGTGCGCGTCGCGATCGCTTTCGCGGGCCCCGTCGAGGACGACATCGAGTGGGAGGATGTCTCGACCGGTGGTGCGCAGAAGTTCCTCGCCCGGGCTTGGCGCGTGGCGAACGACGTCGACAGTGACCCCAGCGTTATCTGGGCCGAGGGCGATCCCGCCCTCCGCCGCGTGACCCATCGCTTGCTCGCGGATGCCCCGAACCTCGTCGAGCAGACCAAGTTCAACGTCGTCATCGCGCGCCTGATGGAGCTCGTCAACGCGACGCGCAAGGTCATCGACACGGGCGCGGGACCCACCGACCCCGCCGTTCGCGAGGCCGCCGAGGTCACCGCGATGGTCCTCGACCTGTTCGCGCCGCACACGGCCGAAGAGATGTGGGAGCTGCTCGGCTACAAGCCCTTCGTCGGTCTCGTGCCCTGGCGCCAGGCCGACCCCATGCTGCTGGTCGAAGAGAACGTGACCGCGGTCGTGCAGGTCGACGGCAAGGTGCGCGGCACCCTCGAGGTGCCTGCTCGCATCGGCACGGAGGAGCTCGAGAAGCTCGCCCGCGCCGACGAGCGGATCGTGCGGGCGATCGGCGAGCGCGAGATCGTCAAGGTCATCGTGCGCGCCCCGAAGGTCGTCTCGATCGCGACCCGCCCCGCCTGATCCCCGCGCCCCTGGCCCCCTGAGCGCGAGACTTCACCTGTGTCACGTTTCGAGGGTGAAAAGCTGACATTGCTGAAGTCTCGCGCTTGCGCCGTCGTGTCCTCCCCAGCGGGGAGGGCGCGCGAGGTGCCACCGATGTGAGCGGTGAGCGGATGGTGGGGGCCGCGGCATCCGTAGCGTGACGGCGTGGCGCGCGACAACCCTCCGAACTCGGCCGCCGACGACGACTCCCTGAGCGGCGCGGAAGACGCCTATGTGCGCGCCTCGCCGCGCGCCCGGGCGATGGTGGGTGCGGTCGTGGTCGTTTTGCTCGTTGCGCTGGGCACAACGGTGGTGGTCGGGATCGTGCAGTCCGGGACGAGTTCACCCGAGGTGGTTCCGCTCGACGATTCGTCGGGCCTCGCAGGCGAGGAGGCGTCAGGCCTCGCGGGCGGGGACGTGTCGGCGAGCGTTCTCTACGTGCACGTGTCGGGCGCCGTAGCTCGGCCCGGACTGTATCGGCTCGAGGCCGGCGCGCGCTTGGTCGACGCCGTCGCCGCGGCGGGCGGATTCGCGGAGGGCGCCGACGATGCCGGAGTAAACCTGGCGCGTCCGCTGTCCGATGGTGAGCAGATCGTCGTGCCGGTCGTCGGGCAGGCGCCGGCCGCCGCCTCCGGCAGTGGCGGGACGGCGAGCGATGCCCGCGTGAACCTCAACACGGCCACCGTCGCCGAACTCGACACCCTGCCGCGGGTGGGCCCGGCCATCGCTCAGCGGATCATCGAGTGGCGCGACACGAACGGACGCTTCTCGGCGGTCGACGATCTGCTGTCGGTGCCGGGCATCGGCGAGAAGATGCTCGAGTCGCTCCGGCCCCTCGTTGTGCTGTGAACGTGGCCGGGCGCAGATCCCGTAGTCAGCACCCGCTGGTCGTCCCGGCGGTCGCCGCTTGGGTTACCGCGCTCGTTCTGGTTGTCATTCCTTCCGCCGCCGCGTGGGTGCCTCTCGTCGCCACCGCCCTGCTCGTGCTGGTCATGGTCGGGCTTGTCCGTCGCCCGTCCCTTGCGTTGCTCATCGCGGCCCTCTCGATCGTTCTCTCCGGATGTGTCGCGGCTCAGGTCGCGATCGCCGACGGAGCACGGGCGCAGGTGATCGCCTTCGCGGGGGATGGGGGTCGCGCCCTGGTTGTCGAGGCGATCGTGAGCACCAAGATCGAGCCGGCGACGGGGGACTCGGTGCGTTTCGAGGTGGACACGCAAGTTGTGCGGGCAGGCGGACGGCAGCTGGAGACATCCGTCCCGCTCGTCATCTGGGCCGACGCCAGTGTGCTGGCCGACATGCAAGCCCGGGATGCGCTGGATCTCGGAAGCAGCGTGACTGTGCGGGGCGCGGCGCGTCAGACGGATGCGGGGGATCGGGCCGTGCTCATCGTCTTCGCGACCGCCGTCGAGGTCGAAGCGGCACCGCCGGGTGCACTGGGCGTGACCGCAGACCTGCGCAGGAGTTTCGTCGACCGAGCTTCGACGTTGCCCGGTGCGGGCGGTGGGCTCGTTCCGGGACTCGCGGTCGGAGACACCTCCGCCGTTGGGGATGCGCTCAGCGAGCAGATGCGCACGAGTTCGCTCAGCCATCTGACCGCGGTGTCGGGCGCGAACTGCGCGGTTGTCGTGGCGCTGACATTCGCCCTGACTGGGTTGTTACGGATGCCGCGGTTAATCCGCATCCTGCTGTCACTCGCTGCTCTCGGATGCTTCGTCCTGCTCGTGACACCCGAGCCGAGCGTCATGCGGGCGGCCGCGATGACCACGATCGCGCTGCTCGCGCTCGCTGTGGACCGGGCAGGCGCGGGGCTCACCGTGCTCGCACTGGCCATCGGGGTCTTGCTGATCAGCGACCCGTGGTTGTCGCACTCGCTCGGCTTCGCGCTGTCGGCCGCGGCGACCGCGGGACTGCTTGTGCTGAGTCGTCCCCTCGCCGCGGCGTTTTCGCGCGTCCTGCCGGCACCCCTCGCGATCGCCCTGTCTGTTCCGGCCGCCGCGCAGCTGGCGTGCGGGCCCCTGCTCGTGCTGATCGATCCGAGAATTCCGGCATATGGCGTCGTCGCGAACCTGCTCGCGGGACCGGCCGCGCCCGTTGCGACGCTCGTCGGGCTCGCGGCTTGTCTGTTCGGCTTCGTGCCGCCGCTTGCGGATCTTCTGACGTGGATCGCCTGGGTTCCCGCATCCTGGATCGCGGGCGTCGCGGCGGTCCTCGCCGATTTCCCCGGTGCGAACCTGCCGTGGCCGGGTGGCGTGGTGGGGGCGGTCGCACTCGCCGTAGCCAGCGCGGCGCTGGTATTCGCGCTCGTGGTTCGGCCGCGGACGGCGCTGGCCCGACGCGCGCGGGCGGGCATCACGTTCATCGTGGTCGCGGTATCCGGGGTTGCCGTCGGGGGAGTGCTGCTCGACCGGCCGCTCGCGCCGCTGACGGTGCCCGCAGAGTGGAGCATCGCCCAGTGCGACATCGGGCAGGGCGACGCTGTGCTGCTCCGCTCGGCCGGCCGGGTGGCGTTGATCGACACGGGTGCCGATGTCGGGCTGCTCGAGGATTGCCTGGCCCGGGTCGGGGTGGCCTACGTCGACCTGCTCGTTCTCACCCACTTCGACTCGGACCACGTCGGAGCGGTGGATGCCGTGCGCGGCCGCATCGGCACAGTCATCCACGGACCAACGGGCGAAGCGGCGGAGGAGCGGATGATTGGCGACCTCGTCTCGGCCGGTGCCCGAGCCGTGCACGGGACGGCGGGAATGTCCGGCTCGTTGGGCGCGGCCCGGTGGCAGATCCTCTGGCCGAGCTCCGGACGGTCGCCGTTCGATCCGGGCAATGATCTGAGCCTCGTGCTCGACGTTGCGCGCACGGACGACGGGATGCCTCGCGGCCTGTACCTCGGGGACGTCTCGGCAACCGCTCAGCGCGCCCTCCGGGCAACGGGTCGAGTGCGCGGAACGTACGACGTCGTGAAGGTCGCCCATCATGGCAGCGCGGACCAGGACGCAGATCTTTACCGGGTCGTCGACGCATCCCTCGCTCTCATCGGCGTCGGCGCGGAAAATGACTACGGGCATCCGCGCACCGAGATCCTGGACCTGCTCACCAGCGCGGGCGCGACGATCGTGCGGTCTGATGTCGATGGTCTGGGCCTCGTGCGCCGCGTGGATGGGGGGCTCGAGGTGTGGCGCGAGGGTGGTGGGTGAATCGGCTGACTCCCGGGTCGGAGCCGTCCTCGCGGTGACCGCCGCTGTCGGTCGCCGTCAGTAGGCTGGGGGGATGGCGACACGATCGGCTCGGACACCGGCTAAAGCGGCCGCGAGCCGCATCCCACAACTGTCGTGGCGTCGGCCCGAGCCGGCCCCGATCGTCCTCGTTTCGGGGCCCGAAGAGGTGTGCGCCGAGCGCGCGATCGCGGGCCTTCGCGACTACCTGCGCGCCGAGGATCCGTCGCTCGAAGTGTCGGACGTTCGCGCCGATGCTTACGCCCCCGGGACCCTGCTCGGGGTCACGTCGCCGTCTCTGTTCGGCGAGCCGCGCCTCGTCCGGATCGGGGGGGTCGAGAAGTGTACGGACGAATTCCTCGCCGAGGCCCTGTCGTACCTCGCTCAGCCGCAGGAGGGTGCGACCGTCGTTCTGCGCCACACGGGTGCGAGCGTCCGCGGCAAGAAGCTGCTCGACGCGATCCGCAGCGGCCAGGGCGGAGGAATCGAGATCGCGTGTGCGGCCGTCAAGCGCGATTCCGACCGCTACGACTTCGCCGCGGGTGAGTTCCAGGCCGCGCAGCACCGCATCGCGCCGCCCGCCCTCCGGGCGCTCACCTCGGCCTTCGCAGACGACCTCACCGAGCTCGCCGCCGCCTGTCAGCAGCTCATCGCCGACGTGGATGGCGACATCACCCCCGAGATCGTTCAGCGCTACTACGGTGGCCGGGTCGAAACATCCGCGTTCGCCGTCGCCGATACCGCGATCGCCGGACGCTACGGCGAAGCTCTCGTTGCGCTCCGCCATGCTCTCGCCTCGGGTGCCGACCCCGTGCCGATGGTCGCCGCGCTCGCGTCGAAGCTGCGGTCCATGGCGCGAGTGGCCGGAACGCGTGAGTCATCCGCACAACTGGCCGCACGCCTCGGCATGAAGGACTGGCAGGTCGATCGTGCCCGACGCGACCTGGTCGGCTGGAGCGACGACCAGCTCGGGATGGCCATTCAGGCCGCCGCGCGTGCGGATGCCGAAGTCAAGGGCGCATCGCGCGATCCGGTGTTCGCGCTCGAGCGGCTGCTGACGGTCGTGGCGACCCGCACGCCGTTCCCCGGCGGTCGCGCGCCCCGCCGCTGACCCGCGCGGTCACTGAACCGTTCCCCTGGCAGTAGTTGCGAGCTGTACCCCGCTCAGCCCGCAACGAGTGCCAGGTGAGCCGGCCCCCTCGACCCGCGGCGGCACCAACGACGAAGGCCCGCCCCCTGGGGGACAGGCCTTCGTGAATGCGTTCAGATCAGAGCGCAGCAACCTGCTTGGCGATAGCCGACTTGCGGTTCGCGGCCTGGTTCTGGTGGATGACACCCTTGCTGACGGCCTTGTCGAGCTTCTTGGTCGCGGTGACGAGGGCTGCCTCGGCGGCGGCCTTGTCGCCGGCGGCGGTAGCCTCACGGGTGCGACGGATAGCCGTCTTGAGCTGCGTCTTGACCGCCTTGTTGCGCTCGTTCGCCTTGATGTTGGTCTTGTTGCGCTTGATCTGCGACTTGATATTTGCCACTGTGTCGAGTCTTTCGTTCGAGGAGAGTTTGGATGTGTTTGCCGGCCGGCAGAAGAGGGCTGCCAGGCAGCGATCGTGAGGGTGGGATACCCACACGCAAGCCAATCAAAGAGTCTAGCAGGTCACCGCCGCGGAACCCTGCGCGCCCGACGACCGCCAGCGTCGGTGTCGGTGTCGGTGTCGGTGTCGGTGACGGTGTCGGCGTCGGCACCATCAACATCGTCGGCGTTGGTCTCGCCCGCGGCATCCGTCCCGCCCGCCTCGATAGTGGCGATGGCGAGGTCCAGCAGCGCGTTGAAGACGCGCGGACGCATCGCGGTGACGAGGTGGCTCGTCCTCGGCACGACGACCAATTCGGCCTCGGGCTTCAGCCTCAGAAACAACCGCTCGTTCAGCCGCATCTGGTCGTACTGCCCGTTGATGAACCACACCGGT
The DNA here is from genome assembly GCF_977993705.1 of Pacificispira sp. HM-600. Next base: position 3,321,837 of record NZ_OZ388079.1, read on the forward strand.
ACCTCGATGCGCCGCAACGCTGTCAGCAGGTCGAGGATCGAGAGCGAGCGCAGGGTGGCATCTTGTGCGTCGAGGGCATAACCGCCGGCGCCGAAATCGAGGCGCGTGTCAGCGGGCAGTGTGCGGTCGAGCACCTTGTTCGTCAGCCACATTCCGCGGTCGGGCAGACGGTTGAAGCTGCCGGCGAGCGCTCGATACGCCGATAGTCCCGCGGTGCGAGGCAGAGCGGTGCATCCGGCTCCGATGAAGGCGGCCACGGGCGGATGCTCGAGGCCACCCACGTACTCGGTGCAGAGCAGCCCGCCCATGGAGTGACCGACGAGCAGCACGGGGCCGTCTTCGGCAGCGCGGTGCACCGTGCGGTCGATGGTTGCGAAGGCCTCGTTGATGTCGAACGTTTCGCCCATGCGCGTGCCGTGTGCGGGTAGATCGATCGCGTGTGCCCCGATGCCGCGCGCCTCGAGGTGCTCGACCTGAGCCCGCCACATCGTCGCTGACGTGCGAATTCCGTGGACGAAAACCACCTGCACCGTCATGCCTCCAGCGTAACTTCGCCGCGCAGGTCTGCTCGCCTGGCAGTAGTCGGGCCTTCGCGCCGGTGTAGACCCCGACTACTGCCAGGCGAGCGGATCCGGAGCAGCAGCGCGCGGCACGGAACCGCCCCCGCGAGAGGTCGCGAGGGGCGGTTCCGGGAGCGCGGGCGCGGCGGGCTAGAACAGCACCCGCACGCCCACCTTCTTGCTCGTCGAACCCTCGACGGCACCGGGATCCGCGGGGACGAACTCCGCGGTGTACTGGTGCTTCCCGCGGCTGAGACGCGGCAGCGTCACCGACGCGAGCCCGAGGCGGCTGACCTTGACCTCGGCCACAACCTTCGAGCCCTCGCGGAACACAACCGTGCCAGACGCGCGTCCGTCAGAAACCGACACGTACCCGATGAGGGTCGCGTGCAGCAGACCGTTGATCTGCAGCGGCGGCAGGGCGACCAGCGTCGTCTTGCTCGTCACGAGCGGCACCGGCTGCTCGATCGTGAGCGGCACCGTGACGGTCGTTCCCGTGGCGGACGTCAGGACGAGGGCGGATGCCCCGTCCGCTGTCCCCGCGGGGATCGTAACCGTGACCGTCGCAGAACCGGCCGTGACCGGCACGGTCGTCAGCACCTGGCCACCGAGAGATACCTCGAGCGACGTCGTCTCGGGCGTGCCGAGGCTCGTCATGTTCAGCCCCGACACGCCGAACGAGACCTCGGTCCCGGCGACAGCCGACTCCGGGGCACCCTGCACGGCCACGCCCTGCTTGGCGTACGACGGCGCGACCGGCGAACCCTCGGCGAGGAAGTCGATCCATGCCTCGTAGTCGAGCAGGCCGGTGTCGACGTAGTCCGATCCTTCGGTGAAGATCCGGAAGTTGTCGCCACCGGTCGCGAGGAACGATGCCGTACCGATGCGGTACTCCGCCGCGGGGTCGAGCGGCGCGCCGTCGATCGTCACGGAGGTGATCCGCGAGCCCTCGGGCAGCGTCGGGTCGAACGTGTAGGTCACGTTGTCCGACAGGCCGAGCTGCAGGTACGGGCGGCTCGGCACGTTGCCCTGCGCATCCCGCTGCCACTGCTGTTCGAGCAGCGTTGTGAACTGCTCACCGGTCAGGGTGACCAGCGCCAGCGTGTTGTTGAACGGCTGGACCGCGTTCGCCTGCGAGAACGAGATCGTGCCGTCCGGCATCCCCGCCACGGCGCTCGCGCCGAACTCGGCCTGCGTGTCGAACAGGTCGGCCCGCAGACCGCCCGGGTTCGTCACACCGATCTGCGCACCGTTCGGCAGCGCCGACAGCGAGTCGAGGATCGAACCCGCAACGAGGTTGCCGAGCGCGGACTCCGACGCACGGTCATCCCGCGAGCCACCGGTCCACACACCAGTCACGAACGAGCCGCCGACGTACGCCGTCGTGATGTCGCCCGACATCTGTGCGACCGCCGTGTTGCCGACCTCGGCCGCGTTGGCGAGCGCTTGCGTGACGATGTCGTTCACCGCTGAGACCCGTGGGTACGTCGTGATGAGCTCGGCGGCGGGCGTCGTGGTACGCGCGACGTTCTCTTGAGCGTGACCCAGGACGTCACCCGTCTCGGGGTCGATCGTCAGCGTGATCTTGCCGATCTTGGCGCCGTACGAACCCGTCTGGACGATCGGGCGCGTCCGGTCGGTGCCGGGGATCGCCGCCGACCACGCGTACTCCTTGTGCGTGTGTCCGGTGAAGATCGCGTCGACCTCGGCCGCCGTGTCCTCCACGATGGCCGCGAAGGCACCATCACCGGCGATCTCCTTCTCGAGGGTCGCGCCTTCCGGTGTCCCGGCGCCAGCACCCTCGTGGTACGTCGCCACGAGCACGTCGGCTTCGCCGTTGCTCTCATCGCCGTCCGACAGCTCGGCCGCGACGCGGTTGACGGCTTCCACAGGGTCGCCGAAGCTGAGCGAAGTGATGCCCGCGGGCGAGACCAGGGTCGGCGTCTCTTCGGTCACGGCGCCGATGACGCCGACGGTCAGGCCGTCGACCTCGATCAACTCGTACTCCTGTAGAACGGGAGTCTCGGTGCCGGCTTCGTAGACGTTCGCCCCGAGGTACGAGAAGTCCGATTCGTCGGTCACGCGTCCCGCGAGGTCATCGAATCCGCGGTCGAACTCGTGGTTGCCCACGGCGGATGTCTCGAGCTCGAGCGCGTTGAGCACGTCGATCGTCGGCTGGTCCTGCGCGACCGACGAGGCGAACAGCGAAGCGCCGATGTTGTCGCCCGCCGAGAGGAACAGGGTGGGTCCGGATGCGGCATCCCGCAGCTGCTCGATGGTTCCGGCGAAGTTCACCGTGTTGGCATCGATACGACCGTGGAAGTCGTTGATGCCGAGCAGCGTCAACTCGACCGGCGGTTCTTCGGCGGTGAGGCCGACGATCACCGGGTCGTGGTCGGACGAACGGTACGGGCCATCCTCGTAGAAGAGCGTGCCGTGGTAGCCGTAGCGGCTGTATTCCAGCGCGACGGATTCACCCGAGTTGATGTTCCAGATGTCGCCGCCCGTGGAGCGGGCGAGTGCCGCGTCGTTCAGCATGATGTGGTCGAGCGAGCCCGACAGTCCCGAGAACGAGTAGCTGGACGAGTCGATCTCGAGCGCGTCTCCCGCGTTCGCGTAGCCCGCGTCGTATAGCACCTGCAGCGGGTCTTCCTGGCTGTACGAGTTGAAGTCACCTGCGAGCAGGACCGCCTCGGTGTCGCCCTGGATCTCGGCGACCCAGTCGCGCAACGCCGTAGCCTGACGCACACGCGACTCGTTCGACGAGCCCTGTCCGTCGCCCGTGTCGGCGTCGCCCGGCCAGGGGCCGGCCGAACCTTTCGACTTGAAGTGGTTCACCACGAAGAGGAAGTTGTCTCCGCCATCTGCCGGCGCGAACACCTGTCCGATCGGCTCGCGAGCGTTCTGGAACGCCTCGCCTGTCTCGCTCTGATTGCCGAGGGCACGCGATTCGCCCACCCGCTCGACGAGGGCCGTCTGGTAGATGATCGCGTTGGTGATGACGTCCTGTCCGGATGCGTCGGGGAGTTCGTCCGACGAGGGCACGAACGCCCACTTCTCGGTCCCCGCCGCGTCGTTCAGAGCAGCGACGAGGGTTGCCGTCGCTTCGTCGGCCGTCTCGCCGAGGGCGGCGGAGTTCTCGATCTCCATCAGGCCCACTACGGAGGCGTCCAGTGCCTCGATGGCCGCGACGATCTTCGACTCCTGACGTTCGAAGTCGGCGTCGTCCCAGGCTCCGCGCTGGTCGCAGCCGGTGCGCACCGTCACGGGCTCACCCGCGGCGGTCGTGTAGGCCGAGCACGAGGCGTTCTCGTCGCCGAGCGTCGTGAAGTAGTTCAGAACGTTGAACGACGCGACGCTGACATCGCCGCCGACGGCCTCGGGGGCCGCGGTGCGCGGGTTCGAGAATTGCACGCCATCGGTGCCCGAGCCATCCGTCGTCATGGGCGCCGTGGGGTTGAGCTTCCACGTGTTGTTGCGGTAGTCGACGACCACGGGTGCCGAGAAGGTCGCGGATGCTCCGACCACGAGCGGCTCGACGAGCGAGACCCACGCGGGGGTCAAGCCCGCGTTCGCGGCGCTCAGGAAGTTGATCGAGGTGCCGTCGTCGAGGGTCACCGCCCGAGCAACGTTCTCGGCCGCGACTGCCGCCGCCTCGGGCGTACCCGGCCGTGCGACATCCGACGGCTGACGCAGCGGCGTCGTGCCGGAAGCGAGTCCGACTTCTCCGTACTGGTTGGTCGAGTACGTGTTCGACACGGTGAAGTCACCCTGCGGTTGCACGAGCATCGACTCGAGAGCCTCGCGCTGGGCAGCATCCGTGGGCCAACCGACCGTCGCAGCAACGGGTGTGATGCCCGCCTCGATGACGGTGGCCGCGCCGGGCGCGACGGTTAGTTCGGTGAGCCCGTTGAACTCGGTCACCACGCCGGTGACGCGCACGGTCTGGCCGGGGGAGACCTCGCCCACCGCGCCGGGCGCGTAGACGAAGACGGCGTCGGAGGCCGTGTGTGTGGTGAGGTCGAGCGTGCCGCCGGTTCCGGCGGTCTGGATCACATACCCGTTGAAGCCGCCCGTCGGGTAGTGCGCCGTGACGACGCCCTCCGTCGTGACGGTCTGACCGGCGAGCGGCGAAGCGTCGCCGGTGCCCTGGATCGCGTCGATCGCGACAACGGTCGGCTCTTGGGGGTCCTCCGGGTCGACGGGCTCTTCCGGGTCGACCGGCTCCTCGGGGTCGACCGGCTCTTCCGGCGTCTCGGCACCCGAAGCGGTGGGGGTAGGCGTTCCGACCGTGAAGTCGACGGCGTTGTCGGCGGTGTTCGCGTTCTGCGCACTTCGCGATGCGCTCGTGGCGTTCTGGGTACCGGGCGCGGGCGCGCTGCCGGCGAAGTCGCTGGCAGGTCCCCACCCGACGAAGTCGACGACGGATGCGGCGCCGCTGGCATTACCGGTAGCGCCGGTCAGGGCGACGTCGGAGGAGACGAGCGCTACCTTTGCGGCCGTGCCACTCATCGCGATCGTGCCGGTGGTGTCGGGCGTCGGCAGAGCGTCCGTCCCGCCGGAGCCCGCGGCCTGCTGCACGAGGTAGTACTCACCGGGCTCGATCGAGCCGGTCAGGGGCGTGCGCGCCCAGCTGTTCCCCGCGGTCGATGCGTACTGAACGGTCCATCCGTCGATGGTGACGGCCTCGTCGCTGGTGTTGAACAGCTCGATGAAGTCGTTCGTGTAGGTCGCGCCGGAGTTGCCGCCACCGCCGTAGACCTCGCTGATCACGATCGCGGCGTCGGGGCTCACGGCTGCGGACGCCGCGAGGGGAGCCGCGCCGATGCCGGCAAGCGTCGTCGCCGACACCGCGATGATCGCGGCGAAGCGGCGACCGCGCGAGCGTTGCGGTGCGGGGGAGGTTGCGAGCGGGGATGTTGGGGGCAGGGGTTGCCGATTACTCGTCACGTGTCGTCTCCACGCGGCTTGGTCACGATCCTGGGGAGATCGCGGGGGAACCGGCCGCACCATTGAGCATTCGTTGCAATCAGGCGATTGCGCAAGTATCGATGTGGTGAACAAACTCTCATCGTTTGTTTACTAATGCTTTCCTGGCGTGTTTCGAAAGGCCCGGGTTACGATGCGCCGTCGGGCTCTCGCGGATCGCTTCTTTCGACTCGGGGAGCGTGGCTCAACCGGGCACTGAGCCTGTCGAAGTGACCGTCCCCGCCCGGTTGCGCAATTCTGAAAGGAATATCGGGTCCGGTTCACGCGAGAAGGCCGCCCGTGAGCAACCTCCCGTACGGATTTCCTTCCAGATTTACGCCTCGTCCACCGCCTGACCGCGCGCTGGCCCGGCCCTCCGCGTACATCACGGAGGAACAACCCGCCCAGCACCAACGGAAATCACCTCGGCGGGCCACATCCGCCGCATCGCTCCTCTCGGATGTTCGCGCACCGCCCGGCGCGCGCGGGGTTGCTGCGCTCCCTTCGACTGGCTCAGGGAGCGTGAGGGCGCAGGCGCCAGCCCTGTCATTCGTCGTGACGCGCCCGCCCCGTAGAATCGAGCGGACATGTCTCCCCGCGCCCTGAAGCCTCTCGAGCCCGCCGCAACGCCGCCCGAGAACATCCGTAACTTCTGCATCATCGCCCATATCGACCACGGCAAGTCGACGCTGGCCGACCGGATGCTGCAGATCACCGGCGTCGTCTCGGACCGCGATATGCGTGCCCAGTACCTCGACCGCATGGACATCGAGCGCGAGCGCGGAATCACGATCAAGAGCCAGGCCGTTCGTATGCCGTGGTCCGCGCCCGGAACCGGCGAGACCTTCGCACTCAACATGATCGACACCCCGGGCCACGTCGACTTCACCTACGAGGTCAGCCGCTCGCTCGCGGCGTGCGAGGGCGCGATCCTCCTCGTCGACGCGGCTCAGGGCATCGAGGCGCAGACCCTCGCGAACCTGTACCTCGCGCTCGAGAACGACCTGACGATCATCCCGGTGCTGAACAAGATCGACCTGCCCGCGGCCGACCCCGAGAAGTACGCGAAAGAGCTCGCGAGCCTGATCGGTGGCAAGCCCGAGGACGTCCTGCGCGTGAGTGGCAAGACCGGAATGGGCGTCGAGGAGCTGCTCGACCAGGTCGTCGCGCAGATCCCGGCACCGAAGGGTGATCCGGATGCGCCGTCCCGGGCGATGATCTTCGACTCCGTCTACGACTCGTATCGCGGCGTCATCACCTATGTCCGTGTGATCGATGGATCGCTGAAGCCCCGCGAGCGCATCCAGATGATGTCGACTCGAGCCATCCACGAGCTCCTCGAAATCGGTGTCTCGTCGCCCGAACCGACCCCCACCAAGGGGCTCGGGGTCGGTGAGGTCGGGTACCTGATCACGGGTGTGAAGGACGTGCGCCAGTCCAAGGTCGGCGACACGGTCACGAACGCCGCGAAGCCCTCGAAAGACGCGCTGCCCGGGTACACAGACCCGAAGCCCATGGTCTTCTCGGGGTTGTACCCGATCGACGGCAGCGACTACCCGGTGCTGCGCGAGGCGCTCGACAAGCTCAAGCTGTCGGATGCTTCGCTCAACTACGAACCCGAGACATCCGTCGCCCTCGGCTTCGGTTTCCGCTGCGGATTCCTCGGGCTGCTGCACCTCGAGATCGTCACGGAGCGCCTCGAGCGCGAGTTCGGCCTCGACCTGATTTCGACCGCGCCGTCGGTGACGTACGAGGTCATGACGGACGACAAGAAGACGTTCACGGTGACTAACCCGAGCGAGTTCCCCTCGGGCACCAAGATCGCCAGCGTCACCGAGCCGATGGTCAAGGCCGCGATACTCGCGCCGAAGGACTATGTCGGCACGATCATGGAGCTGTGCCAGCAGCGCCGCGGAACGCTCCTCGGAATGGAGTATCTGGGTGAGGACCGCGTCGAGATCCGCTACACGATCCCGCTCGGTGAGATCGTCTTCGACTTCTTCGATCACCTCAAGTCCAAGACCGCCGGCTACGCCTCGCTCGACTACGAACCGAGCGGCGACCAGGAAGCGGACCTGGTCAAGGTCGACATCCTGCTGCAGGGTGAGGCGGTCGACGCGTTCAGCGCCATCGTGCACCGCGACAAGGCCTACGCCTACGGCGTGCTCATGACCGAGCGGCTGAAGAAGCTGATCCCGCGCCAGCAGTTCGAGGTGCCCATCCAGGCCGCGATCGGCGCCCGGATCATCGCCCGCGAGTCGATCCGCGCCATGCGCAAGGACGTTCTCGCCAAGTGCTACGGCGGCGACATCAGCCGCAAGCGCAAGCTGCTGGAGAAGCAGAAAGAGGGCAAGAAGCGCATGAAGATGGTTGGCCGCGTCGAGGTTCCGCAGGAGGCGTTCATCGCGGCGCTGTCGGGGGACACCGAAACGAAGGCCAAGTAGGCTCGCATGATGCGGCGCGGGACGTTCAAGGACGACACGGTGAACTACGCGGCGGTCGGCGCGACTCAGGCCGCCGACCTGATGCACTTTCCACCCGAGCGGAGCATCCCTGCCGAAGAGACGCTGCGGATCGGCTCGGGTGAGGCACGCTTCCAGGCAGCGAGTGAATCGCTGCTGTCGTGGGGTGCCGTGCGCGGCGCGGGGCTCCGCCTCTCGGATGTGCGCCCCGCATCCGGTCCCATGTACTCCGGCGTGAGCTTCGACGAAGAGGGCAACGCCCTCGCGCCGTCGCGCACCGAGGCCGACCAGCGCTTCGACGCCGACGGCACGCCGTTCGTCGGCGCGGGCACCAACGTGCACGTGCGGGGTCGGATCGGCGGGTTGCGCGCGGATGCCGAGCTACGCGTGATCTTCGTGGTCGAGGAGACGCGCCGGGTGGGGTTCGCGCTCGGTACGGTAGGTAGCTCCGTCGTCCGGGGTGAAGAGTCCTTCATGGTCGACTGGTTGCCGAACGACGAGGTCTGGTTCACCGTGCGGGCATTCGACGCGCCCGCCGCGACCACGTACCGCATGATGAAGGGCCTCGTGCGCCGTCGCCGTCGGCAGCTCTTCACACGGTATCTGCAGGCCATCTCGCCGTTGTACACGACCCCCTCCTGACGTGGCCGGCCCCCTTCCCGTCGGCGATCCCGCACCCGCCGACGGTGCGCTGCCGCGGGATCTCGCCCTCGACCCCGCGGCGGATTTCGGCGTCTACCTGCACGTTCCGTTCTGCCGCGTGCGCTGCGGATACTGCGACTTCAACACGTACACCGCGACCGAGTTGCGCGGCGTGCGGCAGGACTCCTATGCCGAGACGCTGTCGGGCGAGATCACGATCGCGCGCCGCGTGCTGACGGATGCGGGGGCTCTCCGTCCCGCATCGACGGTCTTCATCGGCGGGGGCACGCCGACGCTCCTGCCCGCGCGCGATCTCGCGCGGATGCTCGGCGATGTTCGTGACGCGTTCGGGCTGATGCCCGGCGCCGAGATCACGGTCGAGGCGAACCCCGACACCATGACCACCGAGGTCGCAGACACCCTCGCCGCGGCCGGCGTCACACGCCTGTCGATCGGCATGCAGTCGAGCGTGCCGCACGTGCTCGCGGCGCTCGACCGCACCCACAATCCCGAGAACGTTGCCACCGCCGTCCGGACGGCCCGCGCCGCGGGTCTGGCCGTGAGCCTCGACCTGATCTACGGGGCACCGGGGGAGTCGCTGGACGACTGGACCCGGTCGCTCGAGTCGGCGCTCGCGCAGGACCCCGATCACGTCTCGGCCTACGCCCTGATCGTGGAGGAGGGCACGCCGCTGCACCGACGCATCCGTCGCGGTGAGCTGGTCGCCCCCGACGACGACCTGCAGGCCGACATGTACGAAGCCGCCGATGCTCGCCTCAGTGCCGCCGGGTATGACTGGTACGAGGTGAGCAACTGGGCGCGGACGCCCGAGAATCGCTCTCAGCACAACCTCAACTACTGGCGCAGCCAGGACTGGTGGGGCTTCGGTCCCGGTGCCCACAGCCACGTCGGTGGGCTGCGCTGGTGGAACGTCAAGCATCCGGCGGCATACGCGCAACGCCTCGCGGCGGGGGAGTCACCCGCGGCGGGACGCGAGAGACCGGATGCCGCGGCCACCGCGTTGGAACGGGTGCTGCTGGAGTCGCGCATTCGCGAGGGGCTCGCGCTCGATCGTGTGCCTTCCGCGTCGCGCGTGGCGGTTGCCGGGCTGATCGCGGACGGCCTGGTCGAGGCATCCGATGCCCTGCGGGGTCGCATCGTGCTGACGCTGCGGGGGCGGCTGCTCGCCGACACTGTCGTACGGGCGCTGCTGCCGTAAATCCGCCGACCGCGCCGCAACAGCGCCGACGCCTCCCGACGCGTTAGAATTGGCACTCAGACTTCACGAGTGCCAGCGGAAGGGGGATGCATGGTCAACGAACGAGGCCTGCAGGTCCTCCGGGCGATCGTCCAGGACTACGTCGCAACGCACGAACCGGTCGGCAGCCGTTCGATCGTCGAGCGGCACGCTTTCGGGGTGTCGGCAGCGACGATCCGCAATGACATGGCGCTGCTCGAAGACGAAGAACTGATCGTCGCCCCGCACACGTCGTCAGGCCGCGTTCCGACCGATAAGGGCTACCGGGTTTTCGTCGATCACCTGGCCGAAGTCCGTCCGCTCTCGCCCGCGCAACGGACCGCCATCTCGAGCTTTCTCGGAGGCACGGGCGATCTCGACGATGTGCTCGCGCGAACGGTCCGCGTTCTGTCGCAGCTGACCGGACAGGTCGCTGTCGTGCAGTATCCGTCGTTCGCCAATGCGCATGTCACGCACGTCGAACTCGTCTCGCTCGCGCCCCAGCGCCTGCTCGTCATCCTGGTCACCGACACCGGCCGGGTCTCGCAGCGGATCGCGCCGCTCACGGTGCCTCTGGATGACGAAGACATTCCGGTTCTTCGGACGCGACTCGCGGCGCTCCTCACCGGGCTGGCCGTGGGCGTCGCCGCGGAGCGGGTCGAGGCGCTGCGCGTGCAGGCCGACCCGGCCGCTCCGGTCATCGACGCCGCGCTCGTCCAGGTCGCGCATGTGCTGTCGGAGGAGCTCGAAGAGTTCCGGCAAGACCGTCTCGTCATGGCCGGCGCCGCCAACCTCGCGCGGCGCGAGACCGACTTCCGTGGCAGCATTTATCCGTTGCTCGAGGCGATCGAGGAGCAGGTCACGCTGATCCGACTCATGAGCGAGATGGTCGCCGACAGCCAGGGATTGGCGGCCAGCATCGGTCGCGAGAACGAACCATGGGGCCTCGCCGAGGCATCCATCGTCACGAGTGACTACGAGACATCCGGATCCATGGCCCGCGTGGGCGTGATGGGTCCGACCCGGATGGATTACCCGAGCAACCTGGCGGCAGCCCGAGCCGTCGCGCGCTACCTATCGCGCATGCTCGACGAAGACGAGTCGTCCCGCTAACGGACGCACACCGGACGGCCGAGCGTCGCCGGATATCTGTGAAAGGCAACATGGCAGACCACTACGAGGTGCTGGGCGTCTCGCGCGATGCGAGCACCGAAGACATCAAGAAGGCGTACCGGCGTTTGGCGCGCGAGCTGCACCCCGACGTGAATTCGGGAGCGGATGCGGCGGAGCGCTTCAAGCTCGTCACGCACGCGTACGACGTGCTGAGCAACGCCGAAGAACGCAGTAAGTACGACCGCGGCGGCGACAACCCGTTCGGCGGGGGCGCTGCGGGCGGATTCGGTGGCTTCGGCGACATCTTCGAGACCTTCTTCGGCGGTGCGCAGGGCGGCGGCGGTCGCGGGCAGCGTCCGCGTTCGCGGCGCGAGCGGGGCCAGGATGCGCTCGTCCGCGTGACGCTCGACCTCTCGGACGTCGTCTTCGGCGTGCATCGCGACCTCGAGGTCGACACCGCTGTCATCTGTGAGACTTGCCAGGGATCGTGCTGCCAGCCCGGAACCCAGCCGGTGACCTGCGACATCTGCGGTGGGTCCGGTCACGTGCAGCGCACCGTCCGGAGCCTGCTCGGCAACGTCGTGACGAGCCAACCGTGCCAGACCTGCCAGGGCTACGGCACGACGATCCCGTACCCCTGCTCGACCTGCCAGGGTCAGGGGCGCGTGCGCTCACGCCGTACGGTTTCGCTCGACATCCCCTCGGGCGTCGAGACCGGACTGCGCTTGCAGCTGCCGGGCTCGGGCGAGATCGGCCCGGCCGGCGGTCCGCACGGCGATCTCTACATCGAGGTCACCGTGTCGCACCACGAGGTGTTCAGCCGCGAGGGCGACGACCTGCTCGCGACCCTCGAGGTGTCGATGCCGGATGCCGTTCTCGGCACGACGACGACGATCGAGGCGCTTGATGGTCCCGTTGAGCTCGAGGTGCGGCCCGGCATCCAGGCCGGCGATATCCTGACGATCAAGGGGCGCGGCGTCACGCCCCTTCGCGGCACGCAGCGCGGCGACCTCCGTGTCGGCGTGCAGGTACTCACGCCGACACGTCTCGATGCCAAGGAACGGGCCCTGATCGAGGAGTTGCGCAAGCGCACCAAGGCTCCGGCGCCCAAGCTCGCGCACTTCCAGCAGGGCATCTTCTCGAAGCTCCGCGACCGCTTCCGGAACGCCTGATGCCCCTGCATTTCGTTGCCGATCAGGCGACGGATGCTGCGGTTGGAAGTCTGCTAGGACTCACGGGTGCCGAGGCTCATCACGCTGCCGTCGTGCGGCGTGTGCGCTCGGGCGAGACCGTCACGGTCGGTGACGGGCGCGGAGTGTGGCTCGACGGGATCTGCGAGGACGTCGGCCCGAAAGAGGTGGCGGTGCGCGTGATCGCGCGGCGGGTCGAGCCGCAGGCCTCGCCGCGTCTCGTGCTCGTTCAGGCGTTGGCGAAGGGCGATCGGGACGAGCTCGCCGTGCAAGCCGCTACCGAGCTCGGCGTCGACGAGGTCGTGCCGTGGCAGGCGTCTCGCAGTGTTTCGCGGTGGTCCGGCCCGAAGCTCGACAAGGGCGTGGCGCGGTGGGAGGCCATCACGCGCGAGGCCGCGAAGCAGGCGCACCGGGCGTGGATTCCCGATGTCTCGGCCCCCGTCTCGACCAGGCAGCTCGCCGCGCGTGCGGCCGAAGCATCCGTTCTGGTGCTCGAACCGACCGCCGAGGCGACGCTCACGGCGCAGCTTCTGAAGCCCGTGAATGAGCGCGACATCGTGCTGGTGGTGGGGCCGGAGGGTGGGATCGCACCGGACGAGCTCGACGTGCTCGTCGCGGCCGGTGCCGTGCTGGTGCGGCTCGGTGCCACGGTTCTGCGGACCTCGACCGCGGGCCCCGCCGCGCTGGCGGTAGCGAGCGCGGCCCTCGGCCGCTGGTGACCCCGCTCGGTCACTGAGCCTGCCGAAGTGACCCACCCGACCCCTCGGTCGCTGAGCCTGCCGAAGTGACCCACCCGACCCCTCGGTCACTGAGCCTGTCGAAGTGACCCGTGTGACCCCCCCCGTGATGTAAATCTGAAAGGAATATCGGGGCCTGGTTGCGCCAGATCGGCGTTTCCGGGCACGATCTCGCGTGAATTTCCTTTCAGGTTTACGCCTCCGGCACCGCCCGACCGCGCAACAGTCCCGCCGATAGACTGGAGGGGTGAGCACAGAACCCTCGATCTTCACGCGCATCCTGCGCGGCGACATCCCCTCCGAAATGGTGGGCGAGACCGAGAACGTGTTCGCCATCAAAGACATCGCGCCGCGCGCACCCCTGCACCTGTTGGTGATCCCGAAGACCGAGAAGTACCGCAACGTCGTGGAGCTCGCCGCGGGTGACCCGGAGCTCCTCGCCGAGATGATCGGGGTCGCGAACACCCTCGCGATGGAGAATTCCGACGGAGACTTCCGGTTGGTCTTCAACACCGGGGCCGAGGCAGGCCAGACCGTTTTCCATGTACACGCCCACGTTCTCGCGGGCGGACTTTCCGAGAAGAGCGTCAGTGACTGAACCGACCGAACAGACCGCGTCGGGCGAAGAGATCGTCAACGAGCGGGTCCTGGCCGACGGTGTCGCGATGGTGCAGCTGCTCGGCCCGCAGGATCGACTCCTGCGCGTGGTCGAGAAGGAGCATCCGGATGTGGACGTCCACGTCCGCGGCAACGAGATCACGCTGTCGGGACCACGGGATGCCGTGGCCGCTGCCCGCACTCTCGTCGACGAACTGCTCACCATGACTCGCGAGGGCTACAGCGTTGCTCCCGCCGACGTATCGTCGTCCGCGCGGATGCTCGGCGACGATCCCGCGCGTCGACCCACGGATGTGCTGGGCGAGGCGATCCTCTCGTCGCGCGGTCGGATCATCCGTCCGAAGACCCTCGGGCAGAAGGAGTACGTCGACGCGATCGAAGAGAACACGATCACGTTCGGCATCGGCCCGGCCGGTACCGGCAAGACCTACCTCGCGATGGCAAAGGCCGTACAAGCGCTGCAGCGCAAGGAGGTCAGTCGCATCATCCTGACCCGTCCCGCGGTCGAGGCGGGGGAGCGGCTCGGGTTCTTGCCGGGCACGCTCAACGACAAGATCGACCCGTATCTGCGCCCGCTGTACGACGCGCTGAACGAAATGATGGACCCCGACATCGTCCCCAAGCTCATGGCGACGGGAACGATCGAGGTCGCGCCGCTCGCGTACATGCGCGGCCGCACGCTCAACGACTCGTTCGTCGTGCTCGACGAGGCCCAGAACACCACGCCCGAGCAGATGAAGATGTTCCTGACGCGCCTCGGCTTCAACACGCGCATGGTCGTGACAGGTGACATCACGCAGGTCGACCTGCCGGGCGGATCGTCGGGACTGCGCCTGGTCACCAAGGTGCTCGACGACATCGACGACATCCATTTCGCCCGTCTGTCCAGTGCGGATGTCGTGCGGCACACGCTCGTCGGCAAGATCGTCGACGCGTACACCGAGTACGACGAGCAGCGGACGGCCGAGCGCTACGAGCGCGAGCAGGCGGCGCAGTTCGCCAATCGGGCCGAGCGTCGATCTTCCACCCGCCCACTCGGGCCGCGTGACCGCAAGAGCCAGGGAGGACGCTCATGACCATCGAGATCACCAACGAGTCCGGTGTCACGGGTGTTGACGAGACGAAGCTCCTGCGCCTGATGGAGTACAACCTCGCCGAGCTTCACGTCAGCCCCGAGGCGGACGTCGCGATCATCCTCGTCGACGAGGGCGCGATGGAGGCGCTGCACGTGCAGTGGATGGATGAGCCGGGCCCGACGGATGTCCTGAGCTTTCCGATGGACGAGTTGCGCCCCGGCACGGAAGACATTCCGACGCCCCCCGGCCTGCTGGGCGACATCGTGCTCTGCCCGCAGGTTGCCGAGACGCAGGCGCGCGAAGCCGGTCATACGACCGAGGACGAACTGCTGCTGTTGTCGACGCACGGACTGCTCCACTTGCTCGGCTTCGATCACGCCGAGCCCGAAGAAGAGCGCGAGATGTTCGCGCTTCAGCGGGATCTGCTCATCGGCTTCTCGGTTCGTGAGCGGCGCCGCAGACCCGCATGACCGCCCTCCTCCTTCTTCTCGCTGCACTCTTTCTCGTCGCCTTTGCGGGTCTTATGGCTGCGCTCGACGCAGCCCTGAGCGTCACGTCGCGCGCCGACCTCGCCGAATGGGCGCTCACGGCGCGGGCTCGACGATCGCTACGCGCGATTTCAGCGGACAACGACGCCCACCTCAACGCGGTGGTGTTCATCCGCATCCTGGCCGAGACCGCGGCCGCCGTTTTCGTCACGGTCGCGCTCACGATCCTGTTGGACTCGATCTGGTGGGCGATGCTGGCCGCCGTGATCCTGATGACCGGCGCCTCGTTCGTCCTCGTCGGGGCGAGCCCCCGCACGGTGGGGCGCCAGCACGCCGAGGGTCTGCTGCGCGCGTTCGCTCCGATCGTGCGGTTCGTTCGGATCATCCTCGGCCCGATCGCTGGTGCCCTGGTTGCGCTCGGCAATCGCGTGACACCGGGTCGTCGACGGGTCGTCTCGTTCGCGTCCGAGCAGCAGTTGCTCAGCATGGTCGACGAGGCCGCCGAGGCGGATCTGATCGAGGACGAGGACCGCGAACTCATCCACTCGGTCTTCGACTTCACCGACACGTTCGTTCGCTCCGTCATGGTGCCGCGCACCGACATGGTCACGCTCGACGCGACGGCAAGCACGGATGACGCGATGGGCCTCTTCCTCAGCACGGGTGTGTCGCGCATCCCCGTGACCGAGGGAAGCGACGATGACATCGTCGGCATCCTGTATCTGAAAGACCTGGTCCAGTCAGGTTTCGGGGCGGGCGACGGATGGCGCACCCAAGGCATCCGCAAGATCCTCCGGCCGGCGAGCTTCGTGCCCGAGTCGATGATGGCCGAGACCCTGCTGCAGCAGATGAAGCGCGACGCCGTGCACGTCTGCATCGTCGTCGACGAGTACGGCGGAATCGCGGGCCTCGTGACGCTCGAAGACCTGATCGAAGAGCTCGTGGGCGAGATCGCGGACGAGTACGACGTGCCGCAGAACGAGATCGTCGAGCTGAGCCCGGGGCGCTACCGGGTGAGCGCGCGCAGTTCGCTCGATGATGTCGGGGACCTGTTCGGCATCGAACTCGAGGACGAGGACGTCGACTCGATCGGCGGTCTCCTCGGCAAGGCGCTCGGGCGCGTGCCGCTGCCGGGAGCCGAGGCGACGCACGATGGCATCGTGATGACCGGCGGCGCCTCGCGCGGTCGAGGTCGGGGTATTGCGACGGTATTCGTCGAGCGCTCCGCTGAACTGATTGCCGCCGAAGAAGCATTCGCGGCGGAGACGAACACTGGTCCGATCGAGAAGGTCGGCGCGTCCGAGGGGCGCAAACGAAAGGGAGAATCCCGTGACTGATGCGGTTTCGCACGAAGACACGGGATCGGGTTCGGAATCGCTTCGCAGCGGCTTCGTCACGTTCGTCGGTCGCCCGAACGTTGGCAAGTCGACGCTCACGAATGCCCTGGTCGGCGAGAAGATCGCGATCACGAGCGAGAAGCCGCAGACGACGCGCCGGGCGATCCGGGGCATCCTGAATCGTCCTGCTGGTCAGCTCGTGATCGTCGACACGCCTGGTATTCACAAGCCGCGGACGCTGCTCGGCGAGCGCCTCAATCACCTGGTCGATCAGGTGCTCGGCGACGTCGATGTGATCGCGTTCTGTGTGCCGGCGACCGAGAAGGTCGGGCCGGGCGACCGCCGTATCGCGGAGTCGCTCGACGGGTATCGCCGCGCCCGCAAGGTCGCGCTGGTGACGAAGACGGATGCGGCGTCCCGCGAGCAGATCACCGAACGCTTGCTCGAGGTTGATGCGCTGCGCGAGGACTGGGCCGCTGTCATCCCGCTGTCCGCCGAGGCGGGTGAGGGGCTCGAGGTTCTCGCCGACGAGCTGCTGTCGCTCATGCCCGAGGGGCCGGCGCTGTATGGCGCGGATGTCGTGACGGATGAGTCGACCGAGGATCGGATCGCCGAGATCATCCGCGAGGCGGCACTGCAGGGTGTGCGCGATGAGCTGCCGCACTCGATCGCGGTGACGATCGCGGACATCCTGCCGCGTGAGGATTCAGACCTGATCGACGTCTACGCCGACCTCGTCGTTGAGCGCGACAGCCAAAAGGCCATCATCATCGGTCACCGCGGGTCACGGCTCGCGGATGTCGGGGCTCGCGCCCGCGCGCAGATCGAGCCGCTGATGAAGTCGCGCGTGTACCTGCACCTGCACGTGCGGGTGGCGAAGGAATGGCAGCGCGACCCGAAGCAGTTGGGGCGCCTGGGCTTCTAGAGTCCGCTGCAACGACGGAACGACGGCTCGCTAGGCTCGCGACATGACCGATCACGCGGTACCGAATTTGCCGTCTCGTGACTTCGACAGCACGATCGCGTTCTATAGCGGGTTCGGATTCAGACCGGCTTACCGGGATGATGGATGGCTGATCATGCGCCGCGGGAAGCTTCACCTGGAGTTCTTTCTCTTGCCCGAGCTCATGCCCGAAGAGAGTGCCTTCATGTGCAGCGTGCGCGTTGATGACGTCGATGAGTTGTATGGGCAGATCAAAGGAGCTGGCGTGGTCGAAAGGCCTGCGGGCTTCCCGCGGCTGCTTCCTGTGCGGCAGCAGAGATGGGGGCAGCGAGCGGGATTCCTTGTCGACCCTGACGGGACGCAGCTGCATCTCATCGAAAACCAGCACAGCCCGGCGCCAGCCGCCACCTGATTCAGGAAATACCACCGTGGAACGTCGGCTACGTCCGCCGCCCGACCAGGTCGAGCAGGCGTGTGCGGGAAGTGGTGATCGGTCGCCACCGCGGACTTCGCTCGATCCATGGGGGAGCCATGACCTCGGGCACCCCCTGATTCATCCGAATCTTCCATCCGCCGTGGTCGATGAACCGGTGGTGATTCCAGCACAACAGCACACCGTTGTCGGTATGGGTCGGGCCCCCCTCGGCGTGGTCCACAACGTGATGGATCTCACACCACGCTGCACGGACACCGCAGCCCGGGATGATGCATCCGCCGTCCCGCAGGGCGATCGCCCGACGCTGGTGCCGGTTGAACACGCGCTCTTCGGTGCCGATGCGCTGGATACGGCCGTTCTCGCCGAGCAGTACGCGCTGAATCACTCCGGCACAACCGGCGTGGGCGGCGGCGCGGACCGACACCGGCTCGTCGATGCCGTCGACGTGCGCCCAACCCGTGTCGGATGCCAGGTCTTCGGCACGGACTGAGATGACGAGCGTGGGAGCCGCGCCCCCGATCGTGGGGAGCTGCTCACTGGATGCCGCGACCGACAACGCGGTCGCGAGGGCATCGTGCCGCTTCTGCGCCGAGGTGCGCGGGTCGTCGGCAAAGCCGGAGTCACCTTCGCTATCGGGGTGGAACGAAACGCCGTCAGCCACCCGCGGCGAGCTGATGGCATCGCAAATGCGCTGGAACTGCGCGGCGACTTCGGGCAGCAGACTCCCGCGCAGCGGCACGACACCGTCGCGCGCGACGCCGAGGGTGACCCCGCGCATCCGCACCGCCTGCTGCTCCTTCGGTTCGGCGCCGTCCTGGTCGAGCGCCGCAGCCCACACCTGAGCCTGCACACGCAGTAGATCCGCGCACGCGGACGGGGCGCCATCCGGACCCGTGCCGCTCGCCTCGGCAGCGAGCACGGCGTCGGCCACCCGCAGGGATTCCAGCGGGACCCGCTGACTCATCGCCTCGAGCGGCCCGGACACCGCGACGAGTCCGTCCAGACCGACTTCGCCCTCCAACAACACAGAGCGCATGGCCGGCAGAAGCGCCGGAAGAGGCCCGCCGCTCAGCGACTCACCCAGCGCGACACCCTTGGCCCCGCGCTGCAGACGGGCAGCGGATGCGGGACCCATCCGCGTCGCCCGTTGCACCAGCTCGCTCACGTCGTGGCATCCGCGCCGCGCTGTCAGCCTGAGGTCACGATCGGGGCCCGCAGAGCGGCGAACGACCTCGCCCACCGACTCCACGAGCACCGCGTCGGTGAGTCGCTGCAGCTCAGCCGCCAAGCTCAGAACGCGCACCACCTGGTCATCGTTCGCGGCCCGGATCTGCCCGTCGCTCAACTCCGCGACCACAACGGCGCGCGTCTGCTCGATGACCCCTTCGAGGTGATCGAGCAGTGCTTCCATACCCTCTATTCTGGCGAGGGCCACCGACATTGAGGCCTGGTTTTGCGCGGATCAAACGGGCAAATTTGCCGGTTCGCAAAAGTTCTTTTCGAAGACTCTGCCGGAGCCGTGGATGCGCATTCGGAGCACCCCGCGGCCCCGCACCCTCGGCTCAGTCGAAGTCGCGAAACGCCGAGCGGATGACGACGGCGCCCTCGCCGTAGTTGGCATCGGCCGCGGCCTGCAGGGTTCCGTCGTCCCAGACGACGTCGACCCACAGCCATCCGTTCTCGGGGTATGACGCGAGCATGTCGTCACCGATCACGTCAGAAAGAGCGTCCTGCATTTCCGTCAACTCGGCTTCGTTCGCCGTGCCCGGCTTGCCACCCGTCGGATCGACCGGCGCGATCGGGTCGTACAGCGCCAACATCACCGGTTCCGCGGTCACCGCGAACGACGACCCGTCGTAGGTGCCCCGCACGCCGTAGGCACCCCAGGTCACATCACCCGAGGTCTCCCACCCCTCGATGCCATCCCACGACCACCCCTCGACCGGGATGCCGCTGCACTGCGGCGGGTACGACTCGGCGACGGGCCCGAGGCACAGTTCGACCGTGCCCCCGACGTCCATCACGGTGCCCTGTGTCATCACCTCGCCCGTGGGTGGCGACGGTGTTCCCCATACGACCGTATCGCCAGACGATGGGGACGCGGTCGCGCAGCCAGCGAGCAGAAGAACGGATGCGGCGGCCAGGGCGCTAGCGGATATGAAACGGCTCATACCAGAGAGTGTCACGGCGGACGGGATCGTCTCACGAGACATCCTGCTACCATCGGACCCATGCGTTTGCGCGGGCTTCTCCTCCTTAGCCGCCGCGACGAGGCTTCGATCTAGGGCCTTTCTCGTCGCGGAGCTTGTCGTTGGCCCCCACAAGTCACAAACAGAAGCGACGACACCATGGAGAACACCCAGAAGACCTCGGGGATGCCGGTACACAAGTACCGCCCCTACCACGAGCAGATTTCGGTGCAGCTGCCCGATCGTACGTGGCCCGACAAGCAGATCACCCAGGCACCTCGTTGGTGCGCCGTCGACCTGCGCGACGGCAACCAGGCGCTCATCGACCCGATGAGCCCCGAACGCAAGCGGATCATGTTCGAACTGCTCGTCGGCATGGGCTACAAAGAGATCGAGGTCGGCTTCCCGTCGGCCAGCCAGACCGACTTCGACTTCGTCCGCCTGCTGATCGAAGACGGGCTCATTCCCGACGACGTCACGATCCAGGTGCTCACGCAGGCACGCGAAGAGCTGATCAAGCGCACGTTCGAGTCCATCAAGGGCGCCAAGCAGGCGATCGTGCACCTCTACAACTCGACCAGCATCCTGCAGCGCGATGTCGTGTTCCGCACCGACAAGCAGGGCATCATCGACATCGCCCAGCAGGGCGCGCGCTGGTGCAAGCAGTACGAAGAGACGGTGCCCGAGACCGCGGTCTACTACGAGTATTCGCCCGAGAGCTACACGGGCACCGAGCTCGAGTTCGCGGCCGACGTCTGCAACAAGGTCATGGAGATCTTCGTGCCGACGCCCGAGCGCAAGGTCATCCTGAACCTGCCCGCCACAGTCGAGATGGCGACGCCCAACGTCTACGCCGACTCGATCGAGTGGATGGGTCGCAACCTCAACCACCGCGAGAACGTCATCATCTCGCTCCACCCGCACAACGACCGCGGCACCGCGATTGCGGCCGCCGAGCTCGGCTACCTGGCCGGTGCGGACCGCATCGAAGGATGCCTCTTCGGCAACGGTGAGCGCACCGGCAACGTCGACCTGGTCGCGCTCGGCATCAACCTGTTCACACAGGGCGTTGACCCGCAGATCGACTTCAGCGACATCGATCAGGTCAAGCGCACCGCCGAATACTGCAACCAGCTGCCCGTGCCCGAGCGCAGCCCGTGGGCGGGCGACCTGGTGTTCACGGCGTTCAGCGGATCGCACCAGGACGCCATCAAGAAGGGCTTCGAGGCGATGGATGCCCGGGCCCAGGCCGAGGGCGTCTCGGTCGACGAGCTCGAGTGGGCCGTGCCCTACCTGCCGATCGACCCGAAAGACCTCGGCCGCTCGTACGAGGCCGTCATCCGCGTCAACTCGCAGTCCGGCAAGGGCGGCGTGGCCTACCTGCTGAAGAGCGACCACGCGATCGATCTGCCCCGCAAGCTCCAGATCGAGTTCTCGGGTGTCGTACAGGCGAAGACGGATGCCGAGGGCGGCGAAGTGTCGAGCGACCAGATCTGGTCGATATTCCGCGACGAATACCTACCGGCCGACGAGGCGGACGCCCGCTGGGGTCGGTTCGAGCTTCTGTCGACGCGCACACAGAGCGACATGAGCGGGGATGTCTCGCTCGATGTGATGCTCCGTGACAGCGATGAGCGGTTCGAGGCATCCGGTCATGGCAACGGCCCGATTGCGGCGTTCCTCGATATCGTGCGCGCCCGAGGTTTCGAGGTCACGGTGTATGACTATGTCGAGCATGCCCTCAGCGCCGGTGGCGATGCTCAGGCCGCGGCCTACGTCGAGCTGCAGGTCGAGGGCGAGCGCCTCTGGGGCGTCGGTATTGACGGCGACATCTCGACGGCGAGCCTCAAGGCGATCGTCTCGGGCGTGAACCGCGCGATCCGCACGCGCGACCGCGCGCTCGCCGGCGTCGTCTGACGGGTCGTTTCGTCTCGCTGCGCTCGCTCAACGACCGGTAGCTCTCGGTCGTTGAGCGAGCCGCAGGTGAGACGAAACGACCCGGCTCATCCCTCGGTCGTTGAGCGAGCCGCAGGTGAGACGAAACGACGCGACCCGCTCAGGGCTTGATGATCGGGAGCACGCCCGTCTCGGCCGCGACGCGGCGGCGATACAGCATGCGCTGTTCCGGCAGCGACAGATCGAACACCACGGCCAGCACGCGGATCACGGCCGTCACTACGATGCCGGCGATCGCGGCCGGAACGATCGCGAGTCCGAGCGAGGCAGAGACGGCGAGCACGAGGCATCCGGCTCCCGCGGCGACCGCATACAGCGAACCGACGTGCATCACGGCCACGGGCAGCCCCATGATCACGTCACGCAGGATCGAGCCTCCGACCGCCGCGACCACGCCGACGAAAACCGCGGGCACGAGCGGCAGTCCTACGGCGAGCGCCTTACTGGTGCCGAACGCGCCGAACAGTCCGATCACGATCGCGTCGAGCCCGACGATCACACCGTTCACCCGCCGGAAGAGCCCGGCGAGCAGCATCCCGACCAGCGAAGCCGCGACGGCCGTGAGCAGGTACCAGTTGCTCTGGAGCGTCGACGGTGGGAGGCCGAGCAGCAGGTCACGGATGAGTCCACCGCCCATGCCGATCACGATGCCGATGATCGCTACCCCGAGCAGATCCAAACGCCGCTGCCCCTGGAAGCCGGAAGCGAACAGGGCACCCTGGACGCCTCCCAAAGCCACGGCTGTGAGGTCGGCCCAGAGCGGGATCATGAAATGGGGTTCCACTCGTCTATTCTCGCCGCCGCGGCAGCTCTCGACCGGCACCCGTGGGCGAGCCGCGCGACCCGGTGTCGCCGCACCGCCGGATAATGGACCGGTGCCCACTTACCGCGACGAGGTCGTGATCCTCCGCACCCACAAGCTGGGCGAAGCGGACCGGATCATCACGATGCTGAGCCGTCGGCACGGCAAGGTCCGCGCGGTCGCGAAGGGTGTACGGCGCACGGCCTCACGCTTCGGGGCACGGCTCGAGCCGTTCATGGTCGCGGATGTCCAGCTGTATGCCGGACGCAACCTCGACATCGTCCAGCAGGCCGAGAGCCTGGGCTCGTACGGCGCCGACATCGTCGTGCACTACGAGCGCTTCACGGCCGCGAACGCGATGGTCGAGACCGCCGATCGCCTCAACGAGTCCGAGGCGACTCCCCAGCAGTACCTGCTGCTCGTGGGTGGCCTGCGCGCACTGGCTCGCGGTGAGCACGAGTCGCGCAGCGTCCTGGACTCCTACCTGCTGCGGGTCATGGCCCTCTCGGGTTGGGCACCGAGCCTCGGTGAGTGCGCCCGCTGTGGTGCGGCCGGTCCCAACGACTACTTCGTCGCGCAGCTCGGCGGCATCGTCTGCAACGACTGCGCCCCTCCAGGCAGCGCGCGCATCGGACCCGAAGCCGTCCGCCAGCTCGGTGCGCTGATGGCGGGGGAATGGGATGTCGTGGCCGCCGCGCCCCCACGTGCCCTGGCCGCAGCATCCGGTGTCGTTGCGGCGTACACGCAGTGGCACCTCGAGCGAGGCATCCGCTCGCTCTCGCATCTCGAAGGACCTCGATGAGCCCCAAGCCCTACACGCATAAGGATGCCGTGCCGTATCGCCCCCTCGACTGGACGGGCGTGTACCCGCCGGCGTTCCCGTCTGGCTCGGTCCCCGAGCACGTGGCGATCGTGATGGACGGCAACGGTCGCTGGGCGAACCGCCGCGGGCTGTCGCGGGTGGAGGGACACAAGGCGGGTGAGGCGTCACTGCTCGACGTCGTCGCGGGGGCGATCCAGGCGGGCGTGAAGCATCTGTCGGTCTACGCTTTCTCGACCGAGAATTGGACGCGCTCGCCCGATGAGGTCCGCTTCCTGATGGGCTTCAACCGCGACGTCCTGCATCGCCGCCGTGACCAGCTGAACGAGTGGGGCGTGCGCGTGCGTTGGGCGGGTCGCAAGCCGCGGCTGTGGGGTTCGGTCATCAAGGAGCTGCAGCATGCCGAGCAGCTCACAGCGGGCAACGACGTGCTGACGCTGACGATGTGCGTCAACTACGGCGGTCGCGTCGAACTCGTGGATGCCATGAGGCAGATCGCCGAGGATGTCGCGCGCGGACGCATCCGTCCCTCCGCCGTCACCGAGAAGCTGATCCGGCGCCACCTGTATGTGCCGGACATGCCCGATGTCGACCTATTCATCCGCTCGAGCGGAGAGCAGCGAACGTCGAACTTCCTGTTGTGGGAGTCGGCGTACGCCGAGTTCGTGTTTCTCGACACGCTCTGGCCCGACTTTTCGCGCTCGGATCTCTGGCAGGGCATCGAGCTGTACCTCGACCGGGACCGCCGCTTCGGTGGCGCGATCGACACGCCCGGCGCTCCGTAGTGCCCCCACCCTCTCTCACCCCGTGCCGAGTCCGTTCCCCTGGCAGTAGATGTTGCCTCGGGCGCCGCCCGGCAACATTTAGTGCCAGGGGAGCGGGATGTGGTGGCGAAGCATGCGGGGGCGGGAATATGCGGGCATGTTGCGGGTGTTGAGCACGGTATGACGGATGCCATCAAGATCGACGTGTGGAGCGATATCGCTTGCCCCTGGTGCTACATCGGCAAGCGGAATCTCGAGAACGGACTGGTGGAAGCATCCGCAGATCCCGACGGCCCCCGCGTCGAGGTGACCTATCACTCGTACGAGCTGTCTCCGGATACTCCGGTGGATTTCGAGGGTGACGAGGTCTCATACCTGGCAAACCACAAGGGCGTGCCGCTCGAGCAGGCACGCGAGATGATCGGTCGGGTCACGGATGTCGCCGCCGGATCGGGGCTGGCCTACCGCTATGACCTGCTCAAGCACACGAACACGGTCAAGGCCCACGAACTCCTGCACTTCGCCAAGTACAAGGGACGCCAGCTCGACATGGCCGAGCGCCTGATGGCTGCGTACTTCACCGAGGGTAAGCACGTGGGTCGCATCGATGACCTCGTGGCCCTCGCCGCCGAGGTCGGGTTCGACGCGGACGAGACGCGTGAGGCCCTCGAATCCGAGCGCTACCTCGCGGATGTTCGCGCCGATCAGGCCCAGGCGCAGACCTACGGAATCAACGGGGTGCCGTTTTTCGTGATCGATGGCAAATACGGCGTCAGCGGCGCCCAACCGGCCGAGGCATTCGCGCAGATCGCCCGCCAGGTGTGGGCCGAGCGGAACACCCCGGAAGGTGACCTGCAGATCGAGAACGAGCCCGCCGCGGTCTGACCGCCGCAGGGCTTGCCGTGAATCCGCGTCAGGCGGGCAGATTTGCCTCGATGACCGAGACGATGGCCGGGTCGTCGGGCTTCACGGTCGGACGGAAGCGGTGTACGGTGCCGCCGGGCGTGAGCACGAACTTCTCGAAGTTCCAGATGATCGGGCCGTGCGCGCCCTCGGAGTCCTTGGCCTTCTTCAGCGCCTTGTAGATCGGCGCGGCACCGCCGCCATTCACCTTGACCTTGTCGAAGATCGGGAACGTGATGCCCCAGTTGACGGCGCAGTAGTCGAGGATCTCGTCTATCGAGCCGGGCTCCTGTCCCATGAACTGGTTGCAGGGGAATCCGAGGACGGTGAAGCCGCGCTCACTATAGGTGCGCTGCAGCTCTTCGAGCTGTTCGTACTGTGGCGCGAGACCGCACTTCGACGCGACGTTGACGACGAGGATGACCTTATCGCCGTAGTCGGCGAGCGATGCGGTGCCCCCGTCCGCGGTGTGGAAAGGGATCTTTCGGATGTCCACAGCGGTGTCGTTCGTCATGCTGTCCACGATACGACCACGTATCGAGACGAAGGCCACGTTATGTCTGGGAGAATGATGAGATGTCCGGCCTCCTTACTTCCGCGCCGACGTTGCGCATCGGGCCGCTCGCTCTCGATGTCCCCGTCGTGCTTGCGCCGATGGCGGGGATCACGAACACGGCGTTCCGGCGCCTGTGTCGCGAGTACGGCGCCGGCCTGTACGTCAGCGAGATGATCACGTCTCGGGCACTGGTCGAGCGCAACGCGACGACCATGCGTCTGATCCAGCACCACGAGTCCGAGACACCCCGTTCGATCCAGCTCTACGGCGTCGATCCCGCCACCGTCGCCGAGGCGGTCCGCATCATCGTCGCCGAAGATCACGCCGATCACGTCGACCTGAACTTCGGATGCCCGGTGCCCAAGGTCACGAAGAAGGGCGGGGGAGCGGCCCTGCCGTGGAAGCTCGGCCTGTTCCGCGACATCGTCGAGGGCGCCGTCCAGGCTGCCGGTGACGTGCCCCTGACGATCAAGATGCGCAAGGGCATCGACGACGACCACCTCACCTACCTCGAAGCCGGTCGCATCGCCGAGGGCGCGGGTGTCGCATCCATCGCCCTCCACGCACGCACGGCTGCGGAGTTCTATTCGGGGCAGGCGGACTGGTCGGCGATCGCGAAGCTCAAAGAGACCGTGACGACCGTTCCCGTGCTCGGCAATGGCGACATCTGGTCTGCCGAAGACGCCGTGCGCATGATGGCCGAGACCGGATGCGACGGCGTTGTCGTGGGACGCGGATGCCTCGGGCGCCCGTGGCTCTTCGGTGACCTCGCGGCGGCGTTCGGCGCCGACTCTCCCGCCGTTGATGCGAACCTCGGGTTCGTAGCTCGCGCCTTCCGCCGTCATGCCGAACTCCTCGTCGAGTTCTTCGAAGACGAGGGACGTGGATGCCGAGACATCCGCAAGCACGTCGCGTGGTACTTCAAGGGGTATCCCGTCGGTGGTGAGACGCGCGCGAGCCTCGCGACCGCGTCGAGCCTGGACGAGATCGACGAGCTGCTCGCCGAGCTTCCCCTGGACGCCCCGTACCCCGGGGCAGCGGCCGAAGGCCAGCGCGGCCGGGCCGGAACCCCCAAGCGCCCGGCGCTGCCCGACCGTTGGCTCGAAAGCCGAGACGTCAACGTGGCCGAGGGCCAGGAGATCGCCGCGGCGGAGTTGCACCACAGTGGTGGATAAAGGCGTGGTTGATAAGGGCGTGGCGGCTCACGCCAGAAAAGAACCCGCAGCGATCCGCACCGACGGCTATGACGAGCACGCGACCGAGCGGTTCCACGCCGAGGAGCACCGGTCGAAGCGCGACGACTTCGCCCGCGACCGGGCTCGCGTGCTGCATTCAGCTGCTCTTCGTCGCCTCGCGGCGAAGACACAGGTGCTCAGCCCCGCCAGCCCGGCCGATTTCGCCCGCAACCGGCTGACCCACTCTCTCGAGGTCGCCCAGGTCGGCCGCGAGCTGGCAACCTGGCTCGAGCTCGCCCCGGATGTCGTGGATGCGGCCTGCCTCAGCCACGATCTCGGGCACCCGCCGTTCGGGCACAACGGCGAGCGTGCGCTCAACGACTGGGCCGATGACATCGGTGGGTTCGAGGGCAATGCGCAGACGCTGCGGATCATCTCGCGGCTCGAACCGAAGGTCATCGACGCAGATGGGCAGAGCGTCGGTCTGAACCTCACGCGGGCGAGCCTCGACGCTACCTGCAAGTACCCGTGGACGTCCGAGCATCCGCTGCCTGACGCCGGCGGACGCCTGAAATACGGCGTCTACGCGGACGACGAGCCCGTTTTCCGCTGGATGCGCGAGGGTGCGCCCGGTCGTGTGCGGTGTATCGAGGCCGAGGTCATGGACCTGGCCGACGACATCGCCTATTCGGTGCACGACTTCGAAGACGCGGTGACGAACGGATACCTCGATCCGCGCCGTCTCTCGGATCCTGCCGAGCATCAGGCGCTCGTCACGGCGCTGCAGGCATGGGTCGGCTTCGACTTCGCCCGGGACGAGCTCGACGATGCGCTGTACCGCCTGACGCGGATGCCCGAGTGGATCACGTCGTTCGACGGATCGCGCGCCGCCCTCGGTCGCCTGAAGAACCTCACGAGTGACCTGATCGGGCGATTCGCGCGCGCTGCTACGACCGCGACGCGTGAGGCATATCCCGCCCGCATGCTGACGCGGTACGGTGCGCACGTGGTCGTGCCGCGGGTCGTCGAGGCTGAGGTCGCCGCGCTCAAGGGCATGGTGGGCGCTTTCGTGGTGTCGATCGATGGACGAAAGACGCTCTACAAGGAGCAGAGGCGGATGCTGAAGCGCCTCGCAACCGCTCTGTGGGAAGCGGGCCCCGCGCAGTTGACCCCAGCGCTTCGCGGCGACTTCCTCGCGGCCGATTCCGATGCCGCCCGTCGACGCGTGATCGTCGATCAGGTGGCAAGCCTGACCGACCAGGACGCCCTGTCGTGGCACGAGCGCCTTCTCGGCGAGGTAGATGCGGGCGCCCTCGGCATCTGGACGCCGGGCTCGCGTCCCTGGTCGAAGGAAAGCTGATGGCGGGGCGGATCGCTCAGGCCGATGTCGAAGAGGTCAAGGCCCGAACGAACATCGTCGACATCGTGGGGGAGCGCGTCGCCCTGAAGTCGGCGGGTGTCGGGTCGATGAAGGGTCTCTGCCCGTTCCACGACGAGCGCAGCCCGAGCTTCCACGTCCGTCCGCAGGTGGGTTTTTACCACTGCTTCGGATGCGGCGAGTCGGGGGACGTCTATACGTTCCTGCGCAAGATGGACCACGTCACGTTCACGGATGCCGTCGAGCGGCTGGCCGCTCGCATCGGCTTCACACTGCACTACGAAGAGGGCGGTGGACCCGCGCCCGAAACGAGCGGGCGGGCACGTCTGTATGCCGCCAACCAGACGGCGGCGGCGTGGTTCCAGAGCCAGCTGTCGACGCCCGAGGCGGAGGCTGCGCGCCGATTTCTCGGTGAGCGCGGGTTCGATGCCGGAGCCGCCGCGCACTTCGGCGTCGGCTATGCCCCGAAGGGGTGGGACAAAGCGCTGAAGGCGCTCACCGCCGAAGGATTCTCGCGCGAAGAGCTCACGACCGCCGGTCTGATGTCTCAAGGTCAGCGGGGCGTCTACGACCGCTTCCGCGGTCGGTTGGTGTGGCCCATCCGTGACGTGACGGGTCAGACCGTCGGCTTCGGTGCGCGTCACCTGTATGAGGACGACCAGGGCCCCAAGTACCTGAACACCCCCGAGACCCCGATCTATCACAAGTCGCAGGTGCTCTACGGGCTCGACCTCGCAAAGCGCGATATCTCCCGCGCCGACCAGGTCGTGGTCGTCGAGGGATACACCGATGTCATGGCCTGCCACCTGGCGGGCATCACGACGGCGATCGCGACCTGTGGCACGGCGTTCGGTACCGACCACATCACGGTGCTGCGGCGCGTGATGGGTGACGACAAGGCTTCGGGCGAGGTCATCTTCACGTTCGATCCGGATGCCGCGGGGCAGAAGGCGGCGCTGCGTGCCTTCGCCGAAGAGAAGCGCTTTTCTGCCCAGACCTATGTCGCCGTTGCGCCCGAAGGACTGGACCCCTGCGATCTGAGGCTGCATCGCGGTGACGCGGCCGTCCGCGCCCTGCTCGAGCACAAGCAGCCGATGTACGAGTTCGTCATCGACCGGCGGATTGCCGACTACGACCTCGCGAGCGTGGAGGGACGTATCGGGGCGCTGCGGGCGGCGGCACCGATCGTCGCAGACATCCGTGACCCGTCGCTCCGCCCCGGATATACCCGGGTGCTCGCTCGTCGCCTCGGCATGGACATCGGCGAGGTGCGTCCGGCTGTCGAGCGTGCGGCCCGAGGCGCGGCGCGGGAGGGCGCCCGTGCCGACCAGGCCGCAGCGCCGGGCACCGCGTCGGAGGGCGGATCCGCCCCGGTCGCCGCGGTCACACTCGCGAACCTGCCGCACACCCCCGACGTTCTGCTCGAACGCGACGCCGTCATGGCGTTCCTGCAGTACGGACACACGGTCCCCGAAGACCTGCGGGCGCGTGCGATCGCCCAGCCGATGCGACACCCGGGGCTCGAGGCCGTCCGCGAGTCGATTGCAACCGGAGACCCCGCACGTGCCGGATGGGCGCTGACGGCGATCGAGAATGTGCGCGAGCCCTATCGTGGGCTGGCGGCAGAACTCCTCGCCGCACCGTTCCCCGCCCGCGACGAACAGAGCGCCCAGGCATCCGCTGTCTCGCTCGCTCGCCGGATGCTGGCCCGCGCGATCGATCGCGAGAAGACCGAGTTGCTCGGTGCGGTCCAGCGTGTTCCGGCGGCCTCAGAGGAGGGGCGAACCTTGAGAATGCGGCTGCGCGACCTCGACGCCCAGCGACACGCGTTGCTCACGGAAGACTGAATTCCCGCCCCGGGCCCATGATCCGGGGCATGATGAAGAGCATGGCCCGGCGTCGAGACATCCCGTTCGCAATTCTTGCGGAGGATCTTTCGCTGGCGCACACGTCCGGTTCTCGTCCGGGTGGCGGTCGCGCGGTCGACGGCGTCTCGTTCGAAATCTTGCCGGGTCGATCGCTCGTCGTCATGGGTTCGACGGGGTCGGGTAAGTCGAGTCTCGCGGTAGCTCTCGCAGGTCGCGGCACCGACGACCTCGCGGTCGTGGGCGGCCAGGCATTCGTCGACGGCGTCTCCATTCGTCACCCCGGTCGCGCGAAGCGTTCGCTGATGTACTACACCGGGTATCTGCCGCAGCGAGCGGGCGCGGATCTACCCGCGCGGTTGACGGCGGGCGAGATCATCACCGAACCGATCACGAGCCGCGACCGCAAGGTCGCTGAACGCGCGCTCGCGCTCGTGGTCGCGTCGATGCTCGATGAGATGCACCTACCGCTGAAGGTGGCCACGCAGTTTCCGTACGAATTGAGCGCCGGGATGCGGCAGCGTGTCGCCCTCGCGCGCGCCCTCGTGCTGCAGCCCCGTGTGTTGATCGCGGATGAACCGCTCGCGAACCTGGACGTCGCATCCCGATCGGCCGTCCTGTCTGCGCTCCGTCAGCGTGCGGCTGATTTCTCCATGGCAACGCTGGCTGTGTCGAACGACGCAGAGCTCGCGAGTGTGCTGAATGCCGACGTCATCGTGCTGCAGCACGGACACATCGTGGCGCAGGGACCACACGATCGTCTGGCGTGGGCGCCGGGCGCCAATGCCGACCCGTGGCTGGTCGCGCCCTGACGTGCAGGTGTCGTTGCGGACGGTTCGGGTTTGCTAGGATAGTGGGGTTGCCCGGCGCGAGTCGGGCGCATTCCTCCATAGCTCAATTGGCAGAGCAATCGGCTGTTAACCGATAGGTTCTTGGTTCGAGTCCAAGTGGGGGAGCAGTGACAGAACTGGCTGCAGGTGGCTGGGTTCTGCTGGTGATCGGGGCCCTCATCGTCGGGTTGTCGAAGGCTGCTCTGCCCGGCGCGAGCACCCTGGCCGTGGCGATCTTCGCAGCGATCCTGCCGGCGAAGCAGTCGACCGCCACCCTGCTCGTTCTGCTCATCGTGGGCGACATCTTTGCGCTCTGGGCCTACCGTCGCCACGCCGACTGGCGAGCTCTCGGTCGGCTGGTCCCCGCGGTCGCTGCGGGTCTCGTGTTGGGCGCGATCTTCCTCGTCGTCGCGGACGATTCCTGGGTGCGCCGCACGATCGGGGTCATCCTGCTCGTCCTCATCGCGGTCACGCTGTGGCGACGCTACGCGCGGCGGGGCGAACCGGCTGTGGACGGTGCGCGCTGGCCGGCGGCAGCGACCTACGGCTCGCTCGGGGGATTCACCACGATGGTCGCGAATGCCGGTGGCCCGGTCATGTCGATGTACTTCCTCGCGTCCGGGTTCCGCGTGATGGCGTTCCTCGGCACCGCCGCGTGGTTCTTCGCGCTCGTCAACCTGACCAAGCTCCCCATCATGTTCGGGCTGGGGCTGATCACGCCAGCGACGTTGTTGATGGATCTGGTCCTCGTCCCGGCGGTGTTGGTCGGTGCATTCGGTGGGCGCTTGATCGCGGGGCGGATCAACCAAACCTGGTTCGAACGCATCGTCATCGCGCTGACGATCGTCGGCGCTCTGTACCTGCTCGTTTGACACGGTTTGGCGGCGCGGCGAGCCCAAATGCTGTCCGAGCCTGCCGAATCGGTCTATTCTCGTGCGCACCATGGATGTGTTCGAGCGGGGCACGATCCGCCAACGACGGTTTCTGGTATTCGTTCGCGCCCAATTACCGCTGTTGGTCGGCACGACGTTTGTGATCGCGAGCGGGTGGGTCGTGGTACCCGAGGTGCGCGGTGATGCGTTCCTCATCGCCGGCGGCCTCATGATCGTGACATCGTGCGTTGTGGGCCTCCTCGTTCCGTGGCATAAGGTCACCGCTCCCGGGCTCGTCGTGCTGGCCCTCGCAGACGTCATCGGCGTCGCTCTTGTCCGGGCCGCACTGTTCCCCTACGTACCCTCGGTCGAGATCTTGGCGATCTTCCCCGTGCTCTGGCTCGCCTACGGCTTCAATCGCGGTGTCATATTCGCCGCGGTCGGCGGCACGATCTTCATCGCCGTGTTCCCCTACCTCGCAGCGTGGACGGTGCCGCAGTCCTCGCTCGAGTGGCTCAACGTGCTGACGCTGCCGGTTCTCGTCATCGGGATCGCCATCCTGGCGAATCTCGCGGCCGACGAACTGCGAACCCGCCGCGCGCGGCTCATTCAGGCCTTCTCCGTTCAGCAGACCGCGCTCGAAGAGGCGCAGGACAGCGAAGCCATCGTGCGCAGCATCCTCGATACGGTGAACGCCGGTGTGGCGTTTTTCGCGGTCGACGGAGAGCTCATCGCCAACGATCGTGCCGCGGACGCTGCCGCCGCAATCGGATTCGATCTCGACGCGAAGCAGTACAGCGGCAACAGGATGTACGGGGCGGATCGGATCACCCCCATCCCGCCGGAAGCACAACCACTCGAACGGGGGCTCCGAGCCGAAGTTGTGGAGCAGGACTTCGCGTGGATCGGACCGGCGCACAAGCAGTCCGCGATGATCACCTCGACCAGTCTCGTGCGGCGGCCGTCCGGGGAGTTGCTCGGCACCGTGGCGGTCATGTACGACGTCACCGAGCTTGCCGAGGCGATCGAGATTCGCGAGGAGTTCTTGCGCACGGCTTCGCACGAGCTCCGCACGCCTCTCACGGCGGCTGTGGGCTACGTGGATCTGCTGGAGGAAGACCCTGAGCTTCCTCCGCGACTGGCCGAGCGGCTCGACACGGTGCGGCGGGGAATCGAGCGCCTCACGACGCGCATCGCCGAACTCATGGCGGCGAGCGACGATGGTGTCGACCTGAATCCTGTGCGGGTCGATGTCGGACAGCTCGTCGAGGAGTGCGTCGATCGTCTTCCGCCGCGCAATCGCGGTCGGGTCATTCGCTTCGGCACCGACGCCGGAGGGATCGAAGCCGACGTGGACCCGCGGCGTCTCTCGCAGGCGATCGGCGAGCTTCTCACGAACGCCATCAAGTTCGGTTCCGAAGAGATGCCCGTGGTGGTGCGCCTCTCGAGTGAGGGCGACGCGATCGAGCTGCGGATCACCGACACGGGCCCCGGGATGTCGCGGGCCGAAATCACTCGCGCATTCGACTCGTTCTACCGGGCCCCGGCGGCCCGGGCACAGGCGATCCAGGGCTTCGGGCTCGGTCTGCACATCGTCCGCAATATCTTCCAGGCCCACGGCGGGGATGTGCAGCTGCGCAGCGAAGTGGGCGTGGGAACGACCGTGATCTGTCGACTTCCCCGGCCGGCCGCTTAGCCGCCGGAGCCCCGGTGGGCGAGTGGGTCCTCGCCGAGCATCCGCCACACCGTACTGGTTAGGGCGGGGTGCTCAAGCGCGATCTGGCGCAGCACACGATAGTGGCGGACGTGCGTCGGCATCCGTCCACCGTCCGCGATGATCGCGTCGGCACGCAGCATGTGCACGACGAGCTCATCGACCGTGGGGAGTTCTTCCATGAAGGCCCAGGGGTCTTCGCCATGGCGAAGGCGCTCTTCGACGACGACGCCGAGTTCTTCGGATGCCTCGGCGCGGAGCACTTCCAGGCTCGCGCGTCGTTCGATCCGTACCTCTTCCACTCTTCGAGCCTACGCGCGATTCGGCGATGGGCGCGAGGCGCGGTCCACGCGGCTCGGCCTACGCGGCTCGCCCTATGCGTCGAGGTCGTCGACGCCGGGCATCCACGACTGCCCGGGCACGCCCCAGCCGCGTTTGCGCACGATCTTGGCGGCCGTCTTCGCGTCGGCGTCGCCGATGCGGTCGACGTAGAGAATCCCGTCGAGGTGATCGAATTCGTGCTGCAGGATGCGTGCGCGCCAGCCATCGACCTCGAGTCGGACGGGCGCGCCTTCGAGATCCGTTCCCGTGACGATGGCGCGGTCGGCGCGGCGCAGCGGGAACCTTTCGCCGGGGAACGACAGGCACCCTTCGCTCTCGTCGTCCGGATCGGGATGACCGGGCTCCGGCGACGTGATCCACAGCTCCGGGTCGATCACGACGCCCCGCCAAGGCGCCCCCTCGTCGTCCTCGTACGAATACACGAAGATCCGCAGCGGCACCCCCACCTGCGGGGCGGCGAGTCCGACGCCGGGTGCGACGTCCATCGTCTCGTGCATGTCGGCGACGAGAGTCCGGATCTCGTCGGTTATGACACCGACGCGAGCTGCGGGGGAATGAAGGACGGGATCACCCAGGATCACGATCGGGAGCACAGCCACGTATCGAGCCTAACCGGAGCGCCTCGGCCCATCGGCATCTGCCTCGGTTAGTGTCGATGAGTGATGTGGGTGGGATCAGTAGAAGAAGTCGGCGAGCAGCTCGTCGGCGCTTTCCAGAATCCAGGCCTGCTCCTGGGTATCCCGCTGGCTCTGGCCGGCGCGGTCTTCATGTCGTTCGGCGCTCTGTATCAGCACCGCGGTGTGGAGAAAGTCGAGCGCCTGAGCGGGCAGGACGGCGCGAGCGGGCTGACGATGCGGCAGATGTCGCGTTTGATCACGCGCCCCTCGTGGGTCGTTGGCACACTGATGCTCGGGATGGCGATTCTCTGCCAGCTGGGTGCATTGACCGTTGCACCGCTCATCGTGGTGCAGCCGCTGGGCGCGATCGCCCTCGTCATCACGACCCTGCTGAACTCGCGTGTGAGCGGCCTGGCGCCGACGAGGCGATCGCTCATGGCGATCGTCGCGTGCGTCGGCGGCATCTTCATCTTCGTGATCATCGCCGCGATCTTCGCGACCGAGCGGCCGCTCAGCGAGAGCGACCTCATCACGGTGCTCGTGATCATGGGCGTCGTGCTCGTCGTCATGATCGCGCTGTGGATCCTGCTGCGCAAGCGGATGCGGGCGTTGTTCTACATCCTGAGTGCGGGCGTCGTCTACGGCTTCGTCGCAACGCTCGCGAAGGTCGTCATCAAACGGGTCGAGGCCGGTGACTTCGAGTGGTTGACATTCGTGTGTCTGCTCGCGCTGCTCGCGGCGACAGGTCTCGGCGCCTACTTCGTCCAGACCGCGTATTCGTCCGGCCCGCCCGACCTCGTGATCGCGGGCCTGACGGTCATCGACCCGATGGTCGCGGTCCTCATCGGTCTGCTCGTGCTCGGTGAGGGCGGCGCCGCGCCACTGTGGGCTCTCATCGGCTTCGCCATCGCGGGGGCCATCGCGGTGTGGGGCGTCATCACCCTGGCGCGCTTCCATCCGCAGGTTCTGTCGCACAGCCAGGAGTTCCCGATCCTCCGCGGGGGATCGACATCCAGCAGTGTTTCACCGCGACCCACGATGGACGATGGCGCGGGTCCCGATCCTCTCGTCTGACGGACGCTAGGCTTTTCCCTACGGGGCGGTGGCCAAGCTGGTCAAGGCAGCGGGCTCATAACCCGACGATCGTGGGTTCAAGTCCCACCCGCCCTACTCCTAGCAAGCACGCGACCCAGCCCTGAAAAAGTTGGACCGTTGATGTTCGCGGCATTTCGATGACGATAGTCGTACCTGATCGGGTTAGCGCCGCAGACTCCCCGGGCCGGCTAATCGCCGAGGGTAGGTGGCCTTGACATCGGCCGTCGGCGCAGCGATACGGTTTGCACGTGCGATGCCAGCTTGTCAACGACGAGGTCCTCGAATAGGTCGCTGGTAAGTGAGGCGCACGTTTCCCGGACGCTCAGTTTCCGCTATGACATCGAGACCAACGTCGATGTCGGCATAGCAAGAAACTTGTACCCCGTTAGGGAGGGTTACTGAACGCATACTCAAGTCTGCCGCGCTCTCGTGTTTGCTACGTAGCCTCACGCGGCAAGACGCGGTCCAGAACCCACCTGTATGCGTAGTCGAGGTTGCCGCCGTCGGCGAGATGGGTGCTCGTCAAGCGTTCGAGCAGGATGTTTGGATCGATCAGATCCGCATCGAGCAGCGCACCAACAAAGTCACGGTCTTTTTGCCTATGCGCTACGAGCTTGGCGACGCACAGGTCGTGTGGTTCGAGGCAGAGTCCCAAACGGGCCGCGCCGTCCGGCCCTTCCGTTGGTACCTCGACGAGCCGTTCTTCCCACAAGTCGGGCAGAGTGGCGGTTCGCCGCCCCACGCCGTCGATATAGAAGCCGTGCGTCTCGTGAAAGATGCTCAACTCCCCGTTGATGTCCAGACGACGAGCGATCGTCTCCGCATCATCGTCGTCGAGCGGCATGATGTCGACTTCGTTCGAAAGCGTGGCTAGGGCGGGTAATTCGTCCTGGTCCCAGGTTCCGAGAACGCTCTGGCTACCGATGATAATGACCTTGTCGCGCATGACAACGTGTGTCGCGGCGCGAATGGCGCGTTCCAGTTCTGAACGGTTCACCGCGCGTACTCGCTACGGCTGTAGACTTCGTCGAGGACAGTGCGCCGCTCCGCCTCTGAGAGCACACCCAAGAACACCCCGAGATTCCGCATCTCTACCGCGTACTCGTCGTCGCCGGCCAGCACAGCGTTGATGCCGTCTACGTCGCGGCTTCGCAGCAATCGCAGCCATTCCGATACGAGATCGCGCGCACCTCCCCGCGTATGCGGAAGGACGCGGTTCGCACCTTCGATCCCGAGCTGGACCACGCGCTCCGGATCTTCACTAAGGTGACGCTGTACGGCCTGATGCAACGCAAGGCTCGTGTAGAACTTGCGATCACGACGCACAGGTGACGGCTTCATAGCTCCTCGATACGCGGCTCGACCTTGTCGTCATGTTACCCCCGGCCGTTCTCGGGATGGGCGTGCCACCGTGAAGGACCGGCCAAACCCTGGTGGTGAGACGAGTTGGGTGAGCGTCGTGCCTGCATACGCGGTTCAGCGTTCGACGTTCGCGACCCTGTCCCACCACAGCGCCGCCTCTGCACGGTTGCGGGGCTCGCGTTCGGCCGCGGCATCGGCGATCCGTTCGCGCGCTGACCAGACCTGGTCGAGCACCGCGGCGCCTGCGCCAGCGGTGTCCGCGAGCGGTGCGATGCCGTCCTGACCCCAGTGTCCCAGTACACCGAGCTGCTTGATGCGGGTGTAGTCGTCAGCGACGAGCCCGACGATCGGTACGCCCGCAGGTGCGGCGAACACGGCCGGGTGGTAGCGACCGGTGATCAGCAGCGCGGACGACCGCGCGAGGCGGGCCGCGGCGCGCGGGTCGCCGGTGGGGATCACCCGCGACGGTGCCGACATCTGCGCCCGCACCTCATCGTGCAGCACGGCGTCACCGCGGGCGGGAGCCGCGGAGTCCAGGCGGCCGAAGTGCGCGTGGAACGCGACCGACTCACCGGTCAGCTCGGCCGCCCGATCGACCAGCCGGGCGATGCCGGCGACGGTCTCGTCGCGCGGAGCACCGCCCAGGCTGAGCGAGAGGCTCACGAGCACTCCCGATCGCGGGGCGTCCGCGTCTTCATCCGCGCCGGGATCGCGGTCGCCCAGGAACGAGGCATCGTCGACGCCCAGGCGCGCAACCACGCCGAGCTCACGCGCCAGCGCCAGAGATGTCTTCTCGCGGACTCCGACGAGGCGAGCGTTCTGCAGGGCACGAGACAGCAGCGTCCGATCGTGCGGCTCGAGGTCCGGACCGAATGTCTGACCCGTGATGACCACGGGACGCCCGAGTTCGCCGGCGATCCGGGCCAACGTCGCCCGCTCATAGATGTGCACCGGCCAGCGCGACGCGAGGTTACCGCCGCCCGCGACGACGACCCCGTCTGTGTCGGCTATCGCCTCGATGACCGCCCGCGCGGGATCATCCGTCCCGAGAAGGGACGGATGCTTCGCCGCAGCCACGACCTCGCGCATCCGGTCCTCCGCGTCGTCACGGTTGAGGACTGCGAATCCGATGCGGGGAACCGCGTCGACGCCGTACCGCGCGGCCGATTCGGCCGGCTCGGCGGACACGGCGACGAGCTCGACGCCGCGAGCGTGCATCTCGTCGCGGAGGGCCTCGACCATCGCCTCGTCACCGATGTGCATCATGCCGTCTGACACGCCGATATCGCCGATAGAGAGAAGCCGCACGAGCACCGGAGCCTAGCCTCCGAAGTCGGCCGACGCCAGCCGAGTCCGATGTCACTCGCGCGGGCTACGATCGGCATGCGGTTGTATTCGGACGACTGTGTTCGGACGAACTCGCGCGCGCGGAGGAGACGACGATGGGCATCCAGACGGCCATGGACGCGGTGTACGCCGCCCCGGGAATCGTGGACGCCATCCGGCTCGCGGACGATGTTGCGTTCGAAGCGGGACGCGACCCTGGTGTTCGTACCCTTCGTCTGCTGGCGAAGGCCCTTGCCAGCGAAGACGACGTCGCGGCCATCACGGCCGTGCACGCCCTGGCTGAGATGTACGACGAGCAGGCGGCCCGAGCTCTCAGTGGGCTGCTCTCGGACGAACGCGGCTTCATCCGTGAACATGCCGCGTGGGCGCTCGGCGCGGGTCTGCCGCGCTTCGATGCGATCGGGCGGCTGCTCGGAATCGTGGCAGCGGGCGGCTTCTCGGGCATGCTCGCGCAAAGGACGCTCGAGAACTGGTCGATCACGATCGGCGAGTCGCTCGCGGTCGCGATCGAGTCGGCTCTTCTGGGGATTCAGGATGCGCCGTCCCGCACGCGCCTCGTCGAGACTCTGGGCCTTGTGCGGGCGCCTATCGCTGCGCGAACGCTGCTCATCTGCGCCAGCGACCCGCACGAGCCGCGCACGGTGCGAATCGCGGCCGTCGCGGCGCTCGGCCAGCGCGCACACTCGGCGGAGGCTGCGTTGCTGCTCGGTGACTTGGCCGATGGTGAGGATGAGCTGGCGGATGCCGCGCGCCTCGCGCTCGTGGACCTCGCGGCTGCGCGCACCGCGGTCGGCCCTGCCCGCAACGGATCCGCACCAACGCCCGGCCCGCTGACCGTGGCACAGCTCTTTCTGCACGCCGACATCGATCCGTCGCTCACGTCGGCGGGCGTCGGCGACAACGGTGGAATCGCGACGTTGCTGGTGCGCCTGGGCGATGCCCTGGTAGCGGATCCCTCGACGGGTGTCCAACGCGTGGTGACCCTGTCGCGTGGCCCGCGCGAACGTGCCGTGATCGACCTCGGCGTCATCGGCATGGACCGCGATGGCCACGTCTACGGTCGGGTCCCGCTGGCCGAACAGCCCGTGCCGTCCGCGGCGGCGTGGTCGCTGCGCGTGCCCGCGCGCCGTGGCATCCGACGCATCCTCCGTGCCGCCGGTCGCATCGACGTGCTGCACCTGCGGATGGCGGACGTGGGCAGTCTTGCCGCGGCGGACGTCGCACGCGAACTCGGCATCCCCGTCGTGTTCACGGTGGCCCCCGATCCGCACGCGGTGATCCAGTCGATGGACCTCTCGGGAACGTTGCACCGATCGGACTTCGGCGAGGTCGACATGCGCGAACATTTCTGGTTCCGCGCCCGGCTCGTGCAGAGCCTCGCATCCAACGCGGCGCACACCGTGCTGTTTCCCCGTCCGAAGCTCGAAGAAGACATGCGGCATCTGGTCGGCATCGACATCGCATCGCACCCCGAACGGCACACGATCGTCGCCGAGGGCGTCGACCTCGAGGTCGTCGAGCGGGCCGTTGCCGAGGTGCGATCGGGCTCCAGCGAAGACGTCCCGCCCGAGGTCCAGCCGCTCCGCGCCCTGCTCGAAGAGCTGCCCGCCGAGCGTCGCGGACTTCCGCTGCTGGTGAGTGTCGGGCGACTGCACCGGGTCAAGGGCATGGCGACCCTCGTAGAGGCCTGGGCGAGCGGGCCGCTGGCCGATCGTGCGAATCTGCTCATCATCGGCGGTGACCTCGAACGCCCGTCGCTCGACGAACGCGAGCAGCTCGAGCGCATCGCGCGGATCGTGCCTGACGCGGATCGCGCCGCGCGCGGCCTCGTGCTGGCTGGGCACCGCTCGAACGACGTCGCGGCGCGATGGTTGGCCGCCGTCCGCTTCGGTCTTCCGGGCCTCGCGGCCGCGGGCGGCGTTTACGTGTGTGCGAGCGTGAAGGAAGAATTCGGGATCGCCTTGCTCGAGGCCATGGCCACCGGTTTGACGGTCGTCGCGCCCGACGGGGGCGGCCCTGCCACCTACGTCACGCGCGGTGATACCGGGGTATTGACGCAGACGTGGGACGTGGCGCGGCTCACCCAGGCGATCGCCGAAGCGCTCGACATCGCCGCCGAGCGCGACGAGTCGCGGTCGGAGCGATCGCACGACATGGTCCGGGAACGCTTCACGATCCAGGGCATGGCTTCGGCACTCGGCCCCGTCTACGGCGGCGTGGCGCGGGAAGAGGCCGAGCTGATCCGGGCCGCGGGGGTGCTCGGGTGACGCTGCTCGTCATCAGCCCGGACTACGCCTCGCATCTGCTTCCCCTCGCGACGCTGGCAACACGGTGGCGCGATGCGGGGGAGCGCGTGGTTGTCGCGACGGGCCCGTCGACGGCGGGAATCGTCGCCGACTTCGGGTTGGAGCGGATTGATCTGACACTGGGGCGGGGCTCGAACCCCGGTGTGATTCGCGCCGAGGAACAACCGCGCGACGAGGGCGCTTCGCTGCGGGGATTCTTCGACGCGACGCGCCGTGGAATGACGCAGACCCTGCGCTACCAGGCACAGGAGCGGCTTACCGACTTGATGTGGGATCCCGTCGGGCGCAGTCGGCGCGTGCTCGAAATCGTCGACGAGGTCCGCCCCGATGCGATCCTCGTTGACCACCTGGCCTTCAGCGCTCGCATGGCATTGCAGACCGCGGGTGTGCCGTACGGCGACGTCGTGCTGGGGCATCCGAGCGCGCTGCCGGTCCCGGGGGAGGTTTACGGCTACCCGCCGTACTGGCCGAGGGCATTCGCGCCATCGCAGGAGGACCTCGACGAGTTGCGTGAACTCTGCGACCGGGTGGCCGCAGGCTTCACGGGGGAGTGGAACCGGGCTGCGCGCGAACTGGACGGTCGGTCGGCCGACGTCGACGACGCCTTCGCAACCCACGGCGGCACCCAGGGCGGCACAATTCTGTACAACTATCCGGCCGAGCTGGCCGCGATCGAGGGGCGGGTGCTCCCGCCGCACGCCTTCCTCGGATCGACGCGCCGCGAAGAAGCCGTTGCCCCCGACATCCTCGAGTGGATCGCTCGAGACGAACCCTACGTCTACGTCAGCTTCGGGAGTTTCCTCTCCGTTCGGGACGACGTTCTCGCGCGCGTTGCCGAGGCCCTCCGCAGTGTGGGCGTGCGAGCCGCGATCGCGACCGGTGCAACCCCGGGCGAGGCGCTCGGCGACGTGCCAGACGGATGGCTCGTGCGTCCCCATCTGCCGCAGGTGCGGCTGCTGAAGAGCGCGGCGGTTGCGGTCAACCACGGCGGCAACAACTCGGTCACCGAGGCGCTCGGAAGCGGCGTGCCGATCCTCGTGCTGCCCTTCTCGACGGATCAGTTCGCGGGCGCCGCGACCATCGAGCGCGCGCGGGTAGGCGTCGCGCTCGACCCGAACTCCGCAAGCCCCGAGGAACTCGCGGACGCGCTCCGCGTGCTGCTCACCGGGGACGCGGATCGGGACGGGGTGGAAGGATCGGACGTCGACCGCGCCCTGTTGCGACGGATAGCCGAAGGCCAGACCGCTCGGCCCGGACCCGAGGTCGCCTACGAGGCGCTGGCGGCAATGCGCTCGCTCACGAGGGATCGCATCGCTTCGGGATCGCCGTCCGCCGACCGGTAGCGCTCCATGAGCGCGGCACTCGCGTCGAACCGGGCGCCAGCTCGTGTCTCGGCGACGTGATGCAGGGCGTAAACGCGACCTTCGTGGCGCTGAGGTGGGCTGCCAAGGAGGGTCTGATGCGCGAGATTCCACGCGGCATCCTCGTACCCCCACCCGCGGAAGCGCTCGTCCTGCCCTCCGTGCCGCTCCCACGTGCGCGGAGTCGTGACGTACACGCCTGAGCACGCGCCGCGGACGAGCTCGAACTCGCACTGTTGTGGGTCCATCCCCGCCAGGTACTGTGCGGTGCCGGTGGCACCGAGCCAGTGATAGGCGGTGTATGGCAGGTGTACGAGGCCGCTCGTCCGCGCGGCAGCAACAGCGGCTCGGAGTGCATCGGCCTCGGGGATCGTGTCCGCGTCGTTGATGATGACCACGTCATCGAGGCTCGCGTCGGCGATGCCCCGGTTCCGGCATGCCGCGAGCACGAAGACGTCGTCGCCCGTGTCCACCGTCTGGACCGTGAACTCGGAGAACTCGCGCGCGTACCAGCTCGTCAGGGCCTCGAAAGCGGTCACGCGGGAGGGCGCGGGGCGCCAGGGGATGATGACGGAAACGGCAGACACGACGTTCAGCCTAAGCGCGTAAATGTGAAAGGAAAATCGCGCCTCGACCCGTGCTTCGCGAGTCGAGGTGGCCTCTATCCGGCCGTGCTTCCTTTCAGATTTACGGAACGGCGGCGCGCCGCGGAATCACAGTGTTGTGATTCCCTTACGCGATGGGCAATAATGGGCCCACAACCGAACAGCAGTCGCCGACACACGTGTCACAGGTCGTAGGGGAAGACGTACCTGAAGAAACGGAAGTGGAAATGGCGACATCATCAGCGCGCGGAGTGATCTATGTCCACTCCGCGCCGCGGGCGCTGTGCCCGCACCTGGAGTGGGCTGTCGGGCGTGCGCTCGGTCGCGCCGTGAATTTCGAGTGGGACGAGCAGCCGGTGCTTCCGGGTGCCCGTCGTGCCGAGTTCTACTGGGAGGGCCCCGTCGGAACCGGCGCCGCCCTGTCGTCGGCGATGCACGGTTGGGAGCACCTCCGCTTCGAGGTGACCGAAGACCCCACCCCGCGCTCGGACGGTGGGCGTTGGTTGCACACGCCGGACCTCGGCATCCACTACGCGCAGACCGACGCGGCCGGCAACGTCGTCATCGGTGAAGATCGCATTCGGTACGCGATGGAGATCGCCGCGGGTGACGCTCGTGAACTTCAGCGCGAACTGGGCGTCGCGCTCGGCCAGGCCTGGGACGATGAGCTCGAGATCTTCCGCCACGCGAGCGACCAGGCTCCCGTGGTGTGGCTCCACAAAGTCGGTTGATGGCGCGAGTCGGTTAGTGACGCGAGCCCGACAACCCAGACATCCCCACACTCGGACCGAACCCATCGTCCGCGCTTGCGCGGCCTGTTGGCTGGGTCAGGATGTGGAACCCCCTGGGGCTCGATCTGCGAGCGTGAGAGCTGTTCAGGATGTCGAGAAGGCCACGACCGCGTTGTGGCCACCGAAGCCGAACGAGTTGCTGATCGCGAGCTGGTCGCCCGAGCCCAGGTCCTGAGGTGCGCCCGAGATCCGGAACGGCACTTCGGGGTCCTGCGTCGTCAGGTTGATCGTCGGAGGCGCTTGGCGCTGACCGATCGCGAGCACAGTGA
Organism: Pacificispira sp. HM-600; assembly: GCF_977993705.1. Next base: position 3,365,563 of record NZ_OZ388079.1, read on the forward strand.
AGATGGCCTCGAGTGCTCCGGTGCCACCCAACAGGTGCCCCGTGGATGCCTTGGTCGCTGAGACGGGGATCTCTTCCACCCGCGGGCCGAAGATGGCCTTGAGGGCCTGGTACTCGTTCGGGTCACCGACGGGGGTGGAGGTGGCGTGCGCGTTGATGTGCGTGACGTCGTCCGGGGATGCTCCGGCCATCTCCAGCGCCATCGTCACGGCGCGAGCCGCGCCGTGGCCCTCGGGGTCGTTGGCCGTGATGTGGTACGAATCGGCCGTGACGCCGCCGCCGACAACGTACGCGTAGATCTTTGCGCCGCGCGCCTTGGCGTGGTCTTCCGTCTCGAGGATGAGTGCGCCGGCACCCTCGCCCATGACGAAGCCGTCGCGGTCGATGCTGCCGGGTCGCGATGCGGTCGCGGGGTCGTCATTGCGGCGCGAGAGCGCCTGCATCGACGCGAACGACGCGACGGTGATGGGGTGGATGGCCGACTCGGTGCCGCCCGCGATGACGACGTCTGCGAGCCCGTCCTGCAGGTGCTCCACGGCGTTGACGATCGACTCTGTGCTCGACGCGCAGGCGCTCGCGACGGTGCGGGCAAAGGCACGCGCACCGAAGTGGAGCGACAGGTTTCCGGCCGCCGCATTGGGCATGAGCATCGGCACCGTCATCGGCATGACGCGGCGGGGCCCCTTCTCGCGGAGGGTGTCCCACGCGTCGAGGAGTGTCCACACGCCGCCGATGCCGGTCGCGAAGTCGACTCCGAGGCGTTCAGGGTCCACCTCGGGTGCTCCGGCATCCTCCCACGCCTCCATCGCTGCGACGAGGGCGAACTGGGACGCCGGGTCGAGCCGCTTGGCGGTCGGTCGGGGCAGGACCTCTTCGGGGCGCACGATCGCCTCGGCGGCGAACGTGACAGGTAGCTCGTACTTCGCTACCCACTCGTGCTCGAGCGTGCGTGCGCCGGACACTCCGGCGAGCAGTGCGGTCCAGCTGTCGGGGGCGGTGCCGCCGAGCGGTGAAGAGGCACCGATCCCGGTGACGACGATGCGCTTGGTGGTCATGACACGAATCCTCAGGCGTTGCTGTCGCTCTCGGGGGCCGGCTGGCCCCCGAGAGGGTGGATCAGGACTGGTTCGACGTGATGAACGTCACGGCGTCGCCGACGGTCTTGAGGTTCTTGACCTCGTCGTCGGGGATGGTGACGCCGAACTTCTCTTCTGCGTTGACGACGATCGTCATCATCGAGATGGAGTCGATGTCGAGGTCGTCGGTGAAGGACTTCTCGAGGGCGACGTCGTCGGCCGAGATGCCGGTTTCGTCGGTGATGAGCTCAGCGAGCCCGGCAAGCACCTCATCGGTGGAAAAGGCCATGGTGTCTCCTTGGTTCTGGATCTAGATGGGGGTTCTGGAGTCGTGTCGGCGACCGCAAGTCAGTCTAGGGCGGCGATCCGCCCGGTCATGGCAGCACCACGACCTGCGCGCCGAACACCAGACCTGCGCCGAAACCGATCTGCAGGGCGAGTCCGCCACTGATCTCGGGGTGTTCCTGCAGCAGGCGGTGCGTTGCGAGCGGGATGGACGCCGCCGAGGTGTTGCCGGTCGTCTCGATGTCGCGCCCGATCACGACGGTCTCGGGCAGTTTCAGCTGCTTGGCGAATTCGTCGATGATGCGCATGTTCGCCTGGTGGGGCACGAAGGCGGATAGATCGGATGCCTCGACACCGGCCGCTTCGAGCGCCTGGCGGGCGACCTTCACCATTTCCCACACCGCCCACCGGAAGACCGTCGGGCCTTCCTGTCGGAGGGTGGGCCAGGCGGCGGTACCGTCGCGGTACTCGATGAGCGTGTGGTCCATGCCGACGGCGTCTGCTTTGGAGCCATCCGATCCCCACACCGTCGGGCCGATTCCGGGGGTGTCGCTCGGTCCGACGACCGCCGCGCCGGCTCCATCGCCCAGCAGGAATGAGATGCTGCGGTCGGTGGGGTCGACGACGTCGCTGAGCTTCTCCGCGCCGATGACGACGGCGTACCGCGCGATGCCTCCGCGGATCAGGGCGTCGGCCTGCGCGACGCCGTACGAGAATCCGGCACAAGCGGCGTTGAGGTCGTAGGCGGCTGCGGGGTTAGCGCCGACGCGGTCGGCGACGACGGCCGAGATCGACGGTGTCTGCCGGGGGTTGCTGATCGTCGCGACGATCACGAGGTCGATGTCTTCCGGCGCGACGCCAGAGGAGGCGATCGCCTCGGCGGCGGCGTCCGTCGCGAGGTCGAGGGCACTCGTGCCGGCTTCGGCGCGCGTACGCGTGATGATGCCGGTGCGTTGACGGATCCACTCGTCGCTCGAGTCGATCGGTCCGACGAGGGCATCGTTGTCGACGACGAGCTCGCCACGGGCTGCACCGTACGCGTAGATGCGCGTGTGGGCGACACCCGTGGTCTGGGTCAGCGGTGCGGGCGAGATCATGCGTTGTCCTTCGAGAGCAGTTCCACGGCCGCATCGAGGTCGTCGGGGGTCTTGACCGCTACCGACGGGATGCCCCGGAGCCCGCGTTTGGCGAGCCCGGTCAGTGTACCGGCGGGCGTCAGTTCGACGAGGCCCGTGATACCGGCATCCGAGAATCCGGTCATGCACAGGTCCCAGCGGACGGGCGAGGCCACCTGACCGACCAACAGGTCGAGGGCCGTGCTGCCGGAGGTGACGATCGAGCCGTCACTGTTGGACCACAGGGTGAGGGTCGGGTCGCTCACCGTGACGATGCCAGCGGCGGTGCGGAGCCGCTCGACCGCGGGTGCCATGTACGACGTGTGGAATGCGCCGGCGACCTGCAGGGGGATGACGCGGGCTCCGCGGGGAGGATCCACGGCCAGTGCCTCCAGCGCGGCGGGCGCACCCGCGGCAACGATCTGTCCACCACCGTTGAAGTTGGCGGGAGTCAGCGCGAGCTCTTCCAGTCGGGTGAGGACAGCTGCCTCGTCACCGCCGACGATGGCGCTCATGCCGGTCGGCTCGAGGGCCGCTGCGTCCGCCATCGCACGCCCGCGGATGCCGACCAGCTTCATTCCCTCGTATGCCGAGATGACCCCGGCGACGACGAGCGCCGCGATCTCACCGACCGAGTGGCCCGCTGCGCCGCCCGGGGTGGGCGCCCCGCGCTCATCGAGCTTCATCCACGCGAGCAGGCTCGCGGCGACGATCAACGGCTGCGCGATGCGCGTGTCGCGGATGGTGTCGGCGTCGGACACGGTGCCGTGCAGGATCAGATCGACCTCTGCGGCGTCAGAGAACACGGTGAGCAGCTCTCGCGCGCCATCGAGTTCCAGCCACGGGGAGAGGAATCCAGGAGTTTGAGAGCCCTGACCCGGGCAAGCTACAACGATCACTAGCCCAGTCTGTCAACTCGACCGGGGTCGGTCTTGGCGCAGTCCTACGAAGAAAGTCCGGAACGTTTGTGCGTGGCTGACACTGAAGAGCGCCTGCGCGTGTCGGTCGCCGCGATTTGACCCAGGATCAGGGCCGACTGCAGGATGAGCGCCTCTCGGGCACCCGTGGCGTCCCAGCCGATCACCTCGCTGACGCGCTTCAGGCGGTAGCGGACGGTGTTCGGGTGTACGAAAAGCTCGCGCGCGGTCGCCTCGAGCGAGCGACCGTTGTCGAGGTAGCTCCACAGGGTCGTGACGAGATCGGGGGAGTGCGCCTGCAGGGGCCGATAGATCCGCTCGACGAGCGTCTGCCTAGCCAGCGCATCGCCGGCCAGGGCGCGCTCGGGCAGCAGGTCGTCGGCCTCGACGGGTCGAGGAGCGTTCCGCCAAGCACGCGCCACGGCGAAACCCGCGAGGGCCGCGCGCGCGCTCGCACTGGCATCGACGAGGGCCGGCACAGCCGGGCCGAGCACGAGGTGGCCGGGTCCGAATCCGGGCTCGAGTCGCGTCGCGATCTCGGGGAAGGGCAGGTCGGGTATCGGTTCTTCACCGCGGGCGACCGAGTCCGAGCGGCCCATGACCAGCACGAGCCGCGAACCCTGTACGCCGATCAGCACGTCCACACCGAGCTTGCGTGCGATGCGACGCAGGTGGTCGACGTCGAACTGTGAAGGCGTCGTGCCGACCAGAACGCAGACCTCGCCATGTCCGTGCCACCCGAGCGCCGCGATGCGGCTCGGCAGCTCGGCATCGGCTTCGCCCGTCAGGATCGAGTCGACGACCAGCGCCTCGAGCCGTGCGTCCCACAACCCGCGCGCTTCGGCCGCCCGGGCGTAGACATCCGCTGCCGCGAAGGCGACATCACGCGAGTACTTCAGGATCGCCTCGCGGATGCTTCCGCCCCGGCCGGTCACACGCTCTTCCGTGACCTCGACCGTCACCCGGATGAGCTGGAGCGTCTGCTGCAGGCTGACGCTCCGCAGCAACTCGCGCGGGGCGGCGGCGAAGATGTCCGCCGCGATCCAGGGGGTCGACTCGGGATCTTCGTACCACTGGATGAACGAGCTGATGCCGGCCTGCGCCACGAGGCCGACGGCGGACCGTCGCCCGGGCGGCATCTCGCGATACCAGGGCAGCGTGTCCTCGAGGCGGTTGAGCGTCGCCGTGGCGAGGTCGCCGGAGATGCGACGCAGCCAGGTGAGCGTCGCCGCTTTCTCATCGGCCACCGTCTTGGCGATCGCCGCTTCGTCGTCGGCGTCTGTGTTCTCCGGCACGCCGGTCAGCTCTCGCCGCCCGCGTTCCCGCTCGTTCCCGCGGTCACGTCGAACAGCCGGTACTTCTCGATGGCCTGGGCGACGAGCGAACGGTCGACCGCGCCCTGCTGCGCGAGTGCTTGCAGCGCCCGCACGACGATCGAGGGACCGTCGATCTTGAAGAAGCGTCGAGCGGCGGCACGGGTGTCCGAGAAGCCGAAGCCGTCGGCGCCGAGAGTGTAGAAGTCATGCTGCACCCAGGGCCGGATCTGGTCCTGGACGGCGTGCATGAAGTCGCTCACGGCGATGACCGGGCCGGGTGCGCCGGCCAGCTTCTCGGTGATGTAGGCCGTCTTCGGCTCTTCTTCCGGGTGCAGGAAGTTGTGCTCGTCAGTGGCCAGACCGTCGCGGCGGAGCTCTGTCCAGGACGTGACGGACCAGACATCCGCTGCCACACCCCAGTCGTCGCGCAGCAGTTGCTGGGCTTCCTTGGCCCACGGCACACCGACGCCCGACGCGAGCAGCTGGGCGCGTGCGCCGTCGCCCTCGCCGGTCGAGATGCGGTGGATGCCTCGCACAATGCCATCCACGTCGACGCCCTCGGGCTCGGCGGGCTGCACGATCGGCTCGTTGTAGACAGTCAGGTAGTACATGACGTTCGGGTCCGGGTGCTCGCCGCCGTACATCCGCTCGATGCCCGAGCGCACGATGTGTGCGATCTCGTAGCCGTAGGCCGGGTCATACGACACCGTTGCGGGGTTCGTCGAAGCGAGCAGGTGCGAGTGGCCGTCGGCGTGCTGCAGGCCTTCGCCGGTGAGCGTGGTGCGCCCAGCAGTGGCGCCGATGATGAATCCGCGCGCCATCTGGTCGCCCGCGGCCCACTGAGCGTCGCCCGTGCGCTGGAAGCCGAACATCGAGTAGAAGACGTAGACCGGGATGAGCGGCTCGCCGTGGGTCGAGTACGACGTTCCGACACCGGTGAACGCCGCAACCGCGCCCGCCTCGTTGATACCCACGTGCAGGATCTGCCCCTGCGGGCTCTCCTTGTACGCCAGCAGCAGCTCGCGGTCGACCGAGGTGTAGTGCTGACCGTTCGGGTTGTAGATCTTCGCCGTGGGGAAGAACGCGTCCATACCGAACGTGCGTGCCTCGTCGGGGATGATCGGAACGATGCGGTGGCCGAAGTCCTTCGCCCGAAGCAGGTCCTTCAGGAGACGCACGAACGCCATGGTCGTCGCGATCTCTTGCGTTCCCGAGCCCTTCTTCGGCATCGCGTAGGCCGAGTCATCCGGCAACGTGAGGCCGACGTGGGTCGAGCGACGCTCGGGAAGGAACCCGCCGAGATTGCGGCGACGCTCCAGCAGGTACTGGATCGTCTCGTCCTTCTCGCCCGGGTTGTAGTACGGGGGCGTGTAGGGGTTCTCTTCGAGCTGCGCGTCCGTGATGGGGATGTGCATCGCATCGCGGAAGTGCTTGAGGTCCTCGAGCGTCATCTTCTTCATCTGGTGGGTCGCGTTGCGGCCCTCGAAGTGGGGACCGAGGCCGTAGCCCTTGATGGTCTTGGCGATGATGACGGTCGGCTGGCCCTTGTGTTCGACGGCCGCCTTGAACGCCGCGTAGACCTTGCGGTAGTCGTGGCCGCCGCGCTTGAGGTTCCAGACCTGGTCGTCGGTGTAGTCCTTGACAAGGGCGAGCGCGCGCTCGTCGCGACCGAAGAAGTTCTCACGCACGTAGGCGCCGTTCTCGGTCTTGTACGTCTGGAAGTCGCCGTCGGGGGTAACGTTCATGAGGTTTCGTAGGGCGCCGTCCGTGTCGCGGGCGAGCAAATCGTCCCATTCGCGACCCCAGACGACCTTGATGACGTTCCATCCGGCGCCGCGGAAGAAGCTCTCGAGTTCCTGGATGATCTTGCCGTTGCCGCGCACCGGGCCATCGAGGCGCTGAAGGTTGGCGTTGACCACGAAGGTCAGGTTGTCGAGACCCTCGTTCGCCGCGACCTGGAGCTGGCCGCGGCTTTCGACCTCGTCCATTTCGCCGTCACCCAGGAATGCCCACACATGACCGTCCGAGACATCCTTGATTCCTCGGTTGGTCAGGTACTTGTTCGTCATCGCCTGGTAGATCGCGTTGATCGGGCCAAGACCCATCGACACGGTCGGGAACTGCCAGAACTCCGGCATCAGACGCGGGTGCGGGTAGGAAGGGATGCCGTTGGGCGCCGCGGACTTCTCCTGGCGGAAGCCGTCGAGCTGCGCCTCGGTCAACCGGCCTTCGAGGAAAGCGCGGGCGTAGGTACCGGGGGAGGCGTGACCCTGGATGAAGATCTGGTCGCCGCCCGAGGGGTGGTCGGCGCCGCGGAAGAAGTGGTTGAACCCGACCTCGTAGAGCGCGGCCGACGAGGCGTATGTCGAGATGTGTCCGCCGACGCCGATGCCCGGGCGCTGTGCGCGGTGCACCGTGACGGCGGCGTTCCAGCGGATCCAGGCGCGGTAACGGCGCTCGATCTCTTCGTCGCCCGGAAACTCGGGCTCGTTCTCGGGCGCGATGGTGTTGATGTAGTCCGTCGTCGGGACCATCGGGACGCCGAGGTGCAGATCATGCGACTTCTTCAGAAGGCTGAGCATCACCTCTCGTCCGCGGCCGTGGCCCTTCGCGTCGACGAGCTGCTGCAGGGATTCCTGCCACTCGGAAGTCTCTTCCGGGTCGCTGTCTTCGTGGTTCTGCGAGTAGGGATCCTGGTCGTGAACAGTCACACGTGACCTCTCTTCGTGCCGGCAGATCGTGCCGGGGGAGTCTTGGCGGCGGCGTCTCGGCTTGTGGGCCGGGCGGGAACGCACACCTCTCTCAGCCTAGTCAGTTCCGGGCATCCCGCGCCCGTCTGGAGGGAGAGGGTGCGCGGACCATATCTGTCGACGTGGTCCGATCTTCTAGACTGATCCCGAGGGCCTTTAGCTCAGCTGGTAGAGCGCCACGTTTACACCGTGGATGTCGTCGGTTCGATCCCGGCAGGGCCCACACTCAGTACCGTGGCGAGGTTGTCGCCATGTGTGGGATGGACCGCGGATATTGGAGGCGCGTCCCCGCCGAATCTCCGGGCAGGATGGGGGTGTGCCGCCACGAATCCGCCCGACGCCGTCTGTGTCGATGTCATCGCCCGCGATCGAGGTCGAGGGCCTGACCAAGCGGTACAAGAAGGTCACGGCGGTCGATGACGTGTCCTTCCTGGTCCAGACCGGAGGAGTGTTCGCGTTCCTCGGCACGAATGGCGCCGGCAAGTCGACGACGATCGGATGCCTCACCACCGTCCTGCCCTTCGACGCCGGCCGACTGATCGTGGCCGGGCGAGACATCCGTACCGACGGCGAAGCGATCCGCCGGAGCATCGGCGTCGTCTTCCAGGATTCGGTGCTCGACGATGCCCTGACCGCTCGCGAGAACTTGCGCATCCGGGCGCGGTTCTCGATGACGGATGCCTCGGCGATCAACGCCCGTATCGCCGAGCTGTCCGCACTCATCGAGCTGGACGAGTTCCTCGACCGCCGCTACGGGAAGCTCTCGGGCGGGCAGCGCCGCCGCGTCGACATCGCCCGGGCGCTGCTGCACCAACCCGCGATCCTGTTCCTCGACGAACCCACCGCCGGCCTCGACCCCGCCAGCCGCGCGGTCGTCTGGTCGACGATCCACGAACTGGGGGAGAGGACCGGCCTGACCGTCTTCCTGACCACGCACTATATGGAAGAGACCGAAGAGGCCGATCGCGTCTGCATCATCGATGCTGGCCGGATCATCGCCGAGGGGTCGCCCGTCGAACTGCGGGCCCGCCACAGTCGAAGCATCCTCACCGTCACCACCCGCAATCGCGCCGCGCTTCTCGCGCTCGCGCAAGCGGACGGCCTCGATCCGATGGGTGATGCCGACGAGATCGCCATCGCTGTGGAGGACGCGAGCGTCGCGCGGCGCATCCTGGGCGCGCACGGTGATGATGTGGCCGACTTCGAGTTCCGCCACGGCAGCATGGACGACGTCTTCCTCGCGTTGACCGGGCGCGAAGGGATCGAAAACTGATGGGCGTCATCCGCACGATCATCGGCCGGAACCTCCGCCTGTTCTTCCGCGACCGCCTCAACGTCTTCTTCTCGCTGCTGTCCGCGATCATCCTCTTCGCGCTCTACACACTCTTTCTCGGCAATCTGCAGACGACCGGCTTGCAGGAGTCGTTCCCCGATGCGACGACCGCCGAGATCAAGGCCTTCGTCGACTCGTGGATGTTCGCCGGCATCGTCGGCATGACGTCGATCACCACGGGTTTGGGTGCGCTGGGAGTTCTGGTCGAGGATGCCGCATCCAGCCGATTCCGCGACTTCCTGGTCTCGCCGATCCGGCGCGGCCAGATCGTCGCCGGGTATCTGTTCGCGGCCCTGGCCGTCGCTCTGCTGATGACGCTCGTCGTGCTCGTCATCAGCCTGATCTACCTCTGGCTCGTCGACGGGGTGGTTCCGCCGCCGCTGTCGGTGCTGCGGATCGTCGGATGGATCGCCCTGTCCGGCGCCGCCTTCACAGCTCTCTCCGCCTTCGTGGTGTCGTTCCTGTCGTCGAACAATGCATTCTCTGCGATGTCCACGATCGTCGGCACAATCCTCGGGTTCGTCGCGGGCGCCTACATCCCGGTCGGATCCCTGCCGGAGGCGGTGCGCGAGGTCATCAACGCGCTGCCGTTCGCGCAGTCGTCGATGGTGCTGCGTCGCGAGTTCACTCAGGGCCCGCTCGACACGCTGACGGGCGGGGTGCCCGAGGCATCCGATTCGATCGCGCTCTTCTACGGCATCGACCTGACGGTGGGGGACTGGACCGTCACGGCCGTGTACGTCGCCGCGATTCTCGGGGCGATGGTCGTGGTGTTCTTCGCCCTCGCGTCGGCACGGATCCGGGCGCGCATCGTCTGAAGCACCGGCCGCCAAGACGCCGCGGCCGCCGGGATAGGCTGGACGCGTGAATGCGAGCCCGACAGACCAGCGTCGATTGCTGGAGATCGCCGAGCTCGACGCGCAGCTCCGCGCGTCAAATGCCCTGCGCCAGAATCCTCCCCAAGCCCCGCGTGTGAAAGAACTTCTCGCCGCGCGCCAAGCCCTCTCGCACGAGTTGTCCCGCCGCCAGGGTGCGCGCGACGACCTGCAGCTCGAGATCTCGCGCGTCGAGTCCGATGTGAAGGTCGTCGAGGCGCGACGCAAGCGCGACGAAGAGCTGCTACAGAGGGTCTCGAACCCGAAGGATGCCGCGGGCCTCGAACACGAGCTCGCCTCGCTTGCGCGTCGCCAGGGTGACCTCGAGGATGCCGAGCTCGAGCTGATGGAGAAGCTCGAGCAGATCGAGGCATCCGTCGCCGAGCAGGAGCGCCTCGTCGCGGAGACGAACGAAGAGGGCACGCGTCTCTCGAACGAGGCGAAGGCCGTCGTCGCCGATGCGATCGCCCGCACCGAACACCTGACCCGCGACCGCGCGGCCGTCGTCGGGACGGTGCCGCCGGAACTTTTGGCCCTGTACGAGCGACTGACCGCCCGCAACGACGGCGCGGCGCTGCTGCGTGCGCGTACCTGCGGCGGATGCCACATGGTGCTCTCCGGCACCGATCTGAAAGTCATCCGCGGCGCTGCCGACGACGAGATCGTGAACTGCCCCGAGTGCGGTTGCATCCTCGTTCGTACGAACGAATCGGGCCTGTGAGCTCGTCCCGATGACGGGCGGGCTCTGGGATGACCAGACCGCTCAGCGCGCCGCGCCCGACCTGATCGTCGAAGCGGATGGCGGGTCGCGGGGCAACCCGGGCATCGCCGCGGGCGGAGCCGTCGTCCTCGACGCGACGACCGGAGAGGTGCTGGTCGAGCTGGGTTTCTACGTGGGCATGGCGAGCAACAACGTGGCCGAATACCGGGGCATGATCGAGGGTGTACGTGCCGCTTTCGAGCGCGACCCGGTATCCGTTCGCGTGCGACTCGACTCCAAGCTCGTGGTCGAGCAGATGACGGGACGCTGGAAGATCAAGCACCCCGACATGCAGGCCCTGGCCCGCGAGGCGCGCGAGCTGATCGCCGGGCGGCAAGTGAGCTTCGAATGGATCCCACGCGCGCAGAACGCGAGAGCGGATGCTGCGGCCAACGCGTCGATGGATCGGCGCGAGAGCTTTCGCCGCGACCTCGTGGGCTGAGCTCGCTGGGGCGGCCGGCGCGGGGCAGTGAGGCATCCGCGGCTAGACTTGCGGCGCGAGTGGGTCGGCTGGACGGTCGCGTCACGAGGGTTTTCTCTCGTGCCGAGGAACGTCCGGGCTCCACAGGGCAGGGCGGTGGGTAACACCCACCCGGAGTGATCCGCGAGACAGTGCCACAGAAAACAGACCGCCGCGGGCAACCGCGGTAAGGGTGAAACGGTGGTGTAAGAGACCACCAGGGACCGCGGTGACGCGGTCTGCTCGGTAAACCTCGCCCGGAGCAAGGTCAGACAGAGGATGTTGACGCGGCCCGCCGAGTCCTCGGGTAGACCGCTAGAACGGCATGGCAACGTGTCGTCGAGAGAGATGACCGTCCACGGGGCTCACGCCCCCGGACAGAACCCGGCGTACAGGCCGGCCCACTCGCCCTCTCTCTTCCGCCGCCGTTCCTGATGCTGCGCGCGTGTGCCCGCACCGAGACCGCCGCTTGCGCCCGAGTGCGCCGCTTCTGCACGGCGCACAACGGGCGTGCTCGGTAACAACAGGCGTTCTCGGCATCCGTGCGTCAGTCGAAGCGACGACCATCTTCGCGCGGACCGCCGACCAGGAAGATCAGCAGGACGATCCACCCGACGATCGGGACGAACGCCAGGAAGAACCACGCGCCACTGCGGCCGGTGTCGTGCAAGCGACGCCACGTGATCGCGAGGTTCGGGAGCAGCGTTCCGAGCGAGAAGATCAGCGCAAGCACCCCGGGAACGCCCGCGATCTCTCCGGTCGGTCCGCCCATCAGGGGTAGTCCGAGCGGACCCCACGCCCAGTCATCCGCTCCCCACTGCAGAGCAAGAAGATTGAGGGCGTTCAGCACCAAGGCATTGGTGAGCGTCCACCACCAGTACTCGCTCGGACTCGCGCGACCGCGAAAGATCGAGTAGTTGCCGAAGAATCGAGCGTTGGCTGAGCCCCACGAGGCGCCATAGAGCGGACGGTCGAGTGGCGCAGACATCCTTCGGACCGGGGGTCAGTCGCCCGCGAGGGCCGCCGCGCCGATGATGCCCGAGCTGTTGCGGTGCACGGCGGGAAGGATCGGGGTGCGCAGCTTCAGCATCGGCAAGAAACGCTCCGGATGCTTCGACACGCCGCCGCCGACGACGAACAGGTCGGGCGAGAACAAGAACTCGACGTGGTCGTAGAAGAGCTGCAGGCGCTTCGTCCAGTCCTGCCACGTGAGGTCTTCGCGCTCCATCGCCGAGTATGCCGCGTACTTCTCGATCGACTCGCCCTCGTACCAGAGGTGTCCGAGCTCGGTGTTGGGGATCAGTGTGCCGTTGTAGATGAACGCTGAGCCGATACCGGTGCCGAGGGTCGTCAGGATCGTGAGCCCGTCGTGGCCCTTCGCGGCGCCGTACCGAACTTCGGCGACACCCGCCGCATCTGCGTCATTGACGAACTGGATGTCGCGACCGAGGCCCTTTTCGAAGAACTTCTCAGCCTCGAAGTCGATCCATTTCTCGGAGACATTGGCGGCGGAGAGCGTGCGACCCTTCTTGACGATCGCCGGGAAGGCGACGCCGAGGGGAACCTTCTTGTCCACGCCACCGAGCTTGTCGAGCACCTCGTTCACGGCGGCGAGGACGTCATCCGGCGCCGCCCCCTTCGGGGTGTTGACGCGGATGCGGTCGCTCAGCAACTCTCCGCGCTTCAGATCTACGATGCCGGCCTTGATGCCGGTCCCCCCGATGTCGACACCGACAGCACGATCCACGCTCTTTGACATGCGAATCAGCTTAGCGAGAGCCATCCGATGATCCGGCCGCCACCGTCGATGCGCCACGCTGGAACGCCCGCGGTCACTAGGATCGACACGGAACGCAGATCGAGGGAGAACCGGTGTCCGAGAGCGAACAGAAGTACTGGTACAACCTGACGACCGGTGAGGTCGAGAAGGGGTTCGAGTCTCCCGCGATCGACCGCGCCGGCCCGTTCGACACGGCGGAAGAAGCGGCCAATGCGCCGCAGGTCATCAAGGACCGCGCGCGCGCGTGGGCCGACGACGACGCCCGTGACGCCTCGTGGGGCGCACCCGCGTCCGGCGCCGGCGAAGACCCCCAGTAGGCTGGGCAAGCAGCCGGCCTGCGAACGATACCGCCGCGGAGGGAACCATGGACAAGCAGCGTGATTTCGTCTTGCGGACGATCGAAGAGCGGGGCGTCAAATTCGTCCGCCTCTGGTTCACCGATGTGATCGGGACGCTCAAGTCCGTCGCGATCGCCCCGGCCGAGGTTGAAGGGGCATTCGCAGAGGGCCTCGGATTCGACGGTTCGGCGATCGAGGGCCTGACTCGAAGCTTCGAGTCAGACCTTCTCGCGCACCCGGACCCGGTGACGTTCCAGATCTTGCCCTGGCGGGGCGAGATCGACCCGACGGCGCGCATGTTCTGCGACATCACGACGCCGGATGGTCAGCCCGCCGTGGCCGACCCGCGTCACGTTCTCAAGCGCACCCTGGCGCGTGCCGCAGACCGCGGGTTCACGTTCTACACGCACCCCGAGATCGAGTTCTACCTGCTCAAGTCCTCGTCCTACGGTGCCGAGGGCCCCGAGCCGGTTGACTCCGCCGGTTACTTCGACAACGTCCCGGGCGGCACGGCTCACGACTTCCGTCGCCGTTCGGTCCGGATGCTCGAAGACCTGGGTATCTCGGTCGAGTTCAGCCACCACGAGGGTGGCCCGGGTCAGAACGAGATCGACCTGCGTTACGCCGACGCCCTGGCGACGGCGGACAACATCATGACGTTCCGCACGGTCATCAAAGAGGTCGCGATCGAGCAGGGTGTCTACGCGACATTCATGCCGAAGCCCCTCAGCGGCAAGCCCGGTAGCGGCATGCACACGCACATGTCCCTTTTCGAGGGAGACCAGAACGCCTTCTACGAAGAGGGGGCCGAGTACCAGCTCTCCAAAGTCGGACGGCAGTTCATCGCCGGCCTGCTGCGTCACTCGAGCGAGATCGCGGCCGTGACGAACCAGTTCGTCAACTCGTACAAGCGGCTCTGGGGCGGAGACGAAGCTCCCAGCTTCATCACGTGGGGTCACAACAACCGCTCGGCGCTCGTGCGGGTTCCGCTCTACAAGCCGAACAAGAGCCAGTCGTCGCGCGTCGAATACCGTGCTCTGGATTCTGCGGCCAACCCCTACCTGGCCTACGCGCTCATGCTCGCGGCCGGGCTGAAGGGTATCGAGGAGGAGTATGAACTCCCGCCCGAGGCCGAGGACAACGTGTGGTCGCTGAGCGATGCCGAGCGCCGGGCGCTGGGCTACAAGCCGCTGCCCGCGAGCCTCGACCACGCCCTCCAGGCGATGGAAGAGAGCGAATTGGTTGCCGAAACCCTCGGCGAGCAGGTCTTCACGTATGTGCTGAAGAACAAGCGCCGTGAATGGCAGGAGTACCGTTCGCAGGTCACGCCCTTCGAGTTGAAGAGCAACCTCGAGATGCTCTGACGGGGGCGCCCGCTCCCATGGCTCTGGAACGTTTTCAGTCCCGCACGCAGCTCGCGCGACTCGGCTTCACCGAACTCGATGAAGCCGAGCGCGGCCTGGACGAGCTCGAAGAGCTGACCGGGCTGCCCCGCGATTCGTGGATCACAGAGGCGTCCTCGGCCGGTGATCCGAATGCCGCCGTGCGAGGTCTGGTCGCAATCGCGCGACGCGATGCCATCCCTGTTCGCGAGGTCATGGCGAGCGCTTCCGCGCACCGGGCGGTGTGGGCTCTTCTCGGCGCGAGTGAGGGGTACGCCTCGTTCTACCTGCGCCACCCCGTGGAGCTGCAGGATCTGCTCGAGCCTCGCGGCCTGCTCGCGTCAGCCGCCGAGCTCCGCGACGAGATGCTGGCGTCTGTCGGTGCGGTGGACGGTTTCGCCGAGAAGAACGCGGATGGCTGGATCGCCCTGCGCGTCTGCTACCGCAGACTCGTCGCCCGGATCGCCGTTTACGATCTGCTCTCGCCCGACCCGCCGGGTGCGATTCGCGAGGTGTCCGCGGCGTTGGCGGATGTCGCTGCCGCGGCCCTCGAGGCATCCCTCGCCGTCGCGCGCACGCGCATCTCGGCAACCGGAACCGGACCGGGCGGACTGTTTCCCCGCGAAGATGTCGCGCAGACTCGTTTGGCCATCATCGGAATGGGCAAGGCGGGCGCCCGTGAACTCAACTACGTCTCGGACGTCGACGTCATCTTCGTCGGCGGCGGGAGCGCTGAGCTCGTCGAACGCACGAGCGAGAGTCGTGTGCTCGATATCGCCACGCGCCTCGCCGTTCAGACCATGCGCGGCATCGAAGAGGCCGAGATCGAACCGCCGCTGTGGGAGGTGGACCCGAATCTTCGCCCCGAGGGCAAGCAGGGCGCGCTCGTGCGGAGCCTCGAGTCGCATGTGTCCTATTACCAGCGGTGGGCGAAGAGCTGGGAATTCCAGGCTCTTCTGAAGGCCCGGCCGCTGGCGGGCGATGCGGAGCTCGGACGCGACTATGTGGCGGCCGTGCAGCCGAAGGTGTGGACGAGCGCGGCGCGCGAGAACTTCGTCGACTCGGTGCAGCGGATGCGTGAGCGCGTTACCGAGCACATCCCCGCCGAGGACGTCCCGTATCAGCTGAAGCTTGGACCCGGCGGTATCCGCGACGTCGAGTTCACCGTGCAGCTGTTGCAGCTCGTGCACGGGCTGACGGATGACTCGATCCGGCAGCGCGGGACGCTCGCGGCGCTCGATGCTCTGGTTACCGGCGGATATATCGGTCGTTCCGAGGCATCGGCTTTCGCCCAGGACTATCGGGTGCTGCGGTTGCTCGAGCACCGCCTGCAACTGTGGCGTCTCGCGCGCACACACCTGATGCCTCGGACGCCCGAGGGGCTGCGCACGCTCGCACGTGCCTCGGGGCTCGCCGATACCGGTGAGGGCGTCGCGGCCGTCTGGGAGCAGATCAAGCGCGAGGTCCGCGACATCCATGTCCGGCTCTTCTACCGGCCGTTGTTGTCGGCGGTCGCGGCTCTGCCCGAAGAAGGGCGCCTGCTCTCGACGGCGCAGGCGCACGACAGGCTCGCGGCGATCGGATTCCGCGACCCGGCCGGAGCCCTGCGGACGATCGGCAGCCTGACGAGCGGCATCAGCCGCAAGGCGACCATCCAGCGGCACCTGATGCCCGTCATGATCAGGTGGTTCGCGGATGGCGTCGATCCGGACTACGGGCTCCTCGCCTTCCGGCGCGTCAGCGAGCGCCTCGGCGACACCCCGTGGTTCCTGCGCATGCTGCGCGATTCGTCCGGGGCCGCCGAGCGGCTTACGCGTGTGCTGTCCGGATCGCGCTACATCGGCGAGCTCATGGAGTGGATCCCCGAGTCCGTCGCGTGGCTGGACGACGACGAGCCCCTGCGACCGCGCTCGGGCCTGGCGCTCCAAGAGGAGG
This sequence comes from Pacificispira sp. HM-600, assembly GCF_977993705.1. Next base: position 3,381,884 of record NZ_OZ388079.1, read on the forward strand.
CGCGGGCGATCCAGACGCGCCACAAGACCATAGACGACGCCATGCGGGCCGTGCGCGCTCTCCGCCGGCGCGAGCTTCTGCGCACCGCGATGGCGGCCCTGCTGGGCGTGCTCACGATCGAGCAACTGGCGGCGAGCCTCACGACCATCACCGACGTGACCCTGCAAGCGACCCTCCGTGCCGTGCGTCGTGAGGTCGTGCCGCCCGAGGATGCTTCGCTGGACTTCGCCATCATCGCGATGGGCCGATTCGGGGGAGCGGAGCTCGGGTTCGGATCGGATGCGGACGTGCTCTACGTCTACCGTCCCGAAAAGGTCGATCCAGAACGCGCGCATCAGCTATCGCTGAAGATCGTCGCGGAACTGAGGCGGGTGTCGGAGGATTTCCGGGCGCCGTTGGATCTGGATGCGGATCTCCGTCCCGAGGGACGTACGGGACCGCTCGTGCGGTCACTGACCTCCTACGCCGAGTACTACTCGCGCTGGTCGCTGTCCTGGGAGGCCCAGGCGCTTCTGCGTGCGCGGGGCGTCGCCGGGTCGGTCAAACTCGTCCGGGCGTTCATGGAGCTGGCGGACCGCCTGCGCTACCCCGAGCATCCGGACCCGCAGGGAGTGCGTGAGATCAAGCGCATCAAGGCGCGCGTCGAGACGGAGCGGTTGCCGAAGGGCGTCGACCGTACGCGGCACCTCAAGCTCGGTCCCGGCACGCTCAGCGACGTCGAGTGGCTCGTCCAGATCACTCAGCTCTGCTACGCCCACCAACATCCCGAACTGCGCACGACGTCGACGCTCGGGGCCCTGGACGCCGCGGTGGCGGCGGGATTGATCCCGCAGACATCTGCGGCACGCCTGGCTGAGTCCTGGCACCTGTCGACGCGCCTTCGATCGGCGAACACCCTGCTGTCGGGTCAGACGAGTGACGTGCTGCCCACAGACCGGCGCCAGCTCGACGGCATCGGGCGCATCCTGGATTACGGCCCACGCGCTGCGACGCAGGTCGAAGAGGATTACTTCGGCACGGCGCGCAGAGCCCGTCGCGTGTTCGAGAAGCTCTTCTACGGCTGACGCACCCCGCCGCTGACGCGCTGGCCCTATTCCCCTGGCACTTGTTGCGGGATACCCGTCACGTGACCCACAACAAGTGCCAGGCGAGCGGGTCGAGCGCACGGACAGCGGACCGGCGGCACCGGCCGTGTAGCGGAGCGCTGCGGACGGTCGGGGGCACAACGGAAGAGGGCCCCGGGATGATCCCGGGGCCCTCTTCGTAATGCGATCTGCGTCAGACGCCGAAGTACAGCTCGGCTTGAGGATCTGAGAACCGGAGGGGGTTCCACAGGCTCACACTTCCCTGCAAACACAGGGAAGTGCAATGGTGAGCATGGGTGGGGTCGCTGCTGCGACTGTCCGAGAACCCGTCCGTTTACTCGATTCTTGGCCGTCCTACGGGGTTCGCTGGAGGTTTGCGGGTGGTGCCGCCTACCTCATTGGTATGAGCGACGCCCGCCCCCGCCTCTGGACTCCGCAGGAGCTTGCAGAGTACACGGGCATCCCGATCAGGACGCTCGCTGACTGGCGGACAGAGCGTGCGCGCAGCCGAGGTCTCGGGTTGCCGTTCGTCGCACTCTCGTCGCACAACGTTCGCTACCGCGATGAGGATGTCGAGGCGTTCATCGCTGGGCGGATCGTGGCCCCGACGGATAGGGCGGGCGACTGATGGCGCGGCCGAAGCGTGCGCTCGGCGAACTCGGCAAGGTGACCTACACGGTCGAGCCGAGCGGACTGGTCATCGCGCGAGCGCGGGTCTATGACGGCCAGGGGCAGGAGCGTCGTCCCAGCGGCAGCGGAGCGACCGAGGCTGAGGCGCTGACGGCGTTGCAGGAAGCGGCTGATGTCGCTGTCGGTCGAGTGCTGGCGCGACGAGCACAGGTCATGACTGTCGCTGAGCTGGCGGAGGCGTGGCTGAAGACGGCGTATCACGATGACGATCCGCGGGTGCTGCGCCAGCGCCGCGAGCAGACCGTCGATGGCTACGCATCGGTTGTTCGCGCGCATGTCATCCCGCGCGCCGGTGCCGTCCCCATTGCCGACATCACCGCCGACCGTGCTGATGGGCTGCTCATGGACATCGCACGGGAGAAGTCGGTGACGACCGCGAACAAGGTTCGGAACGTGATGTCGCTCATGTTCGACTGGGCGATCCAGCAGGGGCATTTCTCGGCTGCCGGGTCGATCCAGAAGACCCGGTACGGAGCGGTCGTCGTGGCGAACCCGATCCGTGCGACCAGGCGAGCGGACGAGCCGGAAACGGTGTACTTCGAACTCGACGCGGTGCAGGTCAAGTACATCCTCCACCTCATCCGCGACGTGTGGCCCGAGCGGCACCGTGCGCGCTATCCGGTGGGCCGACGGCCCAACTACAAGCTGCTCGCCGACTACATCCTCATCACGCTCGGCACCTCCGAGAGGACGGCAGAACCGATTGCGATCCGGTTCCAGGACGTGCGATTCGAGGCGGTGGAACAACCGGATGGAAGCCTCACGATGGAGGCGCTCGTCTGGGTCGGCGGAACGATGGTTCGCACCAAGTCCCGCGGCCTGTTCCGCCAGGACTCGCCCAAGGCGGAGCGACAGAAGCGATGGGTTCGCGTTCCGAAGTTCGCGGCGAAGGTTCTGAGCGAACTCGTGGCGAGCCATGTTCCCGACCCCGAGCGGAATCCAGACGACGTACTGTTCACGACCGAGCGCGGCCGTCCGCGCGACCCCAGCGCAGTCGGCGAACTGCTCAGGATGTTCCGCCGCGAGTTCGAGCCGGAACTGCTCGCTATCGGGGTCGACGCTGACCACCTCACCTTCCGCAGCCTCCGCAAGGCGGTCGCTGCGGCGGTATCGGACATGGCTGGCGTCGAGGTCGCACGCGACCTGCTCGGGCACAGCAGTACCGACATCACGGAAGGGCACTACGCGAAGCGTCCCGACCTCATCGTCGAGGTCGCGGCTGACGCGCTCGACGAGGCGTTCGCGGGCATCGACGCCTGAACTGCCAAGAAGAGGGTGGTTCAGCCTTCGAGTAGCGCGGCGTCTGCCCGGACCTGCGTCAGTACGTCCTCGAAGGAGGGCGGCTCGTCGGTGCCGTAGTAGAGGTCGCGCATGGCCGCGTCGTGCTCGACTCTGAGGCGGTCTGCGAACGGGGATGCAGCGTCAAACGCAGCGGACGCCGCGAAGCCGCCCTCGGGCACTGGCAGGTCGGGCTTGCCGAATGCGGCGGAGACCTCACGGGCGCTGGTGAGGATTTCGGCGACGAGCGGCTTGTCGGCCAGCAGTTCGCGCACGGAGGGATCGTGGAGCAGGGCGTAGATGTCGTAGAGCTGTCGGCCGATGCGCGGCCAGCCGTGCGGCGAGGCGGCGGACTCGGGGGAGTCGGCGAAGTTGTTCACGCGCAGCAGCTTCTCCAGCAGGGTGCGGCCCGGATGCAGGATCGGCACATCGAAGGATGCCAGATCATCCCATGCGCTCGTATCGAATCCAGAGTCTGCCAGTTCGCGTGCCAGGAGCGAGGTGACCGGGTGCGGGGCATGCGGGTTCGGCCCGCCGGACTGTCCGAGTTCCACGAGGATCGCGGCAGGGTCAGCGATCGCGCCGGGCTCGCCGCGGTGCTCCAGTGGTGGGGTGAGATAGCCGGAGCGGTGGAACGAACCCGAGTTGCCTCCCGCGGTCACCCCGGTCGGTTCCGCGCCCGTCGCATCTGCCGCAGTGGTGAGCAGATTCCGCAGCGCACGCTGCTCAGCGTTCTTCGACGGGTACTGGCCGACCACGAGCAGGTCGAGGTCTTCAGAGAAGCGTCGGATGATCCGCAGTTTCTCCAGGCTCGTGCCTCCCTTGAAAACCGCCTCGCCGGGATGCACGGTCGTGATCGCGCGCAGCGCCTCGCAGACCCAGTAGTCCTTCTCGACGGCGAGGGGCTGCACGCCGAGGCGTTCCGCGGCGGCGAGGATCGTGCCGCGAAACACCTCGGGGTCGTCGTCCCGCCACAGCGTGGAATCGGTCATGCCGCGTCCAGCGCAGCGAGCGCCGACTGGCGCGTGCGGGGGTCAGGCGACGGAATCCGCGCCGCGAGGTCGTCCCACCCGGCCGCACGCAGCAGCGCCGCGAGACGCGCACGGGTGCGACCCGGCTCAGTGGCGGCGGCCTGGGTGAGCCGTTCGGCGCGGAGGTCGCCGCCTCGCAGCAGCTCGGTCAGCCGCCTCGTGGCCTCGTTCGGGGTGACCTCCAGCACGGCGGTCCAGTCATCGAGGACTTCGAGCGCGGCGACCTCCGTGGCGTTCAGCCCGGCTTCGGCCCGGCCGGTGCGCGTTGCGCGGGAAACGAACGCGACCGACCCGGCACCCGAGGGAGCCCGCTCGGGGACGGACACCAGCGCGCGACGGGGGATCTGCGTCGACAGGCGCAGCAGGTTCGCCGCGGACAGGCCCGCAGGCCCCACGCCGGGGCCGGGGGCGAGCGCCTCGATCAGCCGCTCGGTCGGCGGCGGGGACATGCCCAGCGGCGTCTTCGTGCCGCGCCAGTACAGGCCGCGGCGCACGCGCCGCAGCTCACCGCGAGCCTCCAGCTCGCCGAGCAGATGGTGCGCGGTCGACGGCGTGAGCGCGAAATCGCCGGGCTCCCAGAATCGTCCCCGTGAAGCGAGGACGGCACGCCGGGCGTCGGTGGCACCCTGACGGTTGCGCCGGGGCGCGAGCAGTGTCGACATCATGCGCTCCTTTCTGCAACAGGATACGAGAAACTGCGGTAATCCAGTCTACAACGTGATACGAGAACCTGCACTAAGCGTTCTACAGCCGCGGTGCCGCGACTTCACTCGCTGGACTGCGCGGCACGGAGCTGCTCCAGTCCTCCGCAGCAGGCGCTGCCCCGCCCTCCCGCGAGCCCAGGTTCGGCTCGTATGAGCGCACGGTCTCGACGGTCAGCTCGGTGCGGCTCGTCTGGACGCCGGGTGCGTCGAGGCCGCGAGCGGCCGGGGGCTCCGGCACCTGGATGTCGTGGGCTCCGGTGATGATCCGCGCAGTCCCGCTGCACAACAGCTCGTGTGGGCCGGAGCTGGAGGCGCTCGTGATCGGGCCAGGCACAGCCCCGACATCGCGGCCGAACGCGGCGGCGCGCGCGGCAACCAGGAGCGAGCCAGAGCGGACGCCTGCCTCGACGATGACGCTCGTGTCCGAGAGTGCGGCGAGTAGCCGTGCGCGCTGCACGAAGCGCAGCCTGGTCGGCGCGCATCCGGGCGGGATCTCGCTGAGCAGAGCGCCGTTCGCGGCGATGCGCTCGAAAAGCTGCTGATTGCCCGCCGGGTAGGGCCTGTCCAGGCCGCCAGCGTGGACGGCGATGGTCTTACCGCCCGCGTTGAGCGCGCCCCGGTGGGCGGCGGCCTCGATGCCGTAGGCGCCTCCACCGACGACGATGCCGCCGCGCTCGGCGGCTCCGGTCGCCAGCTCGGCGGCGACGAACTCGCCGTAGCTCGACGCGGCGCGAGATCCCGTGAGCGTGACGAGCCGCTGGACGGGGGTTCGGAGGGTGTCGACCTCGCCGAGTATCCACAGCGCCAGCGGCGGGGTGACGCCGCCGATGGCGAAGCCCTCGGGCCACTCGGGATCGCCGGGGATCGAGACGTGCAGACCGAACCGCCGAGTCGCGTCCAAGACATGGTGGATCGCTTGCGGCCTGAGCCGGGGAGCGGCGAGGTCGCGCCAGAGCGCGGCAGTCTCCACGTCGACGCCGGGAACTGCCTCGGTCGAGGTGAGCAGGCGAAGTGTCTCCTGGGCTCCGACCGCGGCCATCACAGTGGCGGTCGTGCCCTCACCCGGCTCGACGGCGACGGCGAGCGCGATCCTGGCGCTCCGCTCGTCGGAGGCGAGAGATTCGATCGTCTCCATGTTCGCGTCCTCTCCGCTGTCCCAGGCACCTGGCCTCACAAGAGAGGTGCACCCGTGGTGCCGCCGGACGCGGCTCGGCGTCCGGCGGCTACAGGGACGGCGTACTGCTCGGAGGCCGTTGCGTCGGATCGCGGGCGTCGAAGGGTTCGGCCGTGACGGTGACGGCCCCCTCCCGTGAGCCCAGGTTCGGCTCGTAGGCGCGCACGGCTTCGATGGTCAGCTCGACGCGCTCCGACTCGGGTGCCGCGGGCTCGGGGCGTGGCTCGTCCTGCATCGCGGCGAGCTGCGTCTCGACGCGGGTGAGGTCTTCCTCGGCGTCGGCGAGCGCCTGCGCGTGGCGGAACGGCTGGCCGAGGCGCCGCTGGGTGTCGGCGACGGTCTGCTCAGCCTCTTCCAGGTCGGCACGCGCCTGGTCGAGCAGCGTCGGGATGCCGCTGACACGGTTCTCGATGCGCTGCACGAGCCCGAGTCCGGCTTCCAAGAACGACTCCTTCGACATCGTGAATCCCGAGCGGGGCACCTCGGGTAGCGAGACCGTCACGTCGAGCGTGGCGAGCCCGGAGCGGGCCTCGACGTGGATGTCGAAGCCTGAGATGCGGCCGATGATCCCGAAGTCCTTGCGCCCGTACCGCGGCAGCCACTTCAGCCCGGAGTCGCCCATCCACGCGGCGAGGGCGTGCGCGGCTTCGGAGCGCGAGTCGTAGTCGCGCGTGCCGAGCGTGATGCGAAACCTGTCGCCGCTCGTGTCGATCATCCGTGGGGCAGCGGCTTCCAGCCCGCGAATGTCCGCGGCGGCGCGCTCGGCGGCTGACCGGGCGCGATTGCCGGTGTGGACGAGCATGTCCTCGTTGCGCTCGTGCGCGCGCTGGAGGCGGCGCAGCCGGTTCACCTCGTTCAGGATGACGGAGTGCTCCAGCAGGAGCGGATTGCCGGAGGCGATGGCCTTGGCCTCTGCTGCGGACAGCGCGGAGGTGTCGATCTCCTCGATCTCGCGGGCGTTGATCTTCCCGCGCAGGAGCTGCGCGAACGACGCGGCCTTCCGCTCGACGGTCTGCCACATGTAGGAGTCGAAGGAACGCTCGGTGACGTAGCGGACGATCGCCACTTCCTCGTTCTGGTTGCCCTGCCGCATGATGCGACCGTCGCGCTGGGCGATGTCGGAGGGCCGCCACGGGCAGTCCAGGTGGTGCAGGGCGATGGCGCGGGCCTGGACGTTGGTGCCAACGCCCATCTTCTCCGTCGAGCCGATCAGCACCGCGACGTGGCCGGCGCGGGCTGCGGCGAACAGGCGCGCCTTCTCCACGTCGGTTTTCGCCTCGTGCATATATCTGATCTGCTCGGCGCGGACGCCGCGCTGCACGAGCTGCTGCCGCAGCTCGTCGTAGGCGTTCCACCTGTCCTGGTTCGGGGTGCCGATGTCGCTAAATACCAGCTGGAGCGCCCCGAGGACCGCGGAGGGCTGCCCGGTCACGGTGTCGAGGTACTCGCTGCCGCGGGTGCGCTCCCAGATACGGTGGATCGCGTCGGCGGCGACATCGACCTTGCTCGGCCCGGAAGGGTCGCGGGAGATGACCATGCGGATGTCGAGCGCGGCCTTGCGCCCGTCGGTGGCGATCAGGAGCATGTTGTCCTCGTCGGGGCGCACCTGGCGGCTGGCGACCTTCTCGGCGCGTTCGGCGAGGGATGCGACGTACTGCTCCAGCTCGACGGTCGGCTGTACCGGGACGGTGGAGGGCGCGCGGCTGCCGTCGTCTCGCTGTACGAGCGAGGGCACGGGCAGGGAGAGGTCTTCGGCGGTCTTCACGTCGGCGAACACCGACCACATCCGCAGCAGCTCCTGCCCGTTCTGGAAGCGGGCGAACCGGGTCTTCATACGGAACGTGCTGCCGGTCGGCGAGATCTCCATCTGCGTGACCAGCTCGCCGAACGTCGCCGCCCACGCATCGAATGCGCCGACACCCGCGGACTCCAGCACGTCTGGCCGCAGATATCGCTGCATCACATAGGTCTCGGTGATCGAGTTCGAGATGGGCGTCGCCGTCGCCGCAGTCACGACCCGCTCGCGCCCCGCGGAGCGGAGGTATTCGAGCTTCATGTGCAGGTCGCTCGCGCGATCCGAGCCCTCGATCGCGGCGTCCCTGATGTTCGACTCCGTGGCGAGGTTCTTGTACATATGCATCTCGTCGACGATGACGTAATCAATGCCGGTGTCCTCAAAGCAGACACCGCGGTCGCGGTCGGAGTCGAGCCGATCCTTGAGCTTGTTCTCCATCGCCAGGAGCTTCCGCTGGATGCGCTTGACGCTCATCCGCTGCTCGCCGGTCGCCTCGTCCAGCACTCGCCGCACGTCGTCTACCTGCCCGCGGATGTATTGCTGCTGCGTCTCGGCGCGCAGCGGGATCTTGGCGAACGCCCCCTGCGTGAGGATGATCGCGTCCCACTCGTTCGCCGCCGCCCGCGCGACGAACAGCCGCCGCTTGTCGGCGGTGAGGTCGAGGCTCGACGCGGCGAGCACGCGGGCACGCGGGTAGACCTGGAGCCACTCCCGGCCGAACTGCTCCAGCATGTGGTTCGGCACGACGACGACGGGCTTGCTGATGAGCCCCATGCGGCGCATCTCCATCGCGCCCATAATCATCTCCGCCGTCTTGCCTGCGCCGACCTCGTGGAACAGGCCCGCCGCAGGCTCGGACACCATGCGGGCGACGGCGGCGCGCTGGTGCGTGCGCGGCTCGAAGGTTGCCGCGAGGCCCGGCAGCGAGAGGTACGCCCCGGCGTTCGTGTAGTCGCGGAGCACGATGGAGTTGAAGCGCCGGTTGTACTCGTCCACGAGCGCCTGCGCACGAGCCGGGTCTTCCCACACCCACTCGCCGAACCGCTCCTGAAGTGCGTCGGCCTTCTCCTGGGCGGCGGCGGTCTCTACGGGATTGAGGATGCGGCGCACCTTCCCGTCGATGTCCTTCTCCTCGTCGTAGACGAGCATCGTGCGCTGCTCCATCACGGCCTGCGCGATGTCCGGCGCGGGACGTCGCGGGGTGCCCCACTCCGAGGTGGAGGGGAGGCCCTGCCGACCGCCGCGAATCTCCCACATTCCCGGCAGCGGGTTCTCGACGCGCACGTCCTGCGCGCGCAGGATGCTGCGGAGGAACTGCTCGTGAACGTCGGCGCTGATCCAGACGGCCCCGAGCTTGGCGTGGATGTCCTGGATGCCGAGCGGCGCGGGCAGCACCTCGGCGAGTGCATCCACGTTGAGCTGGAATGCCGGGTCTTGCTCGGCGCGCTGGCGAGCGGCTTCGAGCTTGACTCGCACATCGCCGGACAGGTACTCGGGCGCGTGGACGAGCTGATCGGTCGCCGGGTCGGTGAAAACGAGCGTTCCCAGCGCCTCGCGCGCGTCGCGGTCGTTCATCCCGAGCAGGTCGGCGATGAGGGGCAGGTCGATCCCGCCGGTTCGGTCCAGGCTGACGGCGATGGCGTCGGCGGGGCTGTCGACGCCCTGCACCTCGGCGCGCGGCACCACCACGCGGTGGCTCATGATCGCTGCGGGCGAGGCCGACTGATCCTCGTCATCGAACTGCTCCAGCGCGAGCACGAGCGGGCCGAACGGGTCGGAGCGCAGCAGCCGGATCGGGGTCGGCACGATGCGGGCGAAGGTCTCCTCGCCCTCGTCGTTCGTGCGCCCGGTAGGGCGGAGCGTGTAGCGGTTGAGAGCCCCGTATGTGCCGACGTACTTCAGGTAGTCGCGCCGCAGCGTCGTGCGGATGAGCACGATGTCGGGGGTGTCGTCCACGCTTGCCGCTTCCGCGGTGAGCAGGCGGGATGCGCTGTCGCGCAGCCGCAGCAGCGCGCGCAGCTCGCGCTCGGCGGACTTCGGCACCGCGAGCGGCTCCAGCCCGCCCGAGACCACGGTGCGGAAGCCGCCGCTCTCGCTCGCGACAATGCTGCCGTCCCACAACTCCGGCGCCGACGGCGTGAACGCGGCCCGGCGCGCCTGCTGCTCGGCGGTCCGCTCCGTGACCGTCAGCCCGGCACGGCGAGCGGAGAACACGAGCTGGTCGACGGCGACCGCGAGTTCCGCCTCCAAGTCGGCCAGATCGGTCGTGATGGTGAGCGTGGCCGCGTCGTACATCCCGTGGCCGACGCCGACCTCCCCGAGCATCTGCTCCGGGTGCTCATCGAAGTAGCGGTTGATCCGCATCGGCACGCCGTCGATGGGCAGCTGCGCGACCTTCTCCCAGGCGTCGTCGCGCATCTGCTCGCCAGGCAGACGACGCCGGAACACGAGCAGGTCGGTGACGACCTCCGTCCCTGCGGCGCGACGGTGCGCCCCGGTGGGCAGGCGGATCGCGCCCACGAGGTCGGCCAGCTCGTTCATCTCCCGCCGCGCCCCGGGGTTCTGTGCGTCCAACGTGTAGTGCGAGGTCAGCACCGCGACGAGGCCGCCCGGTCGGGTCAGGCGTAGCGACTTGATGATGAAGTGGTTATGCATCGACTGCCGGGTCGCGTTGTGCAGCGGATCGTGCAGGGTGACGTTGCTGAACGGCACGTTGCCGATGGCAGCGTCGAAGTGCCCTTCGGGCAGTCGCGTGTCGGCGAAGGACTCGGCACGGACGGTCGCGTGCGGATACAGCTCGGCGCAGATCGCCGCTGTCAGGGGGTCGAGTTCCACCCCGGTCATCTGGGCCGATACTGGCGCGAGGCCGATGAATGTACCCGACCCGGAGCCGGGCTCGAGGACCGCACCGCCGCGGAACCCCAGCCCGGCCAGCAGCCGCCACACCTGCCGGGCGATCATCGGGTCGGTGTAGTGCGCGTTGATGGTTGTCCGCTCCGCAGCCTCCCACTCGTCATCGCCCAGCAGCTCGCGCAGTTCGGCGCGCTCGGCGTCCCACTCGGGTTTCAGGTCATCGAACACCTCGGGGATCGCGCCCCAGCTCGACCAGCGGGCGAGCACCCGTTGTCCGTCCGGGGACGCGGGGCGACCCGTGGAGTTCAGATCGTGGATGAGCTGGATGGCCTCCACGTTCGCCCGATAGCGGGCCTTTGCACCCGATGGCCCGAGGTCGTCCTGGGAGGCGGGAACGAACCGGGGCGCTACCGCAGCTCGCGGAAGAAGCGGATCGTCGCCGCCTCGGCGAGCGCCGCCTGATTCGCCCGCATGTATTCCCGCGGGGGCTCCGTCGCCACGAGCTCCAGCAGGAACTCGACGCTGAGCGCCCACTTCTTCGCCAGTTCCTCCAGTTCCACGGAGGAGGGCATCGAATCCGGGCAGTCCTGCATCCGCTCCGCCCAGAGGATCAGGTTCTCGTCGGAGGGCCGGGTCTGCTCCCATTCCTCTCGCGCCTGATCCAGGGGCAGGCTCGGGTCGGTGATCCACGCCAGTTGCGACATCACGACCTCCTCCGCCTGCTTCCGGGCTGCTGTCAGCCGGGCGACCTTCTGCAAGAAAGTCTCCCCCTGCCGGTCGCTCCCCGCCAGCATTGACGCGAGGTTCGTCACCTGCGTCTGCATTTCCAGGCCCATCGCCTTGAAGAATGCCGCCGGATCGCTCAGCTCCGCGACCCTGCTCGGGGCCGTCGTCTGCCAGTGGGACAGCGCCATCTGGCCGTACTTGTTCATCGCCTGCTCCAGCATCCCGAGCCGTGGCGAGCGCGGCGTCGGCCGCGGGCTCGTCGAGCCCCCACAAATCGAACTCCAGTTGCCCCGGCCAGGGCTTCCGGGATCGCTGCCGCGCCATTCGCAGTCACCGCCCGCGCCTACTGCTCCGCCGCGAGGCGGGCGTAGAACTCGTCCTCGATGGCCTGCCTGCGCGCCACGTCCTCCTTGACGAACTGCGTGAAGTCGGCGTCCCGGTTGGGGATCACCGTCTCCACGGGAGCGGGGCGCTCGTCCTCGCCCGGCCACACCGCCTGCCGCGTCGGGCGATCCGTGTTGAGCTTCGTGCCGCACGCGGTCACTGCGTCCCGAAGCTGCGGCATGAAGGCCCAGAAATCTCGCCACCAGCCGAACGGTGCCGAGCCGTGCTGCTTCGTGTCGTAGGCATTCAGGTAGTGCTGGCGCAGCGCCGACAGCGGCCACACCAGCTCCGGGTGCCGGTGCCAATACGGCGGCACGACGTTCACGCTCAGCCCGAACTCGTGGCGCAGCCAGTTCACGAAGGCGTTCAGCTCCAGCCACTCCACCTGCGCTTCGGCCGCGGTCAGGATGTTCCAGTTCACCGGGCGCGGCGGCTCCGGTGTGTCCTCCGCCTCGGGCTCCTGCTCCTTGGTCGGCCTCGACGAAGTCGTTATCGGGTCGGGCTCCGGTTCTTCGAGCGGAGGCACGTCGAAGTCGGGGTCATCGGGCGGGAACAACGTTTCCTCGATGGTCATGACTCGGCCTCACAGCGTCATCGGACGGGGCGACGGCTGCTGCGGGAGGGTCGGGTCGGGCGCTTCGATGGGGACTCTCTTGACTTGCTGCGAGCGCGAGCGGCCACGGTCGACGGCGTAGCTCGTGCGGGCAGCATCGGGGCCGATGTGCGTGGCGATGAACTCCTCGCCGCTGACCGTCTCACCATTCTTCTCGTAGCTGAACTTCTGGACGTGGCCGCTGGCGACGAAGTTGTCGCCGCGCGCGAACTTCTCGTAGGCATGTTCTGCGCTGCGCCGGAACATCTTGAACGGGTAGAACTTCGTCTCGCCTTGGGTGAACGAGCCGTCCGGGTTGCGCTCGAACTGCTCCTGACCGATCCAGGCGAACAACCGCGCCTCACCGCCCTCGTTGAAGGACAACTGCGGGTCGCTGGCGAAGAAGCCCCACAGGGACTCTTTGGTTCGCATCGGGATGCTCCTAACTTCTCCTGCCGAGAGAGGATTGCTACCCGATAGGTGCGCAGGCTCGACCGTCGGCGCCCCGGCTACTGTGATTACAGGACTGAGAGGCGAGCGTCGCCTGGGCAGAGAATGCGAGAGGTAGGTCGTCCAGTGTCGTTCGTGAACCACTCGACCGGCGAAGAGTTCGAGGATGAAGACGACTAGGGCGTGTCTGAGAAATGTTTCGCCGACTCGCTGGGATGCTGGGGTCATGTCGCGGTTTCAGGTGCTCTCCGATAGTCAGTGGTCATTGATCGAGGAGATGCTGCCTCGCCCGACGGGGCGCAAGGGCCGTCCGTTCGCGGATGCGCGGGTGATGGTCGAGGCGATCATCTACCGGTATCGGACGGGGATCGCGTGGCGGGATCTGCCCGAGGTATTTGGCCCGTGGCAGACGGTGTGGACGTGGCATCACCGGATGGCGAAGGACGGCACCTGGGATGCGGTGTTCGCGAAGCTGACGGCGGCCGCGGATGCGGCCGGGCTGGTGGACTGGTCGCTGTCGGTGGACTCCACCATCGCGCGGGCGCATCAGCACGCAACGAACACCACCCGCCTCACAGGGGGCTGGATCGAATTACACGAATCCGAGGATCGAGCCGCCTGATCACGGGATCGGCCGCTCCCGCGGTGGTCTGTCGACAAAGATCCACCAGCTCGTCGACGGCAACGGCCTGCCGCTGGCGACACTGATCACACCGGGCCAGTCCGGTGACTCACCGATGTTCCTGCCTCTGATGGAACAGCTGCGCATCGCACGTGGAAGCGGTCGCCCCAGAACGCGCCCCGACGCGGTGCGCGCCGACAAGGCCTACTCGTCTCGCGCGATCCGCGCCCACCTGCGCTCGCGTGGGATCAAGGCCGTCATCCCCGAGCCCAACGACCAGAAGGGACACCGCGTCCGGCGCGGACCACGCGGCGGCAGGCCCGTCGCACTCGACAAGGTCGACTACAAGAACAGAAACGTCGTCGAACGCCAGTACTGCCAACTCAAGCAATGGCGAGGCCTCGCCACCCGCTACGACAAACACGCAATCGTCTACCGCGCCGCCGTGATCCTGAACGCCGTCATCGCCTGGGCCCGCCAATTATCAGACACGCCCTAGTCGCCGCGAGCTTGATCTCAGCGGGAACGGCCAGCCGTGTGCGAGTTCGCGGTGTCAACCAGCGTGAGACATGTGCCAACCAGTTTGAGAAACGACATCGGGCCTGCCAATAGCAAATAGCACGCGCACGAGGGTCCGAAGTGCGTGGCAAGAGTCCGAACTAGACCGTCACGTCACACGTACTGCATCCGAAGCTACCCGCGTCGGTCCGGCCAGTCCGACCCTTTTGCGCGGACGTTCCATCGAGCGCGCATGTCCGGCGCCACGGACTCTGACCCGCCGGAGGTGGGTGTGCTCTACCCGCCGTGGACCCTCCCGGCGTCACGCAGGGCGTCGGAAAGCACATGTTCCACCCGCCCGGCTCGCAGCTCGTCGATGTGTCGAAGCAGTCCGTTCTCATACACGGTGCCGATGAGCCACGCGGCGCATGTCTCGCCTGCTCCTAGAGCTGGCATGAGCACTGCCAGCGCTGACTCCACCCCGTTGGCCACTTGGCCGTTGTGGAATTGCCAAGCATCGAGTCGTCCAACCGGATTCGATTCATTGTGGAGCCGGGACACTCCATGCGAGATGGCCAGGGCGCCTCCGGGCGCATGGTGCTCGCGATGCTGCCACCGACCGCGAAGGCCGCGCGCCTCGACGGCATTGACGCGGATGCGCGTCTTCGCGCCCTTTGTCGACCAAGCGAGTGAGCTCCAATTCGCCACGAGTGAAGGTGAGGTCGATGCAGGGACATGGGCGTGCGCAGTACCGATTGCGCTTGCCAACAACCGGCCTGTAGTGCTCACGCTCGCGGGCCCCGCCTCACGCATCCCCCACTCCAACCGTGAGGCAATCATCCTTCGGCTGAAAGCAACGGCCGGGCAGATCGCCTCCGAGTTCCAGGCCTACCGCTACTGACCTCGTTCCAGGCGTGAGGCGGCTCTGGGAGTCAAGGCCGTGCGCCGCTCGGCCGAGTGTGTCCCCGGTGGTTGTCGGCTCCAGCATGGCCGAGTTACGAGTCGGGATCCGACTGCCCCGGACGCGACATCAACGCCGGGATACTGAGCGCCACCGCCACGACGGCCGTGGCCGCCGCCGCGGAGGGGAGCACGAAGACGAGCGCGCCGATGCCCATCGGTGTGACCAGGAGGGAGACGGCGCGGAAGGTGCCGATCATCGCGATCGAGCGACCGCGCTCATGCGGCCCGACCGACTCGGCCGCGAGGGCCGGGCCAAGTGTCTGGAGGATGCCGCCGCCGAGGCCTGAGAGCACGAGGAAGCAGCAGGCGACTGCGATGTGCGGAGCCAGCAGCGCCATGCCAGCAGTGCCTCCCGCTGCGAGGAGCGTTGCCAGCAGGGTCGACATGCCGATGCCGAGCTTTCGGAATGGCGTCGCCACCGCCGAGCCGACCAGGGCGGCGAGGTTTGCGAGGGTCATCATCGCGCCCGCGAGGGGGATGGAATGGCCTGCCTCCACGATGAGCACCGGGAGATAGGAATTCAGGATGCCCCGCCACCCGCCCGCGGTCGCGCCCATCCATCCGGCGGCGACGACCCCGGGCCGACGCCATACAGGGCTCGCGGCGCTGCCCGGCTCGGGCGCCGCCTTGGTGAAGGGCTCGTAGGGGATGAGGAAGGAGCACGTGACGAGGGCGACGCCAGACACGGCCGCGGCGATGTAGAGGGCCGCGGTGAGCGACCAGTCACCGATGAACCCGGCGACGAGAGGGCCGACAAGCAGGCCGACACCGTTCATGATGTTCATGCGCGCGAGCGCGGCGACGGCGGTGCGGGTGCCGCGAACCACGTGGGTCTGCGTGCCCGTGAAGAAGTAGGCGCGCGCGGCTCCCTGGAGGAGTTGCGACACGATGAAGGCCCAGAACGTCTGGCTGAACCCAAGAACGACGCACGACGCCGCGAGCAGCACGAGCGACCACAGTATAAACGTGCGCGTGCGGAAGCGGTCCATGAGCACGCCCATACCGGCTCGCGCGGCGATCTGCGTGACGGCCGACGTCGAGATGAGGAAGCCGACGGCGCCGAGGGAGTAGCCGGAGGCGGTCGCAAGCAGCGGCACGATGACCGTCGCCATCCCCAATGCCATCGAGAAGAGGAAGATTGTCGTGGGGGCCGCGAAGTCTTCGTTGCGCGGTGACAATGCCGTGCGGGGTTCTCTCGTCATGTTCCGTCCCGTCGTCGAGGGCAACCACAAAAGCGGGAGCCCGCCTCCTCACCGGAGTGAAGGAGGCGGACTCCGCTACAACACACGCGCGTCAGCTGGTCAGTAGGACGAGCGCAGCACCTCGAGCACGTCGTCGTCGAGCCCCTTGAGACCCGGGACGACATCGGAGACCATCTCTTCACCGGACAGGTAGGAGAGCTCGCGCTGCATCTTCTCCGCCTGCTCGAGCACCTCGGGGTCTTCGACGGCGGCCTCAAGCGCGCCCTGCAGGCAGCCGAGGGTGGCCTCATCGACACCGGCCGGCGCGACAAGCGGACGACCGAACGACGTGAGGAGCTTGATTCCGTCGATGAGCGACTCGGCCTCGGCGCTGAGCTCAAGGTCGGAGAAAAGGGTCGCGTCTTCAGCATCCTGAGGCGCCTCATCTGCGAACGACAGGACCGCCTGTGTCTCACCGCTCTTGATGCTCGGGCGGCGGCTGTCGAGCGGACCAGCGATCGCGTCGACGTTGCCCTGGATGAGCGCCAGGTCGGCTTCAGACTGGCTGTTGAAGCCTGTGACGACCTCGGCGTTCTTCAGTTCGAACGCCTCGATGAGGGCATTCGCGACGATGTAGTCGGACGAGCCGCGACCCGTCGAACCGAAGCGGAAGCCGTCACTCTCCATAACGTCCTCCCACGAGGAGTACTTCGAGTTGGCGTTCGTCACCACGACCAGGTCATCGACGGCAACGCGACCGATGTAGCTCAGGTCGTCGAAGTCGAAGGTGGGGCCCTCTGCACCCGCGAGGATCGCCGCCGCGGCGCCCGTGCCGTTGACAATCGCGATCTGCGTGCCGTCGGTGGGCGCGGCCGCGAGCTGGTTGATGGCGAGGAGTCCGCCGGCACCCGGCTTGTTGATGGGGAGCACCTTGGTGTCGAGTGCGTTCTCGAGACCGGGGATGATCACTCGAGCGAGGATGTCGTAGCCGCCGCCCGCGTTGTACGGGATGACGAGTTCGACGGTCTTGCCCTTGAACATCCCGCAGTCGGTGGCGTTCGCCGTCGAGCCGCCCTGTGTGCTGGTGGCCCCTTCGGTGGACGCGCAGCCCGTGAGGGCGAGCGCGCCGACGGCGAGCACCCCCACTGCAAGGCGAGTGATGGAAGAACTCTTGAGCGTCATTGCTGTGCCTTTCGTTGTGATGTGGACGTCATCCGCCGTGGAAGAGGATGCCGGTGGGGCTCGGGATATAGGTCACCCACCGCATGAGCGCCCAGAGGAGCCCGGTGAGCACGACCATGTACACGAGCGAGTAGAGCCAGGTCTTCTTACCTACGATGAAGAGGTAGAGGAAGGAAAGTGCTGCTGCCGCCACGAAGACGCCGGCGAGGTAGAGCACGAGGAAGAACCCGGCAATGAAGCCGAGGGTGACGGCCCAAATCTTTCGTGGCGTGTGACTCAGCACGTACTCGGGGTCGTTCTCGTCGACGTCCTCCGCGACGGGAATGTCGATGCCGCTGGTCTCCTCCTGCGCACTACGGCGTGCGACGACGCGATGCGCCTCGTCATCGCGCAGTGCCGCACGCAGGGCAAGCGTTTTGCTAATGATCAGCCAGCCGGCGCAGAAGATGCCGAGACCTGCGGCGAGCCTTGGCAACAGCATCGACATCGCTGGCGGGTACGTGAAGCTCAGGGCCAATGCCCCCGCGCTGATGACGAAGATGGCCGTCGCGATGATGAGGTCCGGCTTGGCCGAGCGTGCGTCGGTGTGGACTGTCATTTCTTTCCTCCGACCGTGCGGATGACGTTGGTTCGCGGGCCCTCAACGGGTTCATCAGCGAGTCGCTTCTTGTGGTCGCGCGCGACAGATCGAATGCTCAGCACGAGGATCACGGCAACGATGACGCCGATGATGATGACACCGGGGCGCGTGAGCCACCCCGTGGAGAACATGGTGTTCGAGAGGTTGAGGTACTGTTCGAGAAGCTTGCCGAGCACGAGCGCGAGCAGGAATGGCACTCGGGGCCAGTCCCAACGGAGGCACACGACGCCAAGCACCGACGCGACGAGCATGACGATGAGGTCGCCCCAGTTGTTCGACGCCGTGTAGGCGCCGATCACGAGGAACATGATGAGCACGGGCGTGAGCACAGTGCCAGAGATGCGCGTGAGCGCGGCGAGCGGACGCACCAGAGTGAGCGCGAACGCGACACCGAGGATGCCCGCGACGACGACCGTCCAGACCATCGAGAAGGTAACGTCGAGCTGGGTCGTAAGCATCGCCTGACCGGGCGTGATTCCGAGCACAAGGAAGCCGCCGAGCAGGACGGCCGTGGCGGCGCCGCCGGGGATGCCGAATGCGATCGTCGGAATGAGCGAGCCGGCGTCCTTCGCGTTGTTGGTCGAGCCTGCCGCCACGAGCCCATCAACGGCGCCCTTGCCAAACATCTCGGGGTTCTTGGACGTCTGCCGCGCCTGACCGTAAGACACCCACTGCGCGACGGTGCCGCCGAGGCCGGGGAGCATGCCGATCACGACGCCGACGGCGGACGACCGAACGGCGACCGTCCAGTTGCGAAGCGCGTCCCCCACTCCGCGCATGGTGCCGTCGAGCTTGTTGTCGTCCACCTTGCTGGTCGCGATAGACCCTCGCGTGAGCATGAGCTGCAGCACCTCGGCGCCGCCGAAGAGGCCGACGACGACGGGGATGAGTTCGATGCCGCCCCACAGATACATCTGGTCGAAGGTGAAGCGCGGGAGCCCGGCGGACGGGTCGGATCCGATGAACGACGTGAGCAGGCCGAGCGCCACCATCGCCATGCCCTTCGCGGGGCTTTTGCCGGAGAGTGTCACGACGAACGCGAGTCCCAGCAGCACAAGCATGAAGAACTCTGGCGCTCCCAGCATGAGGACGAGTGGCCGGATGATGGTGATGAAGACACCGAGCACGATTGCGCCGAAGATCAAGCCGATCGTGGAACTCGTGAGCACGATGCCGAGCGCGCGTCCACCCTGTCCCTTCTTCGTCATGGGATAGCCGTCGAGCACGGCGGCTGCGGATGTCGCCTCGCCCGGTATGCCGAAGAGCACCGACGTGATGTCGCCGGCCGTACCGGTCACGATCCACATGCTCAGGAGGAAGACGATGCCCTGGACGGGCTCCATCGCGAATGTGAACGGGAGAAGTAGTGCGATGGCGACGGCGCCGCCGAGGCCCGGAAGGATGCCGACGATGAAGCCGATAAAGATCCCAAGCACCATAAGTGCGAGGGTCTCCCACTGGAAGAGCTGCGTGAGACCGCTGGTAATGGCTTCGATCACGACTCACTCCCAGCGCGGCGGGAGCCTTCAGCCGGTTCTGATCCCGGCGGTTTCACGTGCGGGGCCGGAGCCCATCCGTATGGCATGTACAACAGTCGCGAGCCTCTCTCACATCGTTGTGTCTGACGATCCGCCCGGCGAGTAAGACGTTTAGTCTACCCATCGCGCGAATGGATAGACCATACCACCTATGACCCATCAGTCAAGAAGCCGATATCGTTGAGGCAGTCGCGCACGCTGCGACGCGCATTGCGCGGACCGCCCTCGTGACGCAATCCGATGAAGGAGACGGCGTATTGGCCGACACTGAAGAACTCAGCTCCGCCAGCCCTCGATTCACCCGCGTGAACGTGGACAGGGCTTCGCATGTGATCGTCGATCAGATCAAGCAACTCATCCGTGACGGAAGCCTCAAGCCAGGCGACCGCCTACCGAATGAGCGCGAACTGTGTCAGCAGCTTGGCGTCAGCCGCGTGACGGTGCGCGAAGCGCTTCGCGTCCTCGAGGCGACCGGGCTGATCCAGGTGCGGCTGGGCGCGCACGGCGGCTCGTTCCTCACGTCCCCGTCGGCCGAGCTCGTCGGCGCGAACCTCGCACAACTCCTCTCCCTCTCGCCGATCACCGCAGCAGCGGTGACCGAGGCGCGACAGGTGCTCGAACTCGGCATCTTGCCATTCGTCATCGAGCGCGCCACACCCGATGACATCGAAGACCTGCGCGGTCTCGTCGCAGCAGCAGCCGAGGCGAAGGAGCGAGGCGAGTACGAGACAGCAATGTCGGCAGCCTTTCACGTGCGACTCGCCGCCTGCACACACAATCCGGCCCTTGAGGCCCTCATGGAGAGCTTTCACGGCCCCGTGCTCTCGTCCCTCAAAGAGGCGCGGTCCGTGGCGCCAGACATGGGATCGCGCGGCGTCGAGGAGCACTCGGCGATCGTCGACGCGATCGAGCAGCGACGACTCGACCTGGCCCAGGAGATCCTAGGCACCCACCTCAGGCGCACGGCGGAACGCGTCACGCAGGGAGATTCCTTCGAGTAGATCGCACACGTTTGCGCATTGTGGTCTAATGGTCATACCGAAAGGGGATGCCATGACCACCGCAACGTCGCGTGTAGGCGCAGGAACACTTGTCATCGGAGCCGGACAGGCCGGACTGCAGCTCGCCACGAGCCTGCGCGAACTCGGGGACACTCAAGCAATCACCGTCATCGGCGGCGAGACCCATCTGCCGTACCAGCGCCCGCCGCTGTCGAAAGCCTTCCTCAGCGGCACGGCTGTCGCTGGCGACATCGCACTCCGCGGCGCCGACTTCTATGACCAGCACGGCATCGTGGTGCGCTGCGGCGAGTGGGTCGAGAGCATCGAACTCGATGAGCCCGACGCATCGCACGGTGTCGCGCGCACCAGCACCGGGGAGACGCTGCCCTTCGAGCGGCTCGCCTTCACGGTCGGCGGCACGCCGCGACGCATGGCTGCCCCGGGATCCGAACTGACGGGCATCCACTACCTCCGCACGCTAGACGACGCCGTGGCCCTCAAGCAGGACCTCGATCGCGCCCAACGCGTCGTCGTCGTTGGCGGCGGCTTCGTCGGACTCGAGATCGCCGCGGCGGCAACCGCGAACGGCAAGAACGTCGTCGTGCTCGAGGCCCAGGAGCGACTCATGGCACGTGCCGTCGCGCCAGAGATGTCTAACTTCTACCTGAGCGCGCACAAGCGCCGCGGTACCCAGATCGAGCTCAACGCGAAGGTGTCCGGCTTCCAGGGCGTCGATCGGGTATCCGGCGTCGAACTCTCCGATGGGCATGTCATCGGCGCTGACGTCGTCGTCGTCGGCATCGGACTCATCCCTCACACCGAGCTCGCCGCATCCATTGGGCTCGCGAACGACCATGGCATCGTCGTCGACGAGTTCGGCCGCACGCGCATCCCCGGCATCGTCGCGGCGGGTGACTGCGCCATCGCGCAGCACGAAATCCACGGACAGGTGCGCCTCGAGTCGGTGCCCAACGCCATCGCGCAGGCCAAGACGGCCGCCGCCGCACTCCTCGGCATCGAGCCGACGACGCAAGCGGTGCCGTGGTTCTGGTCGGACCAGGGAGACCTCAAGCTGCAGATGGCCGGCCTCACGATGGGCTACGACGCGGTCGTGCCGCGGGGCGACATCGCGGCGGAGCAGTTCTGCGCCCTCTACTACCGCGAAGGCCAGCTCATCGCCGTCGAGGCCGTGAACGCGACGAGAGACTACATGGCCGCACGACGCATCCTCGAGACCGGCGGCAACATCCCGCAGGATGCGGCCGCAGACCTGGAGATTCCCCTCAAGGCGCATCTCGGTGCGCCCCGAGGGGAACTCGTCATATAACGAAGGCTTCGAGCGCCTCGGGCGCGAAGAGCTGCTCGGGCGAACGCAACGATCGCGACAATCCCTGTTCGTGGTGATAGCGGAGGAAGGTCGAGAGCACGTGGTGGTCCTTCTCGCCGAGCCCGTACGACCAGAAGTCGTCGCCGAGCAGCTCTCGTGCCTCCTCGAGGTGCTGCATGAGCCAGGGCTCCATGAGGTGGAGCGCTGACGAGTCGTAGATGCGGGCGCTCGCGTCGGCCTTCGCGTGCATGAGCGCCTTCGTGAGCGACTGGGCGATCCAGCGGTGCCGCTCGTAGAGCTCGCGCTTCAGCACGACAACGTGCATGATCGGGAAGATCCCGGTGTCGCCGAAGTAGGCCTGCTCGGCCGCCTTCGCGTCGGGAAACAGGCGAACGACGTCTCCGCCGCCGCCAGCGAACGAGCTCGGAATCCTCGGCGACAGGAGCGCGTCGATCTCGCCCGTCGCCAGCATGTCAGACAGCGTGCGGTCTTCGGGGATGCGCCGGACGTCGAATGGCACCGCGACGGCCCCCTTCTCGATACGGCCCGGTTTCTCCTGGCCTCCCGTGAAGAACGTCGATGCGTCGAGCGGCAGGTCATGACGGTCCGCGAGGATGCCGCGCTGCCACACGCAGGCGGTCAGCTGCACCTCGGGCATCCCAATTCGCTTGCCCTGCAGGTCGGCCGGCGTACGGATTCCCGCGTGCCGGTTGACGAACATGCCGCCGTGCCGGAACTGCCGCGACGTGTAGACGGGAAGCGCGACGAACGGCGGGGTCTCGCCCGCGTCCAGGGCGTTGAGCGTCGAAACGTATGTGGAGAGCGACATCTCGGCGGCGTCGAACTCGCGGTGCCGCGCCATGCGGAAGAAGGTTTCCTCGACGGGGAGGCGCAGGAACGTGACATCCATGCCGTCAGGGACGATGCGGCCCTCCTCGATGGCCCGCGTGCGATCGTAGTCGCCGCACGCGAACGTGAGGGCGAGCCTGCTCACGATGCAGCCTGGGCGAGACGCTTGGCGAGTCGCGGGTACACGCGGAGCGCGTTGTCGCGCGTGACCGCGTCCCAGTTCGCGCGGGCCTTCTCCGAAGCGCGCAGGTAGCTGAGCGTGTCGTCCCACTCGACGCCCGTCTCCGGGTCCGCGCCCCGCACAGCGCCCAGCATCTCGGAAGCGAAGAGCACGTTCGAGGCGGGCACGACGTCGAGCAGGAGGTTGATGCCGGGCTGGTGGTAGACCGCCGTATCGAAGAAGACATTGCGCAGGAGCTCGGACGGGTCCTGCCAGCCATTGCGCATCGCGAGGCCCCGGTACCGACCCCAGTGGTAGGGCACCGCCCCGCCGCCGTGCGGAATGACAAAGCGTAGCCCCGGAAAGCGCGAGAACAGGTCCGACTGCAGGAGCTGCATGAACACGCTCGTGTCCGCGTTGAGGTAGTGCGCCCCGAGGGTGTGGAAGTTCGGGTTGCACGCCGCGGACACGTGCACCATGAGCGGAACGTCGAGCTGCTCGGCGACCTCGTAGATCGGGAACCACGAGGCATCCGTGAGGGGCAGTCCTGCCCAGGTGCCCGACGGGTCGGGATTAAGGTTCGCGGCGACGAACCCGAGCTCGCTGACGGTGCGGCGGAGCTCAGCGATCACCGCGTCGCAGTTGCCCCCGGGCGTCTGGGGCAGCTGCGCGACGGGTGCGAACTGCGCGGGGAACGCCTCGCTCACGCGGTGGACGAGGTCATTGGACGCCTGGGCCCATGCGGTCGCGACACGCGCATCGGGCACGTGGTGCTCCATGCCGGCGGCACGAGGCGAGAAGAGCATCATGTCACCGCCGCGCTCGCGCAGGACGCGCATCTGGTTCTGCTCGACGCTCTCCCGGATGGCATCGTCAGAGACCTGCGCGGCGAGCGCCTGCACGCTCGGCGACTCGCCGCGCAGCTGAGCCGCCCGGAACTCCTTGAGGGGCGCGGGTTCCGTCGTGTAGTGGCCGTGGATGTCGATGATCATCGCGATGCCTCCTTCTTCCAGTCCTCGAAGTCGACGTACCGCACGCCCGACGCCGCGATGAGGTCTCGCATGTGGTTGACGTCGAGGGCGATCTCGCCGTTTTGGTAGCGAGCACGCGAGACCGCCTCCTTCTCCTCGCGTCGACGGGCCGCATCGATGACCGCGGGGACGTGCTCGCGCGGCACGATAACGACGCCGTCGTCATCCGCAACCACGGCATCTCCCGCGCGCACGATTTGACCCGCGATCGAGATGGGCACGTTGACGTCACCGAGGACGCCCTTCGTGGTCCCCTCTGCCGTGACGCACCGCGACCACGCCGGGAAGCCCATGTCGCGAAGGTCGGCGACGTCGCGCACGCCCGAGTCGATGACGATGCCGCGCACGCCGCGGTGCTTGAGGGACGTGGCGAGGAGGTCGCCGAAGTAGCCCATGTCGGACCGGCTCGTCGGCGTGACGACGAGCACGTCGCCCTCGCGGCACTGCTCGACGGCGATCGCGATGGTCGTATTGTCGCCCGGGGCAACCGTGACCGTGACGGCCGAGCCAGCGATTCGCACGCCGCTCTGAACGGGCGTGATGTTGGCGGCGAGGAGCCCCGTGCGCCCCTGCGCCTCGTGCACGGTCGCGATGCCGTACTCCGCGAGCGCGTCGAGCTGGTCGATAGGGGTGCGCGGGGGGTTCCTGACGACGAGGCCCGACATCAGCGACCTCCCTCCTTCACGCGGCCGCCCGGCTGCCCATTGAGGGCGGGCATCATCGAGATGTGGATGGCGTCCTCGTCGGTCTGTCCCGCGAGCACGCGAATGGCGTGGTCGACCTGGTCGATGCCGTAGCGGTGCGTCGCGAGCTTCTCGAGGGGGAAGCGGCCGGATGCGACCTGCGCGACAGCGAGCTCGCATGCGCGGTACGAGTGCCCGCGCGCCGACTTGATGGTGATCGACTTCTCAGTGATGGCCTTGAGCGGGAAGTCCGGGAAGGCTGCGAGTTCGCCCTGCATGAGCAGCGTGCCGTCGCGACGTTTGAGGACGTCGACACCGAGGAGAAGGGGCGCGGTCCCGGCGCGCGACGTGCAGTCGAGCACGAAGTCCACGCCGCGGCCGCCCGTGAGGTCCATGACGCGCTCGCGCGGGTCTTCCGTGAGGACGTCGATGACGTGGTCTGCGCCGAGCTCGAGCGCGAGGTCGAATCGCTCACGGTCGCGTGTCGTGCCGGTCATGATGATCTGCGAAGCGCCAGCCTGCTTGGCGGCGACGAGCTGGGAGAGTCCCTGCTGACCGGGCCCTTGAATGAGCACGGTGTCGTTGTAGCCGATACCAGCGGTGAGGAGCGCCCACTCGATGCCGTTCGAGAGGGGCATGACGAGCCCGGCGAGCTCGGGCGTGACGCTCGACGGGATGCGGTGCAGGACCGAGTTCCACGGCAGGTACATGAACTCCGAGAAGCCGCCCCAGAGTCGCCCGGGCATGTCGCTCGACGTGTACCCGAAGCGTCGCGCGTCGGGGTTGGTGCGCCAGTCGGTCGCCTCGCAGTGCCGGTACTCACCGATGCGACACCACTCACAGTTGTAGCAGGCGACGTAGTGCTCGACGAAGACGCGGTCGCCCTCCTCGAGCCCATGCCGGATCTTGAACCGTTCGCCCGCCTCCACAATCACGCCGACGTTCTCGTGCCCCATGATGACGGGGCCGCGCGTGGCCGGCGTGTCCGGCGGGGAGAAGTAGAGCTTGGCGTCGGTGCCGCAGATGCCCGCGACCTCGATCTTGAGCAGGGCGGAGTCCGCGTCGATCGCGGGTTTCGCGAACTCGCGCATCTCGGTGACTTCTGGTGCGGTCCGTACCGCTGCGAGCACCTGGTCAGTCATAGCACATCCTTGAGCTTACGATTGGAGTAATGGTCTGACCACGGTAGCATCCTCCATACGGAACTTACTCAACGCGGAGGACCAATGACCCTTTCAACCCTGACGAGGCCCCAGGGAGCCAATCGCGCCCTCATCGACGGCGACGTGTCGTCGCCAGACGCCCCGCTCGAGTTCGTCCACGAACCCGTGCTGGTGAAGGGCTTCCGCAAGATGGTGCGGAACCTCGAGTTCGATGTCGCCGAGATGGCCCTAACGACCTACATCACCGCGAGGGAGCACGGCGTGGCCTTCACAGCGCTGCCCGTCTTCCTCGTCCGCGATTTCCACCACGGAGCGACGCAAGTGGTTCGCGCGAACGCCGAGCGTCCCGTCGCCGACTTCGCTGGCGGACGCATCGGTGTCAACCGCGGCTACACCGTCACGACCGGCGTGTGGGGAAGGACCGCACTCGCGGCCGCGGGCCTCGATCTCGACTCCGTCACGTGGGTCTGCTCTGGCGACGAGCATGTGGAGTCCTATGTCGCCCCGGAGAACGTCACGCGCGCGCCGGAGGGTCGCACCCTCGAGGAACTCCTGCTCACGGGCGAGCTCGACGCGGTCGTCGGCGCGAACATCGATCACCCCGACGTGGTGCAACTCATCGCGAACGCCGACGACGTGGCCGCCGACGTGTTCCGTCGCACGCGCGTGTTCCCCATCAACCACCTCGTCGTGGTGCGCGACAACCTCCTGCGGGAGCGCCCCGAACTCGCGGCCACCCTCTTCGCACTCTTCGCGGAAGCCAAGCGACGCTATGTCGACCGCCTCGGCAACGGCACCACCGACGGTGGACGGCAGGATCGCATCCTGCGCCGCGTCATGGAGCTCTCGGGCGGTGACCCCCTGCCGTATGGCATCGAGCCCAACCGCGCCACGCTCGACGCCCTCCTGGACTCGGCGATGCGGCAGCGCATCGTCACGCGCCGCCCCGAGATCGAGGACCTGTTCGCCGACACCACGCTCGGACTCGAGGGATGATGCCCACCTTCAGGCGCATCGCCATCGCTGGCGACCACCACGGCGTCGGCCTCATCGAGCGCGTCGTGCCTTTGCTGACCCAACGAGGGCACCTCGTCACGAACCTCAGCCCCGGCACGTCCGACACCGTCGACTATCCCCCGCTGTGCGCGGCCGTCGCCAAGCTCGTCGCAGCGGGCGAGGCCGACGTCGGCATGATCGTCGGAGGCAGCGGCCAGGGCGAGGTCATCGCGTGCAACAAGGTGCCAGGCGTGCGCGCCGGACTGGCCTACTCGGAGTTCTCAGTCGACATCTCGCGCGGCAACAACGACGCCAACGTGATTGTCATCGGCACGAAGGTCGTAACGGATGACACGGCATTCGCGCTGATCGACCGCTGGCTCGGCACACCATTCAAGGGCGGCGTGCACGCCCAGCGGCTCGGGCAGATCGCCCAGATCGAAGCCGAGTTCGGGCGCTAGGGCGTGTCTGAGAAATGTTTCGCCGACTCGCTGGGATGCTGGGGTCATGTCGCGGTTTCAGGTGCTCTCCGATAGTCAGTGGTCATTGATCGAGGAGATGCTGCCTCGCCCGACGGGGCGCAAGGGCCGTCCGTTCGCGGATGCGCGGGTGATGGTCGAGGCGATCATCTACCGGTATCGGACGGGGATCGCGTGGCGGGATCTGCCCGAGGTATTTGGCCCGTGGCAGACGGTGTGGACGTGGCATCACCGGATGGCGAAGGACGGCACCTGGGATGCGGTGTTCGCGAAGCTGACGGCGGCCGCGGATGCGGCCGGGCTGGTGGACTGGTCGCTGTCGGTGGACTCCACCATCGCGCGGGCGCATCAGCACGCAACGAACACCACCCGCCTCACAGGGGGCTGGATCGAATTACACGAATCCGAGGATCGAGCCGCCTGATCACGGGATCGGCCGCTCCCGCGGTGGTCTGTCGACAAAGATCCACCAGCTCGTCGACGGCAACGGCCTGCCGCTGGCGACACTGATCACACCGGGCCAGTCCGGTGACTCACCGATGTTCCTGCCTCTGATGGAACAGCTGCGCATCGCACGTGGAAGCGGTCGCCCCAGAACGCGCCCCGACGCGGTGCGCGCCGACAAGGCCTACTCGTCTCGCGCGATCCGCGCCCACCTGCGCTCGCGTGGGATCAAGGCCGTCATCCCCGAGCCCAACGACCAGAAGGGACACCGCGTCCGGCGCGGACCACGCGGCGGCAGGCCCGTCGCACTCGACAAGGTCGACTACAAGAACAGAAACGTCGTCGAACGCCAGTACTGCCAACTCAAGCAATGGCGAGGCCTCGCCACCCGCTACGACAAACACGCAATCGTCTACCGCGCCGCCGTGATCCTGAACGCCGTCATCGCCTGGGCCCGCCAATTATCAGACACGCCCTAG